>NC_014640.1:4800000-5537698 GCF_000165835.1 Achromobacter xylosoxidans A8
TATCCCCAATGGCTAATTCCGTGACCCCTGTCCCGATGGCGTAGGTTTGCGTCGGAAGGACGAGTTCAGGGTGATCCCACACTACGATCGAGAGGATGTCCCCCGGCCCGATCAGGTACGGCCCGGACTTGCCGTAGAGCTTGTCGACGCCTTCGTTGTCGAGCAATGCCTGGCGCGCGCGCTGGTCTTCCAGCACCAGCGACGGCGTGATTTCCTTGATTACTGCCTTGGAGTTCGGATCCAGCGGATCCGCAAGCTGATTGGCGTCAAAGGTCATACCGGGAGACAAGGCGCAAGCGCCCAGCGAGGACACGAGCGCGATAGCTGCTATGCCTCGGCTCAACGTTCCGAAAAATGTCGTCATGGCAAATCCACTTGTGAATGACTTCGTTGCTTGGAGTGAGCCCGATGCGTAACGGGTTGCGACATTCCACTCTCTTTTCCTAAGCCCGCACATTCGACGGATGTCCTAAGCCTTCTCCTACATCGTTTGGAGGTTTCGGGTGCGTTGCGCACTCAATAAGATTTTGTCGGTAGCCACAAGCTTTGCGGCAGTGCACGGTTTTTGCTCGACGCAGAGCGGCTCCCCACGAACAGGAGTGCGCGATGGACCCGTCCCAAACGGACACGTCGTCTAGATTCAGCGGGGCAAGCTATCTCTACCGCTTGCTCGATGCCGCGATCGTCATCACCTGCGGCCTGACTGCCACCGGCTTGAAATTCTCGGACGATGCCTTGGCGGATCCTCCGCAAATCCATCTGTTCCTTGTATATCTGTGCGGCCTCGGCGTCGTTGCCATCTTTCCGGCCTTCCGCCTGTATGTCTCCTGGCGCGGCCGCCTGCTCACCGACCTGGTGGTGCGCAGCCTGGCAGCGTGGGCGCTGGTGTTCGCGCTGGGCATCTGCATCAGTTTTCTCATGCACCAGACCGCGGCGATATCCCGCGTATGGGCGGCTACGTGGTTCGGCATGTCGGCGCTGACGCTGGCCGGCTTACGCATTGCGGTCTACGCGGTGCTGGGCGCCGCGCGCGACCGCGGGCTGGACCGCAAGCGCGTGCTGCTGGTTGGCTTTGGCGCTCTGGGCCACGACCTGTGGCGCCGCGTCGAGCAATATCGCGGCGCGGGCTACGAAGTGGCGGGCATCTACGCCGAACCCCATGAAAACCTGCCGCCGCAAGTCCGCCGCCTGCATGACCTGGACGAACTGCATGCCTTCGTGCATGAGCACACCGTCCGCGAGATCTGGATCGTGCTGCCGATGGAGGCGGGCCAGGAACTGCGCGAAGTCCTCTATCACCTGCGCAACGACCTGGTGGATATCCGCTGGATTCCCGACGTCATGTCGATCCAGCTGTTGGGGCATCGCATCGGGGAATTCCTGGGCCTGCCCGCGATACAGCTCAACAGCCTGCCCGCCGCTGGCGTGCGGGGCTGGGCCAAGGAGATTTTCGACCGCAGCTTTGCCTTCTGCGCGCTGATCGGGCTGTCGCCGGTCATGCTGACGGTGGCTTTCCTGGTCAAGGCGACCTCGCGCGGCCCGGTGTTCTTCACCCAGCCGCGGCTGGGCGTGGACGGCAAGGTCTTCCACGTCTACAAGTTCCGCACCATGACGGTGCACCAGGAGCACGGCGTGGTCACCCAGGCGACCCGCAACGACGCGCGCATCACGCGCATCGGCGGCTTCCTCAGGCGCACCAGCCTGGACGAGCTGCCCCAATTCCTGAACGTGCTGATGGGCGACATGTCGGTGGTGGGCCCGCGCCCGCACGCGCTGGAGCACAACGAAATGTACAAGGACCTGGTCCAGCGCTACATGATGCGCCACCGCGTCAAACCCGGCATCACCGGCTGGGCGCAGGTCAACGGCCTGCGCGGACAGACGGACACGCTGCGCAAGATGAGCGACCGCATCGAGTACGACATTTATTACATCCAGCACTGGACGTTCAGGATGGACCTGCAGATCATCGCCCGCACGGCGGTATCGGGATGGACGGGCCGCAATGTCTACTAGACCCTTGGGATGGCCCGAACGATCCGGGCGGCAACGGGCCGCGGCCGCCGGCGGCGTACTGGCGCAGGCGGAATTCCGCCAGGCGGTCGAAATGTTGCCGCTGGTTTCCATCGACCTGCTGCTGCGCGACGCCGCGGGCCGCTACCTGACCGGCCTGCGCGCCAATCCTCCGGCCCAGGGCGCCTGGTTCGTGCCGGGCGGGCGCATCCGCAAGAACGAGACCCTGCACGACGCGCTGCGCCGCATCGCCCGCGAAGAGTTGGGCATCCCGGTCAACGAACTGGCCTGGACTCCGCGCGGCGTGTACGAGCACTTCTACGGCACCAATTTTGCGGGTGAAGCCGGACGCTCCACCCATTACGTCGTCCTCGCCTACGAGGCCGAGCTTTCTTTGGACATTTCCAGCCTGCCCCAGGCCCAGCACCGCAGCTACCGCTGGCAGCCTGCCCGGGCCATCGCCGCCGATCCCGGCGTGCACCCCTACACCCAGGCCTACTTCAAGGAGTGAGCGCCATGACCAACCCCCCTCCCCCGTACCGGGCAGTCATACTCTGCGGCGGTTCAGGCTCGCGCCTGTGGCCGCTGTCGCGCGAACTGCTGCCGAAGCAGTTCATCCGTTTGACCGATGACCGCAGCCTGCTGCAGAACACCCTGCTGCGGCTGGGCTCGGCCGGCGCCGAGGCCCGGCCTACCCTGGTATGCAACGACGCGCACCGCTACATCGCGGCGGAGCAGGCGCTGGAGCTGGACATCAAGGACGTGGAAGTGATCCTGGAGCCGTTCGCCCGCAACACGGCGCCAGCCATCGCCGCTGCCACCCTGCGCGCCATGCGCGACGGCGAGGATCCGGTCATGCTCATCATGCCCTCGGATCACGTGCTGGAAGACGGCGAGGTGCTGCGCGCCGCCTTCGCCGAAGCCTACCGGGCCGCCCTGCAGGGCGCGCTGGTGACGTTCGGGATCAAGCCCACCGCCCCGCTGAGCGGCTATGGCTACATCCAGGCGGACGAACCCGGCGTCATGGCGCCCGCGCGCCGGGTGCGCCGCTTCGTCGAAAAGCCCTCGCCCGAGGTCGCTCAACGTTTCATCGAGGATGGCGGCTATTACTGGAACAGCGGCATGTTCGCCTTCCAGGCCTCGGTGTTCCTTTCGGAAATGGCGCGCCTGGCGCCCAAGATGCTGGAACAGGTGCAGGCGGCGGTGGCCATCGGCCATGGCGAGAATGCGCTGTTCCACCTGGACGGACCGTCGTTCGAAGCCTGCCCCAGCGATTCCATGGACTACGCCATCATGGAGCGTACCGACAGCGCCGTGGTTATCCCCCTGGCCGCCTCGTGGAGCGACGTCGGCGCCTGGGACGCGGTCTGGGGTATCGCCCAGAAGACGGAGGAAGGCAACTCCACCACCGGCGACGTCATGGTGGAGGATTCGCGCAACTGCCTGATCCACTCCACCAGCCGGCTGGTCGCCTCGGTGGGCCTGGACGACATCGTCGTGATCGAAACCGCCGACGCCGTACTGGTGGCGCACAAATCGCGCTCGCAGGACGTCAAGCGGCTGGTCGAGATCTTCAAGACGCAGCACCGCTCGGAGCTCAACCATCACCGCGAGGTGCAGCGGCCCTGGGGATCCTATGACTCGGTGGGCCAGGGTCCGCGCTACCAGGTCAAGCGCATCACGGTGAAGCCCGGGGCGCGCCTGTCCTCGCAGATGCACCACCACCGCGCGGAACACTGGATCGTGGTGTCGGGCACGGCGCGCATCTACAACGGCGACAAGCAGTACCTGCTGACCGAAAACCAGTCGACTTACATCCCCCTGGGCGAGATCCACAGCCTGGAGAACCCTGGAAAGATCCCGCTGGAAATCATCGAGGTTCAATCGGGGGCCTACCTGGGCGAGGACGACATCGTCAGATTCCAGGACATGTATGGCCGAGTGTGAGGAGCCTCCACGCCGCGCGCGCTTGCCTGCCTCCGAGAAGGAGTCTTTCTTCAGGCCAGGCATGGCGCGGATCTGCCTGCCCTTTGCAGGCCTGTTCTTCGCCGTGCTGGTCACGGTGGGCAACCTGCCGGGCCTGGCCGCCGAGATGTCGGACGCCTTTGGGGACAAGCGCCTGCATCTTGCGGCTTACGCCTTCCTGACCACCTTGATCTATTTCTCGGTCAACCGGCGTCCCGGACTGACGGCCCTGCTGGGGGTGGCGGCCCTGGGCGCTTTGGATGAAGCAATCCAGTCCTTTTTTCCGTATCGACAGGCTGATTTATTAGACCTTTTGGCCGATATCTCCGCGGCTGGTGCAACAGTAATCTCATTGCACATTGGTACCGCAGCCTTCGGCTCCTTTCGTGCAGTCACTAAGTCTTAAGGATACAACCATGCCAAAACGGGCACTGATTACCGGCGTTACTGGCCAAGACGGGGCCTATCTGGCGGAGTTTCTGCTGGCCAAGGGCTATGAGGTCCACGGCATCAAGCGGCGCGCTTCGCTGTTCAATACCGCGCGGATCGACCATCTGTACCAGGATCCGCATGACCAGCCCCGCAATTTCGTGCTGCATCACGGCGATATGACCGACTCTTGCAGCCTGATCCGCATCGTGCAGTCGGTGCAGCCCGACGAGATCTACAACCTGGCCGCCCAAAGCCATGTCGGCGTCTCGTTCGAGGAACCCGAGTACACGGCCAACGCCGACGGCCTGGGCACCCTGCGCCTGCTGGAAGCCATCCGTATCCTGAAGCTGGAAAACAAGGCACGTTTCTATCAGGCCTCCACCTCCGAGCTGTATGGCCTGGTGCAGGAAACGCCGCAGAAGGAAACCACGCCGTTCTACCCGCGCAGCCCGTACGCGGCGGCCAAGCTGTATGCCTACTGGATCAGCGTGAACTACCGCGAAGCCTATGGCATGTATGCCTGCAACGGCATCCTGTTCAACCACGAATCGCCCAAGCGCGGCGAGACCTTCGTCACGCGCAAGATCACCCGCGGCCTGGCCCGCATCGTGCTCGGCCTGCAGGAATGCCTGTACCTGGGCAACCTGTCCGCGCTGCGCGACTGGGGCCATGCCCGCGACTACGTCGAAATGCAGTGGCTGATGCTGCAACAGGACACGCCCGAGGACTACGTCATCGCCACCGGCATGCAGTACAGCGTGCGCGAATTCATCAATACGGCGGCGCGCGAGCTGGGCATCCTGCTGGCCTGGGAAGGCGAAGGCCTGGAAGAGACCGCCACCGTGCTGTTCTCGCCGGTGCATGACATCAAGCCGGGCCAGGTCATCGTCCGGGTCGATCCGCGCTACTTCCGTCCGACGGAAGTGGAAACCCTGCTGGGCGATCCGACCAAGGCGCGCGAAAAGCTGGGATGGTCGCCCCGCACCTCGTTCGCGCAACTGGTCAAGGAAATGGTCGAAAGCGATCTGCGCGACGCGCGGCGCGATGCCCTGGTCGAGCAGAACGGCTACGAAATCTACGCCTACAAGGAGTAGCACGACATGACGAACCTGGAGCAACGCGTCTTCGTCGCGGGCCATCGCGGCATGGTGGGCGCCGCGATCACCCGCGAACTGCAGCGCCGCGGCTACCGCAACGTGCTGACCCGCGGCCGGGACGAGCTGGATCTGGAGAACCAGAACCAGGTCAACCGCTTCTTCTCGACCACGCCAGTCGACGTGGTGTACCTGGCCGCGGCCAAGGTCGGGGGCATCCTGGCCAACCAGACGCATCCGGTGGAGTTCCTGTACAAGAACCTGATGATCCAGTGCAACGTGATCCGCGCCGCCTATGCGGCCGGAGTGCGCAAGCTGCTGTTTCTGGGTTCGTCATGCATCTACCCGCGCGAAGCTCCGCAACCGATCCGCGAGGACGCCTTGCTGACGGGGCCGCTGGAAGCCACCAACGAGCCTTACGCCATCGCCAAGATCGCAGGGCTGAAGCTGTGCGAGGCCTACCAGCGCGAGTTCGGCGCGCGCTTCATCTGCGCCATGCCGACCAATCTGTATGGCCAGCATGACAACTACGACCTGCAAAGCAGCCATGTGCTGCCCGCGCTGATCCGCAAGTTCCACGAAGGCCGGGAAGCCGGCCAGGAAAGCGTGTCGATCTGGGGCACCGGCGCGCCGCTGCGCGAGTTCCTGTACGTGGACGACCTGGCCCAGGCCTGCGTCATGCTGATGGAGCATCCGCAAGCGGAAGGCATGTACAACATCGGCGCCGGGCAGGACATCTCGATCGCCGACCTGGCCAGGCTGGTGGCCCGCGTCGTCGGCTACGAAGGCAATATCGTCTACGACAGCAGCAAGCCCGACGGCACGCCGCGCAAGCTGATGGACTCGGCCCGCGTGCAGGCGCTGGGCTGGAAACCGGAGATCTCGCTGACGCATGGCATCACGCTGGCCTACGGGCATTTCCTGCGTGAACGCACCCAGCATGCGCTGCCCGTGGCCTGACGGCCTCGCCAGAACCCTTATGCCTACAGGCCCCAGCCATGCTCGGATTCCTCAGGAAACATGTCGCCGGCAATGCCTCCTTCTGGGGGCTGGTGGAGTATGGCATCGGCCCGGTCGCGGCGCTGGTGGCCCTGCCCATCCTGTTCCGGCAGCTGGGGACCGTGGGCTTCGGCCAGTACTCCATGATCATCGCCCTGGCCGGCTTCGGCAACGCCGCCAACCTGGGCGCTGCCGTGACCGCGACCAAGCTGGTGTCCGAGCGCATGCACGAGCCGGGCGGCGCCTATCGCGCAGCCGGCGTGAGCATGTCGCTGATCGGCTGCGCGCTGGCGGTCGTGACCCTGGCCGCGGTGCTGCTGTGGGGCGTCGTGGGCCTGGGCTGGCCAGAGGCGACCTTCGGCGGCGTGGCAGTGACCATGCTGGCCATGCCCGCGCTGGCCATCTACCTGACGCAGCAATATGACCAGCTGTTCTCAGGCTGCCTGAAGGGCCGCGAGGACTTCCGCGCCACGGCGCTATGCGAAGTCTTCAGCCGCACCGGCACCATGGCGCTGGCCTGCGCCACGGCCTGGCTGACGGCCTCGCCGACCTGGACTGGACTGGCGCAGGCGCTGGGACTGCTGGTTGCGGGCAGCGTGAAGATGCGCGTGTTCGCGCGCGCCTATGGCCGCATCCTGGTGCGCCCGGTGCGCGACCGCGGCGCCATGATGGACGCCTTCAAGTTCTCGCGCTGGTCCTGGCTGAACAGCCTGAGCGCCCTGGCCTTCGGCTCGGTGGACCGGGTGCTGGTCGGCAGCCTCATGGGGCCGGCGGCGCTCGCGATCTACACGGTCGGCGTGCAGGTCGGCCAGATCATCCATACCGCGTCGGTCGCCATCTTCCAGAAGGCCATGCCGCGCGTCACCCGCCTGTCGGTTTCGCCGCCCTACCCTGGCGCGGTCGAACACGAGATCCGCCGCATGATGCTGTGGAACCTGGTGCTGTCGGCCAGCGCCACGCTGGCAGTGCTGGCGGTCAGCCATCCGCTCTTGAACCTGCTGCTGGGGGACAACGTCGCCAGCGGCCATCTGGGCACCTTCCGATTGCTCATCGTGGCCTCGGGGCTGCTGTCCCTGAACGCCGCCGCGCACTTCTCGCTGCTCGGGCTCGGCAATTCCCGCGCGGTCGCCATCCTGAACGGCCTGGGCGGCCTGGCGATGCTGTGCGTCATGGCGGGCTTGGTACACGCGGCGGGCGAGCACGCCGCGGCCTGGGGCCGCATGGCCTACGCGGCGATCACGCTGGCCGGCGTGGCCCTCGCCATCCGTCAATCCCGGCCCGACTTTCCGGGCGCCTTGCCTGCGGCCACCCGTTAACTCACATGCTGAGGTCCTACATGCGCAAGCGTCATAACGAGTATTCACGTCAGCTCATCGACTTCGTCCGCGAGTTGCGGCCGCCGGCGCCGATTGCCGGCAGCCTGTTGCCGAAAGTGACCATCGTGACCCCCTCGTTCAACCAGGCCCGCTTCCTGGAACGCACCATCCTGTCCGTGCTGAACCAGGGCTATCCGCGGCTGGAGTACATCATCATCGACGGCGGCTCCACCGACGGCAGCGTGGACATCATCCGCAAGTACGAGCGCTATCTGACCTATTGGGAAAGCACGCCGGACCGCGGCCAGTCGCATGCCATCAACAAGGGCTTCGAACGCGCCACCGGCGATTACGTCGGCTGGCAGAACTCCGACGACCTGTACTTCCCCGGCGCCTTGCGCAAGCTGGGCGCCGCGGCGTCCAAGGGACGCGCGCCTATCGTCAGCGGCAATCTGTTCGTCGCCGACGCCGACAACAAGATCTTCCGCAAGATCCATTACACCCCGGTCAACCGCGGCACGCTTACGGTGGTGAAGGCGTCCATCCCGAACCAGTCGGCGATCTTCCGCCGCGACCTGTTGCAGAAGTACGGACTGCTGCAGGAGAGCATGCGCTACTGCATGGACCTGGAACTCTGGAGCCGGTTGCTGCGCGAAGGCAAGAACCTGATCGTGCCGGACGCCATGGGCGTGTACACCGCCCATGACGAAACCAAGACGGCGCTGATGCAGGACGTGCTGCTGGAGGAGCGCGAGCAGATCGTCACGCGCATCCGCCGCACGGAACCGGGCCTGGGCAAGCTGTTCGAGCTGTCCTGCCGCGCGTCCAAGGTGGCCGCGCATGCGCGCCAAGGAGACCTGTCCTATCTGTTCGAAAAGCTGACCACCAAGATATTCGGACGCGACGACTGGGCTTCGCACTAGCGCCCGTCCAAACAGAGAAGAGCCGCAATGAGCACGCACCGCCGCCTTTCCACCTTGCATCTGCTGGGCCTGTTCGCCTTCACGGCGCTGGCCCTGAACGACGACCGCTTCGTCCTGGGGGTCGGCAGCTTCAAGCTGTCGCCCTTCGATTTCCTGTTCGTCGCCATGCTGGTGGTCAAGGCGCTGCGGCTCGCGGACCCCGCGGCCTATGCGCTTCCCCGCGGCCCGCTGGGCATGCTGCTGGGTATCCAGGCCCTGTCGGTGATCTACCTGCTGCTGGTATCGCTACACCACCCGGGCATCGAGACCGGCGACGTGGCGCGCGACCTGCGCATCGTGTTCTATTTCCTGTGCACGCCCTTTCTTTGCTACAAGGACATCGACAGCCCGGCAGCCTATGCGGTGCTGCAGAAATACATCGTGGCGTCTTGCCTGGCCGTCGCCACCCTGATGCTGGCCGAGCAGCTGCAGGGCTTCAGCGTGGCGAATCCGCTGCGCAACGTGCGGCTGGGCGTCTGGGCCATTCCGTTCGGCGTGGTGTCGCTGCTGTACTTCCGGCGCACCCTCAATGTTTCCGGACCCAAGGCCTACGCGCTGACCGTCTACATGCTGCTGGCCCTGGTGTTTTCACTGAACCGCAGCCAATACCTGCAGCTGGCGATCTCGGTAATCATCGCCGTGCTGCTGGGCGCGGGCCCCGAAATCCGGCGGCGCGCCGTCCTGGTCTTCGCGCCCGCCGCGGTCGCCGGCGTGCTGGTGTTCGCCAGCATCGGCTACCTGGACGTTTTGACCAATCGCATCTTCAGCGTCGAGCGCCTGGACGAAGACTCCAGCTATGGCGCGCGCGTCCAGGAAATGCAGGGGCAGATGGACTTCTTCGCCGAAAGCCCGGTGTTCGGCAAGGGCGCGGGCTTTCGCAGCTGGGTCATGGGCGAGAACGGCTTCGAGCTAAGCACCTTCGCCCACAACTCCTGGGCCTTTTATCTGATGAAGTTCGGCGTGGTCGGGACCATCATGATCATGCTGCCGCCCGTGCTCATCCTGCTGCTGACCCTGCTGCGACGATATGCGCATCCGGGCCTGGAGCTGCACCGGCGCTACCTGCTGGCCACCGCTCCCATCTACATCTTCATCGACTCGCTTTCCGGCGGCCTGGCCTACGCGCCCAAGACCGCCTTCACCGGCTTCCTGCTGTGCTATTGCCTGTCGCTCATGCGCAATGCCCAGCTCATGCCCGTGCCAGAACAAGGAACGACATCCGCCCCCAGCCACCGTCCGGACGTTGCGCGCCGGACGCCAACTCGAGTGATCCCACATGCCTGATGTCTTGTTTGTTGCGCCAGACCTGCACGGCGGCGTAGGAAGATGTGTCGCTTTCATCGTGGATGCCTTGCCGGAACAAGGGGTGGATTCCGCCTTGTTCCTGCTGCGCTCGCGCATCCGCGAATACCCCGTAGCCAACCCCAAAGTCACCCGAGCCCTGCCTGTCAACGAATCTCCCGCCGCGCTGCGGCTGATGCTGCCCGTGGCCTTCTTCAAGCTGCTCCGGCAGATCCGGCGCGACAAGCCCGCCATCGTCTGCTCGCACGGCCTCTTGTGCAATATGCTGGTCATCGTGGCCAAGAAGCTGCTGCGCGGCAAGTTCAGCACGGTCGCCTTCGAGCACAGCAGCCCCGCCATCCATTACGGCGCCTCGCGCATGCGGCGCCTGAAATGCTGGCTGGTCAGCCAGACCTACCGCCGCCACGATGCGGTGGTCGGCGTATCGCGCGGCGTCAAGGAAGACCTGGTCAGCATGTTTCCGCCGCTGCGCGGCAAGGTCCACACCATCTACAACGGCGTGCCGCTGGACAATGTCCGCGCGCAGGGCGGCCGCGGCGCGGACGAAGCCTTGCAATCCGCGCCCTACCATGTGGTGGCCGTGGGCCGGCTCGAAGCGGTGAAGGACTATGCGACGCTGATAGACGCGGCCACGCTGCTGGACGACCCCGGGATCCGCTTCACCATCCTGGGCGAAGGGTCCGAGCACGCCGCCCTGCAGAAACGCATCGATGAAAGCGGCTCCCGCACCCCGGTCACCCTGGCCGGCCATATCGACAATCCGTTTCCAGTGATCGCGGGCGCCGGCGCCTTCGCCCTGACTTCCCTGCGCGAGAGCTTCGGCAATGTGCTGGTGGAAGCGCTATGCCTGGGCGTGCCGGTCATTTCCACCGACTGTCCGCATGGCCCCGCCGAAATCCTGGATTCCGGCCGCTATGGTTTGCTGGTTCCGGTGGGCGACGCAGCCGCCCTGGCCGAGGCGGTTCGCCGCCTGGCCTACGACGCGGAGATGCGCGAGAGGCTTGCGGTCCAGGGGCCCGAACGCGCCGACGCCTTTTCCCTGGAACGGCATTGCCGCAACGTCATCGCCCTCTTCCGCCCGCTGATGCAGCGCGGCACGCCCTGAACAGGACAGCATCATGCAGAAGATACCGGTATCGGTCGTCGTCATGACGAAGAACGAGGAACGCAACATCAACAAATGCCTGAAGGCGCTGGTCGAATTCGACGAGGTTTTCGTGGTGGACTCCAACAGTACCGACGCCACCTGCGCGATGGCGACGGCGCTGGGCGCCAAGGTCTCGAATTTCCAGTGGAACGGCAAGTATCCCAAGAAGAAGCAGTGGTGCCTGGAGCAGCTGCCGTTCTCGCATCCCGTGGTGCTCTACGTGGACGCGGACGAAGAGATGACGCCGGGCCTGGCCGCCGAGATCCGCGAAGTCCTGCCGCGCTTCGCGGCGGGCACGGGCGGCGCCTTCGTGCCGTTCGACTACGTGTTCTGCGGCAAGAAGCTGGAGCACGGACACCGCGTCTACAAGCTTGCGCTGCTGGCCCGCGACCGCTCGCGCTTCCTGGACTACGATGACCTGGACGTGGCTCACATGTGGGAAGTGGAAGGCCACTATCAGCCGCAGGTGGAAGGCGAGACCTTCGCCCTGCGCCAGCGCATGGTGCACAACGACCATGATTCGCTGTTTCACTACTTCGACAAGCACAACCGCTATTCCGACTGGGAAGCGAACCTGCGCACCAAGGGCCTGATGAACGATCCGCGCGAGGCCAATGTGGGCGCGCGCGCCCTGCTCAAGCGCATCTTCCAGGCCATGCCGTTCAAGGCGCTCACCTCGTTCCTGCATTCCTATGTCTTCCGCCTGGGCTTCCTGGACGGCAAGGCCGGCTATGACTACGCGGTGGCGCGGGCCATGTACTACTGGCAGATCCGCATCAAGACCGAGGAAATCCAGAAGGCGCGGCAGGCCAGCGCTGCCGCCGCGCGCGACGACGCCGTGGCGGGGGCCGCCAAATGAGCGCCCTGCAACGTCTGGACCGTTTCGCGCTGGCGCCTGGCCAGCGCGGCCGCTCCGCCCTGACCGTGCAGCTCTGGTGGACGGTGCAGGCGACGCTGTTCCGCTGGTCGCCGCAGGTGGCCTATGGCTTTCGCCGCTGGCTGTTGCGCTGCTTTGGCGCGCAGGTCGGCCGCAAGGTGCTGATCCGGCCTACCGCCACCGTGACCTATCCGTGGAAAGTCGAAATCGGCGACTACGCCTGGATCGGCGACGACGCGGTCATCTACAGCCTGGGCCCCATCCATATCGGCGCCCACGCCGTGGTGTCGCAGCGCAGTTACCTGTGCGCCGCCGACCACGATGCGGGGCAGCCTGAATTCCCCTTGCGCGAGCGCGCGGTGCGCATCGAGGACGGCGCCTGGGTGGCGACCGACGTGTTCATCGGCCCCGGCGTGACCGTGGGACGCGAAGCCGTGATCGGCGCGCGCAGTTCGGTGTTCCGCAACATGCCGCCCGCCATGATTTGCCACGGCAACCCGTGCCGTCCCATCCGCCCGCGCCAGGCTGGCCCGGCATGAAAATCCTCATCTACGGCATCAACTACGCGCCCGAACTCACCGGCATAGGCAAGTACAGCGCCGAGCTGGCCGAATGGCTGGCCGCGCGCGGCCACGAGGTCAGCGTGGTCACGGCCCCGCCCTACTACCCGCAATGGCAGGTGCATGAGGGCTACCGCGCCGGCCGCTACCGCAAGGAAATCCTGCGCGGCGTCACCGTGCGCCGCGCCCCGCTCTGGGTGCCCGGACGTCCGGGCGGCCTCAAGCGCCTGATCCACCTGGCCAGTTTCGCCCTGTCCAGCCTGCCGTCGCTGTTGCGCGCCGCCGCCGGGCGGCCGGACATCATCCTGGTGGTGGAACCCGCGCTCTTCTGCGCGCCCGCCGCCTGGCTGGCCGCGCGGCTTTGCGGAGCCCGCGCCTGGCTGCACATCCAGGATTACGAAGTCGACGCCGCGTTCGAGCTGGGGCTGCTCAAGGGCGCCGGCCTGCGCGCCACGGTGCTCCGGGCCGAACGCTGGCTGATGCGCCGCTTCGACCGCGTCTCCACCATCTCCAATCGCATGCTGGACCTGGCACGGGCCAAGGGCGTAGACCCAGGGCGCGCCGTGCTGCTGCCGAACTGGATCGACGTGGATGCGATCGCGCCACAAGCCGGCGGCCGATATCGGGCCGAACTGGGCATACCGGACGACGCCATCGTCGCGCTGTATTCAGGCAACATGGGCGGCAAGCAAGGCTTGCAGACCCTGGCCGACGTGGCCCGCAGGCTCGGCCGCGAGACGCGGCTGTGGTTCGTGTTCTGCGGCCAGGGGCCCGAGCGCGCGCCGTTGCAACAGCAATGCGAGGGCCTGGCCCGCGTCGTCTTCCTGGACCTGCAGCCAGCCGAACGCCTCGGTGAACTGTTGAACACCGCCGACATCCATCTGTTGCCGCAACGCGCCGGCGCCGCCGACCTGGTGATGCCGTCCAAACTGACCGGCATGCTGGCCAGCGGCCGGCCCGTGGTGTGCGGCGCGTCGCCCGGCACCGAGCTGGCCGGCGTGGTGGCGCGCTGCGGCCTGCTGACCCCGCCCGAAGACGGCGCCGCCATGGCCGAGGCCGTGCGCAAGCTCAGCTACAACGCGCAGATCCGCGAAACGCTGGGCGCTGCGGCGCGCCAGTATGCGCAGGCGCACCTGCATGTGGACAGCGTGCTCGCTGCGGCCGAACAGGAATTCGAGAACCTCATCGGCGCCAAGGGCAAACGTGCCGCCCGCGCGGCGCAATCCGACGCAAACACAGGCGCCTGATCGCGCGCCTGACCCATCGACGCCCTGCGGGGCTCAATTTCCTGGCTGCGCTTGTCGATGGCTTGCGCGCGTCCGAAGGCGGAGTTCCCGCATCGGAACTTCCGCGCTTGCGCCATCCTACGCGTCGGGATCGTGCTTGGCTGGCGTCGAGCCATTGCCGCTTCTGACCAGCCCCATCTGCACCGCGATGTAGGCCGCCTCCGCCTGGTTGCGCGCGTTGAGCTTCCAGTACAGGGTGCGCGCATGGCTTTTTACCGTGGCCACGGAAATGCCGACCTGCTGGCCGATCTCCCGCATGGTCTTGCCCTGTACCAGCAATTGCAGGATTTCTTCCTGCCGTTGCGTCAATTCCCTCAGTTCCTGGGTTGGCGGATGCGATGCGCCCTGAGGTCGGGCCGCGGGCTGCGGATAGCATTCGCCGCCCGCCATCACCAGGCTGACCGCAGCCGCCAGCGCGTCGGGACTGGAGGCCTTGGGCATGTAGCCCGCGACCCCTGCCCGCGCACACGCCGCCATGACGCCCGGGTCCAGCACCGAGTAAAGCACCAGCACCAGCCGCGGCATGAAGAACGCCATCGACTGGGACAGGAGGCCAACGTCCTGCTCGGCCAGGCCGCTGCAACCCATCACCAGCAACTCGACTGGGCGGTTGATCGAACTGGACATGGTGAGCAATTGGGCTGGCGAGATGGCCAGAATGTCATCGGTGTTCCGCGCACGCTCCAGCACATGCTGGATCGCGACACGGAGCAGAGCGTAGTCTTCGATCAGTACGGTTGTCATCCCGGGGGGAACCTTGTGACGCATGGCCCATACACGGTTCCCATGACGCTGGCGCATCATTGCTGCAACGGCAGGCTGCTGGCGTCACCGACCTCACGGGAATCTCGTCCGCGGCGCTGGATCGCGATGGCGAGGCGGAGTGGTTCGCCTTCTCGATCCAGACTTGCGGACACAACCCATGCTATCAGCGGCTACGTTCGCTGAATCTCGTTCAGGAGGATGATTGGTGGAGGAATGCAGCAGCACTGCGACCGCGGATACTGCTGTGTATGAATTAGCCAGGATGGCTATGCGCATTCCCGGCAGCAATGGAACGCGAACGTCCCAGGCTGCCGGGCAGGCAGCGCAACCTGCCTTGGTTACCCGAGCTTGCGCCCATAGAGCTGCCCGGCGTCCACATCCCTGCCATTGGGTTCATGCCATTCCAAGGTCGCGCCACGCTGCAGCGCCGCGTATACGGCTTCGCCCTTGTTCTTGACATGCAAGCGCTGGTAGAGCGTGCACGCATGCGTCTTGGCCGTGGCCACCGAAATGTTCAACATCCTGCTGACGGTCTTGATCGGATAACCGCGCGCCAGCAGCACCAGCACTTCGTATTGGCGCGGCGTGATCTGCAACAGCTGCGCGCCGGCGCTGACGGGCATGGAACCCTTGCTGGCGGCGGCATCGTCGGCGTCCCTGGCCGGCAAGGCGCAGACCGCTTGCGCCGGAGCCTGCAATGCCTGTTCGCTGGGGAAGCACTGCCCGCCCGCCATGACCAGGCGAATGGCCGCTTCAAGAATCTCCACCGAAGCCGTCTTCATCAGGCAACCGTAGACGCTGGCCCCGGGCAGGCCCTGTACCGGCATGGGCAGGGGCATCACGTCCGTCAGCAGCAGAATCCGCTTGGGCGTGAGCACGCGCTGGATTTCATGCAGCGCGCTCCATGCTTCGTCGGTATCCACCGGCAATCCGTAGATCAGCAGATCGGCGCCCGCGTGCACGCCGTCCGCCTTGGAGATGTCAGCCAAACCCATCCCCTCGATTTCCCACACATCATCCAACTTGCTCAGAATCTGCCACAACCCCAACCGCAGGAGCGGATGGGCTTCAATCAGGACCATCTTGGCCATGGTGTCCTCCCGGTTTTTCGACGGGCCTAGAAGGGATCTTCGCTGTGCTGAAGACTATTTTTTTTCCAGCCCCGCAGTGCGAGTCTGCAATATCCCGGAGTATCTAATGAAGCTGGCCCGGGGCATTTGGGCTGGGAGACTTTGGTAGCCAACATAACGGATGGCATGGACCCATCTTATGGTTCGAAATTGTCAAAATCAAGACGTTTCGGCTCGATATAATCCGACAAAAACAGAAATCATTCGTTAGCCTTAATCATCATCGTAAATACGGAGGAGACGCGCTCCTCAGCCGTTCCGGCGCTAGGGTTTTCACCAGCAATTCCCCATACGGAGCTTGCGCTTTCCCTATGGAACATGCAGTGCGGGCACGGGCTTCCGGCTAAGGCAGGCCATTGTTACAGCCATAAAAAAGCCGCGCCGCGGCATCCGCCGGGCGCGGCCTGGAAGTTCCGGAATCAAGGCAACAACTGTCTATATGTTTCCGCGGACACATCAAGCCCGTGCGTCTTTCTCGTAATCGAAATATAGGTAACATTTTTATTTTTGCGTTTCCGGCACGATTTACTCCATATAGGCGAAGTCAAATACCGTATGGCCGCCCTGATGATGCCAATGGTGCATTGAAGCATGGCGTTTTCTCAGGAAGCTCGCGTAGTGGATTTCGCCGTCCGTTTCCACGTAGGTGGAGGGCGACAACTCCTCGATCCGGTTCAGCGACACGCCCTTGCCGTAGTGGCAGAAGCCTTGGTATTGGGCGCAACGGATCACCTCTCCGCCAGGCGACACAACGATTCCGGCGTTGCGGGCCCGCATGGGGTTGCGGACGATGGGGTTGCAGGCATGCGGCGTCCACTCGGTCGAGCGCGGCGAATCCGAGAAAAATGCGAAGAGCTCATCGCAATGGCTTTGGCCGTCGGTCCGGTCGATATTTGTTAATAACCACCAATATTCTCCGTGCTTGAAAATAATGGTATCGACGGCGGATATATTAGTCATGAGATTTACATCAAGCTCCCACTTAAGCGGGAAATCGGTGCATTTCCATAGCTCTATACTGCGATTTCCGCAGGTTTCCGGCACCATGTAGGTAACGCCTTCGTGCTCGAATATATACGGGAACGACAAATGATAGGGTAGGTTCAAGGCCGTCCCCAGCAGGCGGAAAGCCCCGTCCGAGTAGGTCGCGACCGAGATCGTGCCCTTGCGGGAGGTAAAATCGTAATCCTCGAAAAATATATATGGCTTTTTATCCTGGGTATATACAAACGGATCTGCGAAGAATCTGCCCTTGGGCGGCTGCAACACCATGGCCTCGGACACGACCGCCTGCTGCCGGGCAGACGGAAACATACCAATCCGCCAGCGCACATTGCGCTTCATGATGCGCCGCACAACCAAATCCGACATTAACCATGCCTGGCGCGCAATATATGCGGCGCTATCCCACTCCACCGGATCCTCGCGCCGCAGGCCGCTCATGATCTGCATGGCGGGCGGCGCCACGCCTTGCTTGACGCGGGCCAGCGCCTGCAACGCGTCGTACACCATGAAATTTCCCAGGCTGAACGCGCGCGCCTGATTCTTCAACCAGAACACTTCGGTGTTGAAACTGCGCTGGTCCAGCAGTTCGTCCTGATCCTCCCGCGGCCCCACGCGCCAGAGTTTTACCGTGGTGTGGTCCTCGCGTTGGAAGACCTCCCAGAAGCCGGCATAGCGGCTGGTCGCCACCGCAATATCGGAATAACTCAGTTGCCACACGCCCAGGCGCGCCCAACCCGCCATTTGCTCGCGAGTGGCCGGCGATGCGCCCAATGTGATGACCAGATCCAGGGCCTGCGCCGCGACCTGGCTTTGCGCCTCGGCCGCTGGCATGCCAGGCGCCAGCGACAGGACGGCGGCCGTATCCGGCGGCATGCTTGCGCGCATGTCGCGGCAGGCCAGCGCCTGCCGCTGCTTGGCCGGCAACAACCGCGCTTCCAGGCGCGACAAGACGCCAAACAGGGCGCGCGTACTCAGGCGAGGAGACTTATCCCCGCCTTCCAGGTTCATCACCAGCAAAGCAGCGACTTCAAAATCCTGGCTATGCGTGAGCCAATCCACCATCTCATGCATCCAGCCGGGTTGCTCGTACCCGTCAACCAGCAGTCCCACTCTGTAGGTTTTCATTTCTCCTGCTCCTGTGCCAGGGCTTATCGGCCTTCCGTCCGGTACGGCGAACGGGCTAGCCAGTGCGTATTCAGGGGCGCGACAGATTCTTGTCTTCGCGCTGATACTGCGGGGTTTTGCGCGTCCCTTCCAGACCACATTCATCCTAGGTCGGCAGTCCGAGGACGAATGGCTCAGAATCATGCGCATACACTAGGAAATCGCTACTACCTACGCATGAGATTCGTCATCCCTCTGGTGGAGCCGGGCGAAAATCCGGCCGGTCCAGAATGTGCGACGCGCGTGCCGCTAGTGGTAAACCCTATTGGGGATAGCCGAGGCTCGCGTCTCAGCCATCTCTCACGCATAATTGTTTTTAAACGAACGTTTGAATTCAACCTTATGCAAGAAATCAGACCATCCCTCACCCGTGAATCCATCCTGGACACCGCCGAGGCCTTGTTTGCCCAGCAGGGACACGATGGCACCTCGATGCGCCAGATCACCACGGCCGCCGGCGTCAATCTGGCGTCGGTGAATTACCACTTCGGCTCCAAGGAGTCACTCGTGCAGGCGGTGCTCAAACGGCGCCTGGAAGTGCTGAATCGCGAGCGTTTGCGCCTTTTGGATGAACTGGAGGCGCAAGCCGAAGGCAGACCCCTCAAGCCGTCGCAGATCGTGGACGCTTTTTTCGGCACGTTGCTGCGCCTGGCGGCCGATCCCGCCCAGGCCGGCAGCACCTTCCTGCCCCTGCTTGAACGCACCATGACCGACCCCTCGGATTTCATCCGCGCGCTGTTCGCGGAGGAATACGCGGACGTACTTGAGCGCTACCGCAACGCATTGTTCGCAGCCCTGCCCGACGTGCCTCGCGCCGAGATCGTATGGCGCTTCCAGTTCATGCTCGGCGCCACGTCGTACGCCATCATCGGCACCGACCTGCTGCGCTCGGTCACCGGCTGGACCATCGACGACGCCGAACAGCCCGATAACCCGAACCTGCTGCTGCCGCGCCTCATGAGCTTCCTGCTCGGCGGCCTGCGCGCGCCGCTGCCGCAGGTGCCCTGAGCGCGACGCGCCCGCAGACGGAACAGAACCTCCACGGAGACAAGAAAATGAACGCAGTCATCCTCGCCCTGGTCATCGTCGCGCTGCTGGCCGCGGTCGTGCTGGGCGTGCGTCCCATCCGCCGCGCCCTGCTGTCCGCTCCGATCTTCAATCTGTACCGCACGGTGCTGCCGCAGATGTCGGACACCGAGCGCGATGCGCTCGAAGCGGGCACGGTCTGGTGGGAAGGCGAATTGTTCCGCGGCCGCCCCGACTGGAGCCGCCTGCTGGCCTATCCTCGCCCGCGCCTGAACGATGACGAACAACGCTTTCTCGACGTCCAGGCCGAAGAGGCTTGCCGCATGGTCAACGACTGGCACGTGACGCAGGAAAGCTACGACCTGCCGGCCGAAGTCTGGAGCTACCTGAAGACCCAGGGTTTCCTGGGCATGATCATTCCCAAGGCATACGGCGGCCTGGGGTTCTCGGCCTATGCCCACTCCGAAATCGTGACCAAGCTGTCCACGCGCTCGTCGGCCCTGGCGGTGTCGGTCATGGTGCCCAATTCGCTTGGCCCCGCCGAACTGCTGCTGCATTACGGCACCGACGAACAGAAGAACCACTATCTGCCGCGCCTGGCGCGCGGCGAGGAAGTGCCCGCCTTCGCGCTGACCAGTCCCTGGGCCGGCTCCGACGCCGCCGCCATCCCCGACAGCGGCATCGTCTGCAAGGGCGAATGGCAGGGCCGCGAAGTAATAGGCATGAAGGTCACCTGGGACAAGCGCTACATCACGCTGGCGCCCGTGTGCACCCTGCTGGGCCTGGCGTTCCGCCTGTACGATCCCGACGGCCTGTTGGGCGGCGCGAAAGACCTGGGCATCACCTGCGCACTGGTGCCGCACGACCATCCCGGCGTGGACACCGGCCGCCGCCACTTTCCGCTGAACGCCATGTTCATGAACGGCCCCACGCGCGGCACGGACGTGTTCATGCCGCTGGACTTCATCATCGGCGGCCCGGCCATGGCCGGCCAGGGCTGGCGCATGCTGATGGAATGCCTGGCCGCGGGCCGCTCGATTTCGCTGCCCTCGTCCAACACCGGCATGTCCAAGCTGACGACGCGGGCGGTAGGCGGCTATGCGCGCGTGCGCAGCCAATTCCGCACACCCGTCGGCAAGTTCGAAGGCGTGGAAGAAGCGCTGGCGCGCATCGGCGGCAACACCTACATGATGGACGCCGCGCGCAGCATGACGGCGGGCGCGGTGGACCTGGGCGAAAAGCCCTCGGTCGTGTCCGCCATCGTCAAGTACCACGTGACCGAGCGCGCGCGCCAGGTCGTCAACGACGGCATGGACGTCATCGGCGGCAAGGGCATCTGCCTGGGACCGTCCAACTTTCTCGGCCGCGCCTATCAGCAGATTCCCATCGGCATCACCGTCGAAGGCGCCAACATCCTGACGCGCAGCCTGATCATCTTCGGCCAGGGCGCGATCCGCTGCCATCCCTACGTGCTGGCTGAAATGCAAGCCGCGCAGTCGCCCGACCGCAAGCGCGGCCTGGACGATTTCGACCTCGCCTTCTGGGGCCACGTGGGCTTCGTCGCGAAGAACAAGCTGCGCGCCTTGGGCACCGCGCTCACCGGTGCGCGCTTCGTCGGCGTCAACGCCGACGTCGCACCCGACATGAAACGCTACTACCAACTGCTCAGCCGCTACAGCGCCGCCTTCGCGCTGCTGGCCGATACCTCCATGCTGGTGCTGGGCGGCAGCCTGAAGCGCCGCGAGCGCCTGTCGGCGCGCCTGGGCGACGTGCTGTCGCAGATGTACCTGATCAGCGCCACGCTCAAGCGCTTCGAGGACGAAGGCCGCCAGGCGGCCGATGCGCCGCTGGCCCACTGGTCGATCCAGGACGCGCTGTACAAGTTGCAGGAAGCCATCGAAGGCGTGCTCGACAACTACCCCAACCGCTTCGTGGCCTGGAGCCTGCGCCGCCTGGTCTTCCCCTGGGGCCGCACGCAGTCCCTGCCGTCCGACCAACTGGGGCAGGACGTGGCGCGGCTGCTGATCAACCCGAGCGCGACGCGCGACCGCCTGACCGCGGGCTGCCATCTGCCGGCTACCGAAGCCGAACCCGTGGGCGCGATCGAACTGGCCCTGGCCGCCACGCTGGACGCAGAACCCATCGAAGCCAAGATCCGCGAACTTGAAAAGCGCGGCGCGCTTGACGGCAATCCGCAGGCCAATGTGCGCGACATCGCCGACGCCGCCTTCGCCATCGGCGGCATCACCCCGGAAGAATTTGCAGTGGTGAAACGCCGCAACCGCTTGCGCGACACGGTGGTGAAAGTGGATGATTTTCCCTTTGACTTGCGCGCCGCGGACCAGGGCAGCCCCGCGGCCGAACGCAGGGTCGCCTGAAGGAGGCAGCGGATGGCATTCAAACCGGTTTACGTCGTCGACGGCGCCCGCACGCCTTTCCTGAAGGCGCGCACCGGCCCAGGCCCCTTCGCCGCCGGCGATCTCGCAGTGCAGGCCGGGCGCGCCCTGCTGCTGCGCCAGCCCCATGCGCCCACGGACCTGGACGAGGTCATCGTGGGCTGCGCCGCGCCGTCCCCCGACGAAGTGAACATCGGCCGCGTGATCGCGCTGCGCCTGGGCTGCGGCAACAAGGTGCCGGGCTGGACCGTCATGCGCAATTGCGCATCCGGCATGCAGGCGCTGGATTCCGCCATCGCCAACATCCAGTCCGGCCGTTCCGAACTGGTGCTGGCCGGCGGCACGGATGCCCTGTCGCGCGCGCCGGTGCTGTACTCGGACGAGATGGTGCGCTGGCTGGCCAGTTGGTATGCCGCCCGCGGCATGGGCGCCAAGCTCGCGGCATTGGGCCGCTTCCGACTGCGCAACCTTGCGCCCGTCATCGGCCTGCTCAAGGGCCTGACGGACCCGGTGGTCGGCCTGTCCATGGGACAGACCGCCGAGAACGTCGCGACCCGCTTCGGCATCGACCGCGCGGCGATGGACGCCTATGCGGCCCAGAGCCATGCGCGCGCGCTGGCGGCCCGCGCGGCCGGCGCGCTGGGCGAGATCTCGCCGCTGATCGACACGCAAGGCAAGCTCTATCCCGACGACGATGGCGTGCGCGACGACTCCACGCCCGAAAAACTCGCCAAGCTCAAACCCGTGTTCGACAAGCCCTGGGGCAACATCACCGCGGGCAACAGCTCGCAAGTGACGGACGGCGCCGCCATGCTCACGCTCGCTTCCGAGGAAGCGGTGCGCAAATGGAACTTGCGGCCGCTGGGCCGCATCGTCGACAGCCAGTGGGCCGGCCTCGATCCCGCGCAGATGGGCCTGGGTCCGGTACATGCGGCCACACCCATCCTGCAACGCCACGGCCTGGGCCTCAATGACCTGGACTTGTGGGAGATCAACGAGGCCTTCGCCGCCCAGGTGTTAGGCTGCCTGGCGGCCTGGCGCGACGATGCCTATTGCCAGGAGCATTTCGGCACGCCGGCCTGGGGCGACCTCGATCCGGCCCGGCTCAACGTCGATGGCGGCGCAATCGCCATCGGGCATCCCGTGGGCGCTTCCGGCGCCCGCATCGTGCTGCACCTGCTCGCGGCCCTGAAGCGCCGCGGCGCCAGACGCGGCATGGCGGCCATCTGCATCGGCGGCGGCCAAGGCGGCGCGATGCTGGTCGAAACCCTGGACGAGGACCGCCCATGACGACACTGGATACGCTATCCCACTGGCGCCTGGACCGCGATACCGACGGCCTGGCGTGGCTGACCTTCGACCGCGCCGGCAGCGCGGTCAATGCCTTGTCCGCCGACACCATGGGCGAGCTGGCGGTGGTGCTGGATGCGCTGGACGCAGTCCCGCCCGCGGGGTTGATCATCCAGTCCGGCAAGGCCACGGGCTTCATCGTGGGCGCCGACGTCAATGAATTCGCCAGCCTGGACACGCCGGAACAGGCGCGCGCGCTGGTCGCGCGCGGCTGGAATCTCTTCAACCGCCTGGCCGCGGTGCGCTATCCGACGCTGGCGCTGATCCAGGGCCACTGCCTGGGCGGCGGCCTGGAGCTGGCGCTGGCCTGCCGCTACCGGCTGGTGGCGGACCAGCCCGGCACCTCGCTCGCGCTGCCCGAAGTGATGCTGGGGATTTTCCCCGGCTGGGGCGGCATGCTGCGCCTGCCGCAACTGATAGGCGCGCCCGCCGCGCTCGACATGATGCTGACCGGCCGCGGCGCCGACGCGCGCCGCGCCGCCGCATTGGGTCTTGCCGACGCGCGCGTGCCGCCGCGCCTGCTGCTGGCCGCCGCGCGCCAGACGGTGCTGTCGCGCAAGGCGCCGCGCCGCGCGCGCGGCTTCGGCGGCTGGGCCAACCGCTGGCCGCTCAAGGCCATCGTCGCCAGCCGCGCCCGCAAGCAGATCGCCGCCAAGGATCCGCTGGGCCACTATCCCGCCGCGCCCGCCATCGTCGATATCTGGGAAAAACACGGCGGCAACGCCCTGCAGGCGCCCGCGCTGATCGACCGCATCATTTCCTCCGACACCGCCCGCAACCTGCTGCGGGTGTTCCGCCTGCAGGACCGGCTGAAGGCCAACGGCAAACAGGCCGGCATCGCGCCCGCGCGCCATGTGCACGTGGTGGGCGCCGGGGTGATGGGCGGCGATATCGCCGCCTGGTGCGCGCTCAAGGGCATGACGGTCACCTTGCAGGACCAGGACATGGCGCGCATCGCGCCGGCCATCAAGCGCGCCGCCCAGCTGTACTCGCGCCGCCTGAAGGATCCGCGGCTGGCGCGCGCGGCGTTCGACCGCCTGATGCCCGACCCGGCGGGCGGCGGCGTGCCGCTGGCCGACATCGTCATCGAAGCCATCAGCGAACAGCCCGAGGCCAAACGCGCGCTCTACCGTTCGCTGGAACCGCGCATGAAGGCCGATGCCCTGCTCGCCACCAACACCTCCAGCCTGGCACTGGAGACCTTGCGCGCAGGCCTTGCGCACCCAGAACGTCTGGTGGGCATCCACTTCTTCAATCCCGCGGCCAAGATGCCCCTGGTGGAGGTGGTGCACGCCGAAGGCGACGCAGGCGACGCGCAAGCCCGCGCCTGCGCCTTCGTCGGGCAGATCGACAAGCTGGCGCTGCCGGTCAAGAGCGCGCCGGGCTTCCTGGTCAACGCCGTGCTGGCGCCCTATATGCTGGAGGCCATGCGCAGCGTGGATGAAGGCTTGGCGCCCGAGGCCGTGGACGCGGCCATGGTCGCCTTCGGCATGCCGATGGGACCGCTGGAGCTGGCAGATACCGTGGGCTTGGACATCGCGCGCGCGGCAGGCGAGGAACTTGCTGGCGGCGCCGAGCCGCCGCGCTGCCTGGCCGAGCGCCTGGCGCGCGGCGACCTGGGCAAGAAGAGCGGCCGCGGCTTCTACATCTGGCGCGACGGCAAGCCGGCCAAGGGCGCCAGCCCCGCCGGCGCGCCCGCCGGACTGGCGCAGCGCCTGATCCAGCCGCTGATAGACGCCACGCGCCAGCGCGTGGACGCGGGCATCGTCGCCGACGCCGACCTGGCGGACGCGGGCGTGATTTTCGGAACGGGGTTCGCGCCATTCACGGGCGGCCCCTTGCATTACCAGAGCAGTAAAGCATTGCGCGATATAAGACCGGCTGAGGCCGATTAGGACCTGTACCCCCTAAACCGGAACGACAAGACCGGCAGTGCCATAGAGACATCTATCCATCACGAGGAGGCAGTACCATGAGCAGACGTTCATTGTCCCTGAGCACCTTGTCGGCCCTCGTGGTCGGCCTGGGCGCGACCACGGCAACGCACTCGGCCGGCTTTCAGCTCCTGGAGCAGAACGCCAGCGGCCTGGGCAACGCCTATGCGGGCTCTGCGGCGAATCCGGAGAACGCCAGCATCATCTATTACAACCCGGCCGGCATGACCTACCTGCCCGGCTTCAACGTGTCCGGCGGCGTCAACCTGATCAAGCCGTCGTTCAAGTTTTCCGACAACGGCGACAGCCGCAACCCCAGCATTCCCGGCCTGCCGGGCACCGGCCTGGGCGGATCGCGCCCGACCGGCGGCAACGGCGGCGACGCCGGCAACCTGGGCGTGGTGCCCAATATGTACGCCTCCTGGCAATTGAACGAGCAGTGGTACATCGGCCTGGGCGTGGGCGCGCCCTTCGGCCTGATGACCGAGTACGACGACGGCTGGGTGGGCCAGTACCACTCCAACAAGTTCGAGATCAAGACGATCAACGTCAACCCGTCGATCGCCTACAAGGTCAACGAGAAGTTCTCCATGGGCTTTGGCTTGAATTGGCAGCACATCGACGCCAATTACAAGAAGAAGACCGTGCTGCCGGTTCCAGGCCTGCCGCTGGGCACCACTGGCGACGCCGACTTGAATCTCAAGGGCGACGCCTGGGGCTGGAACGTGGGCTTCATGCTGCAACCGACGGAAGACACCCGCATCGGCCTGTCCTACCGCTCCAAGATCAAGCACACGGCCAAGGGCGATACTGACATTACCAGCATCTATCCGCGTGGCAACTCGGTGTCGTTCGACGCCAAGGCAACCGTGTCCCTGCCCGACACCCTGATCCTGAGCGCGGCGCACCAGTTGAACGAACGCTGGGAGCTGCTGGGCGACGTCTCATGGACCGGCTGGAGCAGCATCCCCAACCTGAAGATCCGCAACTCGGGCCCTGGCGCGCGCGATGACGAGCTGCCGCTGAACTTCCGCGACAGTTGGCGCGTCGCCCTGGGCGCCAACTACAAGTTCGCGCCCAACTGGAAGTGGAAGTTCGGCGTCGCCTTCGACCAGTCGCCCGTGTACAAGGAAGCCGACCGCCCGACCTCGCTGCCGGACAACGACCGCTACTGGCTCTCGACCGGCGTGCAGTGGCAGGCCACCAAGGACACCACGCTCGACGTGGGCTATACCTATCTCTATCTGCGCAAGACGGACATCGATACGACGTCCGGCAGCCAGCTGACCAAGGGCCGCGTCGCGGGCACCTATGACAGCAATGCCCACATCCTGGGCATACAGCTGTCGTCCCGCTTCTAACCCGCCCCGGATGGCGGGGCCCGGCCTCGACCGGACCGCCTCGCCATCCGCATTTTTTCAGGAGACTGCCTTGAGCAAGTTCGTCGTCAAACACGTCGCCGTCCTGGGGGCCGGCGTCATGGGCGCGCAGATCGCCGCCCATCTGGCCAATGCCGGCGTGCCCGTCACGCTGTTCGACCTGGCCGCCCCCGAAGGCGACCGCAACGGCACGGTCAAGAAGGCGATCGCCGGCTTGAAGAAGCTGGAGCCCGCGCCGCTGGCCGGCGCTGCGCGCCTGGCGTACATCACGCCCGCCAACTACGACGACGACCTGGAACGCCTGCGCAGCTGCGACCTGGTCATCGAGGCCATCGCCGAACGCATGGACTGGAAGACCGCGCTGTACGAGCGCATCGCGCCGCATGTGGCCCCTGGCGCCATCATCGCCTCCAACACCTCGGGCCTGTCGATCGACGCGCTGGCCAACGCCCTGCCCGCGGGCCTGCGCGACCGCTTTTGCGGCATCCACTTTTTCAATCCGCCCCGCTACATGCGGCTGGTGGAGATCATCGCCACCTCGCACACCCAGCCCGCCGTGCTCGACCAGCTTGAAACCTGGCTGACCTCGACCCTGGGCAAGGGCGTGATCCGCGCGCTGGACACGCCCAACTTCGTGGCCAACCGCATCGGCGTGTTTTCGATCCTGGCAGCGATGCACCACACGGCCCGCCTCGGCCTGGCGTTCGACGAGGTCGACGCGCTGACCGGGCCGAAGATCGGCCGCCCCAAGAGCGCCACCTACCGCACCGCCGACGTGGTCGGCCTGGACACGCTGGCCCACGTGGTCGGCACCATGGAAAAGAATCTGCCGGACGATCCCTGGCACCGCTACTTCAAGCTGCCCGAGTGGCTCTCGGCCCTGATCGCCAAGGGCGCGCTGGGCCAGAAGACAGGCGCCGGCGTCTACCGCAAGCAGGGCCGCGAAATCCAGGTGCTGGACCTGAAGGCGCAGGACTACGCGCCCGGCGCCGGCAAGCTGGCCGACGAAGTCGCCGCCCTGCTGAAGGAACGCGACCCGGGTAAGCGCTTTGCCGCGCTGCGCGCCAGCGGCCACCCCCAGGCCCAGTTCCTGTGGAGCCTGTTCCGCGACATCTTCCACTACAGCGCCGTGCAGCTTGAACACGTGGCCGACAACGCCCGTGACCTGGATCTGGCCATGCGCTGGGGCTTCGGCTGGGCCCAAGGTCCGTTCGAGACCTGGCAGGCCGCCGGCTGGCAAGCCATCGCCGCCGCCGTTGCCGAGGACATCGCCGCCGGCCAGGCCATGAGCGATGCGCCGCTGCCCGCCTGGGCGCTGGAACCGGACCGCCAGGGCGTGCATGCGCCGCAAGGCTCCTACTCGGCGCGCACCGGCCAGCTGCGCCCGCGCTCGACGCTGCCGGTGTACCGCCGCCAGCTGTTCCCCGAGCGCGTCTACGGCGAAGGCGCCAGCGAGCGCGGCGTCACGATCTGGGAAAACGAAGGCGTGCGCCTGTGGAACCTGCCGCAGGCCGACGCCGGCGTGGCCATCCTCTCGGTCACCTCGAAGAACCACACCCTGGGCGCCGAAGTGCTGGAAGGCATCCTGCAGGCGGTGGCGCGCGCCGAACGCGAATACGACGGCCTGGTCATCTGGCATGACGCGCCCTTCGCAGTGGGCGCCAACCTGCAGCAGGTCGCCGAGGCCTGCGCCGCCGGCCAGTGGGACATGCTGGAAGCCACGGTCGAGAAATTCCAGCGCACCTCGCAGTCGTTCAAGTACGCGCAGATTCCCACCGTGGCGGCGGTGCAGGGCATGGCGTTGGGCGGCGGCTGCGAATTCCTGATGCATGCCTCGCACCGGGTGCTGGCGCTGGAAAGCTATGTCGGGCTGGTGGAAGCCGGCGTCGGGCTGATTCCGGCCGGCGGCGGCAGCAAGGAATTCGCCGGTCGCGCCGCCGCCCTGGCGGCCACGACCGCCACGCCGGGCGAGGTCTTCCCCTACCTGCAGCCGGTGTTCCAGACCATTGCCATGGCGCAGGTCGCCAAGAGCGCGCTCGAAGCGATCGCCACGGGCTTTGCCCGCGAGCACGACATCGTCGTGTTCCATCCGGACGAACTGCTGTACGTCGCCATCGGCCAGGCCCGCGCCGCAGCCGAGGCCGGCTACACGCCGCCGCCCCGCCTGCGCGACATTCCCGTCGCCGGCCGCAACGGCATCGCCAACTTCGAAATGGTGCTGGTCAACATGCGCGAAGGCGGCATGATCAGCGCCCACGACTACCGCGTGGCGCGCAGCGCCGCCGTTGCCCTGTGCGGCGGCGAGGTCGAAACCGGCGCCAAGGTCGACGAGGAATGGTTGCTGGCGGTGGAACGCAAGGAATTCGTGGCGCTGCTGCGCACGCCTGAAACGCAGGCCCGCATCCGCCACACCCTGGACACCGGCAAGCCCCTGAGGAACTGACATGAGCAAGCAGATTCAAGACGCCTACATCGTCGCCGCCACGCGCCTGCCGGTGGGCAAGCGCAACGGCGCCTACATCACCACCCGCCCCGACGACATGCTGGCGGCCGCGCTCAATGGCGCGCTGGCGCAGGTCCCGGGCCTGGACGCCGCGCGCATCGACGACGTCATCGCCGGCTGCGCCATGCCGGAAGCCGAACAGGGCATGAACGTGGCCCGCATCGGCCTGTTGCTCGCCGGCCTGCCGCAAAGCGTGGCCGGCGTCACCGTGAACCGCTTCTGCGCCTCCGGCCTGCAGGCGGTGGCTGACGCCGCGGCCCGCATCCGCACCGGCGAAGCCGACATCATGATAGGCGCCGGCACCGAATCCATGAGCGCCATGCCGCAGATCATGGGCAACAAGGTGTCGATGAACCCGGCCATCTTCGAACACCAGGAAAACATCGGCATGGCCTTCGGCATGGGCCTGACCGGCGAGAAGGTCGCCGAACGCTGGAAGGTCTCGCGCGAGGACCAGGACGCCTTCGCCCTGGCCTCGCACCAGAAGGCCTGCGCCGCCATCGCCGCCGGCCATTTCCGCGCCGAGATCACCCCCTATGAAACGGTGTCGCGCCAGCCCGGCGACGCCAGCGGCACGGTGCGCGTCACGCGCCGCCTGGTCGAGGTGGACGAGGGTCCGCGCCCGGACAGCAGCGCCGCGGCGCTGGCCCGGCTGAAGCCCGTGTTCGCCGCGCGCGGCAGCGTCACCGCCGGCAACAGCTCGCAGATGTCCGACGGCGCCGCCGCCGTGATCCTGGTGTCCGACCGCATCCTGCGCGAATTCAACCTCAGCCCGCTGGCGCGCTTTGCCGGCTTCGCCGTGGCCGGCGTGCCGCCCGAGGTCATGGGCATCGGCCCCGTGGCAGCGATTCCCAAGGTGCTGCAACGCGCCGGCATCGGCCAGGACGCGCTGGACTGGATCGAACTGAACGAAGCCTTCGCCGCCCAGTCGCTGGCCGTCATCCGCGAACTGAAGCTGGATCCGGCCAAGGTGAACCCACTGGGCGGCGCGATCGCACTGGGCCACCCGCTGGGCGCCACGGGCGCGATCCGCACCGCTACCATCACCCACGGCCTGCGCCGCACGGGCGGCAAGTACGGGCTGGTGACCATGTGCATCGGCACCGGCATGGGCGCGGCCGGTCTGTTCGAGGCGATGTAGACGGAGCGGCGCGGAACATGAAGCCCTATTGGTTCAAGAACCTGTCGCCGACCTGGCGGGCGCGCCTGATGCGGGTGGGCTTCAACCTGCATCCGGCGTTCCGCGCCACCGGCGGCAAAGTGGTGCATGTCTCCGCGGACTTCCACCATATCCGCATCAAGCTGCCGCTGCTGCGGCGCACCCGCAATATCGTCGGCTCGATGTACGGCGGTTCGCTGTTCGCCGTGACCGACGGCGCCCACCCCACGATGCTGATGTCCGCGCTGGGCGCAGACCATATCGTGTGGGACAAGGCCGCCTCGATCCGCTACCGCAAGCCGGCGTATGCCACGCTGTACGTGGACTTCCGGCTCGCGCCCGGCGAAATCGCGGAAATCCGCGCGATCCTGGCGCGCGACCATGAAACCACCCGGACCTACACGGTGGAACTCAAGGATCGCGACGGCGTGGTCTACGCCGTCGTGGAACGCACGATCTATATCGCAGACAAGAAGTTCTACAAACAAAAGAACACTGGAGGAGACTCATGCGCCGTATCCCCGGAGGGCGAACCCTCGCCCTGAGCCTGATGCTTGCCGCCTGCCTGGCTGGCGCCCCCGCCCAAGCCGCCGACCTGGAAGTCGCCGGCGTGCGCGTGCCGGACAGCCTGTCGGAGGGCGGCCGCGCGCTGGTGCTGAACGGCGCCGGCGTGCGCACCAAGTTCGTCGTCAAAGTCTACGTGGCCGCGCTGTACGCCACCGCGAAAACCAGCGATGCAGCCGCGCTGATCAACAGCGATGAACCGCGCCGCATGCGCCTGCGCCTGCTGCGCGACGTGGACAGCAAAAGCCTGGACGAAGCCCTGCAGGACGGTTTGCGCGACAATAGCTCCGCGCAGGAACTGGCCGAGCTGAAAGCGCCGGCCGGCCGCCTGTCCGCCCTGATGGCGGAAATCGGCTCGGTGCGCGAAGGCGACGTGGTAGACCTGGATTTCGACGCCCGCGGCGTCGCGGTCATGGATAACGGCAAACTGCGCGGCCGCATCGACAGCCCCGCATTCGCGCGCGCCCTGCTGCGGGTCTGGCTGGGCGAAAAGCCCGCCCAAGCCTCCCTGAAAAAAGCCCTGCTGGGCGGCTAGCGCTCCAGGCGCGTCCTGCAGTACAGGCCCTAGACGGAAATCCGGTAAATGGAACGAATCTGGCAGAAAAGCTATCCCGCGGGCGTACCCGCGGAGATCGAGATGGACGGCGTGACGACGCTGGCTTCGGTCGTGCGCGAGAGCTGCCGGCGCTATGCCGGCAAGACCTCGTACATCAGCATGGGCAAGTCGCTCAGCTATGCCGAGCTGGACCGGCTGACGCGCGACTTCGCCGCCTGGCTGCACGCCAACGGCCTGGGCCGCGGCGACCGCGTCGCGCTGATGATGCCCAACCTGCTGCAGTACCCCGTGTGCCTGTTCGGCGCCCTGCGCGCCGGCTGCGTGGTGGTCAACTGCAATCCGCTCTACACCCCGCATGAACTCCAGCACCAGCTGGCCGACTCGGGCGCCCGCGTGATCGTCGTGGCGGACAACTTCGCCGCCACCGTGCAAAAAGCCCTGGGAGGGACCGCGATCGAGCGCGTGGTGGTGACGTCCATCGGCGAGCTGCTGGGGCCGCTCAAGGGGCGCCTGGTGGATTTCGTGGTCCGCCGCGTCAAGCGCATGGTGCCCGCCTGGTCCCTGCCCGGCGCCGTCCGGTTGGGCGATGCGCTGCGCGCCGCAGCCGCCGCGCCCTTCACGGAAGTCGCGCTGGACCAGCGCGACCTGGCCTGCCTGCAATACACCGGCGGCACCACCGGCGTGGCCAAGGCGGCCATGCTGACGCACGGCAACCTGGTGGCCAACCTGAACCAGGCCTATGCCTGGGTCAGGCCGCTGGTGACCGAAGGCGAGGAATGCATCGTGACGGCCTTGCCGCTGTATCACATCTTCGCGCTGACGGCGAACTGCCTGACCTTCATGAAGATGGGCGCCAGCAACCTGCTCATCATCAACCCGCGCGACATCCCCGGGCTGGTCAAGGAAATGCGCAAGGTGCCGTTCTCGGCCTTCACGGGCGTAAACACGCTGTTCAACGCGCTGCTCAACAACCCGGATTTCGCACGCCTGGATTTTTCGCGGCTGCGCCTGACGATGGGCGGCGGCATGGCGGTGCAACGCTCCGTGGCGGACCGCTGGCGCGCCGTCACTGGCCGTTCGCTGGCGCAGGCCTACGGCCTGACCGAGACCTCACCCGCGGTCACTATCAATCCGCTGGACGTGCAGGAATTCACCGGATCGATCGGCCTGCCGGTGCCGTCCACCGAAATTTCCATCCGCGACGACGAAGGCCGTGAACTGGGCATAGGCGAGACCGGCGAAATCTGCGTGCGCGGACCCCAGGTCACGCAGGGCTATTGGCAACGGCCCGACGAAACCGCGCTGGTGCTGTATCCGGATGGGTTTCTGCGCACCGGCGACGTCGGCTATGTGGACGAGAAGGGTTACGTGTTCCTGGTGGACCGCAAGAAGGACATGATTCTGGTGTCTGGCTTCAACGTCTATCCCAACGAGGTCGAGGACGTGGCCGCCCTGCATCCGGGCGTGCGCGAAGTGGCGGCGGTGGGCGTGCCAGACGAGCGCTCGGGCGAAGCCGTCAAGCTGTACGTGATCCGCAAGGATCCCGCGCTGGATGCCGAAACCCTGATCGCGCATTGCCGCAAGCAGCTGACCGGCTACAAAGTACCGCGCTACATCGAGTTCCGCGATGATCTGCCACGCACCAATGTCGGCAAGATCCTGCGCCGCGAGCTCAAGCCGGCAGCGCAGCAGGCCGCGCCGGCGCCCGTCCGGCAGCCGGGCCAGGCCTGAATCCGTTGGCTCGCCGGGAACGCGAGCCAGCGCCTTGCGCCCCTGGCCGGACTACCACTGGCCGAAGTACACCCCTGCCCGCTTGTGGGCGTTGGTACCCTTTTCCACGGCTTCGTCGCTGATGGTGGTACGGCGCTTGGCGCGCAGCATCCACTCCAGCAGGCGCTGGCGCAACGCCTGGCGCGTTTCGGCGTGCGCGCTGCTCGCGCCCAGGTCCTGGTACTCGTCGGGATCCGCCTGCAGGTCGAAGAGCTGTTCGCGCTCATCCAGCCAGTACACGTAGCGCCAGCGGTCAGTACGCACCGACCAGGCGCGGGCGTTCTGCGGGGTCTTGCCGCAAAGAACGCGAGCCTGGCGGAAGCTGTAGTCCAGCTCGGAATACACACAGTCGCGCCATGGCGTGGCGGCGTCGGGCCCGTGCAGCAAGGTCTGCAGTTCACGGCCCTCCAGCCGGTGGCCTGGCCCGGGCGTACCCAGCGCGCGCAGTACCGTGGGCACCAGATCCACGCTTTCCACCATGTCGTCCAGTGCACGGCCGCGGGTGGCGTCGGCCGCGGCCGAAGGGTCCATGACGATGAAGGGCACGCGCTGCGCGGTGTCGTAGAACAGCTCTTTTTCGCCCAGCCAATGATCGCCAAGGAAGTCGCCGTGGTCCGAAGTGAACACGATGAGCGTGTTCTTCATCAGGCCCGCGCCCTCCATGTAGTCGAACAGCCGGCCCAGATGATCGTCCAACTGCCGGATCAAGCCCTGGTAGGCCGGACGCACCACGCGCACGCAGTCGTCGGTGGAAAAGCTGACGCTCTCTTCATGCTGCCGGTAGGCAGCCACCACCGGGTGCGCGGTCTCCAGTTCTTCCCGATTGCGCCGGACCGGCAGGCATTGGTCCGGGGTGTAGAGCTTGTGATAGGGATCCGGCGCCATGTAGGGCCAGTGCGGCTTCACGTAGCTCAGATGCAGCACCCAAGGCTGGCTGCCGCGCCGCTTCATGAAGTCCAGCGCCTGGTCCGTCATGTAGGCGGTCTCGGAATGCGGCTCGGCCACGCGCGCGGGCAGATGCGCGTTGCGCATGTTCCAGCCGCTGACCACCTGGCCGCCCGGGTCCACCGCGGCGATCACATAATCGGTCCAGGGGTCCGCGCTGTTGTAGCCGTGGCGCCGCAGAAAGGCGGGATAGCCGCTTTCGTCGCCCGGCGCGTGATGGCCGTCGTAGCGGTCCAGTTCGGTGAAGCCGCCGCGGCTGAGCAGTACGCCCAGCTCGGAGCTGCCGTCGATCGCCAACCGCTCCATGCCGGCCTTGTCGGGAATGATATGGGTCTTGCCGGCCAGCGCCAGCTCGCGGCCCTGTCCCGCCAGGTACTCGCCCAGCGTGATCTCGTTGACCGACAGCGGCACGCGGTTCCAGGTGGCGCCGTGGCGCGAGGGGTAGCGGCCGGTGTAGTAGCTCATGCGCGACGGTCCGCACACGCCCGAGTTCACGAAGGCGCGGTCGAAGCGCGCGCCGCGCGCCGCCAACGCGTCCAGGCTGGGCGTCTGCAGGTAGGGATGGCCATAACAGCTCAGGTGATCCGCCCGCAGCTGGTCGGCCATGATGAACAACACGTTCTGCACATCGCTCATCGCCGTCCTCCTATTGCGTGGCCGTGAAGCCGGATGCGCGCACCACGGGCTCCCATTGCTTGCGGTAGGCGGCCAAGGCGTCGGCCGTACCGCGCGCATCCAGCGACACCGGCTCCAGGTACGCGGCGCGCACGGCTTCCTGCATGGCGGGCTCGCGCAACACCGCCGCGATGTCCGCGCCCAGCCTGTCCGCCTTGGCCTGCGGCATCGCGGCTGGCGCGAAGAACGCGTTCCAGCCGTCAGCCGCCAGGTTCACCCCGCCCTCTTTGAAGGTGGGCACGTCCTTCAGTTCGGCATCGCGCGCGTCGCCGGACACGGCAAGGATGCGGATCTTGCCGGCGCGATGCTGCGGCAGCAAGGTGTCCAGCGTATCTATGCCTTGCGGCAGGATGCCCCCTATCAGTTCGGAAATCAGCGGCGCCGATCCGCGGTAGCCGACCACTTCCGGTTCCTGGCCCAGTTCGCGGCCCAGCATCAGCGCGAAGAAGTGCGGCAGGCTGCCGGTGGCCGGCACGCCCACGGCGAACTGCTTGGGGTTCGCCTTCAGCCACTGCCGCAGGCCGGCCAGGTCCTGGATCGGCGAATTCGCCGCCACCGCCAGCGCAAACTTGTAGCTGCTGACCAGCGACACGGGCTTGAAGTCGCGCTGCGCGTCATAACCGGGTTGGGCGTAGACCAGCGGCGCCACCACCATCACGGCCGGGTTCGCCAGCATCAGCACGTTCTGGCTGGCCGGCGCCGCGTGCAGGGCTTGCGCCGCGATGCGGCCGCCCGCCCCCGTCTTGTTCTCGACCACCACAGGCACGCCGACCCGGTCCTTGAGCCGGTCCGCGACCAGCCGCGCGATGCGGTCCGAACTGCCGCCCGGCGGATAGCCCACCACCACCGTCAGCGTCCCGTCCAGCGGGGCCTGCTGCGCGCCGGCTAGCGGCGCGCCCCCCGCAAGTATCACTGCCGCGGCAGCGCCTGATATCCATCTACGCATGGTCCACTCCTGGAGACAGCGGCCCGCTGTCGATTATGGTTGTCACTGCATGGCCGATACCCAAATAGGGAAATTGAATTTAGCAACGCGCGCATTTGTTGATCTAATCCAGGACTGCCCATAACGATATGCAGCGCGAACTGCAACGCCACCTGGAGGAAACGCCATGCCGAACATCCCCGAACCCGGCCAACGCCAGCTTGCCGACATGCTGATGTACCGGCTGTACCAGGCGTGGTCGCAATCCAATCCGGTATTCCTGCGCCTGTGCGAAGGACGCTTTGGCATCACGCGCCGCGAATGGCGTGTGCTGGCCTGTGCCGTCGAGGGCGGCACCATGAATTCGGCCGAACTGGCGGCCGCCGCCAAGCTCGACCTGACGCGCACTTCGCGCACCCTGGGCGCGCTATGCGAGAAAGGCTGGCTGCGCCGCCTGCACGACAGCGCGGACCGCCGCGTGGTGCGCGTGGAAGCGACGGCCGAAGGCATTGCCCGCTACGACGCCCTGCTGCCCGAGGTCTCGCACCTGAATGACCTGCTGGTGCAGGACCTGAGCGACGACGAGGTCGCCTTGCTGCGCGATTTTCTCGGCCGCATCGAGCAACGCGGCCGCCGCATGGCCGAGGACAATATCGTCTCGGAAAAGGCCAGCCGGCGTGAAGGCGGCACCCGCCGGCCGCGCTACGCCTGACCCCGATCTGTCGCGCCTCGCCAACAGGCGCGTGGCGGCAACGCCGCTTCCGGATGCGGCCGCAAGCCACTGATAGCACGGCGTTTTTCCCCTTCCACCTTACCGCCCGGCAAGCTTTGCAGGGCTTTTTTACATCTGCGGCCCATGCATTTCCTGACAGCCGCGACCCACTAAATTAATAATAGTTATCGTTGTCATTTGCATACGCAATCGGCTGATATCAGGCCGCAGGGGAAATCCATTGAAACGCCACTCTCATTCCGCCGCCCGGCGCGCGCGGCCGCTGATCCTGTTGCCCACCGCCGCCGCGCTTGCGGCCTGCCTGGGCGCCACAGCCCAGGCCCAGTCCGCCGCATCCAGCGAACCCGCCACCATCCTGCCCGCCGTGCAGGTCACCGGCACCGGCGAAACCGCGACCAGCCCAGTCGACGGCTATGTCGCCACGCGCAGCGCCACCGCGACCAAGACCGACACGCCTTTGTCGGAAACGCCGCAGGCAATCACCGTGATTCCCCGCGAGCAAATCGTGGACCAGGGCGCGCAGAACATCCAGGACACCATGAACTATGCGGCCGGCGTACGCCCCAATGCGTATGGCGTGGACAACCGCGCCGACTACGTGCGCGTCCGCGGCGTGGAACCGGTGCAGTACCTGGATGGCCTGCGCCAGTATTTCAGCTTCAACAATCCGCGCACCGAGGTTTATGCGATGGAGCGCGTGGAAGTGCTGCGCGGCCCTTCCTCCATGCTGTACGGACAGGGCAGCACCGGCGGCATCGTCAACCTGGTCAGCAAACGCCCGCTGGAAGAAACGCAGCGCGAGATCGGCTTGGTGCTGGGCAACCACAACCGCCGCGAGATCCAGGCCGACCTCACGGGTCCAGCCAGCGAGGACGGCCAGTGGCTGTACCGCGTCATTGCGGTGGGGCGCGACAGCGACACCCAGGTGCAGTACGCGCCGGACGACCGCCTGATGCTGGCGCCGTCCTTGACCTGGCGCCCCAGCGCGGCCACCTCGTTGACGCTGCAGGCTACCTGGCAGAAGGACCGCGCCGGCACCACGCAGTCCTTCCTGCCGTGGAGCGGCTCGGTGCAGGAAAATCCCAACGGCCGCATCCCGACCCGGCGCTTTGCCAGCGAGCCCGGTTTCGACGCCTACGACACCGAACAATTCAACGTGGGCTGGCTGTTCGAGCACCAGTTCAACGACACTTGGAAAGTGCGACAGAACTTCCGCAACACGGTCAGCAGCGTCGACTACAAGACGCTCTATCCCAACGTCTACGGCGCGCGCCGCGGCGATTCCTACATCGATCCGGAACAGACCACCGTCGACCGCATCTTCTACGTCAACAAACCGCGCATGCGCACCCTGCTGGCCGACCAGAACCTGGAAGGCAAGCTGAACTGGGGCCGCACCGAGCACACGGTGATCTTCGGCATGGACTATTCGCGCTACCGCGAGACCAGCCAGACCGCCGGCGGCGCGGGCTCGCCGTTGAACCTGTACCACCCCGTGTACGGCAACGCGCCCGAGTATGAACTGTCGGACAACCCCAAGATCAACCAGCAGCAGATCGGCTTCTACGCGCAGGACCAGATCAAGTTCGACAAAAACTGGATCTTCCTGGCCGGCATCCGCCGCGACCGCGCCGACAGCACCACCGAAGGCCAGGACCGCGAAACCGACATGGCCACCACCAAGCGCTTCGGCCTGATGTACGCGGCCGGCAACGGCTGGTCGCCCTACCTCAGCTACAGCGAATCGTTCACGCCCATCGCCGGCGCCGACTTCTACAACCAGCGCTGGAAGCCCATGCGCGGCAAGCAGGTCGAAGCCGGCATCAAGTACATGCCGAAGGACGCCGACATCGAGTTCACGGCGGCCGCCTATGACCTGCGCGAAAAGAACCGCCAGACCAACGATCCGAACAACCCGAACAACCAACTGCAGGCCGGCAAGACCCGCACCCGCGGCGTGGAGTTGGAGCTGCGCGGCCGCGTCACCAAGGACGTGGACGTGATCGCCAACTACATCTACACCGACCTCGATCCGCAGCTGGAGGCGCAGCCCAAGCACATGGCCTCCATGTGGGGCAAGTACCGCTTCGCGCTGGCCGGCCAGCCTGGCTTCGCGGTGGGCGCGGGCGTGCGCTACCTGTCGGCGTTCCGCGACGGCGGCGCTCCGGAAACGCCGGCGGTCACGCTGTTCGACGCCATGCTCAGCTACGACAACGGCCCTTGGCGCTATGCGTTGAACGTGAACAACATTGCGGACCGCACTTATGAAGTGGTCTGCCTGGACCGCGGCGACTGCTTCTACGGCGCGCGCCGCACCGTCATGCTGAGCGGCGCCTACCGCTTCTAAAATCGGAACTCCCTCCTGGGCGGGAAAACCTGTACGTACATGCTGTACGTACAGGTGTACACTACGGTTTTTCATCCCTGATCAACCATCTGACAGACGCGCGCTCGAACGTCTGCAACCCAGAAAAACCGTCCTGGAGACTCCGATAGTGTCGACCGAAACTACCCGCTCGCCCTTTTTTGGCACGATGCAGAAAATCCCCGGTGGATTGATGCTGGTGCCGCTGATCCTGGGTTCCCTGATCGGCACCTTCGCGCCCGACGCCCTGGCGATCGGCGGCTTCACCACGGCGCTGTTCAAGAACAGCGCCCTGCCCCTGATCGCGCTGCTGATCTTCGCCACCGGCACTCAGGTCAATGCGCGCACGGGCGGCCCCATCCTGGCCACCGCCGGCACCATCCTGTTGATGAAGACGCTGGTGCCCGCCACCCTCATCATCATCCTGGGCAGCTATGTCGGCCTGGACGGCGTGCTCGGCGTCTCCATCCTGGCGCTGCTGGCGGCCTTCGACAACAGCAACGGCGGCCTGTGGCTGGCCTATACCGGCCAGTACGGCGACGCCCGCGACCGCGGCGCCTATGTGGCCAGCGCGGTCAACGACGGCCCCTTCTTCAGCCTGCTGTTCCTGGGCGCCTCGGGACTGGCCGACATCCCCATGATCGCCCTGGTGGCGGCGCTGGTGCCGTTCCTGCTGGGCGTGGTGGTCGGCAACCTGGATCCCAAGTGGCGCGACGTGCTCAAGCCCGTGCCCAACATCGTCATCCCGTTCTTCGCCTTCGCGCTGGGTACCGGCATCAACCTGGGCGCCGTGGTTTCGGGCGGCATCAGCGGCCTGATCCTGGGCCTGATCATCAGCCCCATCACTGGCGGCCTGGTCTACCTGGGCTATCGCTACATCCTGAAGCGCGGCGGCAAGAGCGGCCTGGGCTTCGCGGCCGGCACCACCGCCGGCAACGCCATCGCCACTCCCGCGGTCGTGGCGGCAGCCGATCCCAACTTCCAGCAATACGTGTCGACCGCCACCGCGCAGGTCGCTGCCTGCGTGCTGATCAGCTCGATCCTGGCCCCGATGCTGGCCTCGTACTTCCTCAAGCGCGCCGGCGAGCTCAAGTCCGAGGACGCCGACCCCACGGTCGCGCCCGCCCTGCGCGAAGCGCGCGGAGAAGCGCTTTGAATCCCGCCATCGCCATCGTCGCCGATGACCTGACCGGTTCCGGCGACACGGCGGTGCAGTTCGTGCGCGCCGGCTGGAGCACGCACCTGTCCATCGGCGGCGCCGACCAGGCGCTGTCGGGTCCGGGCGCCGCCGGCGTGGAAGTGTTGGCGGTCACGACCAACAGCCGCCCCCTTTCGGCCGTCGACGCGGCCGAAGTCGTCTGGCAGAACGTGCGGCGCCTGCGCGCGGCCGGCGTCACGCGCCTGTACAAGAAAGTTGACTCCACCTTGCGCGGCGCCTTCAAGGCCGAGATCGACGCGGCGCGCGAGGCTTGGGGCCCGGACACCATCGCGGTGATCTGCCCGGCCTTTCCGGCCACCGGCCGCACCGTCGAACAAGGCGTGCTCTACGTCAACGGCAAGCCGGTCACCGAGACCTCGGCGGCCACCGATCCGGTGACCCCCGTGACCGAAAGCCATATCCCCACCCTGCTCGGTTGCGCGCACGTCGCGGCGCAGGAAGACGACACGCCGCAAGCGCTGGCTGCGCGCATCCGCCAGGCAGGCAAGACCGTGGTGGTCGATGCCGCCACTGAAGTCGACTTGGAGCGCCTGGCGCGCGCCATCGGCCTGCTTGGCGTGCACGCCCTGCCCGTGGGCGCGGGCGGCCTGGCCGTGCCGCTGGCCCGGGTCTGGGCCGGCGCCGACCAGACCGCGCCGGTCGTGGTGGTGGTGACCTCGCAGCACAGCGCGGCGCGGGCGCAAGCCGCCGCGCTGCAAGCCTCGGGCGCGGACACCTGGACGCCCTCGCTGGCCCAATTGGCCGACGACGCCGCATGGCAGGCCTGGAGCCAGCCGCTGCTGCAGGCGCACGCGCAAGCCCCCGCGCAGGCCGGTACGGTGCTGCTGCTGGCGCCTGAGGGCCAACTGGACGGTCTGGATTCCGAGACCGTCGCCGCGCGCCTGGGCAGCCTGGCCGCGCAATTGATCGCCAGCGCCAACGCGGCCGGCGTGGTCGCCACCGGCGGCGACGGCGCGCGCAGCGTGCTGGTGGCGCTAGGCGCCCGCGGCATTGCGCTGGTGGATGAAGTGATGGGCGGCGTGCCCCTGGGCACGCTGACCGGAGGCACGGCCGCCGGCCTGCCCGTGGTGACCAAGGCCGGCGGCTTTGGCACCGAAGATGTACTGGTTCGCGCGGTGCGCGCGATCCGCGACAGGAGATTCAAGCGATGACACAACCCCAATCGGGCAAGCTGCCCCTGCTGGCCGTAACCCTGGGCGACGTGGCGGGCATCGGACCGGAAATCACCGCCAAGATGCTGATGGGCCATGATGAACTGCGCCAGAAGGCCCGCCTGCTGGTGGTCGGCGACGTGGACGTGATGGCCAATGCCGTGCGCAGCCTGGGCGGCGACCCCGCTATCGTGCGCAAGCTGGAGCGCGCGGCCGACTGCGCCAACACTCCTGGCACCATCGAAGTGCTGCAAGCCGGCCCCTCGCTGGCCCATGTGAAGCTGGGCGAGATCAGCGCGGACGCGGGCGACGGCTCGGTACGCTTCGTCACCACGGCCTGCGCTCTGGCGCGCGCCGGCGAGGTCGACGGCATCGTCACCGCCCCGCTCAACAAAGCCGCCATGCATGCCGCCGGCCACAAGTGGCCCGGCCACACCGAGCTGCTGGCGCACGAGTTCGGCGTCAAGACCTTCTCGCTGGTGCTGTCGGCCGGCGACCTCTACATTTTCCACGCCACCACCCACGTGTCGCTGCGCCAGGCCATCGAAGACCTGACCCCGGCGCGCATGCGCGCGGTGCTGCGACTGGCCGGTTCGTTCGCCCAGGCGCTGGGCCGCGGCGACCAGCCGGTGGCCGTATCGGGCCTGAATCCGCATGCCGGCGAAAACGGCATCTTCGGCAGCGAAGACGCCGACATCCTGGCGCCCGCCGTGGCCGAAGCCAATGCCGCCGGCATCCTGGCCGCCGGCCCCATCCCGGCCGACGCGCTGTTCCCGCAAGCCGTGCGCGGCAAGTGGAAGTTCGTGATCGCCTGTTACCACGACCAGGGCCACGCGCCCTTCAAGGCGGTGTATGGCGACGACGGCGTGAACATCACGGTGGGCCTGCCGGTCGTGCGCGTGTCCGTGGACCACGGCACCGCCTTCGACATCGCCGGCAAGGGTATCGCCCGCGAGGACAGCCTGATCCTGGCCGCCGAGCGCGCCGCGCATCTGGCCCCGGGCTGGACGCATGTGTGGGAAACTGCGCGGGCACAAACCGGAGGTTGATTCCCATGGCGCCCGCCACGCACGACGCATTGCCCGTACTTGACCGCTCCGGCGATATCCCGCTGCACGCCCAGGTGGCGACCCTGCTGCGCGGATACATCCGCACGAACAAGCTCGCGGCCGGCGCCGTGCTGCCCAGCGAGGCAGCGTTGTGCGACCGCTTTGGCGTGGCGCGCAGCGTGGTGCGCCAGGCGCTGGCGGCCCTGGCCACCGAAGGCCTGATCCAGCGCGAAACCGGGCGCCCCGCCAGCGTGGCTGCACCGCAGGAGCACCGCCGGCTGGTGCAGCGCTCCACCGGCCTGTACGAGCAATTCGCGCAGTCCGGCGTGGCCTTGCAGACCCGCGTGCTGGCGTTCGCGCGCGCCGAGCCGCCCGCCGACGTGGCGGCCTTCTTCGGCACCACGCAGTTGCTGATGCTGGAACGCCTGCGCCATGTGGCCGACGCGCCGCTGGCCTACGTGCGCACCTGGCTGCCCGTCGCCGCCGTGCCCGGCCTGCGCGCCGACGATCTGACCGACGCGTCCCTGCACGGCGTGCTGACGCGGCGCTTCGGCCTGCGTCCCGGCGCCGGGCGCAATCAGATCCGGGCAGTCGCCGCCGACCGGACGCTGGCGGAATTGCTGGGTACGCAAACCGGCACGCCCCTGCTGATGCTGCAAGGCCAGGGCATGGACCAGCATGGCCGGCCGCTGGAATGGTTCACGACCTGGCACCGCGCCGAACAACTGGTGTTCGACGTGGACGTCAGCATGGGACATGAAAGCGTGCAGCCCCGGCTGCAGTCCCCCGCCGCGCCCGCCGACATCCCGGCTGGGGAACACGACCCGCTGGCGCGCGCCCAGGCCCTGGTGGCCGAACTATCCGCCGAACTGGCCAGGCTGCGCGGGCAGTCCTGAACCGGTTGTCCGACGCCGGCCGGCCTTGCCGCCGGCCATCGATCCCGTAGCAGCCGCAGAGCCCGTGCCAGGGCTTGCAGACGCTGCAGCCCCTATCCCAGCAAATTATCCCTGACGTGCAGCAGATGCCGCCGCACGGCCTCCATGGCGCGCTCGGCGTCGCGGTCATGCAGCGCGTCGACGATCTCGCGGTGCTCCACCTGATAGGACGCGCGCCGCTCTGGCGTCAGGCTCTTGCGCTTCAAGGCGCCCCAGGTCGCCTGCGACCGCGCCGCCGTCATCAGCGCGAATACCTTTTCGATGAAGAGATTGTGGGTGGCCGTGGCCATCAATTCGTGCAGCCTGGCGTCCCAGATCTCGAACGCTTCGAAACTGTCGGCGGCCTCGGCCCGCGCACAGGCGTCCTGCATGGCCGCGAAATCGGCGGGGCTGCCGTGCTGCACCACCAGCGCCGCAATGGCCGGCTCCAGCACCAGCCGCGCCGCCATCAATTCGGCCGGGCTGGTGGACAGCACTTCGGCACGCAGCAGTCCTTCAGCCTGCGCCAGGGTCGAGGACGGATTGGCATAGGTGCCGCTGCCCACTCGCTGCGAGATCAGGCCTTCGTTCTTCAACTCGGCCAGGGTGCGGCGCACCGTTGAACGGCTGATGCCGAACTGTTCGCTCAGGGCGCGTTCCGTGGGCAGGCGATGGCCGGGGGCCCACGCGCCGGATTGCAGATTCTCGATGATGACCGCGCGCAGGGCGGAAGCTTTGTCCATGGACCTTTCCAGAATGGCTAGCGGCCAGATGATACCAATTCAGACCAATAAGCGCCCGAAAACTATTAATTTTTATAGGAGAATTGGTTCAGTTGGTATATTCTTCTGCGAAATTGGGCCTGAAAAATCAAGTAATTGGTACTTTTTGGTATTAAACAGGGCGGCCCGAACCGCCCAGGGAGCAAGCATGAAAATCGCAGTATTCCGGATCAATGGCGAACGTCGCATCGGCGTGGTTGCCGACGACGGCGCCAGCGTGACTGCCCTGGATTTCCCGCGCGAACTCGCGGCGGCCGGCGCGCTGACGGCCGTGGAGTGGCTGGCCGAAGGCCGCGCCTTGCCGGGCAAGATCGGCTCGTCCTACCGCTGGGACCAGGTGGAGCATGAAGCGCCCTTGCCGGCGCAGCGGCGCAACCTGTTCTGCGTGGGGCGCAACTACCACGCCCACGCCAAGGAATTGCGCGACTCCGTCTTCAAGGACAACGACGCCAACCCCGAATCCTGGCCCATCGTGTTCACCAAGGTGCCGCAGACGGTGGTCGGTCCGTGGGCTGACGTGCAACTGCCCGTGGGCGTCTCCGACAAGATCGACTACGAAGCCGAACTGGCGGTGGTGATCGGCAAGGGTGGCCGCAATATTTCCCGCGCCGAGGCCATGAGCCACGTCATCGCCTACACCGTGGTCAACGACGTCACCGCGCGCGACGTGCAGATGCGCCACCAGCAATGGGATCTGGGCAAGTCCTTCGACACCTTCTGCCCCATGGGTCCCTGGCTGGTGACGGCCGACGAAATGGACGGCCAGAAGACCCGCGTGCGCTGCTGGGTCAATGGCGAGCTGCGCCAGGACGGCAACACCGAAGACCTGATCTTCGACATCCCCACGCTGATCGAAACCTGCTCGCGCGGCATCACGCTGTATCCGGGCGACGTCATCGCCACCGGCACGCCGGCTGGCGTGGGCCAGGGCCTGAATCCGCCGCAGTTTCTCAAGCACGGCGACGTGGTGCGGGTGGAGATCGACGGCATCGGCCAGATAGAAAACCGCTTCGTCTGAGCCCAAGAGCCCCGGAATGAACACGGGGCGGCTCGGCAGTAAAAGCACAAGGAGTGAGACATGAATCTGCGTTGCTACCGGGCGGCCGCGGCTGCCTTGCTATGGCTGGGAGCCGCGAACGCGCTGGCTGCCGGCTATCCTGAACGTCCCGTGACCATGGTGGTGCCGTTCCCGCCCGGCGGCGTCGCCGACACCATCGCGCGGCCGCTGGCCCAGGCCATGGGCGACAAGCTGGGCCAGGCCGTCGTCATCGAGAACAAGGGCGGCGCGGGTGGCGCCATCGGCATCGGCCAGGCCGGCCGCGCCAAGCCCGACGGCTACACGCTGCTGATGAGCCTGTCGTCCATTTCCATCCTGCCCGCGGCCGACCGTCTGCTGGAACGCAAGCCGGCCTATCAGCTGGATCAGTTCGTGCCGATTGCGCGCATTACCGCCGATCCCACCGTGCTGGTGGTGCGCGCGGACGCGCCATACAAAACGCTGCAGGAATTCGTCGACGCGGCCAAGAAGCAGTCAGGCAAGTTCAGCTACGGCTCTTCCGGCATCTACGGCACCATGCACGTGCCGATGGAGATGCTGCAGAACGCAGCCGGGATCAAGATGATGCACGTGCCCTTCACCGGCGCCGGCCCCGCCGTGCAAGCCCTGGTGGGCGGCCAGGTCGATGCCCTGGCCACCGGGCCGTCCAGCGTCATGCAGCTGATCCAGGCCGGTCGCGTCAAGGCGCTGGCGCATTGGGGCGACGGCAAGCTCGACAGCCTGCCGGAGGTGCCGTCCTTCAAGTCGCAGGGCTATGACATCAGTTTCGTGCAGTGGTCGGGCGTGTTCGCCCTGGCCGGCACGCCGCCGGCCGTCATCGACAAGCTGCGCCAGACCGTCAAGGACATCGCCAACAACCCTGAGGTCCGGGCCCGCATCGCCGGCACCGGAAGCCCCGTGCAGTACCTCGACGCGCCGGCCTTCGACGAGTACTGGAAGAAGGACTCGGCTTCGCTGGAAGTGGCGGTCAACCGGATCGGCAAGGTCGAATAGCCGCGCACCGCGAAGCGCGCGCGCCCTGCCCGCTCACAACCGCAAGGCCGCCGGCGCCAACTGGCGCGCCAGCGCCTTGCGGTCGACCTTGCCCACCGCGTTCTCGGGCAGGCGCTCGATCCACAACACCTCGCGCGGCACATAGATCCGGCCCAGGTGCGCCAGCACCTCGGCCTGTATGCCGGACGCATCCGGCGCGGCGTCGCCCGCGCGCTGCACGAAGATCACGGGCACCTCGCCAAGATCCTCGTCGGGCGCACCCACCACGCAGCAGGCGGCCACGCCCGGCAGGCCCGTCACCACGCCCTCGATCAGCGCCGGCGAGATGTTCTCGCCGCCGCGGATGATCACGTCCTTGATGCGGCCGGTGATGCTCAGATATCCCTGCTCGTCGAAACGTCCCAGATCGCCCGTATGCAGCAACTGCGGCGTGCCGGCGTCGGCGCTGTCCACGCCCACATAGCCCAGCATCAGGCTGTCGCCCGCGATGCAGATCTCGCCTTCGTTGCCCGGGGCGGCGAAGGCGCCGTCCGGCAGGCGCAAGGTCACGCTCTGGCCGGCCAGCACCGTACCCACCGAGCCCACGCGGCGCGCGGCGGGCGGGTTCATGGTGGAGGTGCAGGTGGCCTCCGACAGGCCATAGGACACCACCAGCGGGCAGCCCAGGAAGGCTTCGATGCGCCGATGCAGGGCTTCGGTGATCGGCGCCGAGCCGCAGCGCGCAAAGCGCAACGCCGCCAGGCTTGCCGGGTCGAACTGCAGTTCGAGCATGCGCGCGTACATGGTCGGCACGCCGGTGATGATGCTGGGCCGGAACGCGCGCAGCAAACCCGGCATATCGTCCGCCCGGAAGCGTCCCGCCAGCGCCACGCAGGCGCCCGCCAGCAGCGGCGCGAAGATCTGGTTGTTGAGCGCATTGGTGTGATGCAGCGGCATCACGTGCAAGAGCCGGTCATCCTGCGTCAAGCCGGTATGCGCCAGCACACCGCGCGCATTGTTCGCCAAGCCGCGGTGGCTCAGCAGCACGCCCTTGGGATTGCCGGTGCTGCCGGAGGTAAACAGCAGCAGGCCCGCGTCGCCCGGCGTGGCCTCGGCGCTGCCTGTCCAATCCAGCGGGCCTCGCGCCACGCCGGCCGCGCCCAACAATCGGTCTGGCGCCAGCCCGCTGGCCCGCGCCGTCGCCGCGTTGGCCGCGTCGTGCAGCACCCAACCCAGCCCCACCGCCGCCACGCGGCGAGCAGTCTCCGCATCCGACAGGCGCGGCTCCAGCGGGCACGGGCAGGCGCCCGCAGCCATCGCACCCAGAATCGCCAGCACCTGCCCCAGCGACCGCTCCATTGCGATGGCCACATAGCTGCCGCGCGCCACGCCGGCGGCGCGCAGGCCGCCCGCGATGCGCCCGACCTCCTGGCGCAGATCGGCATACGTCAGCGTGCCGTCCACGGTCACGATAGCGGGCCGTTCGGCCCATTGCGGCTGGCTCCACAGGCGCGCGAACGCGGCCACCAGCGTGGCATCGGCAAGCGTCATGGCGACCTCCTAGCGCAGCGCGACGGCGGCGTCGCGTTCGAACTGCCCGTCGGGATCCAGCTCGCGCAGGGCGCGCGTCTCGGCCGCGGTGGGCGGCGCAGACGGCTCGGCGTCGCTGGCGTCGAATTCGAAACCGGTGCGCTCGCGCACTTCGGACAAGCTGGACTCCGGATGCCAGGACTGCAAGGCCAGCCGCCCGTCGCGCTTGACGAACACGGCGATCGGCGTGACCACGCCGTGGAATCCGCCCCAGGACGTCATGAAGTCCAGCTTCGGCACGAAGGCACGGCGCGAATGCTCGGTGCGCCAGGTGCAGGCGCGCCTGGCGGTGGGCAGCATCACCGCGCCGCCGCCGCCGCCCGGCAGGCGCACCTTGGGCTCATGCCAGTCGCCGATGCAAGAATTGTTGGCGCAGCCTGCGCCGTCGATTTGCGCCGCGCCCAGGAAGGTCAGGTCCATGCGGCCGCGCGTGCACAGGTCGTAGAAATCCTCGTTGGAGAAGATCGACGCCGTGTGCTCGGCCAGCACCGGATCGGAACTTGAGATGGGGACCTGCGAAGGCCGCGGATTCACACCGCCGGCCACGTTGATGTAGACGAAATCCCAGTCATAGGCGCGCTTGGCCAGCAGGCAGGCCAGCATGGGCAGGGTCGAATTCACGCCACTGAAAGTGATCTCGTCCGGCCGGATGAAGCGAGCCAGATTGGTGACGATGTACGAAAAGCCCGACCATTGCTCAGCCATGCTGCACCTCCCGCGCTTCGGGCGCCGCAGCCATGTGCGCCTGCAGATCGCCTTGCTTGTCCATGTATGCCTCCACCGCCGGATAGTCGATGGCGTAGTCCGGCCAGCAGGATCCCGGCCATGCGCCCTGCGGCGCCACGGCGTAGGCCTGCACCATGAAGAACGGCACCAGCGTGGCTTCCGGATTGGCTTCGAACACCGTGCTGTCGACCACCTTCTCGGCCACCACCAATACGCTGCCCGCGGCGCGCGACATGATGCGGTCCCAATGCGCGGTGCCATGTACCCGCACGTTGCCCAGCGCGTCCACTTCGGAAGCATGGATCACGGCGTAGTCCGGGCGGATCGCCGGCACCACCCAAGTCTGCTGCCCGCTGCCATAAGGGTCGTCCAGGCATTTCCAGCCATTGAGCTCGGGCAGGCCGCTGCCATGCAGGCCGCCGCAAGGCTGGAACGGCACGCCGAAGGCCGCCGCGCGCAGACCGGCCGTGAGGCTGGCGCAGGCATGTTCTTCCAGCTCGATCTCGCGGCGCTCCACGGCCTTGCGGTACCAGGGCGCCAGGCCGAAGTTCCCTTCCATGGCCACGATGCCCGCGCGCACGCGGCGCAGCGCGCCGGCGCGGCACAAGATGTCCACGTCGTAGCCCGGCGATTGCTTGATCAGTTCCAGGTCGCGCCGCCCCTGCCGGATCAGTTCGCGCACGAAGGCGAACGGTCCGCGGTGCAGGAAGCTGCCGCCCAATGCGATCGATGCGCCGTTGGGCACCAGCGCCGCCAATTCCGCCAGCGTGCGCTGCTTGTTCTTCTGATTGAAACCCGATGCCATGATGTCTCCTTCCCTGCCTGTTCTTTTTCGTGGTCAGCGCGCCTGCAGATACGCGGCCACCCGGCCCTTCAATCCCGGCTGGGCGGCGGAGCGCACCAGGCGGGCAAGATCGGTGTCGGGCGTTTCCGCCGACAGCGCCGCGTACAACTGCACGCGGCTCGCACTGCTCAGCGCGGACGCGGCGTCGAGCGCGTCGCGCTCGACGTCCTGCCAATCCGGCGCGTCGGCGAGGCGGCTGGCGAAGCCGTCGCGCAAGGCTTCTTCCGCGCTGAACGTGGCCGCCTGCTCCAGCACCGCGCGCGCCCGCTCCGCGCCCACCAGGGCCGCGTAACGGCGGGTGCCCAGCACCAGCCCGAACTTCAGTCCGGGCATGCGGAAGGTGGCGTCCGGCGTGCTGATGCGCCACTTGCAGGCGCCGAACAGGTCCACGCCCGCCCCGAAGTTGCGGCCATGCGCCAGCCCCAGCGTCAGGCAGGGCGAGGCCGCCAGCCGCTGCAACAGCATCTCGATGCGCACGAAGCGCAGCAGCAGATCGCCTTCGCTCTGTTCCTGCCAGCCGCCGAAGTCGAAGCCCGCGCTGAAGTTCCTGCCTTCACCCTTGAGCACGATGAGCTGTGCGCCGCCGGACTCGGCCTCATCCAGCGCGGCGATCAGCGCTTCCACCAGTTCGGCCGACAAGGCATTCATCTTGTCGGGCCGCGACAGCGTCAGCACGTAGGCCGCGCCCTGCTTGTCGATGCGCAGGACGCCACTCATGCCGTCGTCTCCTTCTTGCCGGCGCGCAGCGCGCCCAGCACTTCATCGTTGTGCTCGCCCAGGGCCGGAGGACGGCGGCGCAGGGCCGTGGTCTGGCCGTCGAAGCGCACCGGCAGGCCGAAGGTGCGCGTGCGCACGCCATTGGGCAGATCCACGGGCTGCACCCAACCCATGTGTTCCACCTGCGGATCGGCCAACACTTCCGAATAAGTGTTGATGGGCGCGCAGGGCACGCCAGCCGCGCGGAAACGCGCCAGCCAGGTCTGCGCGTCCTCGGCTTCGAAGATCGCTTCCAGGATGTCGCGCAGCGCCGCCTGATTGCGCGCGCGGGCGCTGGTATCGGTAAAGCGCGGATCGGCCAGCAGGTCCTCGCGGCCCACCGTTGCGCACACGCCCTTCCACAAGGCCTGATTGCCCGCCGCCATGCCGAAATAGCCGCCCTTGCAGCGGAAGGCCTGGTACGGCGCGTTGCGCGGATGGGCCGATCCCAGCTTGACGGGATCCTTGCCGCTGCCGAAGAACTCCGAAGTCTGCAAGGCCGCGATGCCCAAGGTGGCGCCCAGCATGGGTACGTCGATATGCGTGCCCTGCCCGCTCGCCTGCGCCGCGCGCAAGGCCGACGCGATGGCGAAGGCGCCATACAGGCCGGCCGAAAAGTCCGCCACGGGAACGCCGCACTTCACCGGTTCGCCGCCGGCTTCGCCGGTCACGCTCATGAGGCCGCTCATGGCCTGGATGGTCAGGTCAAAACCGCCTTCCTGCGAGCGCGGGCCCGACTGGCCGTAGGCCGAAATCGAGCAATAGACCAGCTTGGGATTGGCCTCGCGCAGTTGCGCATAGCCCAGCCCCAGGCGATCCATCACGCCCGGGCGGTTGTTCTCGATCAGCACGTCGGCGGAAAGCGCGAGTTCGCGCGCCAGCGCCACGTCGCCAGGGTCCTTCAGGTTCAGCGTCACCGAACGCTTGTTGCGGTTGAGGGACGCGAAGTTCTCGCTGTAGCCCTCGGAAATGGGCGGCCAGCTGCGCAACGTATCGCCGCCTTCGGGGTTTTCGATCTTGATCACGTCGGCGCCCATGTCCGCCAACAACATGCCGCAAAAAGGCCCCGCCGCGACATTGCAAATTTCCAGCACCGTGATGCCGGCCAGCGCCGAACTGGGTGTCATGTCTGACCTCTCGTTATGAAAATTCAATATTTGGGACAAAGAAAACATTATAAGAGCACGCCTTCCAGGCTGGCATGATCCAGCGAAGAGCCGTTGCAGGCCGGCATATCTTCGCGAAATTCCTAGTGCAATCCCTAGGTGCAGCGCTTAATTGTTGACCAGCATATCACCCTGTGGAATTCTAAGTAAACCATTTATTGATACACGAGTCCTATATATTAGGATTTAATAAAAGGACCGCGGCCCCTGCGCATGCCGGCCCCACCGACACCAAGGAGACTTCCATGAAGAAAACGTGGCGCATTGCCCTGACAGGCGTGGTGCTGGTTTTGGCAGGCGGCGCGGCCTCGGCCGACAACTGGCCGACGAAACCCGTGCGCATGGTGGTCCCCTTCCCGCCCGGCGGCGCGACGGATGCCGCCGCGCGCATCTATGCGCAACACCTGGGCGACTACCTGGGCCAGAGCGTGGTGGTGGAAAACAAGGCGGGCGCGGGCGGCGAGATCGGCGCGGAATACGTGGCCAAGTCGGCGGCCGACGGCTACACCCTGCTGATGGGCGCCGTGGGCAGCCACGCGATCCATGCGGCCATGCCGGACAAGCCCGGCTATGACTTCGGCACCGCCTTCGTCGGCGTGTCGATGGCCACCAGCATGCCCATGGCCGTGGCAGTCAACAGCAGCAAGATTCCCGCGAAGAATATTCAGGAGCTGATCGCTTTGGCCAAGAGCAAGCCCGGCACCATCACCTTCGGTTCGGCCGGCCCCGGCACTTCCCAGCACATGGCCGGCGAACTCTTCCAGGTCGTGACCGGCACCCGGCTCATGCACGTGCCGTACCGCGGCAGCGGCCCCGCCATCACCGACCTGCTGGGCGGCCAGATCGACATGGTGATCGAAACGCTGCCGGCGCTGCTGCCGCAGGTCGCGACCGGCAAGATCCGCCTGCTGGGCGTCACCACCGCCACGCGCGCCACCGCGCTGCCGGATCTGCCCACGCTGGCCGAGCAGGGCGTGAAGGATTATTCGGTCGCCACCACCTACGCCTTGTTGGCGCCAGCGGGCACGCCGCCCGCGGTGGTGGACAAGCTTTCGGCTGGCATGCAAAAGGCCGCCGCCATGGCTTCCGTACAGCAGGCTGCGCAGAAGCTGGGCGCCGACGCCGTGGCGACCACACCCGCCGACACCAGCCGCGTGCTCAAGCAGGAAGTCGCCCGCTGGGCCGACGTGGTGCGTTTGTCGGCGGCCAAATGAGGGCGCGGCCCGCTACTGGTCCAGATAGCCCCGGCGATAGCCCATCCCCTGCGAGATGGACTGGGCACAGGCAGCCACGTCCGGCGCCAGCTGCTTCATCCTGGCGGCGCTCAGGCGGTCCAGCGGACCGGAGATGCCTATCGCGGCCACGGGCTGATCCAGGCTGTTGAACAAGGTCACGGCCAGCCCGCCCACGCCTTCGCGCCATTCGCCGCGATTGACCGCGTAGCCGATGCGGGCGATCTTGCGCAGCTCGTCCTTCAAGAGCGGCATGGACACGATGGTCGATGGCGTATGGCGCACAAGCTTGTCGGCGTAACGCTCGACATAACCTTCCGCCTGATAGGCCAGCAGCGCCTTGCCTGTGGCGACGGCGTAGGCCGGCGCGCGTCCGCCCACCATCGAATAGGCGCGTATGGGTTGGGGGCTGTCGATCTTGTCCACATAGACCACGTCGAAGCCGTCGAGCACGGACAGGTGCACGGTTTCGCCGGTCTGGTCGGCCAGCGTGCGCATGAAGGGCGCGGCCAGTTTGCGCACGTCCAGCTGGGCCAGCTGGCGCGCCGCCAGCTCAAATAGCCGCACCGCGCCGCGATACCCCCCGCCGTCGTCGTCCTTGATCACGTAGCCCGCGTGTATCAGCGTCTGCAAGGTGCGGTGCGTGTTGCTGCGGGTCAGCCCGACACGGGCGGCCAACGCATCGATGGTGCGCGGCGGATTGTCCACGTCGGTCACCGCCTCCAGCACCATCAGACCTTTGAGCAGCGTCTTGTCCATTATTTATTTTCCTAATATTTAGGACAAGAAAATAGCATGAGACGCCGCGCGCGAACAGGTGCTAGCTTGCGCCCCCGGCGAGGGCGGCCCGCACGGCTTCCGAGCGGTCCCACAGGTTCGGCAGGGTGGCCGACGAATACCCGGACACGAAAGGCTTGGCCTGACCCGTCGCGGGATCATAGACATGGCGCGACACGGCGCCGATGTTGCCGCCGTAGAGATGCACGCTGATGGACACCCGGTCCGCATGAGCGTTGGACACACGATGGATATCGCCTTCGGCGGGCGACAGGCACTCCACGTCGCCCGGTTGCAGCGTGGTCGAGGCGTCCGCGGGCGCGACGCTGCCGTCCAGCCCGCGCACATAACGCTGGTTGACCTCGGCCCCGCGCAGCATGCCCACGTAGCCCCAGACCTCGTGATCGTGCACCGGCGTGAACTGGCCCGGCCCCCACACAAAGCTCACCAGCGAAAACCGCTCCAGCGGATCGCAGTGCAGCAGGTATTGCTGGTAGTACTGCGGATGCGGCGCGGTACAGGCCTCGGGCAGCCAGTCGTCATGGCGCACCAGGTCGGCGAACGCAGCCTGCAGTTCCGGCGTCTGCGCCAGCGCGGACGGCGTGGCCAGGCGGGTAGCGGTGGCGATGAAGCGGCGCAGCCTGTCCAGGCCGCCTTGAGATTCGGGCATTGCGTCTCTCCATGAATTCTGGAAATCCCAGATTGAAAAAACAGTATCCATGATTCAGGACAGATGCGCAGCCTTGCCCCTGTCGCCGCCCTGGTAATCGCGACTAGCCTTTCTTGACTGGCGCGAGCGCAGGCTTCGGCCTCACCACTTGCAGCCCCGATCCGTAACGGTATCGGCCAGCAAGAACGGCAAGGCCAGCAAGCCCATGTCCGCATGCGCGTTCTTGCACGGCGGCCGCGCGCTCTTGGCGATGCCCCGCGCGATCTCGGATTGTTCGACTGGCGCCTTGGGTCCGAGGCGCACGGCGGGTTCTCCGCGCGCCCGCGGCATGCCCGCCGCTTGCGCGTCTTCCGGGCGCCAGGCGAAATCGCGCCGAGGATCCGGCGCGCCTGACGATGCCGCGGGCGTCCCGTCCGATTGTGGCGCGGATGGCGCCGGCGCCCTGCGCGCGCCGGATCGTTGCCGCGGCGCCACCGCGGGAGCCGGCGGCATGTCGATGCGGGCGGGTTGAGCAGGCACGGAGCCGGACCTGTCCTGCATCTTTTGGGCCGGTAGCGCGGACGGCGCCTTGGCTGGCAGCAGATCCACGAAGAACGGCAGTTCCGGCGCGCGCGCGCCGCGCATGCCGACGGGCTCGATCCGCTCTCGCCACCACAACCCCGCAACCACCGCATGCAGCGCGCACGCCGCCAGCAGCGCCCACCATGCCACCCTTCTCGCGCGCGGCCGCGCATCCACGATTCCAGCCGCAGCCAGATGCATCGCCACCACTCGAACAGTACGCCCCGGACAGCGGGCAACGCGGCGATGATAGCCCCGAGCGCAGTGAAGATTTGTGAAGATATTGAGGGCTGATGTAGCGCACAATCATGTACTCAAGTCAGGCGAGGGGAAACCCCAAATCCCACCACCAGCACCCCGGGATACAGTGGCGGATAGGCTTCGCCGTGGAGATTATCATTCCGTTTTCCTGGAGACTTCCCGACGTGTTTGTGCGTTCGCCGGACGGTGTCTTGCACCGTGTGGTGCGCCACGCCACGACTACGGAAACCATCGCCCAACTTGAAAGCATGCCCAGCAATTACCACCTGGATTGCGAATGCATGCTCGATAACGGCGAGACCCTGCACTGGATCGGCGACAACCAATATCGCCAATTGAATGGCGGCGCCATTTTCACCGCCGAAGCTGCAACCACCACGCCTCGCGGCGATTCCCGCAAGAGCGCTGCCGCCAAGAGCAGCCTGCGCGACGCGCGCAGAAAAGCCGCGCCGCGCAAAGCCCCCGCGCAGGGGCAGAGTCATTTACCATTAGCTGTCGTCAATCTAAAAACCGGCAACGACTGGAGCCTGATACGCGCCTGGCGCGAGCATCTCAATATCAGCACCGCTGATATGGCTGCACGCCTGGGCGTGGACCACTCCATCTATATCGAACTGGAAAGGCCGCGCCCACGGCCCAGGCAGGTTATCCTGGACCGCGTATCCGAAGCCCTGGGCGTCTCTCCCGACCAGCTCGACGATTCATTGTTTGGAGGGCACTTTCATTAGCGCCCGGCGCGGGAACATCCAGCTTCCCGCCCCGGCGCACTGAAATGCCCGAACGACTTTGGCGCCGTATATCCAATGGCCCGCGCATGGAGGTATCGCATATGCTCGGCACCGCAAGACGATTGACCGACGTCCTCGCCACCGCGCCGGACGGCACGCTCTACCGCATTGAACGATTTGTCTCAGACCCCGACGCGTACTCCGCCTTGGGCACCTCGCGTTTCGATCCGAAGACGCATTGCATATGCCGCACCAGCACGGGCGAAAAGGTCTCGTGGCTAGGCGGACAGACCTACCGGCTCGTAAAGAGCGGCACCTCGCTGACGGCGGTGGACCGACGACGCCGCTAGGCGCAGGAGACCGCTGCCGCGGCGGCGGTCCCTTCCCCAAATCCTGCAAGACAGCCGCCCGGCGCGCGACATTGCGCACGTGCGGCGCAGGCGCTCGCGCTTGAGCCAGATCAAGGAATTCCGTGCACGCCCGGCAGTACGCTGGATGCACACATGGAAGATCGGCGCCGCCGCCGCGGCGCCCTCAGGCAACAGGCACCCGGCATGGCCAAGAAGTTTCCCTTGCACCCGAAGCACCCCGAACGCATATGCTGGGGCTGCGACCGCTATTGCCCTACCGATTCGATGGCTTGCGGCAACGGCTCCGGCCGCACCATGCATCCCGCCGAGACGCTGGGAGACGATTGGTACACGGTCGGCGACTGGGGATTCGACGCGGACGACAAAGCCCAAGCCCAGGCGCCAGTCCCACCTGCTCCGCGCTGACGCGACATTCCCGCCGCAAAACAAAAAAGGCCTTCGATCCAAGATCAAAGGCCTTTCTATTTTCTTTCTGTGTAAGCCAAGCAAGAAGCTTGGTGCGCCCGGCAGGATTCGAACCTACGACCCCCTGGTTCGTAGCCAGGTACTCTATCCAGCTGAGCTACGGGCGCTCCGAAAGAGGCGTGTTTATACCATGAAAAATAAAGCACGCGCAAATCGGCCCGACCAAACCGGTCGCCCACCCGTATCCAGCCGCCGGCGCATTCAGACTCTGACGGACCTTTTCCGCGCAATGCCTTCCACAAAACGCACGCAAAGGAAATAGTTCAGAAAACCCAGTTCATGCAGCCGCATTGCGAAACTTCCGCGTTCGAAAAATAATTGGCTTCCCGTGCATATAGGTCAAAACATGCGCCCACGAGCGGAAAGCAGCTTTTGCACGGGACCTCTCGCCGACGCCTGCAGCCGGGGTTCCCATGCCCCATATCGTCAGAAGGAACTTGCATGAAGATCAAGAATTCCTCGGGCGCGCTTCTCGTCGGCATCGCCGCCGCGATCCTGGCGGCCGGCTGTTCCACCGCGCCGAAAACGACGGAGTCCGGCTTCCTGCCGGATTACTCGCAGCTGCACCAGGCGCCCGCGCCCGACGGCGGCACCCGCCTGGTCTACCTGAATCCCGACTTCAACCCATCGCGCTATACCGCGGTCTGGCTGGAGCCCGTCGTGTATTACCCGGAGCCGCAGCCTTCCGCGGACGTTTCCCTGGAAACCCTCACCGAGATCCGCAATGCGGTCAACGAAACGCTGCGACGCAAGGTCGGCGAGCAGGTGCGGCTGGTTGATCGCGCCGAGCCCGGCGTCGCCCACATACGCATCGCCATCACCGCGGTGGGAACCTCGGAGCAAGCGCTGCGCGCCTATCAGTACATCCCCATCGCCTTGGTCATGACCGAGGCCCGGGCCGCCATGGATGGAGGCATGGCACGCAACGCGACTGTCGCCATCGAATCGCGGGTCACGGACAGCATGACGGATGAGTTGCTGTATGCCTCCGTGCGCGGCGGCACCGGCGAGAAGGTCGCCAACGCCACTCAGGGCGCGGGCGGCGTGCGCCTGTCCAAGCTGCAACCGTTGATCGATGAATGGACCACGGGCGCGGCGCGAGAAATCGGAAAGTACGTCCGGCAGCGGTAACGCAAGGCATCGGCCGGGCGCAGCCTTGCCTGCGCCACGGCTATTCGTGATTTTCAAACCATGATTTCGTTGGAGCGATCCTATGAAGCTGACACGCCGCACATTGAATGCAGGTGGCCTTGCCCTACTCGCAACCAGCGTCCTGGGCGCGCCAGCCCGAGCCGCCGATGGATTGGTCGCGGATTTTCCCGAAGGCGACGAGCAGTTCGGACTGGCAACGGATGTCTACGTCTATGCCTATCCCCTGGTGACGATGGAGATGACCAGAAGAGTCATCACCAACGTCGCGGAGCCCAAGGGGACGCGTGCGCCGATGGGACATCTCATCAAGCTGCGCCAGTATCCCGATGCCAAGTTCCGGGACGTGACCGCGCCGAACGCCGACACGCTCTACACCACTTCCTTCTTCGACGTCGGCGACGAGCCCTGGGTCGTCAGCCTGCCCGACATGAACGGACGCTATGCCCTGTTTCCGATGCTGGACGGCTGGACCACGGTATTCGACGTGCCCGGCAAGCGCACGACTGGCACGGGGGCCCAAACCTACGTAGTCAGCGGCCCCGGATGGGAGGGCGCGATTCCGCAAGGCATGACCCACTACAAATCCCCCACCAGCATCGTCTGGCTGCTGGGCCGCATCTACTGTACCGGCACGCCTGAAGACTATGCGCAAGTGCACAAGCTGCAGGACGAAGTGAAGCTCTGTCCATTGAGCGCATGGGGCAAGGACTGGAATCCGCCACCGGGCAAGGTCGACCCCGCCATCGACATGAAAACCTCGGTGCGCGACCAGGTCAACAACATGGACGCGGTCGAGTACTTCAGCTTGTTTGCCCAGTTGCTCAAGCGCAATCCGCCGAGCGCCGCCGACGCGCCCATCGTGGCGAAAATGGCTGCGATAGGCATCGTGCCCGGCCAGGACTTCGACAAGAACCAACTCGACCCCGCCATTGCCAAGCGCGTCCCGCAAGTCGGATTCGGGCGCATCATGACGCACTTCAAGGCCAGCGACGGCGACATCCAGGACATCGACGGCTGGGGGTTCACGACCAAGACGGGCATCTACGGCACCAACTACATCCAGCGGGCACTGATCACCGCGATAGGCCTGGGCGCCAACCGCCCGCAGGACGCCATCTACCCCACCTCCCTGAAGTCCGATACCGGCGCCATCAAGCGCGTCTACAACGGTTCCGAAAAATATGTGCTGACCTTCAAGAAGGGCCTCACTCCACCCGTCTCCGGCTTCTGGTCGTTGACGATGTATGACGCGAGCTACTTTTTCGTCGATAACCCGCTGAACCGCTACTCGATCAGCGCGCGCCAAGCCCTCAAGGCGAAGCCAGACGGTTCGATCGATCTGCTCATCCAGCATGAATCGCCCGGCCCCGACATGGAGTCGAACTGGCTGCCCGCCCCCAAGGGAAAGTTCATCCTGATGATGCGCCTCTACTGGCCCAACGAAAGCAACCCGTCGATCATCGACGGCTCCTGGACCTTGCCTCCCGTAAGAAGGGTCACCTGATACCGGCGCTGCACTCCGCCGGCGCCAGACCGGCTTTGCGTCCACGGCGGGCGTGATGGATTCGATTCATCACGCCCGCGGCTTGGGGAGGGTTTGCGATGAAAAAGATAGTCATGGGCTGCCTGGCTTGCGGGCTGCTGCAAGCCGGGGCCGCGCTGGGCGCCGAAGCGGATCCGGCTTCCGCGGCAGGCTCCCTGCCGTCAAATGAATGGCAGTTTTCGGTCACGCCCTACTTCTGGGCCGCCGGCCTGTCCGGCAAGACGTCGGTATCGCGTTCGCCCGTCATCGATGTCCACGCGGACTTCGACAAACTGTTGGACAACCTCGACTTCGGCGCCATGCTGATAGGCGATGCGCGCAAAGGCCGCTACAGCATATTCGGCGACCTGATCTACACCAAGATCGGCACGCAAGGAGATACGCCGCACGGCTTGCTGGCCAGCAGCGCGGACGTAAAGACTTCCACCTTCGCGGGACTGCTCGGGGTCGGCTATTCCGTGCTGGAAAACTCGCCGCATCAATTGGATGTGGTGGCCGGCTTGCGCGTCTGGTCGGTCGATACCGACATCACGCTCAAGGGCGCGCACCTGAATGGCAGAACGCGCAGCGACGGCGCCACCTGGGTCGACGGCCTGGTGGGCGTGCGCGGAAACTATGTCCTGAGTTCGAAGTACTACATCACCGGCTGGGGCCTGATCGGCGCGGGCGGGGCAGAAGCGGATTGGGATGTGGGCCTGGGCCTGGGCTACAACTTCAGCAAGAATGTCTCGGCGGCGATAGGCTATCGTGCGCTGGGCGTGGATTACAGCAGCGGCGGCTTCAAGTTCGATGCGGTGCTGCAAGGGCCGATGGCGGGCGTGACGATCCGCTTCTAGATGCGCTGGCGCAAAACAAAAAGGCCTTCGATACGAGATCAAAGGCCTTTCCATTTTCTTTGCTGTATTGACCAAGTGAACTTGGTGCGCCCGGCAGGATTCGAACCTACGACCCCCTGGTTCGTAGCCAGGTACTCTATCCAGCTGAGCTACGGGCGCTCCGGCAAAGAGGCAAAATTATATCAGAAAAATCTTGCCGTTTTTACTGCTTTTGCTACTGCTCTTGCCATTTACATGCTTATTCAATGCCGCACTGGCCGATTAAAACCAATCCAGAATCAAACTTGGTGCGCCCGGCAGGATTCGAACCTACGACCCCCTGGTTCGTAGCCAGGTACTCTATCCAGCTGAGCTACGGGCGCGTTTGCGTTTAAAAGCAAGCCTTGAATAATAGCGTTATTTCACGAAGCGCGCAAGTCAGACGCTGATAAATCCAAGCAAGGCTGCGACGGGCTCATGCCCGATCGAGCACGCTCAAGCCGTCCTGCCCGCCCCATCCAGCTTGGCCAGCAACACCCTCGCCTGCTCCACCACATCGCCGTCATTGGGCCGGAAGTCCAGCCGCAGCGCCTGCGGCAATTGCGTGAAGTGCGCGTGGCAGCTGCGCGCATAGGCCGGGTCGTAGTGGCGGTCTATCAGTTCCTGCGCCAGCGCGGCGCGCGCGCCGCTGTCGACCAGGGCCAGCCAGCCGCTCACGCGCTCGCGGCTGTGCAGGCCGATCATGCGCTGGAGCTGCGCCTTCAGCGATTCAGGATCGTCGAACAGATGCGCGTAATCCTGCAGCAAAAAGGCTGCGCGGTCCTCGCGGCTGGAGCGGACTTCGACGCACGGACTTGCATGCACCGCCGTCAACAGTGCCGCAGGCAAGGCGACCGCGCCGATCTTGCGACTTTCCGCTTCGACGAACACCGGCTTCGAGGCATCGAACGCGCGCAGGCTCTGTGCCAGCTGTGTATCGAAGCCCTTTTGCGAGGGCTGCGCAACGCCGGCCCAGGCGCCCAATAGCGAGCCGCGATGCGAGGCCAGGCGCTCCAGGTCCAGCGTCTGCGCGCCGGCCTGCTCCAACGCGTTCAACAAGCGCGTCTTGCCGCTGCCAGTGGGTCCGGCCAGCACGATGTAGCGCAAGCCCAAGGGCAGGCTTTCCAGCGCGTCCAGCGTGGCTTGGCGATAGGTCTTGTAGCCGCCGTCGAGCTGGCGCGCGCGCCACCCTATCATGTTGAACATCGTCGTCATGGCGCCGGAGCGCGTGCCGCCGCGCCAGCAATAGATCAACGGACGCCAGCCCTGGCGCCGGTCCGCGAAGGTGGTGTCCAGATGCGCGGCAATATTGCGCGCCACCAGCGCCGCGCCGACGCGCGAGGCCTCGAAGGGCGAGACCTGCTTGTACAGCGTACCCACCACCACGCGTTCTTCATTGCTCAGCACCGGAGCATTGATCGCGCCGGGAATGTGGTCGTCGGCGAATTCGAGCGGCGTGCGCACGTCGATGACTTCATCGAAATCGTCCAGCCGGTCGAGCGTGGCGAGCAGGTGTTTCAAGGGATCCGCGCCTGAAAGGGAATCTGCGATTTTCTCATGCGAGGCAGGCTCGCTCACATACTTGCCGCGAGCCCATGAAAAAACCCGCAATCACTTGCGTGATTGCGGGTTTTTTATCTCCGGTGCTGACCGAAGCCAGATCGGAGAGAATCTGGCGGAGATGGTGGGATTCGAACCCACGATGCAGTTTTTAGCCACATACTCCCTTAGCAGGGGAGCCCCTTCAGCCTCTCGGGCACATCTCCGAAGAGAACGAGATTCTAGCACGACTTTTTTCACTCTTGCCCGCTATCGGACATACATCGCAAAAAAAATCGTGCCGGAGTCTTATATCAAGCCTTTTCGCCAGGCGCCTGGTCCAGGCCGAAGGCCTTGTGCAGCGCGCGCACGCCCAGTTCCATGTACTTGTCGTCGATGATCACCGAGGTCTTGATCTCGCTGGTGCTGATCATCTGGATGTTGATGCCTTCTTGCGAAAGCGTCTGGAACATCAGGCTGGCCACGCCCACGTGCGAGCGCATGCCGATGCCGACGATGGAGACCTTGGCGACCTTTTCGTCGGTGGACAGTTCACGCGCGCCCACGGCGGGGATGACTTCGCGCTTGAGCAGATCGACGGCGCGGGCGAACTCGTTGCGGTTGACCGTGAACGAGAAGTCGGTCGTGCCAGCCACGGACTGGTTCTGCACGATCATGTCGACGTCGATGTTGGCAGCGGCGACCGGACCCAGGATGGAGAAGGCGATGCCGGGCTTGTCCGGAACGGCCAGCAAGGTGATTTTGGCTTCGTCGCGGCTGAAGGCGATGCCGGAGACAACGGCGGCTTCCATTTTTTCGTCTTCCTCAAAAGTAATCAGCGTGCCCGAGACCATTTCTTCTGCGAGCGGGATAAGCGGGTCGGTCAGCGAGGACAGGACCCGGACCGGCACACGGTATTTGCCGGCGAATTCAACCGAACGGATTTGCAGGACCTTGGAGCCCAGCGACGCCATTTCCAGCATTTCCTCGAAGGAAACGACGGCCATGCGGCGCGCTTCCGGCACCACGCGCGGATCGGTCGTGTAGACGCCGTCCACGTCGGTGTAGATCAGGCATTCGTCGGCCTTGATGGCGGCCGCCACGGCCACGGCCGAGGTGTCGGAACCGCCACGGCCCAGCGTGGTGATGTGGCCTTCGGGGTCGATGCCCTGGAAGCCAGTGACGATGACCACGCGGCCGGCGTCCAGATCGGCGCGGATGCGCTCGTCGTCGATCGACGAGATGCGCGCCTTGGTGAAGGACGAGTCGGTGCGCACGGGCACTTGCCAACCGGCATAGCTGCGCGCCGGCACGCCTTCGGCCTGCAGCGCGATGGCCAGCAGACCGCTGCTGGCCTGTTCGCCGGTGGCGGCAATCATGTCGAGCTCGCGGCTGTCGGGCTGGGGCGTAATCTCGCGCGCCAGGCCGAGCAGGCGATTGGTCTCGCCTGCCATCGCCGACGGAACAACGACAACCTGGTGGCCGGCAGCGTGCCACTTCGCGACGCGACGCGCCACGTTCTTGATGCGCTCGACCGAGCCCATCGAAGTACCGCCATATTTGTGAACGATCAGGGACATCTCGTACTCTGGCTGGGAACCCGCCGCAAAAGGTTGACGGGCAAAGCCGTATATTCTAGCGCGACGGTAAAAATTTGCGCAGCTTGTGCAAAATTCCGTCCACGCCGCGACTTTTGGGGGACACCAAGCGGGACGGGCCCGCCTACTCCCTGGGTTCGACCCAGACCCTGCCCCGGTGGCAACGGATGACGTGGCCGGCCTGCTCGACCCGCAACTGGCGGTCATGGCCCAGGCTGTGCAGCCCGCGCAGCTGGCGCAGCAGATCGCGCATCCTGGCGTCGGTCGGCATCCTGGCGCCATTGCGTTCCAGCCAGTGCCGCAGCACATGCGCCTGGCGCGCCTCGGACAATCCGCGCCACGCCTGCAGCGAAAAGCTGGCGCCGTCGCCGGAAGGGTCGAGCGTGGCGAAATCTTCCCGCGCCACCTCGTCAAGGATCTCGGCCGCCTCGCCCATGTGCCGCGCGTGCCGCGCGACGATGCCGCGCCACCCCGGCCAGCGGGCGTCCAGCACCGGGGCCAGCAATTCGCGCAGAGCGGCGCGCGTGTAGTGGGGATCGGCATTGGTGGGATCCTGCACCGGACGCCAGCCGGTGGCTGCCGCCACCGCATCCGCGGCATGCAGGATCGCGTCGCGGTCCACTTCCAGCCAGGGGCGCAGGTAGAGCAGGCCATCGCGCCTGGACACCGGCGCCATGGCAGCCATGCCGGCCAGACCGGTGCCGCGCAACAGGCGCAGCAAGACGGTTTCCGCCTGGTCGTTGCGATGATGGGCCAAAAGGATATGCGTCACGCCCTGCTCTCGCGCCAATTGCGCCAACGCGGCATAGCGGGCATCGCGCGCCGCCGCCTCGATCCCTTTGCCCGCGGCCTGGGCCACCTCGACCCGCGCCACCGACAACGGCAGCGCGAGCAGATCCGCCAGCGTGCGCACATGCTGCGTCCATGCATCGGCGGCGTCCTGCAAGCCGTGATGCACATGGAACAACATCAGTTCCATGCCCAACTCGCGCACCAAGGCGGCCGCGTGCACGGCCAGCATGGCCGAATCGGCGCCGCCGCTGAGCGCCACGGCGATGCGCGGTGGACGCTCAGGCAGAGCCAGCAAGGCCCGGCGCAGTGCCGTGATCAGTTCGGGCGAAACGGGAAGGGAATGAACGACGCCCGCCTCGGCCCGGTGCGTGGCGGCGGGCGTCTGGCGGGCGGTCATGGCGAGATGGCGCGTGGCGCGAGGCCGTGGCGCCGGCACATGGGCCGGCGCCCTGCCTGCTTCAGGCGCGCGCTTCCTGGTAGGCGCCGTAGGACAGCAGGCGCTGGACGCGCTGTTCCACGAGCTGTTCGGGCGTCATGCCCTGGAGCTGGCGCAGGGCATCGCCCAGCGCGCGGCGCAGCAGGCGGGCCATGACGCGGGGATCGCGATGGGCGCCGCCCACCGGTTCGTTGACCACGCGGTCCACCAGGCCCAGATCCTTCAGGCGCGGCGCGATGATGGCCAGGGCCTCGGCGGCCTCGGGCGCCTTGTCGGCGCTGCGCCACAGGATCGAGGCGCAGCCTTCCGGCGAAATCACGGCGTAGGTCGCGTATTGGAGCATCAGCACGGCATTGCCCACGGCGATGGCCAGGGCCCCGCCCGAACCGCCTTCGCCGATGATGGTGCAGATCACGGGGACCTTCAGCTCGGCCATGGCGTAGAGGTTGTGGCCGATGGCTTCGGACTGGCCGCGCTCTTCGGCGCCGATGCCGGGATAAGCGCCCGGGGTGTCCACGAACGTGAACACGGGAATGCCGAATTTTTCAGCCAGACGCATCAGGCGCAGGGCCTTGCGATAGCCCTCGGGACGCGGCATGCCGAAATTGCGCGCGGCGCGTTCCTTGGTGTCGCGCCCCTTCTGGTGGCCGATGACCATGCAGGGCGTGCCGTTGAAGCGCGCCAGGCCGCCGATGATGGACTGGTCGTCGGCGTACATGCGGTCGCCGTGCAGTTCATGGAAGTCGGTGAACATTTCGCGCACGTAGTCCAGCGTGTAGGGACGCTGGGGATGGCGGGCGACCAGGGCCGTCTGCCAGGGCGTGAGCTTGGCGTAGATTTCCTTGGCCAAGGTCTGGCTCTTCTGCTGCAGACGTCCGATCTCGTCGGAGATGTCTACGGCCGAATCGGCCTGCACGTAGCGCAGCTGCTCGATCTTGTTCTCAAGCTCGGCGAGCGGTTGTTCGAATTCCAGAAATGTATTGCGCATGTAGTGTGGTTCCGTAGATGGGCTGCCTGGCTTGCGTCAGTACTGGACCGGAGTCGGTTCCAGACTGCGCCACAGATACCAGGTCGCCACGGTACGCCAGGGTTGCCACGCCAACGAGACTTCGCGAGCCTCGAAACGCGAGACAGGCTCGCCGCTGAAATAGTGTAGCGAGATTGCCTTGAGCAACCCAGGATCATCCAGCGGCAGGACATCAGGCCGCTGCAGATTGAAAATCAAAAACATCTCCGCCGTCCAGCGGCCTATGCCCCGGATGGCGGTCAGTTCGGAAATGACGGCTTCGTCGTCCATTGCCGCCCATTTCTCGGGATGGACCCGGCGCTCGCCGAAATGCACGGCCAGGTCCAGCACGTATTCGGCCTTGCGCTGCGACAGCCCTGCCGCGCGCAAGCCTTCCAGGCCGACGCGCAGCACGGCGACGGGCGTGGGGCGCTTGCCCACGGCCTCGATGAACTGGGTCCAGACGGTGTCGGCCGCCTTGCTGGACACCTGCTGCCCGATGATCGCCCGCGCCAGCGTCACGAAAGGCGTGCCGCGCGACGTCAGCCAGACTTCGGGATGCTGGGGAATGATCTTTTTCAGGATGCGGTCGCGCCGCATCAGATGGGCTACGGCGGCTTCCCAATACTCGGGCTTGGGAATCTCGAGGTCGGCAGTGGACATGGCGGGCGGGTCCTGCGGCTTCAAGCCCGACGCCATTGCGTCAGGCCGCCCGGCTTGTCGTCGAGCTCGATGCCAGCTTCGCGCAGTTCCGCACGGATGCGGTCGGCTTCGGCGAAGTTGCGGGCCGCCTTGGCGGCCGCGCGCGCGTCGATCAAGGACTGGATGGCCTCGGCGTCCAGCGCACGGCGCTCGCCCTGTTCGATGGCCGCAGCGGAATAACGGGTGGGCGACTGGAAATACGCCGCTGGATCCTGCTGCAGCAGGCCCAGCAGGGACGCCAGCGCCTTCAACTGGCCGGCGCTGCGCGCGCTCTTGCCGCGATTGGCCTCGGAGGCCAGTTCGAACAAGGCCGCGATCGCGCCCGAGCTGTTGAAGTCATCGTCCATGGCCGCCTTGAAGGCCTGGGCCTGCGGCTCGTTCCAATCGATGCCCTGCGCGTCAGCGGGCACGTTCTGCAGCGCCTGGTACAGGCGATCGAGCGCGTTCTGCGCGTCGATCAGGTTGTCTGGCGTGTAGTTTTGCGGGCTGCGGTAGTGGTTGCGCACGATGAAGAAGCGCACCATTTCCGCTTCGCGCGGATTGACGCGGTAGACGGCCTGGTCGGCCGCCGGCTCTTCCTGGGCGATGGTCTGGCGGATGGTGCGGAAATTGCCCAGGGACTTGGACATCTTGTCCGAGTCGACCATGAGCGGACCGCAATGCATCCAGATATTCGCCAGCGTGCCGCCGAAGGCCCCCTCGGTCTGGGCGATCTCGTTTTCATGGTGCGGGAATTTCAGGTCCGGGCCGCCGCCATGGATATCCAGCGGCAGGCCCAGCAGCGATTTGCTCATGGCCGAGCACTCGATGTGCCAGCCTGGACGGCCCAGCCCATAGGGCGATTCCCACTTGGTATCGGCCGGTTCTTCCGCCTTGGCGGACTTCCACAGCACGAAATCCAGCGGATCACGCTTGGCCGAACCAACCGCCACGCGCTCGCCTGCGCGCAGGTCGTCCAGCGTCTTGCCCGACAGCTTGCCGTAACCGGCAAAACCACGGACAGCGAAATTCACGTCGCCATCGTCGGCTTGATAGGCCAGGCCGTTCTGTTCGAGCTTGCCGATGATGTCGAGCATATCGCCGACATATTCGGTGGCGCGCGGCTCGCGGTCCGGCGTCTCGACGCCCAGCGCGCGCTCGTCGGCGTGCATGGCGTCGATGTAGAACTCGGTGACTTCGCCGATGCGGCGGCCGGTCTCGACGGCGCGGCGGATGATCTTGTCGTCGATATCCGTGATGTTGCGCACATAGTCGACCGCCAGCCCGCTGGCGCGCAGCCAGCGCTGCACGACGTCGAACGACACCAGCATGCGGGCATGGCCCAGGTGGCAGAAGTCATAGACGGTCATGCCACACACGTACATGCGCACCTGACCGGCCTGGGCCGGCTTGAACGGTTCTTTGGTACGCGACAACGTGTTGTAGATTTGCAGCATGGCGCTTATAGGCTTTGTCTAAATTTTCCGTGGCGGTTGCGGAAAGTTGCTGCCGAAGGAAAATACCTTCGGCGCGTGCCGCCGGGCCGGATTTCGATCCCAGGCCATAATCCCACTGGCGCTGACCATTCCGAGCCCGCATTCGAAGGCCCGCATTCCAAGCCGGTTCCACGAACGATATCGCCGGGCTTCGTCCCCGATGTCGAGCCAAAACACAACCGGGGCTAAAATGGCGGTCGTCAAGTATAGCAAGCGGCCCGGTCGCGCGCGTAAGCGTCGGCCTGCCAAGACTTTTAACGGATGCCCAAGTGACTATCAAGCCGCGCTTTCGCGTCGCCCTGCTCGCCCTGGCCCTTGCCGGCGCACCGATTGGCGCCTCTCTGGCCCAGTCGATGGCCGGCGGCGGTGGAACCAACCCCAACGCCAACCGCACCACCCTGGATCCCATCCCGCCCGAGGGCGGCTGGGACAGCCTGGCCAAGCTGCTGGAAGCGGCCAAGCCGGGCGTCGACACGCGCCTGACGCCGTCGCCCTCGCAGATCACTACGTACATCGAGCGGCTGCTGAACCACGGCGACAACGAAGAAGCCCTGGCCATGATCGAAAAACGCCAGGAACAGATCAAGGACCAGCGCGGCACCGACGTGCAGCTGATGTTCCAGCACGCCCGCGCGCTGGCCGCCCTGAATCGCACCGACGAGGCCATCGGCGTCTATACCGAGATGACCAACCGCTTTCCGGAGCTTCCGGAACCTTGGAACAACCTCGCGGCTCTATATGCTGGCCGCGGCGAACTCGACCGCGCGCAGGACGCCCTGTCGATGGCCCTGCGCGCCGACCCGAACTACGCCGCCGCCCGCGCCAATATGGGCGACCTGCAACTTCTGCAGGCCTTAAGCACCTACAAGAAGGCCGCCAGCGACGGCGTGCCCGGCATGCAGGAAAAGGTCCGCGAAGTCGAAACCATGCTGAAGGATAAACACGCCAAATGATGTCCCGATACTCTCCCCTACACCTGCTGCGCCTGACGGCGTGCTCGTTCGCGCTGGCGGCATTCGCCCCGGCGCTCGTCAGCGCCGCCCCTGCGGCAAATTCCTCCACCTCCACCTCTGAAGGCACAAAAACCATGAGCACCAACCCCCGCGTCAAGCTCCAGACCAACCAAGGCGACATGGTCATCACCCTGGATGCCGCCAAGGCGCCCAAGACCGTCGAAAACTTCCTGACCTACGTCAAGGAAGGCTTCTACAACGGCACGGTGTTCCATCGCGTGATCGACGGCTTCATGATCCAGGGCGGCGGCTTTGAGCCCGGCATGAAGCAAAAGCAGACCCATGCCCCCATCGAAAACGAAGCCAACAACGGCTTGAAGAACGACAAGTACACCCTGGCCATGGCCCGCACCAGCGATCCGCACTCGGCCACGGCGCAGTTCTTCATCAACGTCTCCAACAACGACTTCCTGAACTTCACCGCGCCCACGCCGAATGGCTGGGGCTATGCCGTGTTCGGCACCGTGACCGAAGGCATGGACGTGGTCGACAAGATCAAGAACGTGAAGACCGGCAACAAGGGCTTCCACCAGAACGTCCCCAACGAAGACGTGATCATCGAGAAGGCCGAAGTTCTTGAATAAGATTGCGCTGTCCGGCCCCATCTGGCTGGCGTCCGACCTGCATCTGGGACCGGCCACGCCGGCCACCTCGGAGGCCTTCCTGGCCTTCCTGGAGGCCGCGCGCGAGGAAGCCGGCGCCCTGCTGCTGCCGGGCGACATCTTCGATGCCTGGATCGGCGACGACGTGATCCGCGCCGCGCCGCCGTGGCTCGCCACGGCGCTGACGGCGCTGCGCGACACGGCCAGCCGGATTCCGGTCTGGCTGGGCCGCGGCAACCGCGACTTCCTCATCGGGGAAGAGCTGGCCCAGGCCCTGGGCGCAAAGCTGCTGCCCGAGCCGGCGCTGCTGGAAACGGACTATGGCCAGATCCTGCTGACCCATGGCGACGAGTTCTGTACGGACGACGCCGCCTACCAGCAGTTCCGCGCAATGGTCCGCGATCCGCGCTGGCAGGCCGAATTCCTGGCCAAGACGATTCCCGAACGGCTGGCGATGGCGCAGCAGGCGCGCGGCGAAAGCCAGGCCGCCAACCAGACGAAATCCATGGAAATCATGGACGTCAACGCCGCCGCCATCGAATCCGTCTTCCGCGAAACCGGGGTGCGCGTGCTGGTGCATGGCCATACCCATCGCCCCGCCCGCCACGTGCTGGAAGTCGACGGCAAGAAGCGCGAACGCTGGGTCCTGCCCGACTGGGACTGCGACCATGTATCGCCGGCCCGCGGCGGCTGGCTGGTCATCGACCGGGACGGCCTGCAGTTCTACGACCTGGAAACGGAAGCCTAGCTCCCGGACGCGCCACATCGCGACGAAAAACAACGAGGGCCGCGCAAGCGGCCCTCGTCATTGCTGCTGCCGGCGCGCCGGCAGTGTCCTCGACGCTCAGCGCGTGAAGATCCAGGCAGCCACCACGCCGCCGAAGATGATCCGATACCAGGCGAACACCCGGTAGGTATGGTTGGCAACGAAGCGCAGCACGGCGCGCACCACCACCATCGCGCTCAGGAACGCGGCTACGAAGCCCACCGCGATGCCTGTCAGGTCGTGCTGGGTGAGCAGCTCCATGTTCTTGTACATGTCGTAGACCGCCGCGCCCAGCATCGTGGGCATCGCCAGGAAGAACGAGAACTCGGTGGCCGTCTTGCGCTGGATGCCGGCGATCATGCCGCCGATGATGGTGGCGCCGGAGCGCGAGGTGCCCGGGATCATGGCCAGGCATTGCGCCACGCCCACGCCCAGCGCCTGCTTCCAGGTGATCTGCTCCAGCGTGCGGGCCGTGGCCCGCTCGTCCGACGCCGTGTCGTCGGCCGCGCCCGGCATGTCGCCGGGCGTGTGGTGCGTCTTGCGCTCCACGTACAGCATGATCAGGCCGCCCAGCACCAGGGTCACGACCACCACGGCCGGGTGATAGAAGACGCTCTTGATGGACTTGATGAAGATCGCCCCGATGACGGCCGCCGGCAGGAAGGCGATGATCAGGTTGCGGGTGAAGGCAACCTCGCTGGGCACGCCGGTCAGCGTGCCGCGGATCAGCGTCAGCAGCCGCGCGCGGAACACCCACATCACCGCCAGGATGGAGCCCAGCTGGATCACCACCTCGAACACCTTGCCCTGGCTGGATTCGAAGTTGATCCAGTCTCCCACCAGGATGAGGTGGCCGGTGCTGGACACGGGAATGAACTCCGTCAGGCCCTCGATGATGCCCAGGATGAACGCTTTGATCAGGTATAGAGTGTTTTCGGTCACGATGGGAGGTCGGTTCCAGTTAATCGTTGGCTAGGGATTCGTCGTCGGCGAGCATTTCCTGGGGACGCTTCTCTACGCGCACCAGTGCGATGCGGCGGCCGTCCATTTCCAGGACTTCAAAGCGGAAATGCTCATGGTGGACTTCGTATTCGCAGACGTCGCCCGGCTTGGGCAGATGCCCGAAACGCGATAGCAGGTACCCCGCCAGGGTTGAAAAATCCTGGGCGTCATCGACCAGGCCTTCGGTTTCCAGCACCTGCTCGACATGGTGCAGATCGGCCGCGCCGTCGATTTTCCAGGTGTTGTCGCCGTCGGCAACGATGTCGGGCAGTTCGTCTTCGTCGGGAAACTCGCCGGCAATCGCCTCGAAGACATCGATGGGCGTCACCAGCCCCTCGATGGCGCCAAACTCGTCGGCCACCAGCACCAGCTGGCCGCGCGAACGCTTGAGCGTATCCATCAGGCGCAGGATGCCGATGGACTCGTGCACGATGATGGGGTCGCGCAGGCGGTTGCGGCGCACCCTGCCCTCGGTGATCAGGTCCGCCACCAGGTCCTTGGCGCGGGCGATGCCCAGCACCTCATCGAGCGAACCGCGGCATACCGGAAAGAAACTGTGCGGCGCCTCGGTCAGCTGGCGGCGGATGGTTTCCGGATCGTCGTCGATGTTGATCCAGGAAACATCCGTGCGCGGCGTCATGATCGAGCGGATGGAGCGTTCGGCCAGCGTCAATACGCCGCTGACCATATTGCGTTCCTCGACCCCGAAGGCCGGAATGGCCGGGCCGTTCGCGCTGGGCATGTCGGCCTCGTCGGCGGGCGGCCGCTTGCCCAGCATGCGCAGCACCGCGGATGCGGTGCGTTCGCGCATCGGCCGGCGCGCGTCCAGCTTGAGCAGGTTGCGGCGCGCCACCTGGTTGAGGGCTTCGATGGCGACCGAGAAGCCGATGGCCGCGTACAGATAGCCCTTGGGCACCTTGAAGCCGAAGGCTTCAGCCAAGAGCGAGAAGCCGATCATCAACAGGAAGCCCAGGCACAGCACCACCACCGTGGGGTGAGCGTTGACGAAACGCGTCAGCGGCTTGGATGCCAGCAGCATGATGCCGATGGCGATGACGACGGCGATCATCATGATGGCCAGATGGTCCACCATGCCCACCGCGGTGATGACGGAGTCCAGCGAGAACACCGCGTCCAGCACCACGATCTGCGTCACGATCACCCAGAAGCTGGCGTACACGCGCGGCCCCGACGAGCCGCCGTGCTGGGAGCCCTCCAGGCGCTCGTGCAGTTCCATGGTGCCCTTGAACAGCAGGAACAGGCCGCCGATCATCAGGATCAGGTCGCGGCCCGAAAACGACAGCGGGCCGATGGAAAACAGGGGGGCGGTCAGCGTGACCAGCCATGACATGACCGACAAGAGGCCTAGACGCATGATGAGCGCCAGGCTCAGGCCCATGATGCGCGCGCGGTCGCGTTGCGCCGGGGGCAGCTTGTCCGCCAGGATGGCGATGAAAATCAGGTTATCGATCCCCAGGACGATCTCAAGGATGACCAGGGTAAGCAAGCCGACCCACGCAGTAGGGTCCAGCAGCCACTCCATCAGGAGCTCCAGAAGTTACACGACCGGTAATCGTACATGGAAAATCCGTGACACGCCGGTGACGAGCCCCGTCCTTTTGCCTGAGGCAGGCACGGTTTAGGCCTGGTGAACCAGGGCATCCGCAGCCTGGCTCCATGGCAAAAAAACAAAAAAAACCGGCCCGTGGCCGGTCTTCGCGTCTGGCAGAGAGCCGGTCAGCTGCCGAGCTTGAGCGTGCCCTTCATCATGGCCCAATGGCCGGGGAAGGAGCAGAAATAGGCATAAGCCTCGCCCGGAGTCAGCTTGGATACGTCGAACGTAACCGAATCCGACTCGCCGCCGCCGATGACCTTGGTGTGGGCGATGACGCGGGTGTCGCCCGCCTTGACGTAATCCTGCGGCAGGCCGGCGTTCATGCCGTCGGTGGCCACGGCCGTCTTGTCGGCTTCCTTGGTCAGCACCCAGTTGTGGCCCATGGCGACCTTGGCCATTTTGCCGACGTGCTTGAGATGCACGGTGAATTGCTTGCAGCTTTTGTCGACGACCATTTCCTTCAGGTTGTACTGCATGGCGTCGTTGCTTTCTATGGTTGCTTCGCACTGAGCGGCCAACGCGGGCAGGCTGGCTGCGGACAGAACGATGGCTAGGGTGGCTTTTGCCAGCATGGAGATTCTCCGTAAACGTTGGCGGCTCTTCCGACACGCGTGAGGCACATGCCTCGCGTCGCTGCCGCCACGCACAAGTCTATGGCGCCCCGCAAGCCGCGCTATTGACGGACATCAATAGCGCCTCGTTCACCCCCTTCAAAACGGGGATATCCCCTACGCCGCATGAGGGTATTGCCGCCGAGCGGCCTGCGCGCGCGCGCCGATTGACAAACCGCAATACGAAGGACGCCGCGTGTTCTTAGCATGCCTGCAAACAAACACAATCAGCAGAGTCCGAAAATGCAAGGCAGCATAGCGGCGGGGCGTGGGATCAGGCGGTACACGGGGTTCATTCATGCGGTTCTGCTGGCCTTGCTGCTGCTATGCGCGCAGGCCGCCAGCACCGCGCAGGCCCAGCGCTTGCCGGACTTCCTGGGCGGCACCCCGATCGGACAGATCTTCCCCGGCGCGGACCGCGCCGATCCGCCCGCCGGCAAACCCATGGCCGCCAAGGTCTATGCGGGCGCGCGCCAGCTGGGCGTGGTCTATCTCACTTCCGACGTCGTCAACACGCGCGGCTACTCCAGCAAGCCCATCGACGTGCTGGTCGGCCTGGCGAACGACGGGCGCATCGTCGGCGCCCGGCTGGTGGAACACCATGAGCCCATCGTACTCATCGGCATTCCGCAGTCCAAGGTCGACCATTTCATCAGCGGCTATGTCGGGCTGAACTTCGTGGACTCCCCGCCTCGCCATGGCGCGCCGCCGCCGGTGGACATTATCAGCGGCGCGACCGTCACCCTGATGGTGATCGGCGACAGCATCACGCGCTCGGCCATCGCCGTGGCCCGCGCCTACGGCATCGACAAGACTGCCGCCCCGGCGCAGCAGGCCGCGCCCGCCGCCGCCCGCGTGGTGGACGAAACGCGCGATGCCGTCCAATCCTGGCAGGACCTGCTGGAGGCCAAGGCGGTGCGCAACCTGCGGCTGAGTCCGGAGGACGTGAACCAGGCGTTCCTCGCATCGGGCAGACGCGATGCGGCCGCAAACGCCGAGGGCAGCGCGGACGCGGACGGCTTCATCGACCTGTACGCCGCGCTGGTCAGCGTGCCCGCCATAGGCCGCAGTCTGCTGGGCGACACGGAATGGCAGCGCCTGAAGGAAAGGCTCAAGCCCGGCCAGCAAGCGGTGCTGGTGGCCGGCAACGGCGCGTACTCGTTCAAGGGGTCGGGCTATGTGCGCGGCGGCATCTTCGACCGCATCGAGATCATCCAGGATGAAAGCAGCTTCCGCTTCCGCGACCGCAACCATCAGCGCCTGGCCGACGTAGCTGCGCAAGGCGCGCCGGCGTTCCGCGAAGTGGCGCTGTTCGTGGTGCCCGAGGACGCCACGCTGGATCCGGTCGCGCCCTGGCGCCTGCAGCTCATGGTGCAGCGCGTGCTCAGCGTCAGCGACAAGGCCTTCGTGACGTTCGACCTGGGCTATGAGCTGCCGGCGGCCTACACCCGTCCGGCCGCTGGCGCGCAAGCGGCCGCGGCTCCCCCGGCTCCCGCCGCAGCCGTCCCGGCCCAGGCTGAGGAACCAGCGCCCGCGCTGTGGAAACAGATATGGCATGGCAAGGCCGGACAGGTCGCGGTCCTGACCGTGGCGCTGCTGGTGCTGGTCGGTATCTTCTTCTTCCAGGACCAATTGACCAGCCGCCCCCTGCTGCACGACCGCCTGCGACTGGCGTTCCTGGCGTTCGCGCTGTTCTGGATCGGCTGGTACGGCCAGGCCCAGCTGTCCATCGTCAACGTGCTGACTTTCTTCTCGGCGCTGCGCAGCGACTTCCGCTGGGAATACTTCCTGATGGATCCGCTGGTGTTCATCCTGTGGTGCGCCACCGCCATCTCCATGGTGTTCTGGAACCGCGGCGCCTTCTGCGGCTGGCTGTGCCCCTTCGGCGCCCTGCAGGAACTCACCAACCGCATCGCCCGCCGCCTGGGCGTGCGCCAGCTCAAGATCAGCCACGGCGTGAACCAGCGCCTGTCGACCCTGAAGTACGTGATCTTCCTGCTGCTGTTCGGCTTTTCGCTGTACGACCTGGCGCTGGCCGAGCAGCTTTCCGAAGTCGAACCGTTCAAGACCGCGATCATCCTGCGCTTCATGCGCTACTGGCCGTTCGTCGCGTTCGCCGTGGCGCTGCTGGCCGCCGGCCTGTTCGTGGAGCGCTTCTTCTGCCGCTACCTCTGTCCGCTGGGGGCCGCGCTGGCCATCCCCGCCCGCCTGCGCATCTTCAACTGGCTGCGCCGCTACCGCGACTGCGGCAACCCCTGTCAGCGCTGCAATCTCGAATGTCCGGTGCAGGCGATCGATCCCACCGGCGAGATCAATCCGAACGAGTGCATCCAGTGCCTGCACTGCCAGATGCTCTATCACCACGAACAGAAGTGTCCGCACCTGATCCAGAAGAAGGCCAAGCGGGAGCGCCGCCGCGCACCGGCGGCCGAACCAGCCGAGCAAGTCATCGTCATGCACCGCGCGCCGAACCCGAACAGCGAACCCGGCGCCTGAACCCACTTTCCGCACAGCGGCGCCCGGCGCCGTCCCTACCAAGGAGTTATCCATGTCCGACAAGAACCCCGACAAGGCCGGCCTCACCCGCCGCAGCTTCCTCGGAACCGCAGCCATCACGGGCGCCGCAGGCCTGGTGGCGGGCGCGCAGATCTCCACCGCCCACGGCAAGGACGCCAAGGGCGGCGCCAATGGCGTGCTGGGCCATGTCGCCCCGGGCGAGCTCGACGAATACTACGCTTTCAATTCCAGCGGCCAATCGGGCGAGGTCCGCGTGCTGGGCCTGCCGTCCATGCGCGAGCTGGTCCGCATTCCGGTCTTCAACCATTGCAGCGCCACCGGCTGGGGCCGCACCAACGAAAGCCGCAAGATCCTGACCGAAGGCCTCACCCCCGAGACCCGCGAATACCTGAAGGACAAGGGCGGCGTGTTCATCAACGGCGACGCCCACCACCCGCACCTCTCGTTCACCGACCGCACCTACGACGGCCGCTACCTGTACATCAACGACAAGGCCAACAACCGCGTCGCCCGCATCCGCCTGGATGTGATGAAGACGGACAAGATCACCGAACTGCCCAACGTGTCCGGCGTGCACGGCCTGCGGCCGCAGCGCTACCCGCGCACCGGCTATGTGTTCGCCAACGGCGAGCACATCATCCCCCTGCCCAACGACGGCAAGGTGACGGACGATCCCAAGAAGAACTTCTTCGCCATCTACACCGCGCTGGACGGCGACACCATGAAGGTCGCCTGGCAGGTGCTGGTCGACGGCAACCTGGACAACGGCGACGCCGACTACCAGGGCAAGTACTCGTTCTCCACCTGCTACAACTCGGAGAAAGGCGTCACGGTGGAAGAAGCCTCGGCCAACGAGCAGGACTGGGTCGTGGTGTTCAACATCAAGCGCATCGAAGAAGCCGTCAAGAAGGGCGACTTCAAGACCATGGGCGGCGTGCCGGTGATCGATGGGCGCCACGGTTCCAAGTACACCCGCTACATTCCGGTGCCGAACTCGCCGCACGGCTGCAACGCCGCGCCCGACGGCATCCACCTGGTGCTCAACGGCAAGCTCTCGCCCACCGTCACGGTGCTGGACGTGCGCACGCTGGACGACCTGTTCGACGACAAGATCAAGCCGCGCGATTGCGTGGTGGCCGAACCCCAGCTGGGCCTGGGCCCGCTGCACACGGCATTCGACGGCCGCGGCAACGCCTACACCACGCTGTTCATCGACAGCCAGATGGTCAAGTGGAACATAGACAAGGCCAAGCGCGCGTTCAAGGGCGAGAAGGTCGATCCGATCATCCAGAAGCTGGACGTGCACTACCAGCCCGGCCACAACCATTCGACCATGGGCGAAACCCGCGAGGCCGACGGCAAGTGGCTGGTGTCGCTGAACAAGTTCTCCAAGGACCGCTTCCTGAACGTCGGCCCGCTCAAGCCCGAGAACGACCAGCTCATCGACATTTCGGGCGACGAAATGAAGCTGGTGCATGACGGCCCCAGCTTCGCCGAGCCGCATGACATGTGCCTGGTGCACCGCTCCAAGGTCCATCCCATCAGCGTCTGGAAGCGCGACGACCCCATGTGGGAAGACGCCCGCCAGATGGCCAAGAAGGACGGCGTGTCGCTGGACGATGCAGCCAAGGTGGTGCGCGACGGCAACAAGGTGCGCGTGTACATGATGGCGGTCGCGCCCATGTTCAGCATCAAGAAGTTCGAGGTCAACCAGGGCGACGAGGTCACCGTGGTGGTCACGAACATGGAGGTGATCGAAGACTTGACGCACGGCTTCACGCTGGAAGGCCACGGCATCGCCATGGAGATCGGACCCCAGGCTACCGCCTCGGTCACCTTCACGGCAGACCGTCTGGGCGTGTACTGGTACTACTGCCAGTGGTTCTGCCACGCGCTGCACATGGAAATGTCCGGCCAGATGGTCGTGCATCCCAAGAAGACCGTGTAGCGCTTATGAAGCTCGCCGCACTCTTGACGATGCGCGCCGGCCAGGCCGCCCGCGCCGTGCTGCTGGCGGCCGCCGGGCTGGCGTTGCCGGGCGCGGCGGCCGCGGCGACGCTCGATGTCGCCGCCGGCGCGGACCTGGCGGCGGCCGTCGCCGCCGCCCAGGCCGGCGACGTGCTGAAACTTGCGCCGGGCTCCTATGCCGGCGCCATCGTCATCGACAAGCCGCTGACGCTGGAAGGCCCGGCGGACCGCTCGGCCATCATCGCCGGCACGCGCCAGGGGCGCACCGTCTGGGTCCAGGCGGCGGACGTGTCCCTGCGCAACCTGACCGTCACGCGTTCCGGCCTGAGCCTGTCCGACATGGACGCGGGCATCTTCCTCGACCGCGAAGCGCACCGCGCGGTGGTGGAGCGCAACGACATCCTGGACAACCTCGTGGGCGTGCACGTCTGGGGACCCGCGGACGCGACCGTCCGCAGCAACCGCATCGTGGGCAACAAGGAGCTGCGCGTGGCCGAAAGAGGCAACGGCGTGACGCTCTGGAACACGCCCGGCACGCGCGTGCTGGACAACAACATCTCGGCCGGCCGCGACGGCATCTTCGTCAATACCAGCAAGCTCAACACCTTCAGCGGCAACCGCTTCCACGACCTGCGCTACGCGGTGCACTACATGTACACCAACGATAGCGAGATCAGCGGCAACGTCTCGACCGGCACCGACATCGCCTACGCCATCATGTATTCGCACCGGCTGGTGGTGCGCGACAACGTCGCGCTGGACAGCCATGAGCAAGGCCTGATGCTGAACTACGCCAACCACTCCACCATCGCCAACAACACGGTGGACCGCGCCGGCAAATGCGTGTTCATCTACAACGCCAACCGCAACACCTTTCTGGACAACCATTTTTCCAACTGCGACATCGGCGTGCATTTCACCGCCGGGTCGGAAGGCAACCGGATCTCGGGCAATGCCTTCATCAACAACCGCAACCAGGTGAAGTACGTGGGCACCCGGACGCTGGACTGGTCGGTGGACGGACGCGGCAACTATTGGAGCGACAACACCGCGTTCGACCTGGACGGCGACGGCATCGCCGACACCGCTTACCGGCCCAATGACGTGGTCGACCAGTTGCTGTGGCGCGCGCCGGCGGCCCGCATCCTGCTGAACAGTCCGTCGATTTCCATCGTGCGCTGGGCCCAGTCGCAGTTCCCCGCCATCCTGCCCGGCGGCGTGATCGACAGCGCCCCGCTGATGCAGCCCCCGCCCACCGCAAGCACCAAGGAATCCCCATGAGCACCGACCTTGTGGCGCTTACCGGCGTCAGCAAGCACTATGGCGCGCAGCAGGCCATCGACGGCCTGGATCTGCAACTGCGCGAAGGCGAATGCGTCGCGCTCGCCGGACACAACGGCGCCGGCAAGAGCACGATGATCAAACTCATCCTGGGGCTGATACGCCCCACCCGCGGCCGCGTCGCGATCTTCGGCCAGGACGCCCACAGCCCGGCCGCCGCGCGCCTGCGCGGCAGGATAGGCTACCTGCCTGAAACCGTGGCGCTGCACCCCTCCATGACCGGCGAGGAAACCCTGGCGTTCTACGCCAGGCTCAAGCGCCAGCCCCTGTCCGGCAACGCCGCGCTGCTGGAGAAGGTCGGCATCTCGGGCGCCGCGCGCCGCCGCGTCGGCGGCTACTCCAAAGGCATGCGGCAGCGCCTGGCGCTGGCCCAGGCGCTGCTGGGCCAGCCCCGGGTGCTGCTGTTCGACGAACCCACCACGGGCCTGGACCCGGCCTCGCGCCTGATGTTCTACGACATCGTCCATGAGCTGCGCGCCGCTGGCGCCACGATATTGCTGAGCACCCATGCCCTGTCCGAACTGGCAGGCCATGCGGACCGCATCGTCGTGATGAAGGCGGGCAGGAAGATCGCCGACGGCGCGATGTCGGCGCTGCGGCGTTCCACCGGGCTGCCCATCCGCATCCGCCTGACATTCGCCGACGCCGACGCGCCGCCACCTGGCGGCGATTGGCGCCGCATCGAGGCCGGACGCTTCGAGCTGGCCTGCCAGGAAAGCGGCAAGGTCGACGCGATCCGCGGCATCGGCGCACTGTCGTCCACGATTGCCGACCTCGACATCCAGGTCCCGGGCCTGGACGACATCTATGCACATCTGCTTGAACGGGAAGACGTATGAACGCGGTATGCACCATCATCGGCAAGGAAATCCGCGACGGCCTGCGCAACCGCTGGGTGCTGGCGACCGCCCTGCTGCTGGCCGCCCTGGCGCTGGCGCTGGGCCTGTTGGGCAGTTCGCCCACCGGCACCGTCAAGGCCGAACCGCTGACCGTCACCGTGGTCAGCCTGTCCAGCCTGTCGATCTTCCTGGTGCCGCTCATCGCCATGCTGCTGGCCTATGACGCCGTGGTCGGCGAAGTCGACCGGGGCACGATGGCACTGCTGCTCAGCTATCCGGTGTCGCGCTGGCAGGTGCTGATCGGCAAGTTCATCGGCCACCTGGCCATCCTGGCGCTGGCCACGGGCGCGGGCTACGGCTCGGCCGGCCTGGCGCTGCAATGGGCCTACGGCGGCCTGGACGCCAGCGCGTGGCAGCCCTTCGCGCTGTTGATCGGGGCCAGCGTGCTGCTGGGAGCGAGCTTCCTGGCCATGGGCTATCTGATCAGCTCGCTGGTGCGCGAGCGCGCCACGGCCGCCGGCATCGCCGTCGGCGTCTGGCTGTTCTTCGTGGTGATCTACGACATGGCGCTGCTGGGCGTGCTGGCGGCCGACCAGGGCCGCCACGTCAGCCCCGGCCTGCTCAACGCGCTGCTGCTGCTCAATCCCTCGGACGTATACCGCCTGCTGAACCTGACGGGCTTCGAGAACATTTCGCTGTACGCCGGCATGGCGGGCGTCAGCGACCAGGCCAGCCTGCCCATTGCCGCGCTGATCGCGGCGCTGCTGCTGTGGATCGCCGTGCCGTTCCTGCTGGCGACGGCGGCTTTCAGGAACAAGCCGCTATGAAACGCTTGCAACTCGCCCTGGCCATTTCCATCCTGCTGCTCGCCGCGGGCTGCGGCAGCGGCGCCGCGCCCGAAACCGCGCCCCCGCCCCAGGCCGTGACCACGGAGTCCGTCGGCCACTACTGCGGGATGGCGCTGAATGAGCACAACGGCCCCAAGGGGCAGATATTCATCAAGGGGCAGGCGGCGCCGGTATGGTTCTCCTCAATCAAGCAGGTCTTCGCCTACACCCTGCTGCCTGAAGAACCCAAGGGCATCAGCGCCATCTACGTCAACGACATGTCCACCGCGGGCGCGGGCGGCGCGCCGGACCCGGCCGCCTGGATCGACGCACGCCAGGCCTACTACGTCATCGAGGGCCGCTACGTCGGCGGCATGGGCGCCGAAGACGCCATCCCGTTCTCGCAGCGCGACCGCGCCCAGGCTTTCGCCGACGCCTACGGCGGCCGCGTCGTCACCTTTGCCGACGTGCCGGAAAGCTATGTCTTCGCCCAATAGTCCGCGCCCCTACAGGCCTATCGCCATGAACCACACCCGCCGCCGTTTCATCGGCATCGCCGCCGCAGCCAGCGCGCTGGCGCTCGCCCCCGTCGCCGCGCGCCGCGCCGCCGCCTCGGTCGCCCCCGTCACCTGGCAAGGCACGGCGCTGGGCGCCGATGCCGAACTGCGCCTCTACCATCCCGACACGGCGGTTGCCCAGCGCCTGATCGCGCAGTCCCTGCAGGAACTGCGGCGGCTCGAGGCGATCTTCAGCCTGTATCGCGACGACAGCGCGCTCTCGATCCTGAACCGCCAGGGCTTCCTGGAAAATCCTCCGGCCGACCTGCTGCGGCTCTTGAGCGAAAGCCGGCGCTACAGCAAGCTGACCGCAGGCATGTTCGACCCCACCGTGCAGCCGCTATGGCAGCTGTATGCCGACCACTTCTCGCAGCCTGGCGCCTCTCCGGACGGCCCGCCGCCCGAGGCCGTGGCGCAGGCGCTGTCGCGCGTGTCCCATGCCGACGTAATGCTGGACAGCAACCGCATCGAAATGCTGCGGCCCGGCATGGGCATCACGCTCAACGGCATCGCCCAGGGCTACATCACCGACCGCGTCACCGACCTGCTCAAACGCGGCGGGCTGGAACGGGCGCTGGTGGACATGGGCGAAATACAGGGGCTGGACAGCCGCGCCGCGCCGCAGCCGTGGCAGGTCGGCATCGCCGACCCGCGCGACCCGGCGCGTCTGCTCGCCAGCGCCAGCATGGGTAACCAGGCCCTGGCGACTTCCGGCGGCTACGGCACCGCCATCGACGCCGCGGGCCAGTACACCCATCTGTTCGATCCACGCACGGGCCACGCCCGGCCGCGGTATCTGAGCGTCTCCGTCATGGCGCCGTGCGCAACCATGGCGGACGCGCTGTCCACGGCTTTCTCGCACATGCCGCTGGAAGCGACGCAGGAGGTGGTGCTGGAACTGGGATTGCGCGCTTGGTTCGTGCTGCTGGATGGGAGAGTGATGCCGCAAGGCCAGGCAACCTGAACTTCCAGCGCGCATGAAAAACCGGCCATCTGAACTGACCCCCGAAAGTTGGACGTAGATCCAACCTTCGGGGGTTTTTACATGACGAAGTACGACGAGCGCTTTAAGCTGCGCGCGGTCAAGAAATGTTTATCAGGGCAACACAGTATTGAGTTGATTGCTGCTGAACTGCAGGTCGACTACTCGATGCTGCGGCGTTGGGTGTCGGGTTTTCAGATCCATGGGCGCGCGGCCTTGGCCAAGAAGTCCGGTCACTATGACGCGCAGTTCAAGCTGAGGGTGTTGAAGCACGCCGAGCGGGAGGGGCTGTCAGACCGAGAGGTGGTCGCGCTCTACGATATTCGGTCAGCGGGTTCGATAGGCCAATGGCGCGCTCAGTATCATAAGCATGGTATTGGGGCGTTGGAGCCCCAGCCGAGAGGACAACGCGCCATGCCACATAAGTATCCCCCCGAGCCAGTGCCCAAAGACATGACCGAGGAGGAGCTACGCGAAGAGGTCGCGAACCTGCGAGCGGAGCTGGACTACCTAAAAAAGCTCGATGCCTTGATCGAAGCGGAAAAGACCCAAGCGCTCGTTGCAAAGCGCAAGTGGTCCAAGAATTGAGGCATAAGCATCCGCTGGAACGGTTGCTGCGCGCAGCCAAACTGTCGCGCAGCACGTTCTACTATCACCTGAAGGCGCAGGGCGCTGCCGATCAGTACGCTGATTTGAAGGCACGCATCAGTGCGGTCTATGCACGCCACAAGGGCCGCTACGGCTATCGCCGGATCACGGCCGCGTTACGCCAGGCGGGGGAATTAGTGAATCACAAAACGGTACAGAAGCTGATGCAGAGGCTGGGCCTGAAGTCGTTGGTGCGAGTCAAAAAGTACCGCTCTTACCGAGGCCAGTCGCATCACGTGGCGGCCAACGTGCTGGCGCGCGACTTCGTTGCTGAGCGGCCGAACCAAAAGTGGGTTACCGATGTGACCGAGTTCAAGGTACGAGGCGAAAAGCTGTATCTGTCGCCGGTCATGGACCTGTATAACGGTGAGATCGTGGCCTATGAGACCAGCCAACGGCCAGTGTTCAAGCTTATTGGCACCATGGTGAAGAAAGCGCTGGCGCGGCTCAAGCCCACCGACAGCCCCATCCTGCACTCAGACCAGGGCTGGCAGTATCAACATCCCCAATACCGCCGCATGCTGGCAGATCGGTCGCTTACCCAAAGCATGTCGCGCAGGGGAAATTGTCTGGACAACGCCGCCATGGAGAGCTTCTTTGGCACGTTGAAGTCCGAATTCTTCCACCTGAATCGCTTCGAAAACGTCGCGCAGTTACAGGCGGGCATCCGCCAGTACATCCGTTATTACAATCACGAACGCATCAAACTCAAGCTAAAAGGCCTGAGTCCGGTGCAGTACCGAGCTCAGGCCTTCGGGCTTTAGCTTCTGATCATCCAACTTCTGGGGGTCAGTTCAATCGGGCCGGTTTTTTTTCTTTCAGGCGGAGCCGCCCGGCCTCAAGCCGCCGAAGGCGGATTCAGCGAGGACAGCATCTGCGTGAAGATCTTGGGGCTGGCGGCCAGCACGTTGCCGGTGTCCATCCAGCCTTGCTCGCCGTCGAAGTCGGCGACCAGGCCACCGGCTTCCAGCACCATCAGGCTGCCCGCGGCCAGGTCCCAGGCCTTCAGGCCCACGCCGCAGAAGCCGTCCAGGCGGCCGCAGGCCACGTAGGCCAGGTCCAGCACGGTGGAGCCCAGGCGGCGCACGCCGGTGCTGCCTTCGGCCATCTGGCGGAAGCGCGCCGAGCCTTGTTCCGGATCGCCGGAGTTGGGCCAGTGCGCGCCCAGCAGGGCCTCGTGGTAGCGGGTGCGGCCCGAGACGCGCACGCGGCGGTCGTTCAGGAAGGTGCCGCTGCCACGGCTGGCCGTGAACAGTTCGTTGCGGGTCGGGTCATAGATGACCGCCTGCGTGACCTGGCCGCGGTGCGTCAGCGCGATGGACACGGCATAGTTGGGCAGGCCGTGGATGAAGTTCGTGGTGCCGTCCAGGGGATCGATGATCCACTGAAACTCGGCCTGGTCGGGGCCTTGCAGGCCGAATTCCTCGCCCAGGACGGCGTGGTCCGGATAAGCTGCGCGCAGCGTCTCGACGATCGACTCCTCGGCGGCGCGATCGACTTCCGTGACATAATCCCGCGGCCCCTTGCGAGCCACGCTGAGTCGTTCCAAATCCATGCTGGCACGGTTGATAATGGTGCCGGCACGCCGGGCCGCCTTGATGGCGATGTTGAGCATCGGGTGCATAAAATTCCGTACGAATGCGATGAGTTGGCTTGATGGTAGGCCGCTTGCCGCCCCCCGGTCCGCCGCAGTCCCCATAGGGGAAATCGACCCAAAAAACCAGGAAGGCACTAAGCCAAACGTGCCATTTTAAATGACTCAAGCATTTTCACGCGTTCGCTTCATTATGGTGAACCCCAGCCACCCCGGAAACGTGGGTTCGGCGGCCCGCGCCATCAAGACGATGGGCTTCTCCGAACTGGTGCTGGTCGAGCCTAAATTTCCAGATGTAACAAGTCAGCCGGAGGCCGTGGCGCTCGCCAGCGGCGCCCTGGACGTGCTGGAAAACGCCCGCATCCACGACTCCCTGGAAGAAGCGCTGGCGCCGGTCACCATGGCTTTCGCGCTGACCGCCCGGGTGCGCGACCTGGGCCCCCCGCCCTGCGACATCCGCCAGGCGGCCGAACTGGCGCGCGCCCATCTGGGCGAGACGGCCGAAGGCGTCGCCGCCGTGGTGCTGGGCACCGAACGCGCTGGCCTCACCAATGCCCAGATCGCGCTGTGCCACCGCATCTGCCATATTCCCGCCAACCCTGAGTACAGCTCGCTGAACGTGGCTCAGGCCCTGCAGCTGGCCGCCTGGGAGCTGCGCTACGCGCTGCTGGTGGATCAGGGCGCGGCGCTGCTGCCCGCCTCCACCGCGCAAGAAGCGCCGCGTGGCGCGGCGCCGGCCTCCAGCGAAGCCGTGCAGGCGTTCCTGGCGCACTGGGAAGAGGCGCTGATCGGCGTGCAGTTCCTGGATCCCGCCCACCCCAAGAAACTGATGCCGCGCATGCGGCACCTGTTCTCGCGCCATGCCCTGAGCCGCGACGAGGTGGACATGATGCGCGGGGTCTGCACCGCCATGCTGGCCACGGCGCGCCGCAACGGCGGGGCAAAAAAATAGGGGCAGGCTCACGCCTGTCCCCTAGCAAGGTTTACCGGGCGGCGCGCCGCCCGGAAATCGAAAATCAGTCCACCTTGGCGCCCGAGGCCTTGACCACCGGGGCCCAGCCTTCCACCTCCGACTTGATGAACTGGCCGAATTCGGCCGGCGTGGTCTTCACGCCGACGGCGCCCAGCTTCTCGAAGCTGAGTTGCACTTCGGGCTTGTCCAGCGCCTTGACCATGGCCGCGTTGAGCTTGTTCACGACTTCCGGCGGGGTGCCAGCGGGCGCGATCAGGCCGAACCACGAGGACACGTCGAAGTTGGCGAAGCCGGATTCCTTCATGGTCGGCACGTCAGGGGCGCTCTTGGAGCGTTCCGTGGTGGTCACGGCCAGGGCGCGCAGCTTGCCCGACTGCACGTGCGGCCAGGCCGACGGCATGTTGTCGAACATGAATTGCACCTGGCCGCCGATCAGGTCGGTGACGGCCGGCGCGCTGCCCTTGTAGGGCACATGCAGCACGTCGATGCCGGTCTGCATCTTGAAGAGTTCGCCCGCCATGTGGATGGAGGTGCCGCTGCCGGACGAGGCGAATGCCAGCTTGCCGGGATTCTTCTTGGCGTAGTCCACCAGTTCCTGCACCGACTTCACGGGCACTTGCGGATTCACCACCAGGATGTTCGGCACCTTGGCGCCCAGCGCCACCGGCGTGAAATCCTTGGTCAGGTCGAAGTTGACGTTCTTGTACAGCGTCTGGTTGATGGCGCTGGTCACGGCCACGAACAGCAGCGTGTAGCCGTCGGGGTCCGCGCGCTTCACCTGGTCGGTGGCAATGTTGCTGCCGGCGCCCGGCTTGTTCTCGACCACGAAGGACTGGCCGAGGCTTTCGGTCAGTTCCTTGGCCATGATGCGGGCGATCACGTCAGTGGTGCCGCCGGCGGAAAAACCGACCACGATGCGGACGGGCTTGTCGGGGTAGGCAGCATGGGCGGAACCCATGGCGAATGCGCTTGCGGCGGTAGCCAGAAGGGTCGCGGCGATACGCCGCAGTCCAGGCTTTTGACCTGTAGTCATAGAGTCTCCGTGCAGGTACTGTCCATTGAATGGACGATTTGAATTGTTCGATGCAGCATTCTGAGCTATACACATGCACTGCATCAAGGTAGAGTCCACGGCACGGACAGTGGTTTTCCCTTGAACATTCCGTAATAACCCGAGTTTTCAGAGATTTTCATGCAAGATAGCGACGCTGGGGCCGCAGGTCCACGCACATTGCGGCGCGGATTGGCCGTCCTGGCCGCCCTGCGGGACCAGGGCCCCGATGGCCTGAGCGTGACCGATATCGCCCGTCTCACGGGCATACAGCGTCCCACCATCTACCGCCTGCTGGCCGCCCTGCTCGACGCCGGGCTGGTGCTGGCCGTGACTGGCACCAAGAAGTACCGCGCCCAACTGGCGGTGGACCCGGACACGCGCTCGCGCGATCCGCGCGTGCGCCAGTTGCTGCCCGTGCTGCGCCGTCTGGCCGACCGCACCGGCGACGCGGTATTCCTGGTCGTGCGCGAAGAGGACGACTCCATCAGCCTGCATCGCGAGATCGGCAGCTATCCGGTGCAGATCCTGGCCACCTATGCCGGCAAGCGCCAGCCGCTGGGCGTGGGCTCGGGCGGCATGGCCTTGCTGGCCGCCCTGCCCGACGACATCGCGCGCGGCATCGTCGAGCGCAACTCCGGCCGGCTGGATGAATATGGCGGTATGACGCCGCAGGAAATGTTCCGCCTGATCGAAAACACCCGCGCCCGCGGCTATTCCGTGGTGGGCAACCACGCGGTGCGCGGCGCGCTGGGCGTGGGCTGCGCGCTGCTGGACGCGCAGGGCGCGCCGATCCTGGCGGTCAGCGTCACGGCCATCATCGACCGCATGCCGGCCCAGCGCCAGCGCGAAATCGCCGGCTGGATCAAGACCGAGCTGGCGCGCCTGTCGATGCAGGCTTGAAGCCTGCTGCAGCCAGCAAAAAAAACGGGCGCCCAGAAGGCGCCCGTTGTCATTCCAGCAGAGATCGGCCCGCTTCAGGCCGCCGCTCCGGGCTTGGCGTTCTGGATCTCGCGCATGGGAATCGGCGGCTGGAAGCCCGCGTCTTCCAACGACTTGCGGATGTCCTGGTACAGGCCCCAGCGCAGGTCCCAATACTTGGCTGATTCGGTCCAGACGCGCACGTTCACGACCACGCCGTTTTCCTTGTAGTCGACCACCTTCACCAGCGGTTCAGGATCCTTCAGCGTTTCCGGACGGGCATCCACGATGGCGCGCAGCTTGGCCACCACGACTTCCAGATTGTCGCCATAGCGCACCGGCACCGGGATATCCAGGCGGCGCGTCTTGTTGCGGCTGTAGTTGGTGATGGTGGCGTTCCACACCGTGCTGTTGGGCAAGGTCAGGTGGATGCCGTCGACCTGGACCAGGCGCGTCAGGAACAGGCCGACCTCTTCCACCGTGCCGTCCACGCCCGTGCTCAGCGCCACGTATTCGCCGGCGCGTATCGGGCGCAGGATCAGCAGCATGATGCCGGCGGCGATGTTCTGCAGCGTGCCTTGCAAGGCCAGGCCCACGGCCAGGCCGGCGGCGCCCAGCACGGCGATCAGGCTGGCCGTCTGCACGCCGAAGCGCGCCAGCACCGCGATGACAGTGAAGATGCGCACCGTCCAGACCACCGTGCTGTAGAACATGGGCACGATGGTGGGATCGATCTTCTTGGAGCGCGTCGCAGCGCGGCGCACCCAGCTGCCCAGCAGGGACGACACCCACCAGCCGATGATGAGGATCAGCAGCGCAACCGCCAGATTGAGGCCCAGGTCCACCAGCTTGGGAGCCCAGGCGTTAAATTCTTTCAAGGCTTCTTCCATGGATACTCCTGCGGAAAAGTTGAGGCCGCGAGAGCAGCCCGGCAGCGGGCGCCTTGCGGCCTGAAAAAAGCAGCCGAAAACTTTATCAGATGGCGCTTGCGATCAGGGCCGCATCGCGGCCCTGTTGTGTCAAGCTTTGTAAGCACGGCGGATCAAGCCCGCGCCGGGATCTTGCGGAAATGGTTATCCCAGGACACCTCGCGCGACGGTGCCAGCACGGGTTGTTCCGCGCCCGAGGCGTCGATGCGCAGCATTGCTCCCAGGCCGCTGCTCAGCAGGAAGCCCTCGCCGGCCGCAGGCGCCACGCCGCAGCCGTCCGCCAGCTCGGTCGTGCCCAGGCAACGGCCGCTGGCCGCGTCCCAGTAGATCACCTGTCCGCCCACCGGACTCGAGGTCGCGACCACCGCGCCGGCCGCGTCCACCGCCACCGAGCCGACGTAGTTGCGCATCTGCCGCAGCGCCTGCGCGGGCCCTTCGAACAGTTCCAGCCGCGCGCCGCGCCGATGCCGCCCCACCAGCGCCGGCCGGTCGGAGGCCGGACCCATGTACTGGCAGCCGAACCAGACGCTGCCGTCGGCGGCCAGCGCGAGGTGGCGGATGGACAGGCGGTGCAAGGAGGAATCCAGCTCCACTTTCTCAAGCAGTTCGCCGCTGGCCGCGTCGATGTAGGCCAGCGAGGGCCGCATCGTGTCCAGATTCAGTTCCAGCTTGCCGTAGTCGGGATGCGTCAGGATGCCGCCGTTGGCGACGCACAGCGTCTTGCCGTCGGGCATCAGCACCACTTCATGCGGACCGATGCCGCCGCTGTCGAACTCGCCGATGCGGCGGTACGCGCCGCCGGGCGAGGCGTCGTACAGGCCCAGCACGCCCCGGCCCGCTTCAAAATCGTTTTCGGTGGCGGCCAGCAGCCGGCCGCCGTCCACATAGGCGCCGTGGCCGAAGAAGTGACGTTCCTCGTGCATGGGCAAAGCCTGGGGCTCACCGCCGCGCAAAGAGAAAGCCAGCGCGAAGAAACCCGGCTGACGGCCGAAGACGACGGCTCTTTCCCCCGCGGCATCGATGGCGAAGCTGTGCCCGCGCGCGGGCATGGGCACCACCAGCCTATCGTGTCCGGCCTCGTCCAGCAGCGCGGTTTCATCCCGCCCGCCGCGCTTGCGCGCGCTCAGGTACAGGACTTCGCCGTCCTTGGGAGCTGCCGCCAGCGCAGCCGCGGGCGCCAGGCCCATCGCGGCCGCGAGCGACAGGAAGCGGCGCCGGTCAATCGCCATCGAGCGCGTTGAATCCGATCGTGACGCCCAGGGCCGGCGCCAGATTTTCATCGACGATGGCCTTGGCGTTCTTCAGGGTCAACGCCGCCAGGGTCAGCTGACGACGCCCGTCTTCCTGCGCCAGCGCCTGCTCCAGCGGAACCGGCACGGCTTGCAGCGTACGCGCCGCGCTGGCCAGTTCGCCGCGCACGGACTCGGCCATCCAGGCGTCGCCCTTGGGCAGCGCATAGGCGCCCGCCTGGTAGAAGGCCTGCAGCCCGTCCAGGTTGGCCGCCAGCAGGCGCGTGGACAGCTGGCTGCGCCAGAATGCGGCGCGCTTGGGCCGCGCCGCTTCGGGCGTCTCGCCAAGCACGGGCAGGATCTTTACGTCGCGCGCGAACTGCAGTCCGGTGGAGAGGGACTTCATGGCCTCGGCCGCGACTTCCTGCTGATCGCGGTACAGATCATTGCCGGCCTTGGGTTGCGCGAACTGCCGGCCGAAATCGCCTTCGGCGCTCCAGGCCTGGGCTACATCGCGCGTGATCTGCCTGACGTTGGCGGCCACCGCCCGGGCGTAATCGCAGGCGTAGGCGTCGACCTTCCCGCCATCCTGCCGCAGCAAGGCCGGCTCGCCGTACAGCACGTATTCCAACGCGGGCAGGCCCTGCACGGCCACGCTGCGTCCCGCCAGGGCGCCGGGCACGAGCAAGGCGCCGTCCTGCGCGGCGATCAGCGCCTGCACCTGCTTGGGCATGACGCCGCGCGTATCGGGCCAGAAGGCCAGGCGCTCGTAGCGGTTGGCCTGCACCAACGGGCCGAAGCGCAGGAACTCGATGCCGGACCAGGCCAGGGCCAGGTTCTCGAAAGCCTCTTGGACGCGTGCGGCGTCCGCCGCGCCCGGCTGGGCGCACCAGCGGCCCAGCGCGCCGTCCAACGCCGACGCCGCATCCACCATCCTTGCCACGGCGGGACGGGCGTAGTCGCGCGCCAGGCGCTCGCCCAGATCGGAGGGCGGTGCCGCGAGCGCGGCCGAGGGCGCGGCCACGGCCAGGGCGGCCGCCGCGGCGCGTTTGAACACTTCTTGGACAAATCCGGCCATCACAGCGACTCCAGGAAACGGATGAGATCGGCGCGTTCTTCGGGCGTCATCGCCACCACGCGGTCACGCGCGGGCTTGGCCTCGCCGCCATGCCACAGCACGGCTTCCAGCAAGGTGCGCGCGCGCCCGTCATGCAGCCAGGTCGCGTTGGGATTCACGGTCTTGGTCAGGCCTATGCCCCACAGCGGCGGCGTGCGCCATTCGCGGCCATTGGCTTCGCCGTCGGACACGCCGTCGGCCAGGTCCTCGCCCATGTCGTGCACCAGCATGTCGGTGTACGGCCAGATCAGCTGGAAGCGGTGTTCGGGCTGCTTGGCGTTGCGGCTGGTGACGTACTTGGGCACGTGGCAGGCGACGCAATTGGCTTCGTAGAACAGCTTCTTGCCAGCCAGCACGCGCGCGTCGTCGGCATCGCGCCGCTGCGGCACGGCAAGATTGGTGGAATAGATGGTGACGAAGTCCATCAGCTTGGCCGGCACTTCTTCCGGACCAAAGCGCGGCTGCGCGCCATGCGGCATGTCCAGGCACTGCTTCTGCGAGGGCGTGCAGTCGCCGGAATGCTTGGGGAACAAGGGCGTGGACAGCCCCATGTCGTTGGAGAAGGCGGCAGCGCTCTGCTGCTCCACCGTGGGTTGGCCGGCCTTCAGGTTGAAGCGGCCCAGCACGCGCGCGCCGGTGCGCACATCGGTGACCCAGTTGGCCTTGCCGACGATGCCATCGCGCTTGTCCGCGCCCACGTTGGCCAGGATGTCGGCCTCGTGGATGGATTCCAGCAGGCCCAGGCCGATCATGGGCGGCGCCAGGCGCGGCGAAATCTGCGTGTCCGCGCGCATCGGACCGTAACCCAGGTTCTCGATGCGGTAGGCAGGCTTCATCAGGGTGACGGTTTCGCCGCCGTTGAGCGCGACCGCGACCGGCTGGTATTCGATCTCCATGCGGCCTTCGACGGGCAGGCCCGCCACCGCGAAGTTCTGCAATTGCACGCCGTAGACGGGTTCGGGCAAGGCCGCGATCTCACCCGGGGCCAGCTTGGGATGGCCGCGATCGGGCCCTTGCGGCACCGCCAGGCGCAGCAGCAGCGCCACCGCGTCGGTGCGCTCCAGGGGATCGAAACCCGGCACCGTGCCGCGTCCGTCCTTGGTATGACAGGCCTGGCAGGAACGCGCGTTGAACAGCGGCCCCAGGCCGTCCGAGGCCTGGGTGGAGGCAGGCGCCGAGACCCAGTCCTTGCGGAACAGGCCGTTGCCGACCTGGAATTCCTGGCGCCCCTCGAAGCTCATGTTGGCCGACGGCTGCGAAAAGATGTCGGCGTTGATGAGCTTGTTGGTGGTGGTGGCGCCGGCCTGCATGGTCTCGAAGGTTTCCACCTTCGAGAAGTCCTGCGTAGGCGCGGTGATTGCGGTCACGCGCTTGAGATCCTCGGGCGTGAGGTCGTCGCGCTCGCTTGGAGCGGCGGCGGCGCCGGCATGGGCCGACGCCGCCAGTACGGCGGCTAAAACGAGTTTCACTTGAATACGGCGTCAGGTTTATCCAGGCTGTCGGAACCTTCGATGGCGACCTTGCCCAGGTCCAGCAGGGCAATCACGCGCTCCAGGCTGCGGGTCTGGTCGACCAGGCGGTCGATGGCGGCCTGCACCACGGCGTTGCCTTCCTTGTTGCCGTCCGAAATCATCTGGTCGTAGGTTTCGACCGTTTCGGCGCGCGTCTTCATCGCCTGCATGGCGGCCACGGTGGCGTCCAGCTTGGCGCGCACTTCGGCATCCAGCTTGGGATCGCGCGCCTTGACCAGCTCCGACAGGCTGGCGCCCTTGACGGTCTTGCCGTCGATGCGGGTGTAAGCGCCCAGGTAGACGTTGCGGATGCCAATCTGGTCGTAGTAGTGCGAGTTGTGCGTGTTGTCCGAGAAGCAGTCGTGCTCTTCCTCGGGATCATGCAGCATCAGGCCCAGCTTCATGCGTTCGCCGGCCAGCTCGCCGTAGGACAGGCTGCCCAGCCCGGTCAGCATGGCGATCAGGCCTGCCTTCGGATCTTCCTCGACGGCTTTGCGCGCGGCGCCGTCCTTCTTCCAGTTGCCGACCATCTCTTCCAGGTCCGTCACCAGCAGGTCGGTCACGGCCTTGAGGAATTCGACGCGACGCTCGCAGTGGCCGCCCGTGCATTGCTTGGTGTCGAAGTCGGTGTGCGGGCGGTTGCCGGCATGGCGCTCCTGCGGCGTGCCCTTGCGGTCGGCCGGCGCGGGGCCGGTGCCGTTCAGGTCCTGGCCCCACAACAGGAATTCGATGGCGTGGTAACCCGTGGCGACGTTGGCCTCGTTGCCGTCGGCCTCATGCAGAATCTCGGACAGCAGTTTGGGGGTGATCTTGCTGACGTCGACGGTCTTGCCGCCCACCGATATCTTGGAGTTGGCGATGACATTGACCGCGTAGTAGGCGTTCTCGTCGTTCTCGGTGCCGTAGGACGCGTCCACGTAGTCGATCAGGCCTTCGTCCAGCGGCCAGGCGTTGACGCGGCCTTCCCAGTCGTCGACGATGGGGTTGCCGAAGCGGTAGGCCTCGGTCTGCTGGTACGGCACGCGGGCCGCCAGCCAGGCTTCGCGCGCGGCCTTCAGCGTTTCGGCGCTGGGCTTGGCGATCAGGGCGTCGATGGCGGTGCGCAGGGTCTTGGCGGAGGTCAGCGAATCTTCATAGCCGGCCAGCGCCAGATCCGAATACGTGGCGACCACGGCCTTGGGTTCCACCGCGGCCTGAGCCGTCCCCCCGAACACCGCGGCGGCCAACACCGCTCCCAACAGCAACTTGCGCATCGATTTTCTCCCGTAACTCGAACGGCAACCGCCCCCACGGCGGCCCGCTCAACCTCGAATTTTGAGGATGAGAGTGTAAACAATTTTCGTTTGGTGTTCAGAATAAAGTCAGATACCTGACATTTCTTTGAACCGGCAGACAGGTTTTCCCCGAGTCGGCAAAGCGGCGCGCGGCCATCGGCAGCGACTACTATCCTCTACTCCGCCCCCGCCTTGCGCCATGGAACTCCGCCAACTCCGCTACTTCGTCCGCGTTGCAGAACTGGGCAGCATCGGCCGCGCGGCGCGCGAGCTGGAGGTGGTCGCCTCGGCGCTCAGCCAGCAGATCAGCCGCCTGGAGAGCGAACTGGCCACGCGGCTGCTGGTGCGCACGCCCCGGGGCGTGGTGCCGACGCCGGCCGGCACGGCCTTCCTGCGCCAGGCGCAACTGACGCTGCGGCATGCGGAAAACGCCGTCGCGGCAGCGCGCGAGGCGCGTCTGGCCGGCATGGTCAGCGTCGGCTTCGCGCCCACCACCGCATCGGTGCTGGCCCGGCCGTTCTACGCCGCCATGGCCGAACGCTATCCGAACGTGCGGCTGCATCTGGTCGAGGGCTTGTCGGGCAACCTGGGCGAACTGCTCACGGGGCGGCGGCTCGATCTGGCCGTGCTGTTCCAGAACGACAGCAGCCAGGGCCGCAGCGCCATCCCGGTGCTGGACGAAAGATTGTTCCTGCTGGCCCGGCGCGGCATGGTCGCGCTGCCCGACGGCGAGCCCATCACCATGGCGCTGCTGGGCAGCCTGCCGCAGGCCGTGACCAGCAAGGCCCACGGCCTGCGGGCCTGGGTTGAAGCCGCCTTCGAACGCGCCGGCGTGGAGCCCTGGATCGGCGTCGAGGTCGACGGGCTGACCACGCTGATGGATCTGGTGCAGGCCAATCCGCTGGCCACCATCCAGCCCGGCGCGGCCGTGGCCCGGGTCGAATCCGGGCTGCTGAGCATGCATCCCATCGACGATCCCTTCCTGTTCCGCCGCAACCTGGTCTATTGCATCAACGACGAAGAACTGTCACCGGCGGCATTGGCCGCGCGCGTGGTGCTGCTGGACGTGATGCGCGCCCTGGTACGCAACGGCGGCTGGCCCGGCGCAACCCTTCTCGATTCGTGATGCCCCCATGCCGGGGCCATGGCTAGGCCCTGCCCAGCTGCGCAGATAAATTGCCACGCATGGATGCCGTGGCATGGTGCGACGGCAATGGAGCTTCACGAATTCCGATGACCACTGACACCCAAGCCGGGGGACGCCTGCGCATAGCCTCGATGCGTCCGCATTGCACCGAAGCGGAATGGAAGGCCCGCGTCGACCTGGCGGCCTGCTATCGCCTGGTCGAAATCTACGGCATGGCCGACATGATGGCCAACCACATTTCGGCGCGCGTGCCGGGCGAAGACAACGCCTTCCTGATCAACCCCTACGGCATGATGTACGAGGAGATCACGGCGTCCAGCCTCATCAAGGTGGATCTGGACGGCAGCATCCTGGCGCGGCCCGATTTCGGCGAGCTGGACTACGGCATCAACAAGGCCGGCTATGTGATCCACAGCGCGGTGCACGCGCACCGCCATGAAGTGGATTGCGTGATCCATACCCATAGCTGGGCGTCGATGGCCGTGTCCTCGCTCGAATGCGGACTGCTGCCCCTGACCCAGACCGCCATGCGCTTCCTGAAGATCGGCTACCACGACTACCAGGGCGTGGTGCTCGGCGTCGAGGAACAAGCCTCGCTGCTGGCAGACCTGGGCCAGGGCGAAGCGCTGATCCTGCGCAACCACGGCGCCCTCACCGTGGGCCGCAGCGTGGGCGAAGCCTTCAACTGGATGCACCGCCTGGAGCTGGCCTGCCGCTCCCAGCTGGCGGCCATGGCGACGGGCGCGCCGCTGCAACCCGTGGCCGCGTCGGTGCTGCAGGAAACCTGGAACAACTATCAGCCCGGCACGCGCCGGCCCTATGGCGTGATGGAGTGGCCCGCCCTGCTGCGCAAGCTGGACCGGCTGGACCCCAGCTATCGCGACTGAGTTTTTTCGATTTTGCAGGCGCCGGCCGGCGTGGCGGCACGGCGCCATCGAAAACACCACCATGCCCACGCGAGGAGACATCATGAACACTGCACGAGCCCTGCTCGCTTCCGCAGCGCTGGCTGGCGCCTGTACGCTGGCGCCGGCCGCGGCCGCGGACTATCCCGACCGGCCGGTCAAGGTCATCGTGGCGTTCTCGCCCGGCGGCACCACCGACACCCTCACGCGCAGCGTCACCAATACCCTGACGCAGAAGCTGGGCCAGCCCTTCGTGGTCGAGAACAAGCCGGGCGCGGGCGGCAACATCGGCACGGAGTTCGTGGTGCGCGCCCCGGCCGACGGGCATACCCTGATCGTCAATTCCGTGGGTCCCATTGCCGTCAATCCCTCGCTGAACAAGCTGCCCTACAGTCCGCTGACCGATCTGATCCCCATGGTGCAGATCGCCACCGTGCCCAACGTGCTGGTGGTGCCGCCCTCCTCCCCTGCCAAGGACATCCAGGGCTTCCTGAAGTACGTCAAGAGCGCGCGCCAGCTCAACTACAGTTCCACCGGCGTGGGCACGTCCTCGCATCTGTCGAGCTACATGCTGATGGACGAGCTGGGCGTCAACGCCACGCACGTGCCCTACAAGGGCGCGGACGCGGTCAACGACCTGCTGGCCGGGCGCATCGACTTCATGTTCGCCACCATTCCATCCGTGATCGGACATATCCGTTCCGGCAAGCTGCGCGCGCTGGCGGTCAGCACCGCGCAGCGCTCCGCCACCCTGCCGGAATTGCCCACCATTGCAGAGTCCGGCTACCCGGGCTTTGACGCCGGTTCCTGGTTCGGCTTCTTCGCGCCCAAGGGTACGCCGCAGCAGGTGGTGGAGGTCGTCAACCGCGAGGTCAACGCGGCCCTGCCGGCGCTCAATGAACAGATGCTGCGCGAAGGCGCCGAGCCGGTTGGCGGCACGCCCGCGCAATTCGGCGCCTTCATCAAGCGCGAACATGACAAGTGGGCGGTACTGGTGCGCAAGTTCGCCCCCGAAGCGCATTGAAGCCGGCGCCATGACCCAAGGTACCGACATCCGCATCCTGTGCTCGCCGGCCGAAGCCCCGCCATTGCGCCTGGCGCTGGACCGTACGCCGGCCGCTGGCCGCTATGCGCTGGTCCATCCCGTGGCGGGCCAGCCCATGGCGGCCGAGGCCGCCTTCGTCTCGCGCGACATCACGGGCCATTCGACCAAGTTCGAAATCCAGCCATCCACCGCGCTGTATTACGAGGCGATGCGGCATGCGCCGGCGCTGCGCTGGGTGCACGTGCACTCGGCCGGCGCCGACCGCGAGATCTACCAGAGCTTGCACGCGCGCGGCGTGGCGGTCACGACCTCGCAGGGCGCCAGCGACCCGGTGGTTGCCCAGAGCGCCATCGCGGGAGTGCTGGCGCTGGCGCGCCGCCTGCCGCTGCTGGCCGCCGACCAGCGCGACCGCGCGTGGCGTCCGCTCCTGGATGGGCGCACGCCCCGAGACCTGGCCGGCCAGCATGCCGTGGTGGTGGGCTGGGGCGGCATAGGCCAACGCATCGGCGCGCTGCTGGGCGCGCTCGGACTGGAATTTTCGGTCGCGCGCCATAGCGGCGCGTCCGTGCCGCAGGCCCGCCATACCGTGAGCTACAGCGAACTGCCGTCCCTGCTGCCCGCCGCCGATTGGCTGGTGCTGGCCTGCCCGCTCACGCCTGTCACGCGCAACCTGGTCGGCCGCGAGGCGCTCGCCGCGCTGCCCGCTCATGCCATGGTGGTCAACGTGGCCCGCGGCCACGTGATCGACGAGCCCGAACTGATCGCGGCGCTAAGCACCCAGCGCCTGGGCGGCGCCTTCCTGGACGTGTTCCAGCATGAACCGCTGCCGCCGGATTCCGCACTGTGGGATCTGCCCAACGTCATCGTCACGCCGCACAGCGCCGGGTTCTCGGACGGCAATGCCGCGCGCGTGCGCGCCCTGTTCGTCGACAACCTCACTCGCTGGCTCGCAGGCGAACCGCTGGCCCATCGCAGCATTGCCTGAATGGCCTGTCGCCGCCCGGACGCAAGTCCGGACGGCGACAGGCCATTCAGTAGCCTCAGCGCTGCAAGGGCGACTTGGCCGTTTCCCTTGCGGCCAGCACCGCCACCGCCGTCACCGCCAATGCCGCCGCCACGTACAGCGAAATCGCAAAGGTCGAGTTCCAGGACTTGAACAGGCTGGCGATGATCAGCGGCGCGAACCCACCGCCGACGATGCCGGCCAGCGTGTATGCCAGCGAAGACCCCGCATAGCGCACGCGGCCCGGGAACTGCTCGGTGACGAATGCGGCCTGCGGGCCGTACATCAGCGCGTGGATCAGCAGGCCCACTACAACCGCCGCGCAGATGGCGATGGGATGCGCGGTGTCCATCAGCACGAAGAAGACGAAGGCCCAGATCATGCCCAGCACCGCGCCTGCCAGGTACACCGGACGCCGGCCGATCTTGTCGGACAGATGCCCGCACAGCGGCACCGCAAGCGCGTTCAGCGCAGCCCCCAGCATGGTGGCAGTCAGGGCCATCGGCCGCGACAGGTGCAGCACCGTCGTCACGTAAGTCAGCGTGAACACCACCACCAGCGCATAGAGCACGTCGGAACCGATGCGCGAGCCGCCGGCGATCAGCAGCTGGCGCCAGTACTGTCCCAGCACTTCCTTGATGGGAGTGGCGGCGGTTTCGCGCTTCTGTTCCATTTCCAGGAATACAGGCGTCTCTTCAACGCCGCGGCGCAGCCACAGGCCGAACAGCACCAGCGCCACGCTGGAGACGAACGGCAGGCGCCAGCCCCAGGCCTGGAAGTCCTCGGGGCTGAGGAAGGCCGAGACCGCCGCGATGAAGCCCGTGCCTATCAGCGTGCCGCAGGACGGTCCGATCTGCGTGAACGAAGCGTTGCGCCCGCGCTGGTCCGGCTTGCCGTGCTCCATCGACAGCAGCACCGCGCCGGCCCATTCGCCGCCCAGGGCCACGCCCTGCACGAAGCGCAAGGCCACCAGCGCCACCGGCGCCCACACACCCCAGGACGCGTAGGTCGGCAACAGCCCCATCAGGCCGGTGGAAATGCCCATGATGACCAGGGTGGCGACCAGGACGAACTTGCGCCCCAGCCGGTCGCCCAGATGCCCGAAGACAAAGCCGCCCAGCGGCCGCGACACGTAACCCACGGCATAAGTGGAAAAAGCCAGGATGGTGCCCGTCAGCGGGTCGAAGGACGGAAAGAAGATGGAGTTGAATACCAGCGCCGCCATCAGGTTGTAGATGGTGAAGTCGTACCACTCCAGCGTGGTGCCGACCGAACTGGCCAGAGCCAGCCTGCGCATCTTGTTGGGCGCCGCAGCCGTCTTGATCGCCGCGGCGTCGTACAGGGTTTCTTCAGCCATGGGGTTCCCCTTGAATATGATGTTTGCTGCCAGGCCGCGACGGGCTTAGCGCAGGTCGGCAGCCGCCAGCTTCCAGCCCAGTTCCAGCAGCCAGGCGCCGGACGGATCGGCATCGAAGGCGCTGCAGGCCTGGTCGCGCAAGGCATGCGCGGCCGCCGCGGAGCTCGCCTCCACCACGAACAGGGGCGCCAGCACGCGGTTCTCGGCGGACTCGCGCGGCAGGGGCGTGCTGAGCGCCGCATCCGGCACCAGCAGATAGGACTGCACGAAGCCGTCGGCCTCTGCCAGCTGGGCGCCCAGCGCGCTGGCCCGGACGACCTGCGCCTCGCCGTCGCCAGTCGCCGGCAGCGGCAGGACCACGAGTTCGCTGCCGGAGCCGAAGCCGGTCACGGCCCGCACGGCGCAGACGCGGCGCATGGGATCGCGCATCCGGTCCAGGTTGGTCACCGACCATGCGGTCTGGCGTTCGAACGCCGCGCGGTAATCGGACGTAGTGAAGGCCGCCAGCGATTCGGTGCGGTACAGGCCCAGGTACTTACGGCCGCCCTGCCGCGACAGGTAGCGCGCGCCCGACAGGAAGCCGGGGATGCGCACGCGCTCTTCCACGTGCTCGCGGTCGTACCAGCGGTTGAAATCGGCGTCGTGGGCGGCGTCGGCGTCAGTAGCGACGAACAGCAGGCCGTGGGGCGGGAGAGAGGATTCGGTGTGCGTGCTCATGGGCGGAAGACAGGAAATTCCTTCGATTGCGGAAGGCTCCATCTTCAGCCGGCCGACTGGCGGCGGACAAACGAGTAATTTTTCTGCGCGGCAACAGAATTACTGAAAGACGCCCTAGGGATAACACTATTGCGCCGAGCCCAATCGCGGCGCAATGACCGAGGAAGTGAACTGGTCCGAAGCGCGGCTGGCGAGCTCGGCCACCAGCCGGATCGCATCCGACCCGGCGCTTTCCAGATAGCTCACCACCAGCAGCTGGGGCGGCACCGGAATGTCGCAGCGGATGATCTGCACTTCGCCGCGCGCCACGTACTCGTAGATGGGCGGCAGCGGCACCAGCGCGCGGCCGAATCCGCTGCGCACCAGCCGCGCCAGCGCGGAGATCGAACTGACGCAATGCACCTTGCCCTGCGGCATGCCGACTTCGCGGTACAGGGCCTTGAGCGCTTCATGCGGTTGCGATCCCGGACTCATGGTCAGCACCGGCTCGCTCAACAGTTGCTGCGTGGTCAGCGCTTCCTCGTCGCCGGCCGGCCCGACCCAGCCCATCTCCATGGGCAGGCAGGTAGTGCTGATGATGCCGCTGTCGTTCAGCAGATCGGTCTGCAACGCGATGTCGAGCGTCCCTTCACGCAGGCCGCGGTGCAGGGCCCGCGTGGTCTCGGACGTGAGCTGCACTTCGATGCCCGGATAGGTGGAGCGCAGATTGGTCAGGAAGCCGATCAGCCAGGTATGCACCACGGTCTCGATGGCGCCGATGCGCACCAGGCCGAAGACCTCGTCACCGCCCTTGCCCAGCGACAGGATCTGCTGGCGGATCTCCAGCAGCCGCTCGCCGTAGTCCAGCAGCCGGGTGCCGGTGGCGGTCAGCCTGAGCTCCTTGGCGTCGCGCTCGAACAGGCGCGCGCCGATGTCCTCTTCCAGCGAGGCGATGCGGTTGGCCACGGCGGCCTGGGTGATGTGCAGGCGGTCGCTTGCCGCCCGGAAACTGCCCAGGCGCGCCGACCACAGAAAGGCTTCGACAAAACGCGTATTCATCTCGGTACGACGCGGCAAGGCATCGCGCAAGGGTCCAGAACCCCGGAGCGGCAAGCTCCGATCCCTCCACATGCTACCGCCATAAGGCCGGACGCGGCATGGGCTGCGGTGTGTCCGCATCAATGGTGCGTCGCGCACCAAAGTGGCTCAGGCGCGGCACCAGCGCGAGGCAGCCTGGTCCGCTCCCGCGCGCCGGCCTCACGGCCGGCAGTTGGCACGGCTCTTGCTTGATGCCTGGTATGCCAGCTTGTCCACCAGCGCCGCTTTCCGCGCACACCAGGAGTCCCGCATGATCCGCCGCAACGCATCCGCCGCCGTCAACGCTCCCCGCGCTCGTTGAACCACCGATCCGAGGCCACTATATGGGAACCGCCTTTGCCATCATCGACATACCGCGCACGCTGGCCGATACCGCATACGGCACGCTGAAGCGGGACATCCTGGACTTCCGGCTGGCGCCGGGCGACCGCTTTACGGAAACCGAAATCGCCGACCGCCTCCAGGTCAGCCGCACGCCGGTGCGAGAAGCCCTGTTCCGCCTGGAGCGCGAAGGCTATCTGGAGGTGCGGCAGCGCAACGGCTGGTTGGTCAAGCCGCTGGACTTCAACACGCTAGACCACTTCTACGAGCTGCGCAGCGTGCTGGAAGCGGCCGCCGTGCAGGCGCTGTGCGTGTCCGCCAGCGCCACTGGGCGGCAGCGCGCGCTGCGCCCATTGGCCGACCTCTGGCTGGTCGACGAAAGCGAGCGCTCCAGCGATTGCGAGCGGCTGGCGGATCTGGACGAGCGCTTCCACATCGATCTGGTCGCCGCCGCCGGCAACCCGGAGATCGCACGAGTGCATCGCGCCGCCACCGAACGCCTTCGCATCGTGCACCGCTTGGCATTCACCGTGCCCGAGCGCATCGGCAAGGTTTACGAAGAGCACGCCGCCACACTCGAAGCCGCGCTGGCCGGCGACGCGCCACGCGCGATGGCGCTGCTGCACGTGCATATCCAGGGCAGCCAGGCCGCGGCGCGTGAGATCACGCTGCACCGCCTGCATGCCGCCCGCGGCGCACGCGCGGCATGACGTCTGCCCACGCGGGCGGTGCGCGCGTACCGCGCCTCAGCCCGCGCGCAGCCAACGATGCAGCAGGCGGAACACCAGGGGCATGCAGAGGTACACCATGACCGGCGTCAGGGCCACGCTGGTGATCAGCACGCGCCAGAACACCGGCAGGAGGCTCAGCGGTTCGCTGGCCAGAATGGAAAACGCCAGCAGCACCGGAAAATAAGCCAGCCAGATGCTGACGGCCTGTTTCCAACGCGGCGGCGCGCTGGTCCTGGGCGCGAACCAATCGTCCGTGCCGCTGACGCGGCGCTCGTGGCTGGCGCGCACCAGCGCCGCGCCGCGTTCCAGCCACATGCGGCGCGGCAGGGAGTTTTCCCAGCGGCCGAGGCTGGCCGCGTCGGCAAAGCGCAGCACGATCTGATACTGGTCTCCACCCTCCGGCGGCTGCAGCACGCCAGAGCCGAGAAAGCCTGGAAAGCCTGCGGCGAGGATTTCGCCCTGGCGCATCCAGGACAGGAAATCGCCATAGCGTTCGGGGGTGATGCGCCGGGTGACCAACAAGGTGATCGGGGCGGGACTGGACATGGCGGAACTCCTGGGACGGCGCGCAGCTTGTTATGCGGTACTCATGCAGTATCAACGCAGTATTAACCCTAGCAAGCGGCATGCCAGGACTGTCTGCCCTCGCTGCGCCCCCGCCATGGCATGCGGCCGGGTTGCGGCGAGCGAGAGTGCGCACCGCGTGGCACACCACTATGGTGAAGCACCCGCATTCCGCACCACGCTGGTGCCTCTCGCGGCCAGAGCTGCGACGACATCAGGGCGTCATGATCCTGAATAACCATATCCGCGATCGTGATTGAGCGTGCCTGCGTACAGGTCTACACTGAGATTCCCGTCCACCCCTTGGAGCCTGCGCCCCATGAGCACCTATAAGATTGCCGTTTTCGTCGGAAGCCTGCGCGCTGCCTCGTTCAACCTGCGGCTGGCCCGCGCGCTGGAAAAGCTGGTGCCCGCGGACTTCAAGTTCGAATACGTGAGCCTGGGCGACGTGCCGCTCTATAACCAGGACAACGAGAACAACCTGCCCGCCCCCGCCGCCAAGCTCAAGCAGCAGATCGCCGACGCCCAGGGCATCCTGTTCGTTTCGCCCGAGCACAACCGCTCCGTGCCGGCTGCCATCAAGAACGCCATCGACTGGGGTTCGCGTCCCTGGGGCCAGAACTCCTGGACCGGCAAGGCCGTCGGCATCGTCGGCACCTCGCCCAGCGCCGCCGGCACCGCCCTGATGCAGCAGCACCTGCGCAACATCCTGGCCGCCGAGGGCGCCAATGCACTGACCACGCCGGAAGTCTTCCTGCAATTCACGGAAGGCCTGGTCGACGACCAGTACAACATCACCAACGAAGGCACCCGCAAATTCCTGCAAGGCTGGGTGGACCGCTACGTGGACTGGATCAAGAAGTTCAACGCCTGATCGCCGCCGCTGCCGGCGCGGGCTCCTCCCGGCCGGCAGAGATCGCCCGTCTACCTCCGGGCGATCCAGCCCCCCGATACGTCGGGGGGCTTTTTTTGGTTCAACGATGACTCCAGTACCGCAATTCCGGATTACGCCAAGGCTAGAGGTGGGCATGAAGCTCACAGGCCACAAGACCGTGGCGATGTTTATGCACTATGTTCATACCGAGGACAAACCGGTGCGGGATGCGGCCGAACTGGTGGCGAATCGGCGGCTTGCGATTATCGGGGTCTCCCGTTCTATGGAGGCAACAACATGACAAGGAAGACGCCTGTGGCAGCGGAGAAACGCGCCGCCCTACCGGCTGGCTATGTCGGCATCCACGGTGGCATTGTGGAGTTACTGGATGCCGCGCGCCAGGCAGCGGCGCGCAGCGTCAATGCGCTAATGACGGCCAGCTATTGGGAGATTGGCCGCCGAATCGTGGAAGCTGAGCAGAAGGGCAGGCGGCGGGCCGGTTACGGCGAGCAGTTGATGGAGCGGTTGTCCGCCGATCTGACGGCTCGATTCGGTCGCGGCTTCGGCGTCAACAACCTGGAAAGCATGCGGCGTTTCTTCCTCGCCTACCCCCAGCCCGAGATTTCCCAGACACTGTCTGGGAAATTGGAGAACGAGCCTCCCGCAGAGAAATCCCAGACAGTGTCTGGGAAATTAAGCCTGTCCGAACTGGCCCAGGTCTTCACCCTGCCGTGGTCGGCCTATGTTCGGCTGCTTTCGGTCAAGGATGACCATGCCCGCCGGTTCTACGAGGCCGAGGCGCTGCGCGGGGGCTGGAGCGTGCGTCAGCTCGATCGGCAGATCGGAAGCCAATTCTACGAACGCACTGCCCTGTCCAAAGACAAAACGGCGATGCTGCTCAAGGGTTCTGTCGCCAAGCCCGAGGATGCAGTCACGCCCAACGACGCGATCAAAGACCCGTATGTGCTGGAGTTCCTCGACCTCAAGGACGAGTATTCAGAATCCGACCTGGAAGCGGCCTTGATCCAGCGCCTGGAAGACTTCCTGTTGGAGCTGGGCGAAGGCTTCACGTTCGTCGGGCGGCAGCGCCGGCTACGCATCGACCAGACTTGGTATCGGGTGGATCTGTTGTTCTTCCATCGCAAGCTGCGTTGCCTGGTCATCATCGACCTGAAGCTGGGCAGCCTGACCCATGCCGATGTCGGTCAGATGCATATGTATTGCAACTATGCCAAAGAGCATTGGGCCTACCCGGATGAGAACCCGCCGGTGGGCCTCATCCTGTGTGCCGACAAGGGCCATGCTCTGGCGCGGTATGCGCTCGATGGCTTGCCGACCAAGGTGATGGCCGCCAACTATCGGACGGTGCTGCCGGATGCCGAGTTGTTGCAGAAAGAGTTGGAGGACACGCGGCGTCTACTGGAATCGCGCGCTTTGAAGAAGCCCGAGCAATCCCAGCGATAGCCGGGCGTCCCGGTGTGCGCTACTGCGCGGCGTGGGGGCTCACACTTATCCCCGCCATCTGTGGAGAAGGTTGAGGACAGCCTTGGGGCATAGTGAAAATCCCCTTTCCCGCCAGGCACTTGCAAGTGCCGATCAAAAATTGCGCAATCATCCTTTTGGATGATTTTTGGCCCACTTATCCACTGAAATCGGGATGAACCGGCGGACTTGCGCCGCAACCGCAAGGCAATGTGCATTTGTCCCCGCGTTCTGTGGAAAAGCATGAGGACAGTATGAGGGCAGGTCGGAAATCCCCTTGCATATCAAGCGCCTGCAAGGGGTGGTCAAGAATGGCTCAAACGCCGTATCGACGTGCCCCGGTTGTCCCCGGCAAATGTGGATAAGCCTGAGGACAGTATGAGGGCAGCCTGCAAAATTCCTTACAGGCCAAGCACTTGCAGGGGCCGCTCAAGAAACGCTCAAGTCCCCCGGCCCGGCGATGCCGCGACGATAGAGGACGGCGGGAGACGAAAGCGAGACAGGCTTGTCCCCACCGAATGTGGACAAGCCTCTGCACAGTCGGATAACAAGCTGAAAAAACCTTTATCCGACAATCACTTGGAAGGCGTGCTCAAGAAAGGAGCAGCAAGCGGACTCACTCGTTCCCTTCCAGCCGCATGCCTATCTTCAAGCCGACCTGCCAGTGCGCCACCTTGCCGTCCTTGATGTGGCCGCGCACTTCGGTGACTTCGAACCAATCCAGGTTGCGCAGCGTCTCGGACGCGCGCGCAATGGCCTGGGCGATGGCATCGTCGGTGGACTTGGTGGAAGAGCCCACCAGTTCGATCTGCTTGTAGACATGATTCGACATAGCTCGTCTCCGCTTAGGGGGTGAGTCGTGCATCGTCGGCCTGGCGGCGGTGTTCCGGCGCTTACGACCGGCAATCCATTCGAACACACAGCATACGCCCACGGCGCTAGAGTGGTGTTACGAGTTCCGTCGCACCGGCCTCGGCGCGGCGGAGCGCGTTCCCGCAACGCAAGCAAGGAGGTGTCGTCATGCCTGAACGAAAAACCCTGGAACGAGCGGCGCGCGACAAACGCCAAGGAAAATCCGCTTCCACGCAGGCCGGAGAATTCGTGCGCGAGGAAATCGAACACGTGCGCGAAGGCAAGCACGGCGTGCGCTCCACCAAGCAGGCCATCGCGATCGGGCTGTCCAAGGCGCGCCGCGCTGGCGTGGCGCTGCCCACGCCCAAGAAGGCCAGCGCAGCAACCAAACGCAAAGCCAAGCAGGACAGCGATGCGGCCCATGACGGACATGCCAAGTCCACCAAACGCGCCAAGGCCACCACCACCGCACTGAAGAAGGAAAGCGCCAAGCCCGCATCGCGCACCGCCTTGTCGCGACAGGCCAGCGCCTCGGCATCCAAGCGTAGCGCCGCCGCCCGCTCGGCCGCGGCCAAAAAGGCTGCCGCCACCAAGGGCGCTGCGGGACGTTCCGCAGCCGCGAAGAAGGCCGCCCGCACGCGCGCGGCGAACCAGCGGGCCAGCCATGCGCATTAAGGCGTATGGCGATCTGTGAGGCCGGGCTAGCCGGCCTCGAACGCCTTGAAGCGCTCGTGCAGGAACTCGCGCAGGCGCTTGACCGCCGGCGACAGCAGCATGCGGTGCACGCACAGCAGATACAGCGGCGAGGGCTCGCTGGTGTAGTCGGCCAGGACTTCGATGAGCCGGCCCGCCCGCAGATCGGCCAGCACGTCATAGCGCGATTTGTAGGCCAGGCCATGGCCGGCCAGCGCCCATCGGCGCACCAGTTCACCGTCATCGCCCACGCGGTCCCCCTTGACCGGGACGGTGAGCGCGGCGCCCTCGTGCCTGAAGGCCCAGCGGTCATGCAGGGTTTCGCCCAGCACGAAGGACAGGCAGTTGTGGCGGCGCAGGTCATCGGGCACTTGCGGCACGCCATGGCGCGCCAGATAGGCGGGCGAAGCGCAGACGACGCGGCGGTTGTGCTCGGACAGCGGCAGCGCCACCAGCCCGGAGTCGTTCGGCGTGCCATAGCGCACCGCCAGATCGACCGGCTGTCGGTACAGGTCTGCCAGGCGGTCGCTGATGCGCACCTGGAGGTTGACGCGCGGATGCCGCTCCTGGAACTCGTCCAGCCACGGCAGCAGCACGTGGCGGCCCAGGTCGGACGGGATGGACAAGGACAGGGTGCCGGAGATCTCCGTCTTATTGCGCGCCACGGCGTTGCGGCCCGCTTCCAGCGCCGACAGCGCCGAGCGGGCATGCTCCAGGTAGCGTTCGCCGTCGCTGGTCAGCCTGAGACTGCGCGTCGAACGCACGAACAGGCGCGCCTCCAGGGCCAGTTCCAGGCGCTTGAGCGCCGCGCTGGCGACGGCGGGCGTCAGGTCCAGTTCGCGCGCGGCGGCGGAAAAGCTGCCCTGGTCCGCCGCCGCCATGAATATCCTCAGATCCTCGAAGCGCACCATGCCGGCCTCATTTTCAAAAAATTATTGAAACTGAGTGCGATGCTAGCCGCTTTTTCCCCGCTCTGGACTGGGTAATCATGGCTGCATTCCCCCGACACGCAAGGAGCCACCCCATGAAAATCGAACTGAACGGCAAGAAGGCCCTGGTCACCGGATCGTCCGGCGGCATCGGCCTGGCCATCGCCGCGGGCCTGGCCGAGGCCGGCGCCGAAGTCGTGCTGCACGGCCGCAGCGCCGACAAGCTGGCGCAGGCCGCCGCCTCGCTCGCGCAGCAGTTTCCCGCTGCCCGCGTGAGCACCGTGCAGGCCGACCTCGCCACCGCCGACGGCGCGGCCGCGGTCTCGGCCGCCCATCCCGATGTGGACATCCTGGTCAACAACGCCGGCTACTTCGCGCCCAAGTCCTTTACCGAAATCACGGACGACGACTGGCAATACATGCTGGACACCAACGTCATGAGCGGCGTGCGCCTGTCGCGCTATTACCTGCCGCGCATGCTGGCCGCCGGCTGGGGCCGCATGGTCTTCATCTCCAGCGAATCCGGCGTGCAGATCCCCGCGGAAATGATCCACTACGGCGTCAGCAAGACCGCCTTGCTGGGCGTGTCGCGCGGGCTGGCCGAATTGACCGCCGGCACCGGCGTCACCGTCAATGCCGTGCTGCCCGGCCCCACGCGTTCGGAAGGCGTGTCGGACTTCTTCGCAGAAATGGCCAAGGAGCAAGGCGTGACGCAAGACCAGATGGAACGCGACTTCATCGCCCAGCACCGCCCCACTTCGCTGCTGCGGCGCCTGGCCACGGTGGAAGAAGTGGCCAACATGGTCGTCTACACCTGCTCGACGCAAGCCGCGGCCACCAATGGCGCCGCGCTGCGCGTGGACGGCGGCGTCGTGCGCTCCATCATCTGATCACGGCCTGAACCCATGAAAGCCATCGCCTACTTCAAGAACCTGCCCGCCGACCACCCCGAAGCGCTGCAGGACATCACCCTCGCCGACCCCGTACCCGGCGAGCGCGACCTGCTGGTCGAGGTCCGCGCCATTTCGGTCAACCCGGTGGACGTGAAGATCCGCGCCAACCGCAAGCCCAAGGACGGCCAGCCCGAGGTCATAGGCTGGGATGCCGCCGGCATCGTGCGCGCGGTGGGCGCCAAGACCAGCCTCTTCAAGCCCGGCGACCGCGTCTGGTATGCGGGCGCGTTGAACCGCCCCGGGGCCAACAGCGAGCTGCATGCGGTCGACGAGCGCATCGTCGGCCGCATGCCCGCCAGCCTGGACTTTGCCCAGGCCGCGGCGCTGCCGCTCACCACCATCACCGCCTGGGAACTGCTGTTCGACCGGCTGCGCGTGCTGGATAACGGCGCGCCCAGCCAGGGCAGCCTGCTGGTCATCGGCGCCGCAGGCGGCGTGGGATCCATCCTGGTGCAGCTGACGCGCCAGCTGACCGGCCTAACGGTGATCGGCACCGCCTCGCGTCCGCAAACGCAGGCCTGGGTCCGCGAGCTGGGCGCGCATCACGTCATCGACCACAGCCAGCCGCTGGCCGCCGAACTCAAGCGGATCGGCTTCCAGCACGTCAGCCACATCGCCGGCCTGACCCAGACCGACCAGCACTTCGCGCAGATGGCCGAAGCGATCGCGCCGCAAGGCAAGATCGCCCTGATCGACGATCCCGCCGCGATCGACGTGCGCCTGCTCAAATCCAAGTCGGCGTCGCTGCATTGGGAGTTCATGTTCGCACGCCCGCTGCACGGCACGCCCGACATGATCGCGCAGCACGAACTGCTGAATCAGGCCGCCCACCTGATCGACGAAGGCACGTTGCGCACCACGCTGGGCGCGCACTACGGCAAGATCAACGCCGAGAACCTGCGTCGCGCCCACGCCTTCATCGAAAGCGGCAAGGCACAGGGGAAGATCGTGCTGGAAGGTTTCTAGGAAGCCCGCGTCATGCCTCGCCGCCAACCGCGGCGGGGCATCTCGCAATTGCAAGCAGAAAGCAGTACAAACTCGACTGCGCGCAATCGCATGCGCAACGCCATCGGGAGTCTCTTCTGCTCGACCACATTCTCAATCAGACGCTTGAACCCCTGCTCTGGGGTATGGTGGCCTTTACCCTGCTGATGCTGAGGCTGGCGCCCCTGCAAGGCTGGAAGGCCGTCATCGTCGCCGGCATCACGGCGGGGCTGGTCTTCGACACCATCCAGTTCCGCGTAGGCCCGCCGCGCCTGTGGGACGCGCTGGTGCTGGGTTCGGTGCTGGCCGCCTTGCTGGCGGCCGCCGTGCTGGAACTGCTGTTCCTGCTGCTGCGCCGCTCGCGCCCCGAGCGGGCCTGAGGCGGCAGGCAAGCCTGCGGTCCGGACCGCAGGCGCCTCGCGCGCACGCCGTCAGGCGCGCCCTTCCCGCTTGGCGCGGGCATGAGGATCGTTGATCTCGGCCTCCAGTTCGGCGATCAGCCACTCCAACCAGCCGTTTTCGCTGCGCGCGTAAACCACCGCGGCGGGCGTCTTGCCGCTGCGCCAGCCCGGCTGATGCGCATCCATCCACGCGCCCAGGCTCTTGTGCGGCGCCAGCAGGCCCGACAGCCAGGACCACAGGTAATCAGGCACGTTGCGGCGGAATCCTTGCGCGCAGGCGTAGAGGGTGGGCTCAAGCGGCAGGTTGCCGGCGCGGGCCAGCCTGGCCTGCACGCGGCGCAGGGTCTCGGCCGCGGCCTGCAATTGTTCGGTGCTGAGCTTTTTCATTCGAGGACTCCTGATCTTGGTTTGCCCGGATTATCGCCGCAGGCAGCGGCGCTTTCCAAGCGCCGCTTGCAGCCATCAGGAACGCGCCGCCCGGGGCGGTTCCAGGCTCAGCAACGCGGTCGCGCTGAAGCGCGCGCCCGGTTCCAGCACCCGCATGCCGGTGCGCGTCTCGCCGCCCGCCGCCAGGTTGAACGCGTCCGCCACATTGGTGACCGGCTCCACGCACAGGAACTCCGAGCCCGCCGCCGTGTACACCACCAGGTGCGCAAAGGCCGGATCGGCATGCAGCGACAACTGATGCCCATCTGGCCAATGCAGGGTGGCCCGCCCTTCCCATTGCGACAAATAGGTATCGCAGCCGCTGGCCGAACGCCGCAGTTCGCGCACGTGCACGGCCTTGCTGCCGGCAGGCAGTCCCTCCGCGTCCGCGGTCCACTCGCGGCGCGCATGCAGCGTGACGCGCTCGGCCGTGAAATAAGGATGCAGCCCCAGACCGCAGGGCATGGACGTGTCGCCCAGATTGACGATGGACAGCGCCACGCTCAGGCCGCGCGCGTCCAGCTGATAGCGCTGCACGCATTCGAAGGGCCAGGGCCAGCCCAGCACGCCGGCGGGCTGCGCCAACACCAGGTCGACGCTGTCCGCGCTCAGGCTGCGCACGCTCCATGCCTGATACAGGCCCGCGCCATGGATCGCATAAGGTCGGCCGGGCACGGATTGCAACGCGTGCCTGGCGCCGTTGAAAGTGAACGCGCCGTCGCGGATGCGGTTGGAGTACGGCGCCAGCGGGTATGAGCCTGCCCGCGGCCAGCTTCCCGCGGGCCATTGCGTGTCGGTCAGCGGCACGATCCAGTCGTGCGCACCCGTGGACAGCCGGGTCAGGCGACCGCCGCCGCCCGGCGCAAATTCGGCCTGGTGCGGGCCGCTGGCGATGGTGATGCGCTCGCTGGCGTCGAGCGTGGCCGGGACGGATAAAGCCTGCATTTGAATGAAACTCCGGCGGCGGAAACGGGGCCGCGCGCTGCGATTGTGCCGTCCCCGGACTGGCGGGCGCAAGCGACTGCCGGACGCCTCATCCCGCCTCGACTTCGACGCCGCACAACGCCAGTAGCCGGCTCAACGCAGGATTCCGGTTGGTCTCCAACCACGCGATGCCATGCTGCAGCTTGGGCGCGTCCGCCGGCAACGGACGAAACACCACGCCCTCCATGTTGAGGGACTCGATGTCCCGCGGAATGATGGCCACGCCGGTGCCGGCCGCGACCAGGCACAGCAGGGTCTGGGACGCTTCCGTTTCCCGCACCACGCGCGGCAGGAAACCCGCCTCCAGGCAGATGGCGTCCATGGCGCCGCGCAGGTGGAAGCCCTTGCCCGAGGGATAGGCGATGAACGGCTCTTGCGCAAGATCCGCGACGCCCAGGTCCGCCTTGCTCGCCAGCGGATGCGCGTCGGCCAGCGCGATGGAGAACTCGCTGAGCATGAAGCCGTGCGACACGATATGTTTGCCCTCCAGGGGCAGAAAGCACAGTGCCGCATCCAGCGTGCCGTCCAGCAGTTTCAGACGCAGTTCGCCAGTCGGCAGCGGCCCCTGGATGTCCAGCGCGATATCGCTGTATAGGCGCCGGCAGTCGCGCACCAGCCCCGGCAGGCGCACATGGCTGGCGCGTCCGGTATAGCCCAGCCGCAGACTGCCGGTCTCGCCCCGGCCGGCCTTGCGGCAGGCCTCCACCGCGCCGTCCAACTGCCGGAACATGGGCTGGATGCTGTCCAGGAACACGCGGCCCGCCACCGTCAGCGCGACCTTGCGCGTGCTGCGGTCGAACAGCTTCACGCCCAGTTCCTCTTCCAGTTCGCGGATGCGCTGGCTCAAAGGAGGTTGGGCGATGTGCAAGCGCAGGGCGGCGCGGGTGAAGTTCAGTTCCGTGGCAAGGACCATGAAGCTATGCAGGTGGCGCAGTTCCATGTCGGGTATCGGTTATTGATATTCCATGAATATAAATGATGTTCCGATAATAAATTGGACGACTCAATCCCCAAGCCCTAACCTGCCACGCATCCAATAAACACACAGCGTGGAGACAAGCATGGCTGATCTTTCGGGGCGGGTGGCCCTGGTAACCGGTTCGACCAGCGGCATCGGCCTGGCCGTGGCGCGGCGCCTGGCGCGCTCCGGCGCGACGCTGGTGCTCAATGGCCTGGCCGACGCTGCCGCAGCCGATGCGCTTTGCGCCGAGTTCCGCGACACCTATGGCGTGCCGGTCCGCTTCCAGCCCTGCGACCTGCGCAAGCCGGCCGAGATCGAGGCCATGATGGCCGAGCTGAACCAGGTCTATGGCGCGCTGGATATCCTGGTCAACAACGCCGGCATCCAGCATGTGAGCCAGATCGAGGCCTTTCCGGTCGACAAGTGGGACGACATGATCGCCGTCAACCTGTCGGCCAGCTTCCACACCATGCGCACCGCGCTGCCGGCCATGCGCGCGCGCAACTGGGGCCGCATCGTCAACATGGCGTCCATCAGCGGCTTGCGCGGCCGCGCCGGCAAGACCGGCTACAACGCCACCAAGCACGGCCTGATCGGCCTGACCAAATCCGTGGCGCTGGAAACCGCGCAGACCGCCATCACCTGCAACGCCATCTGCCCCGGCTGGGTACACACGCCGCTGGTGCAGAAGCAGATCGACGCGCTGGCCGAACGCGAAGGGCTGGACAATGCCGCGGCCACAAACCGGCTGCTCGGCCTGCGCCAGCCTTCGGGCAAGTTCGTCACCCTGGAACAGATCGCCGGCCTGTGCGAATTCTTCTGCTCGCCCGACGCCGACGAAGTCCGCGGCGTGGCCTGGGCCATGGACGGCGGCACCACCGCAGCCTGAAGCCGCAGCGGCGGCCTCCATTGAACATGCGCGCAGGCCGCACAGCGATACCGACAACGCCCCCGAGGAGTACAAGATGCTGGACCACACCCACGCGCCCACCGCCAAGAGCTGGGTCGACGGCGCCGACGGCCATCCGGATTTCCCGTTGCAGAATCTGCCGATGGGCGTGTTCCGCCACGATGGCGGCACGCCGCGAATCGGCGTCGCCATCGGCGAGCAGGTGCTGGATGTCCGGGCCGCCGTGGAACTGGGCCTGCTGGACGAGCTGGAGCCGGTCGCGCGCCAAGCGCTATCGACGCACAGGCTCAACGACTGGATGGCCTTGCCCGCCGCCGCCCGCAAGGCCGTGCGGCACGCCCTGTTCGCGCTGCTGGACGCCGCACACCCAGCCAGCGCGCGGCACGCCTCGCTGGCCGCGCGCCTGCTGCATCCGCAGGCCCAATGCGAGCTGCTGCTGCCTGCGGACGTGGGCGACTACACCGATTTCTATGCCGGCATCCATCACGCCAGCCACGTGGGCAAGCTGTTCCGGCCCAACAACCCGCTGATGCCGAACTACAAGCACGTGCCCATCGCCTATCACGGCCGCGCCTCCTCCATCTGCGCGTCCGACACACCCGTGCGGCGGCCGCGCGGCCAGGTGAGGACGGCGGCCGGCGTCGACGTCCCGGCCTACCGGCCATCCGCGCAGCTGGACTTCGAACTCGAACTGGCGATCTGGATCGGCCCCGGCAACGCGCTCGGCGAGCCCGTGCCGCTGGAGCAGGCCGCCGGCCACGTGGCCGGCTATGGCCTGTTGAACGACTGGTCAGCCCGCGACATCCAGGCTTGGGAATACCAGCCGCTAGGCCCCTTCCAGGGCAAGAATTTCGCGTCCACGGTTTCGCCCTGGGTGGTGACTGCCGAAGCGCTGGCCCCGTTCCGCAGCGCCGCGATGGCGCGCGGCGATGGCGATCCTGAACTGCTGCCCTATCTGCGCCACGCCGACGACGCCGCCACCGGCGGACTGGCCATCGCGCTGCAAGCGTGGCTGTCCACACCGCTGATGCGCGAACGCTCACTGGCGCCGCAACGGCTGGCGGCATCCGATGCGCGCCATCTGTACTGGACTCCGGCGCAGATGGTGGCGCAGCACACGCTGGGCGGCTGCAACCTGCGCCCGGGCGACTTGCTGGGCTCGGGCACCATCTCCACGCCCGACGACAGCGGCCACGGCAGCCTGCTCGAACTGACGCATGGCGGCAAACAGCCCATTACCCTGCCCTCGGGCGAAACCCGGCTGTTCCTGGAGGCCGGAGACGAAGTCACCCTGACGGCCCATTGCAGCCGCGAGGGTTTCCAGCGCATCGGCTTCGGCGCAAGCCGGGCGCGCATTATCGATTGACGTTCAATACCAGGCATCCCGCTAGACCTGGAGCCGGCCGGCGAGCCGGCGGCACACAAAGGAGGAATGACATGAAGAAGATCCTGGCAGCAGGCATGATGGTCCTCGCAAGCGCAAGCAGCGCCCCCGCGCTGGCGCAGGACTTCCCCAACCACCCGATCCGCCTGATCATCCCCTACTCCGCCGGCGGCGTCACCGACGTGGTCGGCCGCGCCCTGGCCGAGCAATCCGGCAAGCGCCTCGGCCAGACCGTGGTGGTCGAAAACAAGACCGGCGCCAACGGCACGCTGGGCGCCACCCAGATGCTCAACACCGCGCCCGACGGCTATACCGTCACCATGGTGCCCATCGGCATCTTCCGCATGCCGCACATCACCGGCACGCGCTACGACCCGATCAAGGACCTGACCTACATCTCGATGATCGCCGGCTACAACTACTACGTCGCAGTCGCCGCGGACTCGCCCTGGAAGACGCTGGACGACCTGGTCGCCTACGCCAAGTCCAAGCCCGACACGATTTCCTATGGCACGCCGGGCGCCTACAGCAGCCAGCACATCGCCATGGTGCAGCTGGGCGAAGCCGCCCAGGCCAAGTGGACCCACGTCCCTTACAAGGGCGACGCCGACGCACTGACCGCCATGCTGGGCGGCCACATCCAGGTGCTGGTCGGCGCCAGCACCATCCTGCCCTACGTGGCCTCGGGCAAGGTCCGCATCCTTGCGTCGCTCGGCGACAAGCGCTCGCCGGACCTGCCGGACGTGCCCACCCTGAAGGAAGCCGGCTATCCCGTGGTGCACACCTCGCCTTTCGGCATCGCCGGCCCCAAGGGCATGGACCCGGCGGTCATCGCCAAGCTCGACGGCGCCTTCCGCGACACCCTCAAGGACGAGGCTTTCCTCACGCTGCTGCGCCAGTCCGGCGTGTCGCCGCAATACATGGATACCGCGACCTACACCAAGGCCGCCCAGGCCAGCGCGGAGACGGAGCGTGAGGTCATCAAGAAGTTGGGGAACATCATGAACAAATGAGGTACAGGCAAGGTCCGCGTGCGTCGGATCCAACGCCCTCTCAACTGTAATAAAACGTAAAATCCCAAGTACCCAAGAAACGCCCCAGCAATGGGGCGTTTTCCGTTGGGCCGGATTCCGGCGCACGCGGGATGTGGAATGCACGCCACACCCCCCACTTTCCATGTCGGCGACCTGCTGGCATCATGCGGCGCGTAGGGCACCTGTCAAGCATCTGAACAAGGAAGAAAAAGTGCGATTCAGTTTTCTCAAGGCCCTGCTAGTCTGCCTGTGCGGCGCCATGCTGAGCGCCTGCACCACCTGGGACGTGGCGATGCTGCGCCACAAGGGCAAGCCAGTCAACGACATCGTGACCGAGTGGGGCGTCCCCGATCGCGTGTACGCCAGTGAAGACCTGCCGATCGGGCAATTGGTCTACATGTGGCAGACCTCCGGCGAAGTCTCGTGGGACGAGGCCGTCGGCAGCTTCTACGTTCCCCCGCCGGGCGGCGTCAGCTACGGCTTCGGCAACAACACGGGCACCATCTACCAGCGCCGCACCGGCGTCGCCAGCTGCTACACCATGCTCCACGTCGACGAGAAGGGCATCGTCGTCGGCGGCGACCTCGTCAACAACGGCACGACCTGCAAAATGTGGTGATGGCGGCGCCAGGCGGATCGCCCATGCGCCTCGCCAACCGGCCTCCCATCGGACAACCCGCAAGAGAATTCCTGATGACGAACATGAAAACCACCCTCATCCCCTTGCTCGCCCTAGCTCTGCTGTCCGGCCCGGCCTTCGGCGCCGAGAAAAAGCCCACGGAGGGCGACATTTCCCGGGCCATCGCCTATACGGATGTGATGCGCGCCTACGCCTACAGCAAGCAAGCCGCCGAGTTCAAGGCGCGCTTCGACAAGATCGGCCCGGGCGCCGACGGTCTGGAAGCCATGACCAATGCAGCCAACCTCATGAGCCTGGCAAACCAGGCCATGCGCGCGGCCTGCGCACGCGAACCGCATTATGTGGAAAAAGGCATCGAGGCCTTTCGCTGCAGCAAGATCAAGTAGCCGGTCCTGAACAAGCCGTTTGAACCGCCGTTGCAGAACTGACGGCGATTGCAATCGCACTCTTTCGCAGGAACCTGCAACCAGGCCGCCATGCCCGCGGCCTGCGGCTTTCGACAAGACCACCGCCCGTTCTCTTCAATTCAGCGGGCGCCTGCTGGATGACGGGTATCGGCTTTGTTGTTTCTCCCCTTGCTGGTCGTCGTGTCGTAGCCGCCGCTCAGATTGGACGTACTTCGGGAACTGGCGCCATCGCTGTATCTCGTGTCGTAGCCACCGCTCAAGTTGGACGTGCTGCGCGAGTTCCGCCCATCGCTGTAAGTCGTGTCGTAGCCGCCGCTCAGGTTGGACGTGCTCCGGGAGGTGGTGCCGTCGCTGTACCTCGTGTCCAAGCCGCCGCTCAAGTTGGATGTGCTGCGCGAAGTCCGCCCGTCGCTGTACATCGTGTCGTAGCCGCCGCTCAGGTTGGACGTGCTCCGCGAGGTAGTGCCGTCGTCATAGGTGCAGTCTTGCCCACCCGACAGATTGGACGTGCATCTTTCCGCCTGCGCGGTCGCGGCTGCGAACACGGCAAGCACGACGAAAGACAACATGGGTGCGATTTTCATTTTGATCCCTATGGCGTGGAGGCTGATGCCGTCATCGCCGCGTTGTTGTGCGGCGTGGCGACCACCATAGCGACTATTCCCGCGAGCGGATGCAGCGGTTTTGCGCAAAGCAATTTCAGCCGGTTTCGGGCCGGTTCAGTCGGTTTCCTGGCCTCATTTTCCGTACGCCCGCCCTGCCTGCCGGCGTAGCAATTCAATTGCTTCTGTTCTCGCCAAGCGCCGGCGACCGAGCAGTCGGCATGGCCATATTGATACGACCTGGGGCAGCAGAGACCTGCGCCGACACAGGGCACGAGGTCATCAAGAAGTTGGGCAATATCATGAACAAATGAGTTCCGGACAAAACCAGCATCCGTCCCTCCCCGCAGCAGTCCAAGCGCCCGATACAATCACGGGCATGAATTCCGCAACGCAAAACACCGCCGCCGACGCCCACCCGGGCCACACCCCCATGATGCAGCAGTACCTCCGCCTGAAGGCGGAGGCCGGCCCCCTGCTGCTGTTCTACCGCATGGGCGACTTCTATGAAATGTTCTACGAAGACGCGGAGCGCGGCGCGCGTCTGCTGAACCTGACGCTGACCAAGCGCGGCTCGTCCAATGGCACGCCGATCCCGATGGCCGGGCTGCCGGTGCATGCCATGGAGCAGTACCTGGCGCGGCTGGTCGCCATGGGCGAGTCCATCGCCATCTGCGAGCAGATCGGCGACCCGGCGACATCCAAGGGGCCGGTCGAGCGCCGCATCGTTCGCATCGTCACGCCCGGCACGCTGACGGACGACGCGCTGCTGCCGGCCAAGGCGGACCGCGCGCTGGCCGCCGTGTTCGTCGGCGGCACGGCGCGCGCGCCGCGTGCTGGGCTGGCCTGGCTGAACCTGGCCAGCGGCGAGTTCCGCGTGACCGAATGCGCGCCGGCGCAGCTGGAATCCGAACTGCACCGCATCGCGCCGGCCGAGATCATCTGCGCCGAGAGCGCCGAATTCGACTTCCCCTTCGAAGGCGCCCGCGCCCGCGTGCCCGACTGGCACTTCGAAGGCGACAGCGCGCGCGCCCACCTGCTGGCGCACTTCAAGACCGACACCCTGGCGGGTTTCGACATCGAGGACATGCCGGCCGGCATCTGCGCCGCGGGCGCCCTGCTGCGCTACGCGGCCCGCACCCAGTCGCAGGCCCTGGCCCACGTGCAGAGCCTGTCGGCGGAGCGCCCCGGCCAGTACGTGCTGCTGGACCCGGTCACGCGCCGCAACCTGGAACTGACGCAGACGCTGTCCGGCGAAGATTCGCCGACGCTGTTCTCGCTATTGGACGGCTGCCGCACGCCCATGGGCAGCCGGCTGCTGCGCCGCTGGCTGCACCATCCGCTGCGCGAGAACGAGCAGGCGCTGGCGCGCCAGCAGGCCATCTCGGCGCTGCTGGCGGGCCGCATGGACGTGGAGCAGACCTTTGGCGCGGCCGGCTTTGGCGCGGCTGGATTTGGTTCGGCCGGCCTGCTGGAGTCCCTGCGCGGCGCGCTGAATGCATTCCCCGACATCGAGCGCATCGCCGCCCGGCTGGCGCTGCGTTCGGTACGTCCGCGCGAACTGGCCAGCCTGCGCGACGCGCTGCAGGCGCTGCCGGCGCTGCGCGACCTGGTGGAACCGATGGCGGACTCGCCGCGGCTGGGCGAACTGATCTCGCACCTGTCGGTGGATCCGGCCCTGGCCGCCCTGCTGGTGCGCGCCATCGCCGCCGAACCCGCTGTCGCCATCCGCGACGGCGGCGTGCTGGCGGCGGGCTTCGACGCCGAACTCGACGAGCTGCGCGGCCTGGCGGCCGACGGCGGCGACTTCCTGGTGCAGCTGGAAGCGCGCGAGCGCGAGCGCACCGGCATCAGCAATCTGCGCGTGGAATTCAACCGCGTGCACGGCTTCTACATCGAAGTCACCAAGGGCCAGACCGCCAAGGTGCCGGAGGACTACCGCCGCCGCCAGACGCTGAAGAACGCCGAACGCTACATCACGCCCGAACTCAAGACCTGGGAAGACAAGGTGCTGTCGGCCCAGGACCGCGCGCTGGCCCGCGAGAAATGGCTGTTCGAGCAATTGCTGGACGTGCTGGCCGAACACGTGCGGCCGCTATCCGACTGCGCCGCCGCGCTGGCCGAACTGGACACGCTGGCCGCCCTGGCCGAACACGCCCGCCGCCACGATTGGATCGCGCCCGAATTGTCCGAGCAGGCCGACATCGACATCGAGGCCGGCCGCCACCCGGTGGTGGAACATGCCATCGAACGCTTCACGCCCAATGGCTGCCGGCTGGAACCTGCGCGCCGCATGCTGTTGATCACCGGCCCGAACATGGGCGGTAAATCGACCTATATGCGGCAGGTGGCGCTGATCGCGCTGCTGGCGCGCATCGGCAGCTTCGTGCCCGCTTCGCGCGCCCGCATCGGCAAGATCGACCGCATCTTCACCCGCATCGGCGCGGCCGACGACCTGGCGGGCGGCCGCTCGACCTTCATGATGGAAATGACCGAAGCAGCCGCCATCCTGTCGGCCAGCACGCCCAACAGCCTGGTGCTGATGGACGAGATCGGCCGCGGCACGTCGACCTATGACGGCCTGGCGCTGGCCTGGGCCATCGCTTGCCGCCTGCTGGCCCACAACCGCGCGCTGACGCTGTTCGCCACCCACTATTTCGAACTGACCCGCCTGCCCGCGGAACAGCCGGCCTCGGCCAACGTGCACCTGGCCGCGGCGGAATCAGCCGGCGGCATCGTCTTCCTGCATGAAGTGCGCGAAGGCCCGGCCAGCCGCAGCTACGGGATCCAGGTGGCGCAGCGCGCGGGCGTGCCCGCCGCCGTGATCCGCCAGGCCACGCGCGAACTGGAACGCCTGGAAGCCCAGGGCGCCCCCACGCCGCAGTTGGGCCTGTTCGCGGCCGCGGCGGACGCCGACGCCCAGGCCTATGCCGAAGCCGACCGCACCGACGACCTGGAAGCCCTGGACGCCCTGCGCGAGGAACTCGCCGCCGTCGACCCGGACAGCCTGACCCCGCGCGAAGCGCTGGACGCCCTCTACCGCCTGAAGAAGCACCTGCAATGAACCTCGACCTTCCCTTGGCCCTGCTGGGCAACCAGAGTCCCAACGACTTCATGCGCCGCCATTGGCAGCGCAAGCCCTTGCTGATCCGCCAGGCCATCCCCGGCTTCAAGCCCCCGCTCACGATCGCCGCCATCAAGAAGCTGGCGCGCCGCGACGACGTAGAGTCGCGCCTGATCTGGCGCGAGAACGGCGAGTGGCAAATGGAGAACGGCCCCTTCGCGCGCCTGCCCAAGGACAATGAAGGCGACTGGACCCTGCTGGTGCAAAGCGTGGACCTGCACAGCGATGCCGCATCCGAACTGATGCAGCTGTTCCGCTTCATCCCCGACGCGCGCCTGGATGACGTGATGATCAGCATCGCCAGCCACGGCGGCGGCGTGGGTCCGCACTTCGACAGCTACGACGTGTTCCTGCTGCAGGCGGCGGGCGAGCGCGAATGGCGTTATGGCCGCCAGAAGGACCTGTCGCTGGAACCCGGCCTGCCGCTGAAGATCCTGAGCCGCTTCGAGCCCGAGGAAACCGCCGTACTAGCCCCGGGCGACATGCTTTACCTGCCGCCGCAGGCCGCCCATGACGGCGTCGCCGTGGGCGACGGCTGCATGACCATCTCCATCGGCTTTCGTGCGCCCACGCAGGCGACGCTGGCGCGCGGGCTGCTGGAAGCGGCCGCGGACCAGGTCATGGCGCGCGTCGGCCTCCTGGGCGGCCCCTATGGCGAACCCGCTCTGCCCGGCCCCAAACTGTCCGCGGTCTATCGAGACCCCGGCCAGTCCGCCGTCGACACGCCCGCCGCCCTGCCGGACGCGCTGGTGGCCGCGACGCTGGAAACCGTGGAAAAGCTGCGCTTCGACGATGCGCTGGCCTCGCGCTTCCTGGGCTGCTGGCTGACCGAGCCCAGCAACCTCAGCGTGTTCGATGCGCCCGAAAGCATGGACGTGGATCTGGAAGAGGATTGGCCCGCCAGCGGCAGGCTGGTGCTGGACCGCCGCAGCCGCATGCTGTATCGCGGCAAGCAGCTCTTCATCAATGGCGAGACCGCCATGACGCCGGCCGACGCCGCCTTGCGCATGCTGGCGGATGCGCGCAGCCTGGATTGCTCGGACCCGTCCTGCGCCCGCCTCAGCGACGAAGCTCGCTCCTGCCTCGCGGACTGGCTGGACTCGGGCTGGATCCGCTACCAGTCTGCGTAGCATCCGGACACCCTCGCGTATCAGTCCTGTACAGAAGGAAATCAGGTCTGATACGCGGGACACATCAAGAAAGAGATAACACGAAGCTGAAAGGTTTGTTGCCGTTAGGATGCGACCTTTTTAACTTTCATACGCGTTGCGCCCGTGTGTTCCTGTAGCCTGACCTCTGGTTTCCCCTAATGGGGTTTCAAGAGTCGTCATCTACAGGAGTCTAAAAATGATGAGCAAAACCTTGATTATTGCCTCGGTGCTGGCCGTTGCGCTGAGCGCCTGCAACAAGAAGGAAGATGCCCCGGCGCCCGCGACCAACCCCGCTCCGGGCGCAAGCACGCCTGCCCCCACCACGACGCCCCCGGCCACCTCTCCGGCTCCGGCGCCCACGCCCAACACCACGCCGGGCGGCGGTTCGACCACCCCGGGCGGCTCGACCACGCCCGCGTCCTAATAAAAAAGCAGAGACGAACCCCCGCTCTGAGGACGCAAGAAAAAGCCCTGGCTGTACGCAGCCAGGGCTTTTTTACGTCCAGATGGCTTGTGAGCAAGAGACCGCAACCGCAGCGCATCGCGGCTCGGGGTTCGCGCGTCCCGCAGTCTGCAAGGCGCTTGCAAACCCGCCCAAATAAAAAAGAGGCCCCAGCGGGGCCTCTCTTGCGCAGGCCTGCGCATAAGCGCAGAACCGGGCCGGTCTTACATCTTGTCCTTCAGCACGCTCAGCAGGCGCTGGGCGGTGGCGCTGTTGTCGCGGGCGCCATTGGCATCCAGCACGGTCACCGTGGTCTGGTCGCCGGTGGCGGCCAGGTGGATACGGTACTGGGGCGCCTCGGCCTTCTTGTCGCCCGAGAACATGCGGCTGAAGAAGCCCGGCTGCTCGATCTTCTCGCCCGTGTCGGTGTCGACATAGCGGACGAAGTAGTCGCCAGCGGAGCGGTCGCGGTCATCCACGGCGAAGCCGCCGCCGTCCAGCGCCACGCCGACACGGCGCCATGCGCGGTCGAAGGATTCGCTGACGACGAGCGAGGCGCCTTGAGCGCGGACGTCCTGCTGCACGGCGGGCTTCTGCGGCGCGGCCTCGGCCTGCTGCACCAGCTTGCGGGCATTGTCGACGTCGGAACCCAGGTAGACCATCATGCGCGCCAGCATGGCGGCGTTCAGGCCCGGATCTTCCTTGCCGTTCTGCCATTGCACCTGGTTGCCGTCGGCGCCCACGCGCTTTTCCAGCATCTGGCGATGGCTGACGTAGACCTCGGTATGGCCGTTGACGCGTTCGACGCGAGTGCGGAATTTCTCGCGCTCGCCGCTATCCCAGGCCGATTCCAGGATCATGCCCAGCGCCTGGCGCAGCCAGCTTTCCGGGATCTTGGCGCGGTTTTCCGCCCAATCGGTTTCGATCAGGCCGGCGCTCGGGTTGTTGCTGGCCACGGTAAAGCCGCTTTCGGTCCAGAAGTCGACCAGACGCGGGAAGATGTCTTCCGGCGGACGGTCCACCACCAGCCAGCGCAGGTCGCCGTCGCGCTCGACGCGCATGTCCTGGCGGCCGGGCAGCACGTTGCTGGTCTTCGGCTGGCTGGCTTGCGCCTGGCCCTGTTGCTGGAACTGCGAATAGGTGGTCGAGCCCGAAGCCGGCGCGCGGTAGCGCGGATCGGCGTTGGCCTGGGTCAGGTCGGGCGGGATGCTGAGAGGCTCTCCACGCTGCGTGACTGCGCTCTTGTAGTTGACGGACTCTTCATTGCCCAGGAATTGATTGACCTCGCTGCAACCGGCCAACAACACCAGAGACATCAATGCCGACAAACCGGCATGACGCTTGTTCATACGTATCCTCACGATATTTAGAGCAGGCCCGTTTCCTGGAGCGCAGCGCGCACGGTCGCGTGGTGCTGTGTTCCCAGTTCCACCAGCGGCAGCCGGTAACCCAGTGCGCTGCGGCCCATTTCGGCCAACGCCCACTTGACAGGGATGGGGTTGGCTTCAACGAACAAAGCCTTGTTCAGACGCGCCAGGTACGCATTAAGTTCACGCACCTTGGGCACATTGCCGGCCAGGGCGGCGGCACAGAGCTCGCGCATGAGCTTCGGCGCCACGTTGGCCGTAACGGAAATATTGCCACGCGCGCCCAGCAGGATCAGGGCGGCGGCGGTGGGATCATCGCCGCTGAAGACCTGGAAACTGGCCGGCGCTTCGCGCAGCAGCAGGCCGCCGCGGGCGATGTCGCCCGTGGCGTCCTTGATGCCGATGATGCCCGGCACCTGCGCCAGGCGCAGGATCGTTTCGTTGCTCATGTCGGCAACGGTACGGCCCGGCACGTTGTACAGGATATTGGGCAGATCGACGGCTTCCGCGATGGTGCGGAAGTGGCGGTACAGGCCTTCTTGCGAGGGCTTGTTGTAATAAGGAACGACCGACAGGCCGGCCTGCGCGCCCACCGCCTTGGCATGGCGCGTCAGGTGGATGGCTTCGTCGGTGGAGTTGGCGCCCACGCCGGCGATGACCGGAATGCGGCCCGCGGCGTGTTCGACTGCAACGCGGATCAACTCCGCATGTTCTTCCATGGAGACCGTGGGCGACTCCCCGGTGGTGCCCACCACCACCAGCGCGTCGGTGCCTTCCTGGATATGCCAGTCGATCAGCGACCGGTAGGCAGCGTAGTCCAGGCTGCCGTCGGGCTGCATGGGGGTGACCAGGGCCACCATGCTGCCTTGGAAATTAACGCCTGCGGCGGTTGCAGGGGATGCCATAAATGTAGGGCTCCAACACCCCGCGGCGGGATGCCCCGGGGCCAGAATCAATGAAACCGTTGAGTTTAACGGATATTGGCTGAAATCCTACAGAAACCACTGGACGATGGTCGTCCCCAGGGCGAGCACGGGGCGCATCAATAGCCAGAGCACGTCCGTCACCAGCAGGATGACGACGATCACCAGGCCATACGGCTCGATTTTCGAGTATTGCCAGGCCAGGCGGTTGGGCAGCAGGCTGAAGAGGATGCGTCCCCCGTCCAGCGGCAAAATCGGCAGCAGATTCAGGGCCATGAGCACCAGGTTGACATTCACGCCGGCGACGGCCATTTCGAACCAGAACGATTCCTGCAGGCCGGACTCCAGGAAGAGGCGCAGCGAAAACGCCCACAGCACCGCCATGAACAGGTTGGCCGCAGGACCTGCCAGCGCCACCCACAGCATGTCCTGCTTAGGACGGCGCAAGCGGCCGAAATCCACCGGCACGGGCTTGGCCCAGCCGAACAGCATGCCCGGGCTGCCCAGCAGCTTGGACGCCAGCAGGATCGCCACCGGCACCAGCAGCGTGCCGACCGGATCGATGTGCCGCGCGGGGTTCAGGCTGATGCGCCCGGCCTCATAGGCCGTGGGATCCCCAAACATGCGCGCGACAAAGCCATGCGCGGCTTCGTGCAGGGTAATGGCGAAGATGACCGGTATCGCGTAGACCGCAATGGTTTGGATGATGTCGTTCATGGCGAACCGGATTGTAGATGAGCCGCGCGCCGGCGCGTGCCGGCGTGCAGGTCGGCGCGGCGGACGCGCTCAGGCAAGACCGAGGGTGGCAGGATCGCCGCGTCCGACACGCACCACCACCGGCTCTTCGCTGGTAAGGTCGATCACGGTAGTGGGCGATTGCGGGCAGGCGCCCGCGTCGATGATGGCTGCCAGGTCGTGGTCGTAGCGTTCGCGGATTTCTTCCGCGTCGTTCAACGCTTCGGCCTCGTCCTTGGGGATGAGCGTGGTGGACAGCAGGGGCGCCCCCACCTGCTCCAGCAGGCCCAGCATGACCGCATGATCCGGCACGCGGATGCCGATGGTCTTGCGCGACGGGTGCGACACGCGGCGCGGCACTTCCTTGGTGGCTTCGAGGATGAAGGTCCAGGGCCCCGGCGTGGCGGCCTTCAGCAATCTGTACTGGCGGTTGTCGACGCGCGCGAAGTGGCCGATTTCGGCCAGGTCACGGCACAGCAGCGTGAGATGATGGCGTTCGTCCAGGCCTCGCAGGCGGCGCAGCCCGTCGGCGGCGTTCTTGTCGTCCAGCCGCGCGACCACGGCATAGCTCGAATCGGTAGGCACCGCGACCAGCCCGCCATCGGCCAGCCATTGGGCCGCCTGCTTCAGCAGGCGCGGTTGCGGATTCGCGGGATGGATATCGAAATACAAGGCCATGGGTTTATCCTAACACTCTTGAAGGCTGCTCAGTACAGAGCGGCGATGCAAAATGGCGGGAACGCCGACCCGCCCGGAGAAACAGTATGCGCCTTGATGACTCGCGCGAAAGCGACAATGTGGAAGACCGCCGTTCCAGCGGCCCACGCATCGGCGGCCGCGGCACCATCGGCATAGGCACGATCGTGCTGGCCCTGGTCGCCATGTATTTCGGCGTGGATCCCAGCGTGGTCCTGCAGATGGCCGAAGGCCCGCCCGCGCAGCAACAACAGGGGCCGGCCACGCGTCCGCCCGCCAACGATCCGCAGGCCATCTTCGTCTCGAAGGTGCTGGGCGAAACCGAAGACACCTGGAGCGCCATCTTCCAGAAGGACCTGAACCGCCAGTACGTGGCGCCCAAGCTGGTGCTGTTCCGCGGCGCCACGCCCACGGCCTGCGGCACCGGCCAGTCGGCCATGGGTCCGTTCTACTGTCCGGGCGACAGCAAGGTGTACATCGACCTGGCCTTCTTCGACGAATTGCAGAACCGCTTCAAGGCGCCGGGCGATTTTGCCCAGGCCTATGTGATCGCCCATGAGGTCGGACATCATGTCCAGCACCTGCTCGGCATCTCGGACCAGGTAGACAACCTGCGCCGCCGCAATCCGTCCCAGGCCAATGCCTTGTCGGTGCGCATGGAATTGCAGGCCGACTGCTTCGCGGGCTTGTGGGCGCAACGCGCCAACGCGGCGCGCAACATCCTGGAAAGCGGCGACGTGGAAGAGGCGCTGGGCGCCGCCACCGCGATCGGCGACGACCGCCTGCAGAAGCAAAGCCAGGGCTATGCGGTGCCCGATTCCTTCACCCACGGATCGTCGGCGCAGCGCGTGCGCTGGTTCAAGCGCGGCCTGGAGAGCGGCAGCATCAAGCAATGCGACACGTTCGGCGCCACCTCGCTGTAGACGCGTGAGCGCCTGCCGCCGCGCCGCCTCTTGAGCTGTACATCCATACAGCAAAAAGAGCGGCGCGGTCTTCATCTTGTAAGATGACGCCCCCTCGCAGTGTTGCGTGTGCGCCCGCCGCCGCGCGGCGCATGCCAGGCGCGCTTCCGGCGCGCGCATTTCCAAGACCCTAGATCAGTTCCATGGCCAACAAGTTCGAACCGTTAATCACCGTTGATGAGGTGCAAGAGATTCTTGCCGAACCCAAGGAAACCGTAAAACCGATCGCCTGGGTGCCGAAACCCGCCGCCAGCAATCTCCAGTGGCTGGAATTCGCCTGTGCCTGCCGGGTCAAGGGCGACGTGCGCGAAGACGTGATCTTCCGCGCGATCTATCGCGGCGCGCGCACGGCCGTGCACGGCCAGGCCACCATCTTCCTGGCCGAGGCGTTCTGTGCCAGCCTCTTCGTGGGCCCGCACCGCGTGTTCGGCGTGGACACCGACGACTCCTTCCACACCAGCCTGGTGGGCGAAGGCCGGCCGCAGTACCGCAAGCCGCTTGCGGACCGCAGCCATGAACACATCTGGGTGGACGAAGGCGAAGGCTATGCCGAACCCATCGTGCCCGCCCTGCAGAATATCGGCGCGCTGATGCAGTACTTCCTGCCGCGGGCGAACCTGACGCTGACCGGCGGATTCGCGCATCCCCTCAAAGGCCGCCAAATCGAACTGATCCTATGAGCACTTTCCTGGAAGCCTCCGGCTGGACCGTCCTGCCGGCGGGCGAACACGCCATCCGCGCCATATCGCCCATGACGCTGGGCCTGGACGGACAGCACGCGGCCTTCTTCATCGCGCATCCCGACGAGTCCACGTTCTACCTGACCGACGCCTGTGAGACCTCGATGCACGCGTCCAGCTACGGCATCGACCTGGCGGCCAAGCGCATCGACATCCTGAACGAAACCCCGGGCGTCAGCCTGGCGCATTTCGACCGCGACGGCGCCATCGTCGCGTCCGGCCCCAATGCGCAGTTGCAGGAAGCCCTGTGGGATGCGGTCAAGCTGGCGATGGCGCTGTCGTTCCAATGCGCCAAGTGGATGCCCAAGTTCAGCCAGCTGCGCTTCCGCGCGCAAGTCGGGCGGGCGCTGGCGGCAGGCGTGGGCGCGAACCGCATGGTCAAGGGCGCGCGAGCCAAGGGCAGCAGCGGCCACACGGCGGATTTCGCCTTCGCCGTGCGCGCAGCCAGCAGCACCGCGCTGACGTACATCGAGCCCATCGCCCTGAAGGCCGGCAAGAAAATGGATTGGACGCAGGTCTACCAGACCCACGGCAAGATGTCGGACGTGAAGATGGCGGACGCGCGCAACTCGCGCATGGTCATCCTGGAGGACGGCGCCTCGGCCGAGGAGTTCAAGAAGGCGGTGACCATCCTGGAACAGTCGGCGAGCGTGCAGACGCTGGCCAAGACGCGCGATTGGCGGGAAGTCTTTTCCGGCTAGGCCAGCGTCAGGCTGGCATGTTGGTCAGGCCGTCGACGATTTCGCGGCCATGCAGGATGGCTGCATGCACCGCTTCGCGCGGACTGTAGACAAAACCGCCCTCGGCAAAGCGCGGGACCGGATATTCGTCGCCGCCTTCGAGCACGGCGCCTGCCTGGACCACCATCACTGACGCGATAAATACGGGGCCGCTGGATTGCGCCTGAACCTCGGCGTCTGCGCCCCGGGACACTTTGGCCGTCAGCCGGTATCCCTTGTAGATCAAATTGTTCTGATGCACTTCGGATGCCCTCTTTGTGCGACCCAGCATACCCTGGCTGTCCATGACAGTTCGGATATGTTTTGTAACGCGCGCAGAAAATAGAAACACTGTTGCATCGCACGAATTGTGTCCCCATTTTTTGGAGACACCGCACAGGGAACCTGCCAGGCGCGCATGGCAAGGCCTGATGCGGCTTGCGGCGCGACGCGGAGCGCTATTCCATCACCTCTACGCACCGACTCCCGGGGATTTCCCTAGATCTGTTGCATATGCACACTTTGCCGCAAGCCGACGCCGGTCGCGCCGCGGCTACGCGGCAACATGCCGGTCGCGCTGCGCGGCGCCTGCGGCGGACTGGTCATCGGTTGGGCCGAAGAAGGCAGGAAACTGCTTTTCGCCCTTTTTCGAGACGCTCAGCGCGCGCGAATCCAGGTCCTTGCTGATCCAGCCGCGGCGCGTCAGCGCATCCAGCAGGGCCGCGCCCAAAGCGCCGCCGAGGTGCGAACGGCGTTCGCTCCAATCCAGGCAGGAACACGCGAAGCGCCGCCGGCGTTGGCGCGCCTGCGCCACGTCCACGCCGATCTGCGCCAGCGCCGCCTCGCCCAAGGGAGTCAACATGTAGTCGCGCCCGTCCGCCGCCAGCCACTGGCGCGACAGCATGGCGTCGTGGATGCGCACGGCCAGCGTGCCCGCCATGTGGTCGTAGCAGGTGCGCGCTTCGCGCAGCGCGGAAGGGGTATTCGGCTTGAACGGCACCCGTTCGGCGCCCGCTACCACCAGCAGGGCCTCCAGCGCATGCCCGACCTCGCTGTTCGCCAGGCGGTAATAGCGATGCTTGCCCTGCACGGCCATTTCCACCAGGCCCCGCTCCCGCAGGCGTTGGAAATGGCTGCTGGCCGTAGAGGCGCCGATGTCAGCGGCGGCGGCCAGTTCGGTCGCCGTGCGGGCGCGGCCATCCAGCAGCACGCACAGCATGCGCGCGCGCGCCGGATCGGCGATGGCGCCCGCCACGGCGGAAAGACTGGCGTCGGCGAACTCGGATTCCATGATTCGGCTCATACCAAAGTGTTGTGTGCAATCTCAAGCATACTGCGACTCAACACAACAGGACAGCCGGCTCCGCCGGACATTCATGCGCGCACCCCCGAAATTCTTTGGCTGGACGGTTCTTTACGCCACCTTCGCGCTGGCGGTCTTCGGCTGGGGCGTCGGCTTCTACGGCCCGCCCGTGTTCCTGCACGCGGTGGCGCAGCGCACCGGCTGGGGCGTAGCGCTGGTGTCGGGCGCCGTCACGCTGCACTTTCTTTGCGGCACCTTGGTGGTCGCCAATCTGCCGCGACTGTACCGGCACTGCGGCGTGCCCGCGGTAACGCTGAGCGGCGCCGTGCTGCTCGCGCTGGGCGTGGGCGGCTGGGCCACGGCCGCGCAACCCTGGCAGTTGTATGCCTCCGCGCTGTTCTCGGGCATGGGCTGGGTGACGCTGGGCGCCGCCGCCGTCAACGCGCTGATCTCGCCCTGGTTCGTGCGCCAACGGCCTGCCGCGCTAGGCATGGCCTACAACGGCGCCAGCGTCGGCGGCATCGTCTTTTCGCCCTTGTGGGTCTACCTGATCAGCCAGGCAGGATTCGCCCAGGCGGCCTTGTGGGTCGGCGTGACGATGGTGGCGGTGATTGCCGTGCTCGCGCGCAAGGTTTTTGCCGTTACGCCGCAGCAGCTCGGGCAGGATCCGGACGGCGCCGCGGAGCCCCCCCAGGCGCCAGCGGCGGCCATGAACGCCGCAACGCCTGCGCCGGTGGCGGACCTGTGGCGCAACCGGCCCTTTCTTACTTTGGCCGCCGGCATGTCATTGGGCCTGTTCGCCCAGATCGGCCTGATCGCGCATCTGCTTTCCCTGCTGGCGCCGCTGCTGGGCGCGCAAACCGCCGGCCTGGCCATGGGACTGGCGACGGCCGCGGCCATCGGCGGGCGCACGCTGGTGGGATGGTTGATGCCCGCCGGCGCAGACCGGCGCAAAGTGGCTTGCGTGGCTTACGCCATCCAGATCGCCGGTTCGCTGGTCCTGATGCTGGCCGCTGAACACGCCTGGGCCATCTGGCTGGGCGTGTTGCTGTTCGGCTCGGGCATAGGAAACGCGACCTCGCTGCCGCCGCTGATCGCGCAAACCGAATTCGCCCGCGAGGACACGCAGCGCGTGGTGCCGCTGATCGTCGCCATGTCGCAAGGCGCCTATGCCTTCGCGCCGGCGCTGTTCGGCCTGCTGCGGGCATGGTCGGAACAGGCCGGACAGCCGCTGCTCTGGTTCCTGGCCTTGGCAGCCAGCCTGCAGGCCGCCGCCATCGTCAGTTTTTCCCTGGGGCGGACTACTCCAGCCCGCCGCGGCGGGCAACCAGCCCGGCCATGACGGCATCGCCGTTTTCGCCCGCCAGGCCTTCCGCCACGCCGCGCCGGTCGGCAACCGTGCGGTTCTGGCTGACCTTCCATTTGCCTTCGATGCGCGTGATGGGAATCTCCACGCCCACGATGGCGCGCATCTGCGCCGCGATGAAATCTTCCGGCGCGTCGGCCACGCGCCAAGGCTGCGCGCGCGCTTTTTCCTGGCTGTCGGTCAGCGCATCGAGCTGCGCACGCAGCCAGGCCGGATCGTCCTGGATCACCGGCGTGCCCCACACATGCACGGCGACGAAATTCCACGTAGGCACGACCTTGTGCGTCTCGGCCTTGGTCGGATACCAGGACGGCGTGACGTAGGCCTGCGGCCCATGGAAAACGGCCAGGCATTCCCGCCCCGACGCCAGGTCGGCAAGCTGCGGATTGGCGCGGGCCACATGCAGGCGCAGCACGCCATGCGGCCCCTCGGGATACAGCAGACAGGGGATGTGGTTCGCCATCAGCCCGCCCTCCCCGCTGGTCGTGAGCACCGCAAGGGGATGGGCGCGGATGAAATCATGCTGGACTTCGAGCGAGTCTTCGCGAAAGGCGGACGGCAGGTACATGGCGGATTCGGCGGTTGCGGGTAAAACGACAACATACCGCCATCGTGGCTCCATTTCCAGGACCAGCCAGGGTCCATTTCATGGAGCCAGAGGCGTCACGCCGGCAACCGCTTTTCCAGCAGGATGGTGGTGAAGCCGCTGTCCCATTCTTCATCAGGATAGGTGTCGATTTCGGCGTAGCCGTGCTTCCCATAGAACCGGCGGCTGCGCTGGTTGAAGGAGTCGGTCTCCAGCCGCGCGCGTCCAAATCTCGCGTCGCGGATGGCCGCTTCCATCCAGGCCAGCAAGGCGCCGCCAACGCCCCGGCCTTGCCTTGCGGGGTGCACATGCAAGGCCCAGATGAAGTCGTTCTCCCAATCCGCCATGCCCGCCGGCACGCCGTCCATCTCGCACACCATGAAGAGGTTTCCCCGCGCGCGCACGTACTCGGCCGTCTTGCCGCTGGCGCGGAACTGCCGGTCCCTTTCCGCCGTCATCTCAGGCATCCACGTGCCTTCGTAGGTGCGCATCAACAAGTCTTCCAGCCAGGCTGCGTCCTCAGGCCGGGCCGGCCTGATCAAGAATTTCTGTTGTTGGTCCGTCATGCGCGGCAGTGTAGCAATGCCCGCCGTGGCCTCGAAGCAGATGCGCGCGCGGCTATCGTCGCACGCGTTCGTATGCCTGGTTCATGCGGTCCCGCGCCCCGGTTTCGTTGGCGTAGGCGCGGTCGTAGGTGTCCAGGCAATCCTGTGTGGGATTCGGCCACTTGATCGCGGCGATCGCGGCGGTGAGCTCGTCGCGGGACCGCTGCCAATCCTTGACGGCGGCATACCACTGCTTGGCGGTGTCCATAGTTGTCTCCCTATGTGCACTCGTCCATCGTAGTCCCGCTGCGGCTTCTTGCGGCGGCTATTACGGCCTACCCGGAATGGCGCTTCCGCTTGCCAAAAACAGCATCCGGTTTTCCCAAAATGGAATTCTGCTTTCCGGCGGAACAAGAGTTTCATGCCGCCTGTAGCGCTAAAGCCGGATCGGAATGGAGCAATAATTGGCCCGCCCCCGGCGCGCGTGCGGCCCTTTCCGCCCGCCGCGCCGGGCATCACTTTCAGGAAAAGAGAAGAACATGAAGATCCGCCTCGCTCTGGCCGCCTGCTGTGCGGCGATCGGCCTTGCCGGCTGCACCAACCTGCCCAAGCCGCAGAACTACTCCACCTCTCTGGGCGAAAACCAAAGCCGCCTCAAGCAGGATCCCGACTGGAGCGCCGGCATGGTCTGGGTGCGGCCCGGCCCGCCCATCGCCAGCCAGTATCAGAAAAAGCTCATCCTGGAACCGGTGCAATACATTCAAGGCGACCGGCCGGACGAACTGGACATGAAGGGCGACAGCGCCATGCGCGAGCGCGCGCTGGCCTACTTGAACGAGGCGCTCCGGCGCGAGTTCGAACAAGCCGGCTATCAACTGCTGACTCGGCCCACGCCGCACGCGCTGCGCCTGAGCGCCGCCATCACCGGCACGTTCCGCAACGAACGCGACCCCAGGATGATGGAATACATCCCCATCGGCTTCGTGATCGGCCAGACCGTCAAGGCGGCCGGCTACCGCGACCAGTCCGCGCGCCTGCTGCTCGAAGCCGCCTTGCGCGACGCCAATACCAACGAGTTGCTCATCACCTCGCTGGGCACCGTCACGGGCGGCAATCTGCCCGCGGACCGCAAGCCCACCGCGGACGACGTGCGCAGCGCCATCGACGACTGGGCGCTCCACGCACGCGAACAGTTCGACCGCATCTGGCTGGAAGACCGGCCGGAAGCCGGCTAGCGCCTGCGTCCATGCCAAGGGAGCGTCCTGTCAGAGTTGACAGGCCCTGATCCTGCAGGGCGGAACATAAGAGGCTGGAGCGGGTCGAATCCATCGTTTTTTCACCTGAAAATCACGATGTGATGAATATTGACGTCAACCCTCACTTACCCAGCGCCACGGCTAATGCTACTGTTCCGCCTGTGCAAGGAGTACATGCAATGGATCAGAAAACCAAGCCCTGGGCTTTTCCCAAGCCGCATCCGGAAAATACCCCGCGGGGCGAACGCAACAAACAGGAGTTCGACGCTCCCGCCCAAGACCCCAAACCCGCGGCCAAACCCCGCGCCAAGAAGGAGACGCCGGCCGCCAGCCGGGCTCGCACATGAGCCCGGCGCCGTGGGCGCGCGCCGCCACCGCGGCCGTACTGTCCGCGCTTTCCCTGGCCGCAGCCGCAACCGCCGATGTCCAGACGGGCGACCTGGTATTCCAGCAATCCCGCTCTGCGCAAAGCCTGGCCATCCAGCAGGCCACGCATTCGCCATACAGCCACATGGGCATGATCGTCATGCGCCAGGGCGCCCCCTATGTGCTGGAAGCCGCGGCCAGCGTCAGCTACACGCCGCTCGAACAATGGGCCGCGCAAGGCGAACGCGGCCACTACGTGATCAAGCGCCTGCGCGACGATGCGCGGCTCACGCCTGCCGCGCGGACGCAGCTGGCAAACGCCGGCGCCGCGTTCGTGGGCAAGCCTTACGACCTGGTGTTTGCCTGGTCGGACGACAGGATCTACTGCTCGGAATTGGTCTGGAAGGTTTACCAGCGCGCGCTGGGCGTGTAAATCGGGGCGCTCGCGCCGCTCAAGCGCTTCGACCTTTCATCCCCGGCGGTGCGCGCCAAGATGCAGGAGCGCTACGGACGGGACATCCCCTGGGATGAACCCATCATTTCGCCTGCCGCCATGTTCGATTCCTCCCTGCTCCGGACGGTGGCCGAACGCTAGCGGCGCAGGCGGAACGACTGCGCAAGCTGCGCTAGCATTCGGCATCGACAAGGCGCAGCCGCGCGGAGAACTGGCAATGGCCATGATCACGGATCCGCTGCTGCGAGGCAGCGGCAAGATTACCGGAGTTTTTTTCGACCCGACCGGCGAAATCGCCGCCGTGGCTTCCGAATTTCCCTTGCTGGCGAATCCGCGTGCGCGCGCCGCTTATGGCGGGCAAGCCTTGCGATACCGCGTCGCCCTGTACCGCCGCGGCGGCCTCGCCCCTTTCGCCGCCCTCGACGATCTGCGCTTCCCCGTCAACGACGTGGCCTTCCATCCGGCCCAGAGCGTCGTTGCGATTGGCGCCGGCAGCTATGACGGCGGCTACCTGTTCGAAGGCGACCTGCTCGCCTGGGACTGGCATAGCGGCCGGCGGCAGCGATTCTTCAACCGCATCCCCGAAGTCGTGCGCTGCGCCTACAACGCCGCCGGCGACCAGATCGAAGCGTGGGTCCGGCCCTGGGACGAGGAGTGGGAGGGACTGCCCGAGGACGTACACGACGCCGCGTTCAACACCCTGTTTGCGGTGCGCATCCCCTACGACCAAGCGAGCTGGTCCTCGCCCTGCTCCAAGGATCTGGAACTCTCCCGCGATGGGGGTTCGTCAGCGGACGAGCCGTCCGCCGACACGCCGGCGCCCCAGGCCCGCCTTGCGCAATGGCTCGGTCTGCCCGAGCTGGCGAACCGGGGCGCGATCCGCGATCTCGCCTGGCTGGACCACCAACGCATCGCCGTGGCGCACGACGGTTGCCTGCTCGAGATCCATGACACCGGCGGCGGCCCGATAGCAACATACACGGGCGCCGGATACGGAACCGAGATCATCCGGGCGGCGGGCATCCACGTGCACGTCGTGGAGCCTTCGAACCGGCCCGGCATGACATGGCGCCAGGACTCCAGGCTTTACTCGCTGACGGACGAAGGACTGAACCTCGTCGCCGAGTACGACGGCGAGTTCACATTCTCGGCATCAGCTCCCGGCATATTGCTGGGCCGCATGAACCGCGTCCCCGCGGCCAGGAACGCGCAGGACCGGTTGCGCGACCTGCATTCAGGCGCCGAACGGCGCGTGGACCTGGGACACTACGACTGCTTCAATCACTACATCCGCATCAGCGGCGCACCGTCGCTGTTCTGCGTGCAGGGCACGCCGGCAAGCTCCCACGAGGCCAAGCGCCTGTGCATGGTCGCGCCCGATGGCCAGGTCAAACCGCTTTGGCCCGTGCTCAAGGCCAACGGCAAGCCCGACAGCCACGCCATGGAGCTTTGCGGCTGCTATGTCGAGGATAAGCAAGGCGCCGGCCTGGTCGTCAGCGGCCGGCATTACTCTCCCGCCGTCCACGTCGCCTGCGCCGGCTTCATATACCGCAAGCCGCTGGACCGCGACCGCGAACTCTGGCGCCATCCAACCACCGCGTCGGCCAGCGCGGTCATATTCCTGCCCCGCCCCGGACTGATCGCGGCCGCATTTCTGGACGGTGGCCTGTTGCTGCTGGACGCCGCCTCGGGCGCAGTCCGGCTGCGCGCCGCAATGCGGTTGGACGGTCTGCCTACGCTGGTCCACGCCATGGACGCGCAGGGCGAACAACTGGCTCTGGGAACAGCCGACGGCCGGATAGCCGTAACCACCATCGGCGAGCTGCTGGCGCAGGACGCGGCGTCGGGCTGGGTGGAAATCGGCTAGGCGTAATCCCCTAGGTCCGCCGCGCGAGACACCCGCTATCCTCGCGAACGTGTCTATACGCGGCTACCCATGACTCCTCGTCTGGATCTATATACCCTGCAGGTGTTCCTGGCAGTGCTGGAGGAAGGCAGCATCGCCGCTGCCGCCACGCGCGAGCACATCGCGCCATCCGCGCTTTCCAAGCGCTTGTCCGAGCTCGAACGCGTCCTGGACGTGCCGCTGTTCCAGCGCCATGCGCGCGGCGTGGAGCCGACCAGCGCCGCGCATGCGCTGGCGCGGCGCGCACGCACCCTGCTGCATCAAACCCAGGATCTGGCCGCGGAGATCCGCGACTACTCCACCGGCTTGCGCGGCCGCGTGCGCGTCGCGGCGAACCTGTCCTCCATCGCCCAGTTCCTGCCCATGGAACTGCGCCGCTTCCTGACGCAGCATCCCAACGTGCAGATCGATCTGGAGGAATCCGTCAGCGCCGGCGTCACGCGTGCCGTGATCGACAACGCTGCCGACATCGGCGTCTACACACAGTCCGATGACGAGATCGGACTGGATATCTTTCCCTACCATCGCGACGTCATGGCGTTGGTCGCGCCAGCGGGACACCCTCTATCGCGGCACCTGCAGGTGTCGTTCGCCGATACGCTGGATTACGACCACGTAGGCATGCACCGGGGCAGCGCCGCGAACTATCTGTTCACGCGCGAGGCTGCCTCCATGAACCGCTCGCTGCGGCTGCGCTTCCAGGTCACATCCTATGACGCACTGGTATCCATGGTGCGCGCGGACCTGGGGATAGGCATCGTGCCCACCAAGGCTCTGTCCGCGTACGTGTGTGACGAGCTTTGCATCATTCCGCTGACCGATGCCTGGGCGCGCCGCCAATTGAAATTGTGCGTGCGCAGCAACGAATCGCTGTCGGGAGCCGCCCGGCTGCTGCTGGATCACCTGATCGTGCAAGCCGCAACGCAGCAATAAGGCAACCAGGTCTGCCCGCGCGCGAAGCATCCGGCTCCAGCCATCGCATTTCGCGATACCCCGCCGAAGATTCACGATTTGTCCTGCCTGGGTCCCATCGCAGAAGATGGTGGCCGACAACCCATGTCCCGGACATCGCCGCGCAAGGCCCCTGCGGGCGCAGGATCCGGGCGCCAGGAGACCGAAGCCGTGAGCCTTCCAGACCGAGTCGAAATCGTGGAAGTCGGCCTGCGCGACGGACTGCAGATCGAGTCCGAATTCGTGCCCACCGACACCAAAATCCAGATCCTGAACGCGTTGATAGATGCAGGCGTGCGGCACTTCGAAGCCACGTCCTTCGTCTCGCCGCGCGCCGTGCCGCAGATGCGCGACGCCCAGGAAGTGCTGCAGGGCGTGCGCAAGCGCCCCGGCGTGGTGCTGGGCGCGCTGGCACCCAACCGCAAGGGCGTCGAACGCGCGCTGCAATCGCAGGCCGACGAGATCGTCGTGTTCCTGTCCGCCACCGAAAGCCACAACACCAAGAACCTGAACCGTCCCGTCGAACAGTCGCTGCGCGACATCGAGGACATCGCGCAACTGCTGAAGGGCCATCCGATCAAGCGCAAGGGCGCGATCGCCGTCGCCTTCGGTTGCCCCTTCGACGGCGACGTCGACCTGGGCCGCATCCGGACCATCTTCGACCATTTCGTCCGGCAGGGCTTCGACGCCGTGACGCTGGGAGACACCACCGGCATGGCCACGCCCAAACTGGTGCGCAGCACGGTGGAAGCGCTGCGCGCCGATCATCCCGACGTCAAGATCTCGCTGCACTTCCACAACACGCGCGGCATCGGTCTGGTGAATGTGGTGGAAGGCCTGCGCGCCGGCATCACCTCTTACGAATCCTCGCTGGCGGGGCTGGGCGGCTGTCCGTTCGCACCCGGCGCCACCGGCAACATCTGCACCGAAGACCTGGTCTACCTGCTCGACGAGATGGGTGTGGACAGCGGCATCGACCTGGGCGCGCTGATCAAGGTGGCCCAGCGGCTGGAAGGCATCGTCGGCCGCGGCCTGCCCGGCCAGCTGATGAAGGCGGGGCCGCGCCTGCGTCTGCACGACTACAACGTCGCCGCCGGCGCGATCGGTTAAGGAGGCCGCATGGACAGAGAATCGAATCGCGACGCGCTGCTCGGCCTCTCGGCCGTGCGCGAGACCGGCGTCAACCTGAACCGCCCCGAATGCGTGCTGAGCACCGCGGCGGGCGATCTCTACGTGTCGGACAAGGCCGGTGGCATACGCCACATCCTGCCCAACGGCAACGCCCGCCTGATCGGCGCCCAGCCTGGCCTGATCCCCAACGGCTTCGCGCTGCTGCGCGACGGCTCGTTCGCCGTGGCGAACCTGGCCGACGACGGCGGCGTCTGGCGCGTGCAGCGCGACGGCGCCGCCGCGCCTCACATCATGGAGATCGACGGCGTGGGCCTGCCCAGCGTCAACTTCGTCTGGCTGGACGACCGTGAACGTCTGTGGATCTGCGTCAGCACCGTGCGCCGCGGCGACCACCAGTTCCGCCGCGACATCGCCGACGGCTTCATCGCCCTGCATGATGAAAATGGCACGCGCATCGTCGCGCAGGACGTGCATTGGACCAACGAATGCCGTACCGATCCCGCGGGCACGCACCTGTACGTCAACGAAACCTTCGGCCGGCGCCTGCTGCGCTTTCGCATCGGCGCCAACGGCGACCTCAGCGAACGCACGGTCATCACGGAGTTCGGCAAGGGCACCTATCCCGACGGCATGGCGGTCGATGAAGAAGGCCACATCTGGGTGGTCAGCGTGGTCTCCAACCGGGTGATACGAGTCAGCCCCAAAGGGGAGCAGCAGCTCGTGCTGGAAGACGGCGACGCCGCGCACATCGATCGGCTGGAGGCCGAGTACCTGGCCAACCGCCTGAGCCGCCCCATGGTCTACGACAACCACAGCAAGCGGCTGCAGAACATCACCAGCCTGGCGTTCGGCGGCCCCGACCGCAAGACCGCATACATGGGCTGCATCAATGGTTCAAGCCTGGCGGTGTTCGATTCGCTGGTAGCGGGCATCAAGCCCGTGCACTGGAACTGGTAGGCCGGATCCGCATTCCGGAGGAGACATCATGAACAAAAAACACTCGTCGTTCCTGGTCCGCGCCTCGGCATCCCTGCTGGCGCTGTCGGTAACCCTCGCCGGGGTGTTCGCGCCCATGGACGAGGCGCAGGCGCGGGAAATGAAGATCGCGACCATCGCCGCGTCCAACAGCCCCTGGGACCACGCCATGCGCGCCTTCGCCGAGGAAGCCGCCAAGCAATCCCAGAACGACCTGCAAGTGCACATCTACACAGATGGGCAATTGGGCGACATCAGCAAGATCCTGTCTTCCATGCAATTAGGCACCCTGGACATGGGCTACTTCGGCCTGGGCTCCGTCGTGTTCCTGCGCGGCGCCCAGCCGCTGAACATCCTGTACGCGCCTTATCTGTTCAAGAGCGGCGAACAGGCCGAGCGCATCATCAACAGCGACGAGTTCGCCCAGATCTTCGACGACGTGGCCAAGAAATCCGGGGTCCGGGTATTCGCGGCCTTCGGCATACGCTCGCCGCGCGCGCTGCAAACCGTGTCGCGCCCGATCAACAAGCCCGAGGACGTCAAGGGCCTCAAGCTGCGCGTTCCGTCCATTCCCATCCTGAAAACCACCTTCGAGAAGCTCGGCGCGCAGGTCGTGCCGCTGGGCATGACCGAGATCTACACCGCGCTGGGCCGCGGCATGATAGACGGCCAGGACAATGGCTTCGACCTGTCGATTCCGCTGCGCTTCCATGAAGAAGCCAAGTATTGGGCGGCCACGGATCACGCCTACGAGTTGACCGGCTGGTTCATTTCCGAGCGCGTCTGGCAAAGCCTGGACGCCAAGCAGCGCCAGGCGCTGACCGAGGCAGCCAAGGCCGGCGGCAAGGTCGCCACCAAGCTCGACCAGGAACTGGACGACAACGCGGTCAAGATCCTGAAGCAAGCCGGCGTCACGTACACGCAGCCCGACAAGGCCGCGTTCAAGGCGGCCCTGGCCACCGTCTATCAGCAGTACGAAGGCAAGGATTGGCCGGCCGGTATGGTCGAGCGCATCCAGAAGATGCAGGAGTAGCAGATGACCGCGCCCATGCCCGCGACGACGGTACGCCCGGCGGTTCACGCCACATCCGGCTGGCGCGGCCTGGTCCTGCGAGCCGACCGCACCGTGTGCTGGATCGGCCGGCTCGCTGTCGCCCTCACCCTGGCCATGATCCTGGTGTTCTGCTTCGCCCAGGTACTGGACCGGTATCTGCTGAAAACGCAGTTCGACGCCTGGGACCAGGTCGCCCGCATAGGCATGCTGTGGTGTGCGTTCGTCGGCGCCGCCATGGCCCTGCGCGAACGCCGCAACGTGGTGATAGACATCATCGACCGCCATTTGCCGGAACGCTTGCGGCGCGCGCGCGACCGCCTGTTCGATGTCCTGCTGCTGGCACTGGCAGCGACCCTGTTCTACAAGGGCCTGGACGTGGTCGCCGTGGGGAACTTCCAGGACATCGTGGGGACGCCGTTCACCTACGCGGTCAGCTACGCCTCGCTGACCGTGGGCATGGTGTTCTTCATGCTGTTCCTCGCCTTGCGCCTGCTGATCCCCAACGCTCCCCCGCCGCATGACGCCTTCGCGCACGACGAGCTCGACGCTTCGGGAACGCATCCATGATCCTCTTCTCCGTCGTGCTTTTCGTTGTGCTCATCCTGGTGGGGCTGGACATAGGCTTCGCCATGATCACCGCGGCCCTGATCGGCATGCTGTTCAAGGGCGGCGGCGGGGTCGATATCGCGCAGGCTCCGCTCTCGATGCTGGGCGGCATAGACGAGACCGCGCTGGTCGCGATTCCGCTGTTCATCCTGGCGGGCGAACTCATGAACCGCGGCGGCGTCACGCTGCGGCTCATCAACTGGTCCATGGCCATGGTCGGACACATGCGCGGCAGCCTGTCGCAAGTGTCCCTGACCACCAACCTGGTCATGGCCGGCATCAGCGGTTCCGCCGTGGCGGATGCAAGCGCCATCGGCACCGCGATGATCCCCTCGATGAAGCGGGAGGGCTACCGGCGCGGCTATCCCGAGGCCGTCATCGCCTGCGGCGCCATGCTGGGCCCCATCCTGCCGCCGTCGATCCCGATGATCGTGTACGCGGTGCTGGCCAACCTCTCCATCATCCGCCTGTTCCTGGCCGGCATCATTCCCGGCTTCATGCTGCTGGCAGGCTACATGGCGATTTGCGCCTGGCAGGCGCGGCGGCACGGCTACAAATCGCGTCCACGGGCCAGTTGGCCCGAACGGGCCAAGGTCACGCGCGCCTCCATCTGGGCGCTGATGATGCCGGTCCTGATCATCGCCGGCATACGCTTCGGCCTCCTGACCGACACCGAGGCGGCCGCGTTCGTTGCCATGTACGCCCTGCTCGTAGGCCTGGCCGTGTACCGGGAACTGAAGCCGGGCGAACTGGGGTCGGCGTTCTACTCGGCCGGACGCACCATGGCGGTGGTCCTGTTCCTGCTGGCAGCCGCCGGGCCGTTCAGCTGGCTGATCAGCGAGTCGCGCGTGGCGGCCACCATCGCCCAGGGCATACTGGGCATTTCCGACCAGCCCTGGGTCGTGCTGTTGACGGTGAACGTGTTCCTGATCCTGGTGGGCAAGATCCTGGAGCCGCTGCCGGCGATGATCATCACCTTGCCGGCGCTGCTGCCTATCGGAGTCCAGCTGGGCATGGACCCCATCCAGTACGCCATGATCCTGATCCTGAACCTGATGACGGGCATGCTGACCCCGCCTGTCGGCATCCTGCTGTTCGTCACATCCGCCGTGGGCCGCACTCCAATAGGCCCCATCGTGCGCGAGATCATTCCCTTCTTCATCTGGTCGCTGATCGTGCTTGCGCTGATCTGCGCCTTTCCTCCACTGACCTTATGGCTGCCAGGACTGGGCGGCTGACCGAAAACCAAAATCTGAGCAGATGCACACCATGCCACTTACCGGAATCCGCGTCCTGGACCTGACCCGCATCATCTCGGGACCGTACTGCACCTCCATCCTCGCCGACATGGGCGCAGAAGTGATCAAGATCGAAGCCCCCGGCGAGGGCGACCCGATCCGCCGCCAGGGGGTGGTCAAGGACGGCCTGAGCTGGTACTTCGCCAACTACAACCGCAATAAACGCTCGGTGACGCTGGACCTGTACAGCGCGGAAGGCAAGGACATCCTGCGCCAGCTGATACCGCATTGCGACGTCGTGGTCGAGAACTACCGACCCGGCATCATGGACAAGATGGGCTTCGGCGACGAGGCCCTGAAAGCCCTGCGGCCGGACATCATCCATTGCAGCATCAACGGCTTCGGCACCTCCGGTCCCTATCGCGACCGGCCCGCGTTCGACTTCATCGCTCAAGCCATGAGCGGCTTCATGAGCCTGAACGGCGGCGAGGACGATCCGCCCATGCGCGCCGGCCCGCCCATCAGCGATCTGGTCGCCGGCCTGAACGGCGCGCTGGGCGTGGTCGCCGCGCTGTTGCGCCGCGAACGCACCGGCCGCGGCGACTCCATCAGCGTCAGCCTGCTGTCCAGCATGATAGGACTGCTCAGCTTCCAGGCGTCGAACTACTTCGCCAGCGGCGAGCTGCCCCCGCGCACCGGCAATGACCACGGCATCGTCGCGCCCTACGGGCTGTTCGAGACCGCCGACGGCCAGGTCGCGATCGCTCCGTCCAACGACGCCATGTACGAGAAACTGCTGGACGCGCTGGAACTGCCCGAACTGCGCGCGCATCCGGATTTCCGGGCCAACGCCGACCGCATGCTGAACCGCGCCTCCATCAAGAGCGCCATCGAAGCTCGCACCCGCCAGAGGGACAGCCACTATTGGATCGAACGTCTGAACCAGTATGGCGTGCCTTGCGGGCAAGTGTTGAACCTGCAGGAAGTCTTCGACGATCCGCAGGTGGCGGACCAGCAAATGGCGATCGACGTCCCGCATCCCGACGGCCAGCAAGTGCGTATGCTGGGCTTTCCCATCAAATTCGCCGAGGCCCCCTGCCAGGCCCGCAGCGCCGCGCCCGCGCTGGGCGCGGACACCGACGCGGTCCTGGAGGAACTGGGCCTGTCCCGCGACCGGATCCGGGAACTACGCGAGACAGGAGCCGTCTAGCCACCATGGCCTTATTTGTCGCCGCCCGCGGCAACCGAACCCGCAGTACGCATCAGCAGCATCCGCAGTAACCGACGTCTGGCGCTCACGACCGGACGCGCCCACCAAGGAATGGAGACCACAACCATGCTACGTGCCCTTATGCTCTCGGCCTGCGCGCTCGCCGCCTGCGCCCCCGCCGCTGCACAGCAGTACCCGAACCAGCCCATACGGGTCATCGTGCCGTTCACCCCTGGCGGCGGCACCGACTTCCTGTCGCGCACCGTCGCCGCCAAGCTGTCCGACTCGGTCAAATGGAACGTCGTCGCCGAGAACCGTCCCGGCGCCGGCGGCACCATAGGCATCACCACCGCCGCGCGCGCCAAGCCGGACGGCTACGAGATCGTCATGGGCCAGGTCGACAACCTGGCCGTGGCCCCCTCGCTCTACGCCAAGCTGGCCTATGACCCGGTCAAGGACTTCGAGCCCATCGGCATCGTCGGCGAAGCCCCGCTGGTGGTCGTGGCCGGCAAGAACGGTCCGTACAAATCCCTCAAGGACCTGATCGCTGCCGCCAAGAAGGCGCCGGGAACGATCAACTACGGCTCGCCGGGAGCAGGCACCATCACCCACCTGGCCGCCGAACTGCTGCAGCTCCAGGCAGGCATCAAGCTCGTCCACGTGCCCTACAAGGGATCGGGGCCGGCCATGGCCGACCTGCTCGGCGGCCAGGTGCCCGTCATCTTCACGTCCATCCCCTCGGCCGCGCCGCAGATCAAGGCCGGCAGCGCCATTCCGCTGGCGGTGACCTCGCTCAAGCGCAGCCCGGCGATGCCCGACGTACCCACCATCGCTGAATCCGGCTATCCCGATTTCGACGTGCGCGTCTGGTACGGACTGCTGGCCCCCGCGAACACGCCCAAGCCCATCATCCAGACGCTGAACACGGAGCTCAACAAGATCCTCGCGCTGAAGGATGTGCAGGACGCGCTGGCGGCGCAAGGCGCAACTGCCATGCCCACCACACCCGCGCAGTTCTCGCAGACCATCGCGGCAGACTACAAGAAGTGGCGCGGCGTCATTCAGTCCGCCAATGTGAAGCTTGAATAAGGTCGGATCCAGGCTCCGCGGCGACCGCCGATACATCAAACCGCGACTTCATTTCAACGCCCGCCCGGCCTTGAAAACAGCCTAGATCAAACGCATGCACCGCCTCATGCGTATGCACGACGCTCCCTGGGGAAGCGCCGTGCATACGCTTGGATGATGGGCCCCAGCAGCATTGACAGCGATACGGCCAATCGAGACGATGACCTCGGCACCACAGGTTTCAACGTGGCGCAGTGAAGGAGGCTCATCATGTCAATCTCATGTAGACGACTGGAGGATGTGATTGCGGTCTCGGCAGCTGGAGACCAATACCGGATCGAGCGACATATCATTCAAGAACCCGCGACGGACGACAGTCCCGATCCACACATAGTGCTGCAATGCCGCCTGTCCACCGGCGGCACCGTGATCTGGGAGGGTAAGGACGTGTACCGGCTCAAATCAGGTGAAATCCTCCGGCCGGTGAATCGCAGGAAGAAGAAGAATCCTTTTGAAGGGTAGGAATGAAAAGCCCGCGGCTTGCGCTTGCGGGCTTTTGCTTGGGGTGGTGAAAGACGGTCCGGAGCAACGGCCTGCCGGACTGCTCTCGACAATCTCCATGCTCTTTTGCAAGGCGGCGCCTTCAAACGAATGGTCAGGCCGCATTAGGAACTTTCCCACGCCTGCACCACCGCGCGATGCCGTGCCGCGCACTCCCCATACTGAACAGCCAAAGCCATATAGCTGCGCGCCAGATCATCCCAGCTATCGCTGGTCACCTCGGGCACTGGTGGACACGGCTGCGCCAGATTGGCCGGCAGAATTGGCGAGGCGGCCGGCTGCGTTGATGTACCGCAGCCGCTCAGCGTCAATGCGGCAGCCAGCAGGCAGAGGGCTTTGGACTTCGACACGGGTATACCTCTCGATGGTCTTGGGAGCGGTGTTGCGCAGCGCAGCGAGCGCGCCCTCCAGGGTGTCGGAGATCCCGCCCAGACGTGCCGTCTGCCGCTTGAACTCGGCGAGCTCGGCCAGTGCGTGATCGGCGTTTGCCTGGTCGATGCCGGCCTGGTATTGGTTGGCGCCATACCAACGCACGCCCAGGACGATGACGACCACTAAGGTCGCTCCGATCAGGTACGGCGCCAAGGCGCGCAGGGATGGAATCACGCGCTCCCTTTCCAATCGCGCGGAATCTGGAAATGCGGTCCGTCCTTGAGCGTCTTCCAGTCGCCACCCCATTCCACGGGAACCGCGAGTTCCGCTGCGCATGCTTTGACCACAACGGCCAGATCGACAAAGGCCTGCCAGTTGCTCCAGGGAATCGCCCCATCAATCAGAGGGGCAAGGTCCACGGCATGGCTCCAGCCATCCGCCTGCGGCAAGTGGTAGCTGGCCATCGTCAGGCTGGCGCCCTTGGCCACATTCTCGCGTTGCCGCGCTATGGTTCGGACTCCCTCGATCACGATGAAATCGGTCAGCGTTCGTTGAATCGCCAGTTTGACAATCGCGACCAGGTCGGGATGCACACCGACGAGGCGATCCACGCTGCGTAGTGATAGCTGAAACGCGCTCACGGATGAGCTCTCCGGATGAATAGAACGATGCACGTCAGGCCCCTCTGCCGCGCACTCGGTCGATCACGGCCTGCCACAACGCGCCTATGGGAACAGCCTGCACCACATCCCATCCGCGAGAGACGACGGCCATGCCGAACATGCCAGTCAAGAACCCGGCAAGGCCTTCCGGAATCTCCAGCAGCAGCGATAGATACGGGGCCGCGTAATACGCCACCAGCGAACCGCTTCCGGCCATGCTCAGCCTGGCCGGCCACGATCCTTGCAAATAGCGCATCGAAACAGCGGCCCCCAGAACGCCGGCGAACTTTGCCGCAAGGGCATCGAAATCTTGGACGTTCAATTTCGCCTCCTTTTGGAAAAGAAATGACCCCGCGAAGCGCGGCCTGTGCATACACCAGATGGTATTGAAGACATCTGTACGCCATGGAACGGTCAGATATCTGGCGCAAGAAGCTCATCGCGCCGCTTCGGCAGCAGCAAACCTTTGCTGACGTACAGATCGATCCCCGCAGCGACGGCTGGGTCCTCCAGGTCGATGAAGTCCGCCCGGTTGAAATCGTCGTAGACAAGGCCGACTTCCATGTCGGCAAGTTGCGCCTGGCGGATTGCCAACTGCTCGTCCATGGAAAAACGGCGAACGAATTCCCTTGAGGTGTAGCGTGTCTTGACAGGCAGAGGCGATGGCTCCGGTCGAGAGAAATTTCCGTCATTGAACGAGTCGCCAATCATGACTTCTCCGCTCACGCCCACCCAAATGAAGTCGGGATGGAATCGCCCCATGGGATCGACGTCGGTCAGTTCAGCGACCACGCCACCCTGAATATGCGCCCAAATTTGTCTCATATCTCTCACCATTGAATAAGAACGGCGCCATGGGCGCCTGCCGCGCCGGCAGTGGCAATGCGCCCACCGCCGCCCATGCCAGGCGCAGGAACACGGCTCGGGTCAGCGCCCGCGAACGGCGACCATCCGCCGCCGCCGGCGCCCCCGTAGAGGGGCGCCGTTCCACTCCCGTACTGCGGGCAATTACCGTATGCGCCCCGCCACCCGAAACCCGTCGTTCCTGCCACGATCCCCCCTGCGGGACTGTTGGCGATAAGCAGACCGCCATCGCCGCCCTCGCACGAGCAATAAGTGCCGAACGACGACGCTCCGCCAGCCGTGCCGTTAGTACCGACGGACGGGCCACCCGCGCCACCCGCCCCGACCGTGACAGTGACGGACGAAACCGCCGAGATATCAAACAGCCCTTCCCAGTAGCCACCCTGACCGCCGCCGCTTGGCCCTGGCGCCGTGGCCACACCGCATGCGCCGCCTCCGCCGGCGCCATAGACGCGTACGTATACCTTTGACGTACCGGCCGGTTTGTCGAAGGTATACACGCCGGGTGACGTGTAGGGTTGATACCCGGTAACGGCGGCCAAGGCTTGTGCCATCTTGAGTGGCGTGATGGCAGTCGTGTCATCAGTCAGCGCCCGCGCCTGGGCGGTAGAGGCAATGCCCGCGGGAAGCCCTATCCAGTCCGCCCCGCCTGCATCGGGATTGCCCATGTTGTTGTCAGCCAGATTCAGCCAGTATCCATTCGCGGCCGCCTGCTTCAGCACGGTCCCTTTGGGATAGCCTCCTATGGCCGTGCTGAACGTGACATCGTAGGAGTAGCCGGCCCCGGCCTGCCCCCAACGCACAGCTGCACTGAGGAAGTTCAAGATCCCGTTGAAATCGGCGCCATACGGGGGAACCCCTCCCGCCGCCAGCGGCGTCATCGTCAAAGGCGGAAACCCATCGGTGAAAGACGCTAGTCCGGGCGTTACTCCAGTCTGCGATGCGACAGGAATGGTGTTCTTCGTCCCGCTGTTCGCAAACGGGACGGCCGATTTGTTGGGTGCATTGCTAGCTTGCATTGATAAGCCCCGAAGAAGTGAAAAATACGCCCGAGCCGAACGGCTGCATCAGCGCCTCGTGGAATCCGAACGTGGTGGAAAGATCGACCTGCAGAATGTTCGCCAGGACCGCCGCCGGCTTGGGTATCGCGCCGGACTGAGTCAGGATGGCGATCTCATGGGGTGCCAGCGCAAACTCGAACACATAGCGGAACTCCATCTTTCCGGTGTCCGATACGTAGCAACGCCCGCGCCCCGCAAACAGTTTCGACAGCAGCCGGTTCAAACTGGGCGAAGTGCAATCCGAAATATTGGCCAGCGCCTTGACCAGGATCAGCGTGCGATACGCATCGTCGGCCAGCCGATACGTCTGCGTCGCCTGCTCGCCCGTGTAAAACGGCGCCTGGTCGAAGGGCTGCCAGTTCAGCGCCTCGTCATACCCCAGGTAGGTGACGTCGCCCGGGATGGTCAGCATCCGGCCGACATCGACGATCCTGCCCCAGATGTCCAGCCCGAAGCCCTGCGCGGTCTCGACGTTCCAGACGAAGTCATGGAAGGAGTCGAAATCGGCGTCCGGGTTGATGTAGTCGTCCATGTCGTTGATCAACTGGACCAGCGTGGGACTGTTGGCGTACTGGCTGATGAGGGTGCGGGCCACCAGCCCCGGCTTCGGCGCGACGCTCATATCAAGGTCACCGAGATATCATCGGCCGTCACCGTGGGCCGGCGGTTGATCGGAACGGCCAGGCTGGCGGCCGACGGCGTTGCCGCCCCCAGAAGCAAGGAAAGTATGGAGACCGCCGGGCTCAGCACCGAAATGGGCGCATAGAACCGGCTCGCATAAATGGTCGAACCGATACGCGCTCTCTGCCCGCCATCCCCGCCGTTGAAGGCGTCCGCGATCGCCTGCTTGGTCAAAGCCACAATGTCCGATGGCAGGGCCGGGTTGTCAGCCAGCTGCACCGCGAAACGCACGGGCAATGCCGCAGGCGTTTCCCATGTCACGACATACGACGGGTAGGGATAGGCGTAGCCCTCCTTGTCCTCCATGGTGTAGGAGGTGTTGCCGTTGTAGTCGGAACCGTTGCTCTTCTTGCGCCAGATGGCATCGGCAATATCCGCTGCCTCCCCGCCCGTCACCGCCACCCAGATGGAATGCGGACGCAGGACGACGCCGCCTACCGTCTTCGGCACGGCGAGATCATTCTCTGTCACATAAACATCGATGACGCCCTCCACGTTCGCCACATTGGCGTAGATCGCGGGGATCGAGCCGCGCGCGTTCAGCGCCACCGACTGCCGCCGGCGCTCCTCGAACTCGGCCCTGCTTTCCAAATGGCTGCCCACCGTTGCGGCGTCTGCGTTCGACACCGAGTCCCAACCGGGGATGGCCTGATAGATCTGGTTCAGTGCGCCAGGCGCGCAATCCACCGGTCCATCGACCGAGCAGGCGAAGGGAAGATCGATGCGCCCGCTGGCAGGGATGGTTCCCGCCTGGGTGCACAGGTACAGATTGCCATCCACCGCCTGGGCGCGGGCGCCCACTGGGATGGTCACGCCCGCCAGGCCTGTGCACGTGGCAATGACGGCGGTAGGCGTACCAGGCTTGCGGTCCAGGAAGTAGATCCGCCCGATGGCGTCCTGCATGCGCCCTTGCGCGAAGGCCGGGTCAACCTGGTTCACGTAGGCCGCGAATTCGTTGTTCTTGTCGCCGATGATGGCGGTGGTGCTGGAGGCCAACTGGCCCTGGGGCGTTTCCAGCGCGGGATTCAGCCCGCCGCCGAACGCGGCGTCCATGTCGGACAGGACGCCGGCCAGGATGTCGGATTCGTTGGGCAACACCAGCCCTTCCGGCGTGAACTGCACGCGCGGTACTTTCGAGTTGTTCGGCATGGTTTCCTCAGAAACTGACGGTTTGCGTCGTTCCGTCTTGCAGGGTGATTGCGACGTAGCCCGCCAGGGCGCGGTCGGTATAGGAGGTCAGCGTGCAGATCGCGCTGGCCACTTCGGGGACCGTCATCGCGGCACGCCTGACGTGCTCTCGCACCAAGGCCAGCGGCGGCTGATGGCCCAGGAATTCTTCCCAGTAGGGAACGCCAGGGAGGGTGTTGTAGAACAGTTCGCCCCTGAACAGCTTGATGGCGCTGGCGACGTCCTGCGCGACGGCATAGGGCTTGGACGCCAGCGCGATGTTGCCCGCGGCGTCGAGCACCAGATCCCAGGCGGTCCGGTCTAGCAGCAGGGTGTTCAATTGGGCGCTCCTGTATTTGCCGGCCCGCTCTGCACGCCGGAATGCGTGTGGGTACTGCCCACGTCCTTGCCGTTGTTGCGCAGCGTACCCAGCGTGTTCATGTCGCCTTGCCAGGTGGACGTGCCGCCCAAGGATCCGCCGCCCTGCCGCACCGTGCCGTTAAGCACGATCCGGGGAGAGTTCAACGCGCATTGCGCGCTGGCGTTCAATTCGATGTCGGGCGCGCTGACTGTCACCTTGGAGGGTGAGACCACGTTGATGCCGCCGGCCGTGAACTGCACGTACTGGACCGGCGTCCCATTCAGCAGACCACCGAAATACAGTCCATCCGCCATGTCGTGCGAACGCCAGGAACCAGGGTTGTTCTGCGCCTTCGAAGTCTTCACTAGCGAGATGTCCCGATTCGCGAAAGCCGCCATTCCGATATCGCCTGCCTTCGGGTCCAGGATGACGGCGTCCGCTCCGCCCTGCAGGCGGAAGTAAGGAAGGCGATGCAGGACGCCATGTGGCACGGCATTGCCGGCCCCATCGAGCTGGTTGACGAGCGGCTGCACATCGACGAAACCCACCGGCGACAGCCCGCCTGAATTCGTCACCGACACCACCTTGACGAGCGTCGCCGTACTGACTCGATTCAGGGCCTGGCTGATCAGGAACTGCAAGGCGCCGAACTCGCTGTCGCCCTGGCCGGCTTGCGCCAGACCTGCGTATCCGTATTGCTCAGCCATGGAGATTCCTTTCGCACACCGCCACTGACTGCCAGACGCCGCCGGGGACTTCCGCCTCCAGCTTGTGGGACAGACTCACAATGATCCACTCGCCGTGCGCGGGTTCTACGGTGCTGATGACTTGCACTCTTTTTCCCAACCCAAGATGCGGGTTGTAGAGCGTTGTCAGTTGGAGTCCCTTGCTCGTAAAGGCCGGATATCCGATCAACCCCGTTTCCGGCGCCACGAGAATCGGATCGCCCTTTCTGAATCCGCCCTCCGGCCAGACTGACAGGACGCCGCGGTCTATCGTGAAGTTGACTCGGGCGGCCTTCGCGCAACTGCGTAGTTGGTCCATGTCGGTTCCGGAAAAATAGGGATCGGCCAATACATAGTCCTCCCCGCTTTTTTCACCCTTGTATCCCATCGATCTGGCGATATCGCACATGATTTCTTGCGCCTTTTTCGCGCCGCGAAAGGACCTGGCGGATGCGGACTTTAGCTGCTTGGCCCCGGCCACCTCGGCCTTGACCGTGAATACGCCCCCCGCAGCCGCTTTACCTTCTGCACCCATTCCATAGCCAGCCCAGGCTTCGAGGATGTCTCCCTCGTAGACCACGCAGGGAACACCGGAATCGTCCCCGGCGTCGATCCGGACAAGGTTCTTTCCCCGGCGTTCCTTCATGACGGGTCCTATCGTCGTCAGCTTGTTCATCAGGTCTTGATTCAGCCCGTGGATCAGCAGGGTCAGCGGACTGTTTTCGAAGGCGGTGTAGGCGGGAATATCCACCGTCGTCCGGTAGCCGCTGAGCGTTACGTCAGGCCCCTGCTCGTCGCCAAACTTTCCTTTACCCAGGCTGATGGTCACGTCCAGCCGTCGCTTGATGAAGCTCATAGTTCCAGCGGCTCCAGGTAAGCCAGGACGAAGCGCGAGCCGAGATCCTGATACTGCGGGTCGGCGTGGCCCTGGGTGTCCACAAAGGCCAGATCCCCAACGAAGCCCAGGTAGGCAGCCCGCACAAGCCGTACCCGGTCATGGCAAAGCACCGTCGTCACGATAGGCGCATTGTCGAGTTCAAGATCCAGATAGAGTCCGGTCGACTTCTGATGGACGGCGATCTGGCAGTTCTGCCCGGACAACACGACGCTGAGCGTTTGCGCCGGCACGGGTCTCAAGGGAATTCTCTTCATTGGATAGGCTCCAGATCCGCCACCTTGTTCTGGTCGCGCCGGGGATAGGCGTCAATCTCGAACGCCTGTACCTGGCCATTGCTCTCTTCATTCGCGCCGCTGGGGTCCTGCGTGGCCGGCGATAGCGGGACGGCCGTCTGCCGGACTTCGAGCAGGGTCAGATCGACGACCAGGAGGCTGGAGCCGTTCTTGTCGGCGCGGGTGTACGAGTACTTCACCAGGTTGGCCGACGGATAGACGATCTCGGGCGTCACCACTGAGTACAGATCCGTGCTGCCGACGATGCGCTCCAGCACGGACAACATGACGTTGCGCGATGCCGGGTCGCCGCCGTGCGCCAGCTTGATGGTCGCCTCGAATGGCGCATCGACCTTGTTGAAGGCTGAAAACCCACCCTGCTCCGAGGGATAACTGGATATCTGGGTGGTTTCACTGAAGGCGATGCTGAGAAACGTCTCGAAGACCAGCATCTGTTGCCCATCGGCGCCGTACAAGCCCCAGCGAGGAGGACCGAAGATCAGATCGGTCAGCGCCCCCGACCCGAAGCTTGCCAGCTCGGAGATGGAAGGAATGGTCACTTCGCGGAAGACCGCCGGTACGCCCGGACTGCTCGGGACATCGGGAAAAGGAACAAGTGGCATCAGAACATCCCCGTATTGCCTTGTTGGACGAGATTCTGGGAGCCCCCCACTCGTCCCAAATCACGAGCGATTCCCGCACCATCCGTCGCCTGCGTCACAATCGTGATGGGGCCGTGGATATGGGTTTCGGAGGTATTGTTGGTGGTAGCCGTGCTGCTCGGAATGCCGGCAGCGCTGGCTTGCGCTGCCGCAGCTGTAGTAGCCGCAGCCGCGGCGCCTCGTTCCTGATCTTCAAGGGAAAGCGTCCCATGGATTGCTCCGGCAGCGGCGGCGAGCTTGCGCTCTTCGCTTGAGCTGGCCCCCTCGGACTTGCTCAACCCAAAGTGGCGGTACACGGCCACGCTGGCCTGGGCCGGGGTGGTCGCGGCTGCCAGATGTACTCCAGCCCTACGCCTGGTGCTCTCCAACTCGCTGGCGACGAAATCCAGCTGCTGTTCAACCGTGGACTCGCGCATGTCCATGCCATATACGCGCTTGAAGTCGGCCTGGCGTCGCGGATTCCATAGTCCGATGCCAGCGGAAACGCCATCAGCGCCCACGGCCCTGGGGTCCAAGTTGCTTTGGGCCTGCAGGTTGGCCACGAGCCCCACGGCCGCCTCCCGGGCATAGCCCTTGGACTCGAAGTACCTGACCGCATCGACGACCTCCTTGCTCTTCAGCGCGGGATTTCTCATCGCCGCCAAGGTTTCATCCTCGCCTGAGTTCAAGTCCTTGCTGCCGAACAACGATGCGACGACTGCCGCGACAGGTCCCGCCGCTCTCAGCGCCACAGGTCCCAAGCGTTTCAACACACCCAGGCCTGTCGCCGCGCCAGCGCCCCCGAGGGTTCCAAGAGCCGTAGCCACGGCTCCCAAGGCAGATGCCAGGCTCAGCAGCGAATTCGCCCAGGACAGAATCTTGAGCGTCCCCAGCACGAGCAGGACGTTTTGCCATCCTCCCACCGCCTGCGCCGCCGAATCGACTGCATCAATGAACTTCACGATGGCCTGCGCCGCGCCGTCGACCCACTCGACGATCTCGTCTCGGTTCTCAAGCAGATAATCGCCCCAGCCCTGTGCGAGCGAGATAAGCCGCTCAAACGCCGGCATGAGCGCCAGCAGCACCTTGACGCTCACCGATTCAAACGTGTCGCGCAGGTCCAGGTACCGGTCGCGCAGCTGCGAGGCAGCTTCCGCATCGTTGCTGGAGATGGCAGCGCGTTTCTCCTGGACCTGAAGCAGCCGTTCGAGCTCGTCTGGCCCGCGCTTGAACAGATTGAACAGGCCCTCGCTGATGCCCATGTCCTGGGCGGCCAGCGCGGCCTGGGCCCTGTCCTTCTGGTAAAGATCGGCAATGATCCTCGACCTGGCCAGCAGGTAGGTGTTCCCATCTTTGAGGTCGCCGACATTGCCGCCGTTGCGAAAGAACCCAGGTAGCGAGTCCGCGGCGGATCCGCGGTTGAATCTGGCGACCTCGCTCGAGGATTCCTTCAATTGGGCGGAAATGGCTTCGGCAGTTCCGCCCGCCCGCTCGGCCGCCTTCTGCCACGCGGACAGCCGCTCGGTGCTCATATCCAGATTCTGGGCCATTTGGGCCAGACTGACCGCACCGGAAAAGCTGTCCGCCGCGAAGCGCTTCGGATCGAACCCCGCAGTGACGAGCAAGGCATCGATGATGGTGGCCATGCAATTACCTCGGTTCAGCTAGGACGCGCCTGTTGTGTGCGTCCACCGCAATCACCTCAAGCAAGTTGTACAGGTCCTCGGCACCATAGACCGTCTGCAGATCGTGCAGCAGGCCCGGGTGCCGGGAAATCACCGCGCCAATAATCCGGGGAATATTGGCGTAGCGGATCAGGCGCGTGCCGCCGTTGTGGACTTGGAGCCCGAAGTCGATGGGGCGGCGGCCGTAAAAAAATCCAGGTGCAAGCCCAGGACTTTCTTGCGCAGCGTGAACAGGGTCGCCACCTCCTCGACATCGCCGGACATGAGCTCGCGCGTCACATTCGGGCTGGGCTGGATCTGCACGCAATCCATCATCTTGTCCAGCAGCGGCTTGGCGCTGTCGAAAGGCAGCTTGGCGATGGCCTTCATGCCCATGGCAGCCACGCCGGCCAGCCCTGCCTCGGCGATGTTGTCCGGGATTTCCACCCCGGCGTTCATCAACGAAAACAGCGCCCGGCCGGCCCATTCCTCGGCCTCGTAGGCAGAAAGCTCCGTCAGGATGAACACCTTGCCCTTGTCGCGCCCTTCGGCGCCGATGGTCAGGGTTGTCTGCTTTCTGGCCATGTCACACCAGCGCCGGAGAGACGTTCTGCCAGGTGATCTGGAACGCCATGGGTTGGAGCATCGCCTTGGCGTCCGGCGCCGGCGGAATCTGCGTCAGCACACCGCGGGTCAGCGTGTACTTGCGATCGATCGACGGGATGTTGAGGGTTCCGTTTGCATAGAACACTTCCCGGGCCGTTTCGCTGGCCGCCATCCAGATCTCGAAGACGCGCATGGACGGGGAGTCGGGCTGGATCGTGATGATCTGCACGCGGGGAACCGGCACGTAGCTGGCCGACATGCGGCCGTCCACGCCCATGGTTACCTGCGCGGGCGTGGCAGCCTCGAAGGTGAAGGCACTTTCGGAGGCATAGCCCTCGATCTTCTGCGGCACCGGAAACACGCCGCCCACCGCAAGCATCAGAACCGAGTTGGCACTGGTCAAAGTCGCCATGTTGAATCCTTAAAGAATGGCCAGCGAGGCCAGGGTGATCTGCTGGACGGAACCGCCGTCCAGGTACCAGAACGTCAAGGGCGGCGTGCCGCGGGCCTCTCGCACCTGCGGGGTCGCGTCCTTGATCTGCAGATACCAGCCGCGGGTCTGGAGCGTGTCGGAGATATCCACGCCGGCCTGGCTGTTGATCTGCGCCTTCTGCTGGCTCGACAGCGTCACGCCGGCGCGGATGGCGCCGAAGTTGACCGCGGCGTTGATCGGGTCCAGGCAGGCAGCGTCGATCAGCGTGTAGCCGTCGATGTTGTAGGGGATGGAGTTCACCTGGGTCAGCAACGTCATCAGCGCCTGTTGGAACGCCGCGTTCAGCCAGATCTGGTTGACGTAGGTGTCGACCCACTTCCAGTTGCCACTGACCTGGCCAGGGTAGAGGAAACGGAAGCGATCGTTGCTGGTCGCGTAGTCGCCATAGAAGTTGTAGCCGTTGTCGATCAGGGTCTGCGCGGTGGTGGCGTCGGTCACGGAGAACGCGAGGCCCGACTGGCCCTTGAACGCCAGGGTGGCGCGGCCGTTGGTGCGTTCGAAGTCCAGCGACGCCACCGTGCCCAGCACAAAGGCCGCGTGCTGAACGTCCTTGTAGACCGGCACGGAGCCGGAGTACTCGTTGGCGCTGACGATGGCGGCCCAGTTGGACGTATTGCCCTGCTGCGTGGCGGTGACGTCAGTGTCCCAGCCGACGTAGGCGTAACGATCGCCCTGGGCGTTGGTCCAGGCCGAGAACGCCACTTTGCCGGCCGTATCGGGTTCGAACGTCGTCATGAACGCTGCCCAGTTCTGGGTCAGGTCGGTGATCCGGCCCATGTCCACTGCCGGAATGCCAGCCGCTGCGCCCTGCGACAGAACCGCGGCCGTGCCCTGCGTCAGCTTCAAGCCCGACGCGAGGGTGCCGCTGCCGTAGGACACCGTGCTGGCGGCGCCGTCGGTAGCCGAGGTGATGACAAAGGCGGCACGCTGCGCGTCATAGGTGCAACTTGCGCCCAGGGTGGTGAACGCCGCCTCGATGGTTGCAGCGGCATTCGAGAAACTCGTCGCCGTCGACAGGTCGATGCTGGCGGAGGTCTTGGCCACGCCATCAATGGTCACCGTCAGGATGCCGGACAGCGCCTGCAGCTGGGTCAGCGTCACCGTGGCCATGGAGCCGCCACGCAGATAGGCCGAAACGGCTGCCGTCGGATATTGGGCGAACAGCAGATTGCCCGGCTTGCGGGTCGAGTTGTCGAACCCATTGAAGTAGACGTCGGCCAGGGCGGCCTCGGTCGAGGTTGGACCGAAGAAGCGCTGTACGTCGCGCGCGGTCGCGAAACTCTGGACGGTGCCGATGGGGACGGCAGTATCGTTGGTCAGGATCAGGCCGTTCAAGTCGAGCGCCGATCCGCCGGCTGCGATCACGCCAGGGACTACCTGGACGATTTCACTGGCGGGAATGGACATAGCGTTAAGCTCCCGTAGGGTAGGTGGTGTCGGCCTCGATGAGGCCCACGTGAAGTTGGTCCGCGAACTGCTGCGGCACGGTGATGGATGGGTTGAACTGCAGGACGGCGTCGAATGACCACCGCTCGAAGGTCTGGCTTGCTCCGCTGTCAAAAGGCAATTGCTTGAGCTCGCCCGCGTATAGCGGCTGGGCTCGTCCCAGGCTCTCCAGGAACTCGCACCCGTACTGGCTGCGCCAGGCGATCGCTAGCGTGAGCGCCAGGTCCTGGGCCCGTGCTCCGTAGCCATCCACCCGGGCAGACCATTGCGTGGCCTGGGTCATGCTGCGCGTCCCCGCCGCGGGCGACGGATCGGCATAGGCCATGACCGGAACAGAAAGTCCAAGCGCCGCCAGCGGCGTAATGACGATGCACTCGCGCGGCGGAGTGGGAACCCAATTGGACAGGCCGCGGAAAACTTCGCAGTCGACCAAGGTCTTGAAGAAGGCGACGAGGTCCGCTACCAGCTGGTCTTCTGTGATGCTGATCTGAACGCTCATGGAGTTGGAGTCCTGCCAAAGAAGTAAGCATCGAAACGAAGCGCCAAAATGCAAAAGCCCCGGCACTTGGCCGGGGCTGCATTTGCTAGGGGCGCAATGCCCCGGGCCCATTGTGACCGATTGCGTGACCTGAGAAACGGGGTCTTGTGACGGAACCGTCACACGCCATGCAGAATCGAGTCGGCGCCCTGCCGAAGAGGCCAAGGCAACATGCCCAAAAGCAAAAAGCCCCGGCGCGTGGCCGAGGCTTCATTTCCTGGGGACGCAATGCCCCGGACCCATTGTGACCGATTGCGTGACCTACGGGGCGGGGGCTTGTGACGGAACCGTCACACGCCATGCGTAGGTCCGCCCGTGGCCGCCCGCTACAGGCTCTTGAATCAGCACGCTGCCAGTATCCTGCAGCGCATCCATGGCGCGCTGAATCCCTCTTTGCATGCGCGTCTTTTCCGGAAGGGACAAAGACCGGCCATGCGACACGTGCCGCACCAGCTCCATCAAGCGGAATGAGCGTCCGGGATAGCAGGCCATCAAATCCATCACCTCGTGCGCGTACTTCACGCCAGCCTCCTTTCGACCAGGCTGCGAAACAGGCCCAGGTACAGTTTGTATTCGGTTTCGGTCAGGGCTACGCCTGTCGTATCGGCGATCCAGTCCAGCGCTTTCGCCATGCGCGCCCGGCCCTCCAGCTGGCCAAACATCACGTTTTTCTGTGGGTACTCGGCGATGATGATCATCCGCTCGTGCCAGGGCAGTGCGGCATGCATCGCCTCGACCTCCATGGCGTGGTGATGGTTGATGGGCCGGTAGTCCTCCTCTTCGGACACGTACACCTCCATGTTCCCCACCGTAGCGCCGGACCAGGTCCACCGTACCCAGTTCCATATCAAATCGTCGCCCGTCAATTTACTCATCAGCCACCTCGCATTGTTTACCTGTCTTGCCGTTGGAACCGTTCTTCAGACGGTCCGCTGTTTCCTGGCTTTCGCCCTTGGCGCGCTGGATCATGTCGGCAATGCCCTTGCTCGGGTAATCGCCGCGAGCGATGCGCGCTTCCCACTTTTCGATCCAACTCCGATGCGGGCGCCCACGGTCCCTCAATACCTTCTGCGCGCCCATTTTCTTGAGCGCCGCCTCGGCCTCGGCGCGCGTCGCCATGGTCTGTCCGGGCGCCGGCAGCGCCGGGCGCGGTAGCGGGATGTCCGCCCATGCGCCCTTTGCCAGTTCCTCGTTCAAGGTCTTCTCCCACCGCGCCTTGATCGCCCCATAGGTGCAGCCCAGCAGATCCACCGTGCTGACGCCTACCGCCGCCCAGTACACCGCCGGATGCGACCAGACGCCGGGCTCCCCCCGCCTGCGGGCGGACATGCCGCGCACCGCCTCGTGATAGGCCACTTCCGGGACCATCCACGGGCAACATGATTTGATGAACTGCGGCAGCGTCGGCGGCCATTCCTGGGTGAGGCAAGCGACCAGGCCACGGCGTACCTGGACTTCATCCAGGCCCGCCAGTTTCTGATTCCATGAATCTTTCAGCTCCCGCGCCGTCAGGCCCTGCCATTGCTGCGCGAACTTGGCGCCGTACATCAGCAGCATTTCATTCACCACCAGCGCCCCAAGGGTGGCGGGCTGGACGTCAGCGGCTGGCATCGATCGTCCCCATGTATCGTTCGCGCGGCCGGCCTTGGTCGGCCAGGACCTCGCGCAGTTCATCGGTCCAGTCGGCCAGGCGTTGCGCCCTGCCTGTCGTGGGGTTGTTCCGGGTACGCGGAGGAAAGAGGCCCTGATACCCGCCCGCGATGCTGTTTGCGATCACGGCGCCCGGCTGGTGCCCTTCGGCGAGATAGCCAGCAAGCTGCTGCAACTGACGTCTGGCGCCCTGCTCGGTCACCGGCTTTTTGCGTGCCTTGCGATCGGCAATCCAGCTGACCCAGTCCTCGCGGTCGAGCCAATCCGGGAGATCGATCACGGAGGCGTCGAATGCGCTGCCTCGCTTGCGAGGGGTGGAGGGGTGATCTTCTGGTTCCTGGTTCTTGGTTCCTGGTTCTTGGTTAGCTTCCGATCCGGATTTTTCCCGGCCATGGCCGGGTTCCTCGTCGGAACCCATGGGAAACCCGCTGGGTTGTTCCGAACTGCGGTCGCCCTGCCTCGGCCGGCCTCCCCGCCTGCCGTTGGCTTTGGCGGTCTCGGCCTTGAGGTGATAAGCGGCAATCTCCACGTCCGCGCGCTTGTTGTGCCAATGGCCGTCCCGCAGGACGAAGAACTCGGACAGGACCTGCGTGGCGGCTTCCCTTTCTTCCTCGGTCCGCGCCCCCACCCACCGGAATACCTGCTGCAGGTGGTCCACGATGGGCTGCTCTTCCGCGTAGTACCGGCGCAGCAGACGGCTATAAATGGCATCCTCAACCAGGCTGAGGTGCGCCGTGGCCTGGGCGTAGTCGCCTATGTTGTGGCTGTAGTAGTTCATGCGTGCTCCTGCATCCTCCGCCCGTTCTTACCCGACTATCATTTTTAAATCTTAGAATGCTAAGATTCTAAATGCAAGCCAACTAAGATTGTTTTTGTTTAGCATCCTAAGATGACCTTTCAGAAGCGAATCACACAGGCGTTCAACGAGGAAGCGACCCGCCGGGCGGACGCGGCCGAACCACGCCTGACCAAGACAGACCTATGGAAGGCAGCAGGCGCCTCTTCCGGCGCGGCAACGCATTGGTTCAATGGCTCCAACGGCATGGACATGGCAACCTGCATCAAGGTTGCCCCGCTGCTGCGCGTGAACGCGCAATGGCTGTATGACGGCAGCCCGCCGAAACTGCCTGCACGCGATGGCTCCCTTGCAGCCGCTGCGCTGGCAATTCCCCCTGCGCCCTGGCCCTTCCCTGGCATCCCGGAAGAACAAGTGCGCGCCTTGCCCCCGGACCAGCTGAACAAGCTGCAGGGCGCGCTCGCATTGGCGATCGCTCAACTGAAGTTGGGGATCGATGTCTCGCCTACCCCTGCCGCGCCGCCGATGCCGATGCCGACGGTCCTGCGCAGCGACTCGCTGATAGACAGCTATCTGTCGCGCGACGAATTCCCGCTGCGCATCGATGGCCTGCCCGCGGCGCCGTGGGAGGGAGGCAAGACCACGCACCAGACCGAGCGCGAAGGCCGCGTCCGGATCAGCACGCAGACTGGCGTGGTGGCGAATGTGGGAGTGGGTGAGCCGCCCGCGGCCAACGACAGATTCGAGAAGGTTCCCGAGCTGGCCGACGTGCGCCTGGCGGCGGGCGACCCCATCGAAAATCACGCCGAAGAACAGACCGGCATGATCCAGTTCCGCAAGTCGTTCCTGCGGTCGGTAGGTGCGGACAACGGCAAGGGGCGCGTCGTGTACGCGAAGGGCGACAGCATGGAACCCGTCATCCGTGACGGCGCTGCCTTGCTGGTGGTCCCCAACGAAAGCCTGACGCTGCAGGACATCGCCGCCGGCGGCGTCTATGCCATCAACTACGACGGCAAGATGATCGTGAAGACGGTGGCCAGGGAACGGCTAACCGGGCAATGGGTGGCGCGATCGTTCAATTCCTTGCACGATGACATCCCGCTGGAGAACGGGGCATCGGTGCGGGTGCTGGGGCGGGTTGTGTGGGCGGGTGCACGGTTGCGGGATGATGAGGCGGGGCGGTGGCGGGCTGAGTGATGGGAGTCTCGGACACTCTCGGCCCTGACCGACTTACCGCCTGGCGGATTCCGCCGGGAGGAATGGCCCCCGACAACTAGCCGGAAACTCCTGGCGATCCGCAACTGGCAATAGCCGCCGCCCAACGAACCCAAGCACCTCAAAGACCCTGGGATGCCCCGAGCGGGGCAGGATACTCTGTCTACCAGGCAGCGAGCGATCTTACCGAAGCGAGTCTGGCTTGGCCGTCGAAATCGCAAAAGCCAGGCTGTAGGCGCCGTTAGGGCTTGAATTTCCTTGCCTGGGGCCACTCCACTTATCGGAATGCGGTCGACTCCAAGGTCAGCATTCCACCGCTGGCATCTCTCACCGCCGCAGCGCACGGACGTAGTAGCCAGAGCGGCTGATGCCGAACATCCGGTAGATGTGGCTAACGGAATAGGCCTTCTGTTGCAGATGCGCCACCAAGACAAAGGTCACTTGAATTCGCGAGCAAAGAAGGCGGTAGTGCCGGTACTGGCCCTCTGGAGCCAGCCTACCAAGCCGCCCTTCCCCAAAAGCCCGCCTCCAGCGCTCCTGCCTAGAAACACCGCTTGCGCAAAAACAGAGAGGAGCACTATTCCGACTTGTGCAGCAAAACCAATGCGCCCCCATTGTCAACGGCGGCTTTCGCAGAAACGTCCGATAGAGTTACGACGAACGCCCCTCCCGCCTTGGAGGTCAACGTGCTGAACACATGCGGCGCTTGATCAATGAAGACCGCAAGGGCGGAAAACGTGAAGTCTTTACCCGTGTCATTCCTTACCTTGATGGTGAACTTCAAGTCCGTGGCGCCGATCGGAGAATTTTTTTGAGCGGCAACAATCTTGGCCTTGATTTTCTGAGGAACGCCGACCGACAGTAGCCCCTCCTCATTGGATCCCAAGTTGATGTGCGAATCCGACGCGAGCTTTCCGTCCCTGTCTTTGTCGAGAAAAATCGGCAATGAGAATCGTGCGAATGAATTGAACCCCTTTCGATAACACTCTGCGTACTTAGCATCGGAAAAAATGCCTGGAACGGCTTGCTGCACGTCCAGCAAGACCTCCGAGGGCTGGCGCGAATCCTCAAGACTTTCGCAGGCTGGAACCTCCACCAGTAGATTGCCTGCGAGTTGCTTGGTCGGCGAGGTAAGCAGGTCGGATAGGCTGACCTCAGTCTCGACCGTTGTCTTGCAGCCAGCGATCAAGGCCGTGGCAAAGGCTAACAAGGCGGCTTTTTTTACTCTCGACATTTTTTCTCCATATGCGATGTCGACGCCCACTTGTGCGTGCAATTGGGGGCAAGCCTTCTCACTTTAACAATTCCCGACGATTTGTATCCAAATCACTGCAGATTGGTTGCCCGCCTTGAGCGGCTTTTTTGCGCCGGTAACCGGTCACACGCAGTCGCCCCTGGGACACCTCGGCGGTAGACATTAGCGCAAACAGCCAGTGTCGAGTCTGGCCCGTTTCTTTCAGGATTCGCATACTGATTAACAAGGAGAACGAACATAGCCAATGCCCCACATCGGGGCCGCGCGCGGGCGCGCCCAGTTCCACGTAGATGGTGCGAAACAGCAACCGGGTGCCACCGCCGCGGAAGACCAACGCAAGCGAAGCACTGAAAGTGGAGACAGGCCGGATAGACGGTAGAGAAACGCCTGGTACTCGACCAGGCGGTTTCGGCCAGCGCTGCGAGTCAGCGCTTACCGAAGCTGGCGGCCGACTATCTGCATGCGTCCCAAAGGGCCTCGAAATCGGCAGCTGTAATCAATTGAGCTGTGAACTGCCGATCGATATTGATCTCTTCGACCGTCGGCACAGCCATCGTCCCAAGCGCTGTCCTAGGCGTCTCCTGAAAATCGGAAGCAGCATCAACGCTTCCGTCCTCAAAAAATTCCAGCTTCCGACGCTCGAAGCGGTCCGCGTCTAGCTCCGAAACCATCCGAATTGGATCCTCCTTAGATCCGGATGACCAAACCACACTGATGTACTCCATCCAATGCTCCTCTGAGTTCATATTTCGTCACCTCGCTGGCGGGCTAGCCACTACGCCGGTTCCGGATGCTCTCCTGCCTCAAGGTCCGCTGATAGCCCCGGCTCATGCCCCGCGTGCGGGGTGGTGCCCTTCGTGCTCACAAAGCAATATCACGCGAAGCATGGGGAGGGCACTTTCGACGCCAACGCTCTCCTACGCTGCCCCGATATTGCAGCCGAGGCGAATCGTCTGGCGAAGTTATTGCCTCGGCGATCAGTAGTTGTCGTTCCTTCAGGCCGGCGGGAGCTTCTTCATAATTCAACTCCTTCGCGCTGACACTGGCCCAGACAAACAACGCGTCCTCGGCGATTTCGTATTCCTTTATGAGCTTTCCAGTCGGCCCGAGATAGCGCTTGTTGCCAATCTTTAGGCCCGTCGCGCCCGAGCGATTTGCCAGGCCCGCCAAGGTGTTCATGTCTTTTTCCCAAGCGGCAGCCACTCTCGGCGCGTACTTCAGCTCGATCGCACCGACTATGCGTCGTGCATTGCAGACCAGAACATCAGGTAGCACAACGGAATTTCCATCTTCAGACTCCAAGCGCGGCTCCACAAATAGGCGCCACACCTTGTCCTTTTTATGAACCCCGAAATCCCTGAATAGGTAGGTACAAAACAAGGTCTGAAGAGCCGCTTCCGAGTTGATTTCCGCATACACATAGTGCTCAGAGATGCACGCGTTCCAAGCGTTGCGGATCATGCCTGCCAATCTTCTACGTTTCACCATGGATTTCAGATGACTCATACAAAGCCGCAATGATAGAGGCATCTTCCTCCCGCCAGTTTTCCCTCGTCTCATTGCTCAGCCAATGGAGCAATGCCATGCTCGATTTCATCGTCCGCTTTTTCGAAGAACTGCTGGATATCGCCAACTTCGGCAACGACATCAACAAATAGCGACGATCCTCGCCCATCGCCTAGTCGAGAGCGAAGTTTCCCGCCCAACGCTCGTAGTGCTGTCGCATGGCTTCTGCATCGGGGCGCTGCATCTCGCTATTAGGGAGCCGCATCATCTGACCGTGATACTCACCGTAGCTCGGGCGCGCCTGATCAGACATTTCCACCGTCCAACTGACTGGACACACCCGCAGCAATCCCAAATCAAAAAGCGAGTGAACATCGGCGCGGAGCAACACGCCATTCGTCACATGATTGGTGTGCTCACCTCGATACGGCTTAATGTGTGCGCCCTCCAGAATCTCCCTGACTGGGCACCCCGTCACCGCGCAGCGCTCGTTATATGCGGCAAAAAGCTCTCGGCGAAACTTGGGCTGGCCCTGCCTGCGGGCAATGCTCATCAAGACCTTCGTCCTTCCATCATTATCATTCGTCGCATCGAATGCCTTGGCGCCTTCCAACTCGACCTGAACTCGGACTATCTCTGGCGAATCGCTGACCCGGAAGGGACGCATATTCCCTTTAGAATCCGCAGCAAGCTCCCAAATGCCATGGACGGCATGGATCAGGATCATAGAGTTCGTAGACGATATCTTCGACGTCGTCACGCCTGTACAGCGCATCCATTGGATGCCAGCCATCGGTACGCCTTGCCGACCGATTTACCGCCCATGCACTTCTCCCGAACTCGTTCACCGACAGCATCCGTAGGTCCGGGCCGACGTTTGCCCGCTTGAAGTCAGGTACTCGTTCGACCGTGTATGCCTCGACTTGCTTGGGGCTGGCACGCCCACCCAATTGTCGAACAGCTTCGAGCGTCCATCGCCAGCTTTGCTTGCCGTACTTGTAGTCCCGCTTTTTATCTCGTTGAAGGACGAAGGATCTAGGCCGCGTACCAAAATGCCGGATGTAGTGAAATGGCCCCAGATACCGAAAGCCAGCTCCGCTGTGCTCATGTGTATTGACCCAGTGAAAACCTGCTCGCGTCATAATCGAGGGAATTGACGATGAGCACGAAGATGGAAGACGACATCAAACGCTGAACGGCCAAGCGCAAGAGCGCGCTGGTGCTGGACATCATCCAGGGCAAGACCATCGTGGCCGAGGCGAGCCGCCAATACGACCTGTCGCCCTCGGAGGTCGAGCAGTTGGTCGATGATGGCAAGCGGGGTATGGAGAACGCGCTGCGCGCCAATCCGCAGGACGTGCGCGAGCAATACGAGCGTCAGCTCAAGGACCTTCAAGAGGCCTATGGCGAGGCGATGCTGGAGCTGCGCGCGAGAAAAAAATTGCAGTCCCTGCTGGGCGAGGACGAGAAGTGATCGAGATGATCCGCCAGGGACTGCAAGCCGAAGGCATCACCGTCTCGATCGCCACGGTGTGCCGCTGGTTCGGTGTGCCGCGCCGTTCGGTTTATTACAAACCGGTCAAGTCGCCGCCGAAGGTCGATCCGAAGTTCGTCACCCCGATCAAGGCGATGATTGAAGAGTCGCCGTCGTTTGGCTACCGGACGGTCGCGCATCTGTTGGGATTCAACAAGAACGCCGTGCAACGCGTGTTCCAACTGATGGGCTGGCAGGTCCGCAAGCGGCCGATTGGCTTGAGGCCACGAATCCAGGCACTGCCGTCGGTGGCTAACCTATTCCAAATGGCTGGATGGAGATCAGAACGACTTGGAGATGAGCCGGCTAGAAACGGCGATTTCTCCCCAGAATCTCCCCGAGAAAGCAAAACAGACGCCTAAGCGTCTGTAATGTAAGGGGAATTCTTGGGGTGGCTGATGGGGCTCGAACCCACGACAACTGGAATCACAATCCAGGACTCTACCAACTGAGCTACAGCCACCTCTGGTACTGCTTTCTTCCTTGCTGCGCCGCTTCGAAAGCTGCTCAACAACGAAGAGGCCGAATTCTAGCACGTTTTTTTGAAGATGTGAAAACAGCCGCCACTTCCCCACTTGCCAGGGCCAGCCGCCTTGCTATCCTTCGCCATTGATCATCTACGGAGGCCGCGCTTACGCCATCGCCATGGACCGCATACACGCAATCTTGATCGATTATTGGCCCCATCTGGTTTTTGCCATCAGCATCGTGGCCGGGACGGGCGCGGCGGTGCATGCCGCGATGACCAAGCAGGACGTGCGGGCAGCCATCGGCTGGGTAGGCGTGGCGCTGTTTTCGCCGCTGTTCGGCGCGCTGTTCTATTTCGTAGCAGGCATCAACCGGATCCGCAAAACGCGGCTGTCGCAGCAGCGCGACGAGGCGATGGTGGTGGATGCGGAGCAGGTCGAGACCGCGCCCGTGGACGTGGCGCCGATCTCGGGCCAGCAGTTCTCGTCGCTGAAGGTGCTGGGCGACCGTGTCAGCCGCTTCCGCCTGCTGGGCGGCAACGCGGTGCGGCCGCTGGCCGGCGGCGACGAGGCCTATCCGGCGATGCTGCAGGCGATCCGCGAAGCGCGCCACGCGGTGGCGATGCAAAGCTACATCTTCGACAACGACGCCATAGGCCGCGAGATGGCGCAGGCGCTGATCGAGGCGCGCGAGCGCGGGGTCGAGGTGCGGGTGCTGATCGACGCCATCGGCTCCAAGTATTCGCGCCCGCCCATCGTGCGCATGCTGTCGCGCGGCGGGGTGCCGGTGGCGCGCTTCATGACCAATCCGCTGGGCGTGCTGCGCATGCCCTATGCCAACCTGCGCAGCCACCGCAAGGTGCTGGTGGTCGATGGACGCGTGGGCTTTACCGGCGGCATGAACGTGCGCGCGGCCTTTGTCAGCGCGCTGGCGGGCGACGGCACCAACCGCGATACCCACTTCCGGGTGGAAGGGCCGATCGTGACGCAGTTGATGTCGGTGTTTGCGCACGACTGGAACTTCACGACCCACGAATCGCTGCCTGCCAAGCCCTGGTTCGATCCCGAGGCCCTGCCGCCCACGGGCGACGTGCCGATGCGCTGCGTGCCGTCAGGCCCCGACCGCGCCCTGGGCAGCACGCACAATATGCTGCTGGGCGCGCTGGCGGTGGCGCAGCGCCATGTGCGCATCCAGTCGCCCTACTTCCTGCCCGACCAGACGTTGATCGGCGCGCTGGCTACGGCCGCGCGGCGCGGGGTGGTGGTGGATATCGTGATTCCCGGCAAGAACAATCTGCGGCTGGTCGACTATGCCATGACGGCTCAACTGGACCAGGTGGTGCGCACGGGCTGCCGGGTCTGGCGCTCGCATGGCGCGTTCGACCATTCCAAGCTGATGACGGTGGACGATGCCTGGGCCTATGTGGGCTCGTCCAATCTGGACCCGCGCAGCCTGCGGCTGAATTTCGAGCTGGACACCGAAATCTACGATCCGGGCGTGGCGCGCTGGATCGGCGCGCGGGTCGACGGGTTGATCGCGCAAGGCCGGCGCGAAACGCTGGAGAACCTGCTGCGGGCGCCGTTCGCCAAGCGCCTGCGCAACAAGGTGATCTGGCTGGCCACGCCCTATTTGTGACGATGCCGCCACAACTACGGTAATCTTGCGCGATGCGCTACGAACTTACCGATCTCCGCCTGTTCCTCGCGATCGCCGAGGCAAAAAGCCTGTCTGGCGGGGCCAACGCCGTGCACTTGACGGCGTCCTCGGCCAGCTACCGGCTGAAGAACCTGGAGTTCGCGATGGGCGTGCCGCTGTTCAAGCGCGAAGCCCGCGGCATGGAACTGACGGTGGAAGGGACCTTCGTGCTCAAGCATGTGCGCTCGCTGCTGGCCGGGGTCGAGCGCATGCACGGAGAGGTCAGCGGCTTCGCCAGCGGCCTGAAGGGCAGCGTCAAGCTGTTCGCCAACAGCAGCTCCCTCAACGGCTTCATCGTGCCCAGCCTGAGCCGTTTCCTGTCGGCCAATCCCAACGTCAACATCCTGCTTGAAGAGCGCTCCAGCAATACGATCGAGGCGGCCATCGCCGGCCAGGAAGCCGACATCGGCATCTTCGCAGGCCGCGCCAAGTCCGCCGGCGTCAACGCCATGCGCTATGCGGTCGACGAACTGATCATTGCCGCCCCCTTGAACCACCCTGTGGTGGAAAGCTCGCCCGTACGCTTCCCTGCGGTGCTGGACCTGGATTTCGTCTGCATGAGCCGCAACAGCAGCAACTACGTGTTCTTGTGCGACATGGCCAAGCTGGCCGGCAAGACGCCCAAGGTACGCATCCACGTGCATACTTTCGACGCGGTGCTGTCCATGGTGGAAGCGGGCGTGGGCGTGTCGCTGGTGCCGCGCAGCGTGGCCGCCAACGCCTTGCGCGAAAAGAGGATCGCGGCCGTAGCCCTGAGCGAACCCTGGGCCCTGCGCGAACTGACGCTGGTCACTCAGGCGGGGGTGCCGCCCTCGCCCTTCGTCGAGCAGGTCGCGGAGTACCTGCTCGACGATCCTATCGTGGCGGCCACGCGCGAGCAGGACTGACACTTCGTCAGGAGCCAGGCGTCCCGGCGTGGACCGGACCAGATCAGGCTTTGGCGCGGCGCTTGTTTTCCAGGAATTCGTTCATGAACTTCTGCGGTTCGCCGGTGTTGAACGCCACGGCGAATTCACCAACGCTGTCCTCGATCGCCTCATCCACCGGCATGGTCTCCCACCGCCGCAACAGCTTCTTCTGCTGACGCAACACGGCCGGCCCCAGCGCGGCGAATCCTTCCGCCAGCTTGCGGACGGCGTTGTCCAACTCAGCCTGAGGCACCGCGGCGTTCACCAGGCCCCAGTCCTGCGCGCGCCGCGCATCGATCAGATCGCCCGTCAGCAGCATCCAGGCGCTGTTGGCGGCGCCGATCAAACGCGGCATGAGCGCCGCATGGATCACCGAGGGTATGCCCACCTTCACCTCGGGCATGCCGAACTGTGCGTGATCGGCGCAGATGCGCAGGTCGCAAGCCAGGGCGAATTCCAGGCCGCCCCCCAGGCACCAGCCAGGAATGCGCGCGATGACGGGCGCCGGGAAATGGCGGACGTCATTGCAAAGGTCTCGCAGGTTCGAAATGAAGCGCTGCGCCGTCGGCTCGTCGAGCGCGGCCATTTCCGCGATATCGGCGCCCGCGACGAAGGCACGGTCGCTGGCGCCGCGCAGCACCAGCACGCGGACCGACTCATCCGCGCGCAGCCATGCCAGCGCGTCCCGCAGGCCGTCTATCACAGGCGTGCTCAGGATGTTCAGTGCGCCGGCGTCCAGCATGGTCAAGGTGGCTATGCCGGACTCCTCGATCTCGGCTCGGGCATGGGGAAGGACGTGGGATCTGGTGCTCATGAAACCTCCTTGTTATTGCATCTTCTCGAACTTGATGTCCTCGACCACCGTTTTCCAATGGCCGTAGGATTGCGCGATCAGCGCGCCGAACTCGTCCCGCGACATCGGGCTGGGCACGGCGCCCTGCTTCTCGATGGCGTCCGCGGTCGCCGGATCGGCCAGCGCCTGCCGCACGGCCGCGTTCAGCCGGTCCAGCACCGTTGGCGGCGTGCCCGCGGGCGCGGCCAAGCCGAACCATGAGGGGTTGTTCATGGCCGGCAAGCCGGCCTCGGCGTAGGTCGGCACGTCCGGCAATACCTTGAGCCTGCGCTTGGCCGCCACGGCCAGCGGGCGGATGCGCTGGGCCTGGATCAGCGGATAGGAAGACGGGATGTTGTCGAATACGACCTGTACCTGCCCTGCCACCAGATCATTCAGCGCCGGTCCCAGCCCCTTGTAGGGAACGTGCAGCATGCGGGTCCCGGTGGTCTTCAGGAACAGTTCTCCGTTCATGTGGCTCAGGCCGCCGTTGCCGGACGAGCCAAAGGCGTATTTGTCGGGCGATGCCTTCAGCAACTGTTGAAACGCCGCCAGGTCCTGCGCAGGCAGCGACGGATTCACCACCAGCACATTGGGCACGTCGGCCAGGTTGCTGATGGGCGCGAAGTCCTTGACCGGATCGTAGGCGCTCCTGGCGTAGACGTTCGGATTGACCGCATGCGAGCTTTCGACGGCCATCACCAGGGTATAGCCGTCGGCAGGCTGCTTGGCAGCGTAGGCCGAACCGATGCTGCCGCCGGCGCCCGGCCGGTTCTCAATCACCACGGATTGGCCGAGCTGCTCGCCCAGCTTGCCGCCGACCACGCGGGCGATGATGTCCGTGGTGCCTCCCACGGCATAAGGGACGACCAGCCGGATGGGCCGGTCGGGATATTCGGCGGCCGCCATGGCCGGCAAGACCAGGCAGACGCATGCCGCCAGGCGGAATCGGGAAAGTTTCATTGTTTTGTCTCCTCGGGGGGTATTACTGCAATGCGGGATCCGGCAGCACCGCTGCCGTGTGTTCGCCCAACAGCGGCGGCGCCGCCCCCAACGCTTCGGCGGGGGTGCCGGCCAGCATGGGATTGCGCACCAGGCGCACCTCTCCCAGCGCGGGATGCGTAGCGGTCTGCAGCAATCCGCGATGCAACACCTGCGGATGCGCGAAGACCTCGTCCAAGGTGTGTATCGGCCCCCAGGGCACGCCCGCCGCGTCGAAGGCGTCCGTCCAGCGCTTGCGCGCCGCGGCCGCCAAGGTTTCGGCGATCAGGGGCCGCAGGCTGTCCATGTGGGCCAGGCGCGCGCTGTTGGTCGCGTAGCGCGCATCGGCCGCCCATTCGGGATGGCCGGCCACGCCGCTGAAGCGCGCGAACTGGCCGTCGTTGCCTATCGCCAGGATCAGGTGGCCGTCGGCGCAGGCGAAGACCTCGTAGGGCGCGCAATTCGGATGCGCGTTGCCGCTGCGCTTGGGCGCCTCGCCCGAGACCAGGTAATTGGCGCCCTGGTTGGCATTGAGCGCCACCGCGACGTCAAGCAGGCATATATCCAGCGGCATGCCTTGTCCGGTCTGGTCGCGCTGGCGCAAGGCGGCAAGCACTGCGGAGGTGGCGTACATGCCCGTCATCAGGTCCACCACCGCGACGCCGGTGCGCAGCGGCCCCGCGCCGGGCGTGCCATCGGGCTGCCCCGTGTAGCTCATCAGTCCTCCCATGCCCTGGAATACGTAGTCGTATCCCGGCTTGCCCGCCAGGGGACCGGACTGGCCATAGCCGGTGATGGACAGGTAGATGAGCCGCGGGTTGACGCTAGCCAGCGAGGCATAGTCGAGCCCGTACTTGCGCAGGCCTCCGGCCTTGTAGTTCTCGACCAGGATGTCGGCGTCGGCGACCAGTTCGCGCACGCGGGCGGCCCCAGCCTCGGTGGCGAAGTCGATGGCGACGGATTGCTTGCCGCGGTTGCACGCCATGAAATAGGCCGACATGGAGGCCTTGCCGTCCGCGGACCGCAGGTCTGGCGGCCCCCAGCCGCGCGTATCGTCGCCGCGGTCGGGATGCTCCACCTTGACGACTTGCGCACCGAGGTCCGACAGGTTCTGCGTGCACCATGGGCCCGCGAGGATGCGCGACAGGTCCACGACTTTGACGCCGCGCAAGGCATTGTGAAGCATAGTTTCTCCGTGATTCAGGCGATCCGGAAAAGTATGCAGGCCGCCTTGCGCGGTGAGGAGTCGAATGTTTCGAACGCTGTGTTCGTCGCCATTCAAGCCGCCGGCGCGCCCTGCGGACCGGCACAGTCCTTTAGAAAACCGCGAAAGTTGGGTTCGAATATTTCGGATGGAGTAATGCGCGGGCCGCCTCCATACTGGCCGCACGGAGGCGTGGCTGCAGTCGCGCCGCCTTGACGACAAGACTCCAGGAGACAACCATGATCCGCAATATCCTGCGACGCGGCGCGTTCGGCGCGCTGCTCGCGAGCAGCCTGGCGGCGGGCGCCGCCCACGCCGCGTATCCCGACCATCCCGTCACCGTCGTGGTGGCCTTCGCCCCCGGCGGCATGACCGACATCGTCGCCCGCCTGCTGTCGGCGGAACTGGGCAAACGCTTCAACCAGACCTTCGTGGTCGAGAACAAGCCGGGCGCTGCCGGACAGATAGGTACGGAATTGGTCGCGCGCCAGAAGAACGACGGCTATACCCTGCTGGTCAGCGCCACTGGGCATGTGATCGGCCCGGCGGTCAACGACAAGGTCCGCTATGACCCGATCAAGGACTTCGAACCCATCTCGATTCTCGCCCGCGCGCCGAATCTGGTGGTGGTCAACGCGGGCCTGCCGGTCAAGACCATCCCCGAGTTCCTCAGCTGGGGCAAGTCGCAGCCTGGCGTGCCCTATGGTTCGGCGGGATTCGGCGGATCCACCCATCTGGGCGGCGAATGGCTGAAGAAGATTACCGGGGTGCCGATGGAACACGTGCCCTACAAGGGCGCGTCGCCGGCCACCAACGCGGTCGTTTCGGGCGAGCTCAAGGTCGCGGTACAGGACGCGATGAGCGTGGCGCCCTTCATCAAGTCCGGACAGTTGCGTCCCATCGGCGTCGCCAGCGCCGAACGCAGCAAGCTGTTCCCGGATCTGCCCACCTTCGCGGAATCCGGCGCGCCCGGCCTGGACGTCTACACCTGGCTCGGCTTCTACGCGCCGGCCGGCACCGACCCGGCCATCGTGGCCAAGCTGAACGAAGCCACCAACCAGATCATGAACTCGCCCGAAATGGTTCAGCGCCTGGCCGGACAGAACAGCGAGCCGCTAGGCCCGATGACGCCGAAACAGGTAAGCGGCTTTGTCGCGGACGAAACCGCCAAATGGCGAAACGTGGTTCAGACCACTGGCGTCAAGGTGGAGTAGACACAGCAGAGGCGACGCAGGCCGCCCTTGCGGCCGGCGCGGGCGCTAGGGTCTCGTCCCGTACCTGCGGGACGGGACGCTAGCCGTCCGACGCCGGCGCCGACGCCGCGCGCACGGCAAACACCGCGTTGGCCTTGAGCATGACACGGCCTTCCACCTGCAACAGGCAAGTGGCGTAGATCAGGCGCTTGCCCTGCTTGTCGATCTGGACGTGTGCCTCGAGCCAGTCGCCGGGCTTGACGGGGTTCATGTACTCCACCGACATCTGCACGGTGACAACCGACACCTGCGCCTGAGTGGCGATGGTATGCCCCAGCGCGCTGTCGGCCAGGGTAGCCAGCAATCCGCCGTGGGCAATGGCATGCATATTGGTGTGGGCCAGGCCCAGGCGCAACGCGAGCACATTGTCGCTGTCGCGCTTGTACAGCGCGCCCAGTTCGGCAAGATGCGCCATGAAGGGACTGCTCGGGCGCCAGGGCGCAAAACCGGAAGGTATGGAGTCTGTCATGGCTGGGATTTATGTCTGGGGGAATACAGTATCGCAAAGAAGGCCGCGGCCGGCATGACGCCGGGCGCGGCCGTGGCCATGGCGCGGACGCGTCAGAATGCGGTCCTGCCCTCTTTCACCAGCCGCTCGAGCAGCGGCGCGGGCGTCCAATGTTCGCCATGGGCGCGCTGCAATTCCCGGATTTTCTCCAGCGTCTCGGCCAGCCCCAGGGTCTGGGCATAGAACATGGGGCCGCCACGCGCGCCCGGAAAGCCGTAGCCGTGGACATAAACCACATCCACGTCCGAGGCGCGCTGCGCGATGCCTTCCTCGATGATGCGGGCCCCTTCGTTGGCCAGCGCCAGCATGCAGCGCTCGACGATTTCCTCATCGCTGACCGGCCGCCGCGCGATGCCGGCCTCGCGCGCGCATGTCTCGATGATGCCGTCCACCACGGGATCCGGCAGCGGCTGGCGGCTGCCCGGCTCGTAGCGGTAATACCCTGCCTGGGTCTTCTGGCCAAAGCGGCCCAGTTCGCAGATGCGGTCCGCAACCTTGGAATAGCGCAGATGCGCGGGACGGGTGGGCGCCAGCCGCTTGCGCGTGGCCCAGTTGATGTCCATGCCCGCCAGGTCGGCCATGGCCAACGGCCCCATGGCCATGCCGAAGCGCGTAAGCGCGCCATCGATCTGCTGCGGGCTGGCCCCTTCTTCCAGCAGAAAGCCCGCCTCGCGCCAGTATCCCGTCAGCATGCGATTGCCGACGAAGCCTTCGCATACCCCGACCAGCACCGGAATCTTGCCGATTTGCTGCGCAACCGCCATGCAGGTCGCAATGACGTCGGCGCCGGTGCGCGCGCCGCGCACCACTTCAAGCAGCTTCATGACGTTGGCCGGACTGAAGAAATGCAGGCCTATCACCGCCTCGGGGCGCGCCGTGCAGGTCGCTATCTCGTCGATGTTCAGGCGCGAGGTATTGGTGGCCAGGATCGCACCGGGCTTGCACACCGCATCCAGTTGCCGGAAGACGGCCTGTTTGACCGCCATGTCTTCGAACACGGCTTCGATCACTAGATCCGCCTGCGCCAGGTCCTGCATGTCCAGGCTGGGAGCAATGCGCGCCATCCGGGCCTCGACGCCAGCGGCATCGAGCTTGCCCTTGGCGGCGGTGATTTCGTAGTTCTTGCGGATCAGGGACATGCCGCGGTCCAGTGCCGCCTGCTCGCGCTCGTACAGCGTCACGTCGTAGCCGGCATTGGCATATGCCATGGCGATGCCGCCGCCCATGGTGCCGGCCCCCAGAATGCCGACGCGGCCGATCCGGCCTGCGCTACCGCCACCGGTGACGCGCGGCGCTTCCCTCTCGGCGAAGAACAGGTGGCGCAGCGCTTTGGAGGCATCGCCCTCGACCAGCGCGTCGAACAGGCGGCGCTCTTCATCCAGCCCCGGCTCGATAGGCTGGCGCGTAGCGGCCTCCAGGCAATCGATGACTGCGCGCTGCGCAATTGCGTTGCGCGCCTTGGGATTGACGCCAGCCCGCGCCGCAGCGAAATCCACGCCGCCCGCGTCCAAGGCGCGGCGCGCAGCAAGCGGATGCGAGTCCTGTGCGGCACGTTCACGCGCGTAAGACAGCGCGAAATCCAGCAGATCGCCTTCGGCGACCGCATCGACCAACCCGACCGCCATGGCCGCCGTGGCATCCATGGGCTTGCCGGACTGAATCATGTCGAGCGCGCGCGACACGCCTATCAATCGCGGCAGGCGCTGGGTACCGCCGCCGCCTGGCACCAGGCCGAGGTTCACTTCAGGCAGCCCCATTTTGGAGTCCGCCTGCGCGACGCGGTAGTGGCATCCCAGAGCCAGTTCCAGCCCGCCGCCCAAGGCGAAGCCATGGATCGCGGCCACCACCGGCTTGGCGGATGCCTCGATCGCGGCAATGACGTCGCGCAGCATGGGCTTGGCGGTGGCGGCCGGCGTATTGAACTGGCGGATATCGGCGCCGCCGCAGAACGCCTTGCCGGCGCCGGCGATGACGATGGAGTCCACGCCTTCATCGGCCAGCGCCAGGGCCAACCCTGCATGGATGCCGCTGCGCACGGTATCGCCCAGGCCGTTGACGGGCGGGTTATCAAGAAAGATCACGGCCACTCGCTCCTGCAGGAGGTAGCGGGTGGTTGGGGATAGGTCGCGGGACGGCGATGCGGCGGGCAAGTTCATGGTGTACCTCGTTCAGCGGCGCGGCTCAGGCCGTCGCCAACCGTTGATAGCGGTTGAGATGGTGCCGGGTGTCGCCCAGCGTGTATTCGATAGCCAGCAGCCGCTTGACGTAGTGGCCCACCGGGAGTTCGTCGGTCATGCCCATGCCCCCATGCAGCTGGATGCTTTGGTGGCTGATATAGCGCGCGGCCGCGCCGCAACTGGCCTTGGCGGCGGACACCAGCTGCGCCCATGGGCGCGCGTCCGATTGCGCCGCGCCTGCCGCCAGCCAGGTCAGCGAACGCGCCTGCTCCAGCGCCAGCAGCATGTCCACCAACCTGTGCTGTACCGCCTGGAAGCGGCCTATGGATTGGCCGAATTGGCGGCGTTCCGCGACGTGGTCGCGGGTGGCGTTCAGCAGTGCTTGCATGGCCCCCAGCGCTTCCGCGCACAGCGCCACGCGCGTGGCGTCTGCCGCGAACGCCAGGGCATCGGCTGCCGGACCCAGCCGCGCGGCGCTGTCGACGCGGCAGTTCTTCAGCCTGATGTCCGCGTAGGGACGGCCGTCCAGGCCGGGCGCGCCTTGGCGCTCCAGGCCGGGCGCATCGGCTTTGACCAGAAATACCGCCGTTCCCGATTCGTCACGTGCCGTGACCAACAGTTGCCGGGCGCCCGCGCCATAGGGTATGCGCCGCTTCACGCCGTTCAGTAACCAGCCGCCGCCTCCGCGCACAGCGGTCACGTTCAGATCGTCAATCGGCCAATCCGCATCTGGTTCAGCATGAGCCAACAACGGCGCGGCGCCTTGCGCGATCTCGGCCAACAGCGCGCTCACCCGCTCACCTTGCGGCAGGCGCGCCAGCAGTTGGCCGCAAAGCAGCGCGCTGGCGTCGTAGGGTTCGACCACCAGATGACGTCCGAAGCGCTGCATGACCACGCACAAGTCCGCGAGCCCGCCATCCATCCCGCCTGCCGATGCCGGCAACCCCAGGCCCAGCAGCCCCATGTCGGCAAAGGCGCGCCAGTGCGGCGAAGCTTCGGGGTCCGCATCGCCGGGCAACGCGGGCCGGGCGGCGGGAGACGGATACTCCCCCTGAAGGTACCGTCCGACGGCGTCATCGAGCGTGCGCTGGTCTACGCTCAGGTCGTCGGCCTCGCCCAACGCCAGCTTGGCGATGATGTTCTTCTGGACCTCGTCCGTTCCGCCGTAGATCGAAATCTTGCGCAGGTTGAGATAGAAGCCGGGCATGGCTTCCAGTTCCTCTGCCGTTGTCGGAGCGCCCCGCGCATAGTCACGCTCCAGCGCACCTGAGTCATAGGCGAGCGCATGCGTACCGGCCGTGTCGACCAGCGCTACGCTGATGCGCTGCGCCAGCGTGGACCCCAGGTACTTCAATATCGAAGCTTCCGCGCCGTGCCCTGCGCCGCGCTGGTCGCGCGCAATCAGCCGCAGATTGGTCTGCTCCAGGGCCAGCGTATCGATCTCCAGCTGCGCCAGCCGCTGCGCGAAAACAGGATCTTCGACCAAAGGACGGCCGTCCGCCTGGCGTTGCGCCGCCAGCCGCTGCAGATGGCCCAGTTCGCGCTTGGCGCGGCCCACGCGGGCGGCGCCGAAACGCTCGTGCGACAACAGGTACTTTGCGTATGTCCAGCCATGGTCCATTTCACCGACCAGATGCGAGGCAGGCACCACGACCTCATCGAGGAAAACCTCGTTGATCTCTACTCCGCCGTCCAGCGTGCGGATCGGCCGTAGCGACACCCCGGGACTGCGCATGTCGATGAGCAGGAAGGAAATGCCCTCTTGCGCCTTGGCCTCGGGGTTGGTACGCGCCAGGCAGAACATCATGTCGGCGTACTGGGCGTAGGTGGTCCAGGTTTTCTGCCCGTTCACCACGAAGACATCGCCCTCGCGGCGAGCGCGGGTACTCAGCGCAGCAAGGTCGGAACCCGCACCCGGTTCGGAATAGCCCTGGCACCACCAGTCCTGCCCGCTGAGGATGCGCGGCAGGAAGTAGCTTTTCTGCCATGCGGAGCCATAGGCCATGATGACGGGCGCCACCATGCGCAGCCCGAACGGCACGGTTTCGGGCGCGCCCGCCAAGGCGCACTCCTCGTCGAACAGGTTGCGCTGCTCGATGCTCCAGCCGGCCCCGCCATGCTCGGCGGGCCAGTTCGGCGCGACCCAGCCGCGCTCGTTCAAGATCCGGTGCCAGCGCAGGAAATCCTGCTTGTCCAGCCGCTGATGATCCATCACCTTGCGCCTGAGGTCGGCGGGCAGGCGTTCTTGCAGGAATGCGCGGACTTCGCGGCGAAAGTCCTCGAGGGAGCAATCAAGCGGCATCGGGCAGATCCTCCGCGAAGCGCAGCGGCGCGTCGGTCGCCGCCTGCAGGGTTACGCGGGTGAGGCCCGGCGCCATGTCGCGCACCAGAAATCCCTCGGGCGTGACGTCGAGCGTGGCGAGGTCGGTATAGACCCGGTCCACGCATGCCGCGCCCGTCAACGGCAGGTCGCATAGCCGGCGCAGCCGCGAGCGGCCGTCGCGGGTAAGGTGTTCCATCAGCACGTGGACCCGTTTGGCGCCCACGGCCAGGTCCATGGCGCCGCCCACCGCCGCAGCCACGCCGGGCTGGCCCAGCGACCAATTGGCCAGGTCGCCGGTTTCCGACACCTGGTAGGCCCCGAGGATGCAGTAGTCCAGATGTCCCCCGCGCATCATGGCGAAGGAATCCGCATGATTGAAGAAGCTGCCGCCCGCGGCCATGGCGATGCTCTGCTTGGCCGCGTTGGTCAGGTCGGGATCGACCGGATCGGCCTCCGAGCGTGCGCGCATGCCGAGTATGCCGTTCTCGCTATGGACGATGACGCCATGCTCCGGCCTCCAGTAGTCGAGCGCCATGACGGGCAAGCCGATGCCCAGATTGACGTAGGAGCCGGGAGGGATGTCCGCCGCCGCGCGGCGCGCGATGTCCTCGCGGGAGTATCGTTCGATCATTGCAAGGCTCCAGTCAATTGGGCGTCGCGAATGCGCAGCACGCGCTGCACGAAGATGCCGGGCGTGACGATGTGCTCCGGATCCAGTCCGCCCACCTGCGCCAGCGTATGAACCTGCACGACGGCGGTGGCCGCAGCCATGCACATCAGCGGACCGAAATTGCGTCCCGCCTTGCGGTAGATCAGGTTGCCCAGGGGATCCGCGCAATACGCCTTCACCAGCGCGTAGTCGGCGTGCAGGGGCTCCTCGAACACGTGCCCCACGCCTTTGATCATCCGTGTCTCCTTGCCTTCGGCCAGCAGCGTGCCGTAGCCGGTGGGCGTGAAGAATCCGCCCAGGCCCGAACCTGCCGCCCGCAGGCGCTCGGCCAGCGTGCCTTGCGGCACGCACTCGTAGTCGATCAAGCCGTCGGCATAGGCCGATTCGAACGCCTGGGACTCCGCGCCGCGCGGATACGAGGCGATCAGCTTGCGCACGCGGCCCAACCGGATCAGCCGCGCCAATCCGCTATCGCGGGCGCCGCTGTTGTTGCACACCACGGTCAGCTCACGCGCGCCCAGCTCCACCAGCGCATCGAGCAATTCGACGGGTTGGCCGGACAGGCCGAAACCGCTGACCAGAACGGTGGCGCCGTCCGGGATATCCCCCACCGCTTGCGCGGCGCAATCTACTGTCTTGTTCATCATGGCGGCCATCAAAGGGAGTGGGAAAGAATGGCGGTGGCCTGGCTGGACAGCACCCCGCCGTTGCCGTGCACCAGCGCGACGTCGGCCTTGGGCACCTGGCGTTCCCCTGCCTCGCGGCGCAGTTGCGCCACGGCCTCGATGACGAGGAAGATGCTGTACATGCCCGGATGCGTGAACGACAGGCCGCCACCGTTGGTGTTCATCGGCAGGTCGCCGCCCGGCTCGATGCGCCCGCCGCCGATGAACGCGCCGCCCTCCCCCTTGGCGCAGAATCCCAGGTCTTCCAGAAAAAGGATGGGATTGATGGTGAAGGCGTCGTAGAGTTCAACCAGGTCGATGTCGGCGGGAGTCAATCCAGCTTCCGCGAACGCGGCCCGGCCGGAGTCCACCGCGGGCGTGACGGTCACGTCCGGCATGCACGATATCTGCCGGTGCCAGTGGGCGTGCCCGGCGCCTAGCACATAGATGGGGCGCGGATGAAGGTCGCGGGCCCGTTCGGCGCGCGTGACCACGAAGGCGCCGGCGCCGTCGGTCACCAGGCAACAGTCGCGCACGGTCAGGGGGTCCGAGATCATCTTGGCGCCCAGCACCTCTTCGATCGTCAGCGGCGTGCGCAGAAAGGCATCCGGATTCAGTTGCGCCCATTTGCGCGCCGCCACCGCAACCTCGGCCAACTGGCGCCGCGTGGTGCCATATTGGTGCATGTGGCGCGCGGCGGCCAGCGCGTAGCTGGATACCGGATTGAACGGCTTGTAGGGATGCTCGTAGGGCTGCGGGTCCAGCGCCGCCCGCATCTGATTGATCTGCGTGCTGCTGGGCGCGCTGCGCGGATTGGCGCCGTAGCAGATCAGCACATGCTCGCACTGGCCGGCCTCGATCGCCATGGCCGCGACCTTCAGGTCGGCGATGAACGACGATCCCCCGAACATGGTGCTGTCTGAAAAGCGAGGCCGGATGCCCAGGTACTCCGCCATCCGCATCACCCACCATGGCGAGGTCAGGCTCGAGGTGATGATGCCGTCGATATCCTGCATCCTCAGGCCGCTGGCAGCCACCGCGCGGTGGGAGGCCTGGGCGATGATTTCCTGTTCGGAACGGCCTTGGCAGTCGCCCAGGCCGGCCATGCCGGTGCCCAGGACGGCGATCGCGCCGCGATAGCTTCTAGTCATGGCCGCTCCTCCTGTCCGACGAACACCAGCAGCGGCGCGCCCTCCACGGCATCGACCCTGGCGCGGACCCGCAGGCCGATAGCCACCGCTTCCACCGGCATGTCGACCACGCGGCTCATCAGGCGCGGACCTTCGTCCAGATCCACCAGGCACACGGTGTAGTCGCCGCCCTTGTTGCGAACCACGGTGGTGGAATACACCACGCCGTCGCCGCTGGGTTCCACCCAACGCAGGGCGTCGGAACCGCAATGCGGGCAGACTACCCTGGGATAGAAATGATGCCTGGCGCAGGCCTGGCATAGGGGAATGACGAAGCGGCCCTGCGCGAGCTGCTCGAAGTAATGGCGCTCGGCGCTGGGCGCCGGCTCGTTTGCGGTTTGCGGCATTGATGTATCCGCCTGCGGGCGGTTGTCTCCGTTGTAGTTCGATCCGCGCCAGGCATGGCCGGCAGAAGTGGATCGATTTTAGGAATGGCTCCCGCCCCTTACCATCCGAAAGATTCGAAGGCTACTTTCGGCATATTCGAAGCGCGCCGGCGCCGCCCGCAAGTCAGAGTAAGATTTACGCCATAACAAACCCCTACATGGCAGGAGCAGTGGAAGATGGCAAAAGTCGGCATGGTTGGTATCGGCCTCATGGGCCATGGCATCGCAAGCAATCTGGTCAAGCACGGACATGCGCTGACGGTGCTGGAGCATCCGGGCAACCAGCCGCTGGACGCGCTGAAGGCCGCGGGCGCGGCCAGCGTGGCCGATGGCGCCACGCTGGCGGCCCAGTCTGACGTGATCATCCTCTGCGTCACCGGCAGCCCGCAGGTCGAGGCGGTGCTGCTATCCGAAGGCGGCGTGCTGGCGGGCCTGCGGCCGGGTACGGTCATCATCGATTGCTCAACGGCGATTCCCTCGTCCACCGTGAAGGTCGCGCAGGCCGTGGCGGAATGCGGCGGCCGCTTCCTGGACGCGCCGATGACGCGCACCCCCAAGGAAGCCGCCGAAGGCCGGCTCAACCTGCTGGTGGGCGGCGATGCCGCGCTGTTCGAGGAATGCAAGCCGCTGCTGGCCTGCTTCGCCGAGAACATCACGCATGCCGGCCCCATCGGCGCCGGGCATCGCATGAAGCTGCTGCACAACTACGTGTCGCTGGGCGTGGTCGCCCTGCTGTCGGAAGCCGCGGCTTGCGCCCTGCGCGCGGACATCGACCCGGCGGTGTTCGCCGACGTGCTGGCCAAGGGCGGCGGCGGCGGCGTGGCGCTGGAACGCATCAAGCCGTACCTGCTGGAACAGGATCCGTCCTCGCTGCGGTTCTTCATGTCGAACGCGCAGAAGGACCTGTCCTACTACAACACCATGGCTGCGGAAACGGGCGCGGTGCGCGAAATCGGCGCTGCCGTGCAGCACACCTTCGACCAGGCCGTCACGCAAGGCGGCGGCGACCGCTACGTGCCGGAACTGGTGTCGCTGCTGAAGGACCGCTAGGAAGTTCTACCCTGCCATCGCCTCCGTTGCCGCGGACGCGATGGCGACACTGCGGGCGGCATCGGCCCGCAGTCGGCGGGGCTCAACCTCCCGCCACCGCCACTGCGCGCGGCAGGCCCCGCGCCGGCAGGCGCAGGGAAATCAGAGCGGCTGCCAACAGCAGCGCGCCCGCCGCCCCGAAGGCTACCCAATGCGTGCCGAAGGTCTCGTAGGCCCAGCCGCCCAGCCATGAGCTGATCATGCCGCCGACCTGGTGGCCCAGGTAGACCAGTCCGTAAAGCACGCCCACCAGCCGCACGCCGTAGACGTCCGCAAGAATGGCCGACGACAAGGCGATGCTGCCGGCCCACGCGATACCGCCCAGGGTGGCGGCGGCGTACAGCTCCCAATGCGCGCCCACCGTGACCAGCGCGAAGAAGCCCAGCCCGCGCACGAGGTAGATCGCAGCCAGGATGGCGCGCCGTTCGACCTGGTCGGACATGCGCCCCAGGACCAGGGTGCTGAAGATAGCGACCAGGCCGATCAGTCCTATGCCCAGCGAACTGGTGGTGGCGTCAAAGCCATGGTCCATCAGCATGGGCACGCCGTGCGTGCCCAGCAGGTTCATGCTGAAGCCACAGGCAAACAGGCCCAGCGCCACCTGCCAGAAAGGCAGCGAGTTCAGCGCCGCGCGCACATTGGGCGCAGGCCGCTTGGAGGCGGCTTTGGCCGGTCCCGCCTTATCGATGATCTGGTGCGGCAGCAGGTCGGTGTGCTCGGGCGCTTCATCTCGCATGACGAAGAGCGCCGCCGGCACCGTCAGCAGCGCGAACAGCACGGCAAAGGCCAGCAAGGTCTCCCGCCAGCCCACGGCCGAGATCGCGAAGGTCAGGGTCGGCGTCATCAGCGCAATGCCGGCCATGGAGCCTGTGGAAAGGAAGAACAGCGCCATGCCGCGCTGGCGCGTGAACCAGCGGCTGATCACGGGCGTCAGCGCCACCGGACTGGTGAAGCCCAGGCCGATGGACAGCGCCACCCCGAAGGACAGCAGAAATTCGATGGGTCCGCGCGCGAAGACCGTCCAGATGATCGACAACACAACGATGGCGGTACCGGTCAGCAGCACGAAGCGGGTGCCGCGCGTGCCGACCAGATAACCCGCCAGCGGCATGGCCAGCCCATAACAGAGCATACCGAGCGCGACGATGCTGGACAGCGTGCTGCGCGTAAAGCCCAGGGATTCCGCGATGGGCAGGAAGAACGGCCCAACCCCCATGCGCAGACCGACGGTCAACAGGGTGAGTACCGTCGCAGCTCCTACGATATTCCAGCCGAAATACCAGCCGCCCGACTCTTGCTTCTCCACTTGTGCTTCTCCTCGATATCTTCTTGTGGCCGCTTTGCGCGCCCAGATTCACCGACGCCGCCAAAAAAGGCGCGGCGGGGGCAAGAAAAAAGAGGCGTGCACCGGCTTGTCGTCGTCGGCGGGCTGAAGCCGCCGGACGTGTCATATTACTCCCGGCTATATGCCTGCTCCGGTCGAAATCCGGGAATCTGTTCGGTGAGCGGTCACCGAAGCGCTGTATATTGCTCGCCATTTCGTAGCGCCCAAAGCAGACCGTGAAGTCCAAGACCTCGATGTTCGCCCTGTCCCGCCAGGAAATCGCCCTGGTGCTGGTCACCATGCTGTGGGGAAGCACCTTCCTCATCATCCACATCGCCATGCAGCACAGCGGGCCGCTGTTCTTCGTGGGCGTGCGCTTTACCATCGCCGGACTGATGGCGCTGCTGATGTTCCGCAAGCACATGGCGGCGATCACCCGCCAGGAGGTCGGCGCCGGCATCGCCATCGGCTGCGCCCTGTTCCTGGGCTACTTCCTGCAGACCTACGGCTTGCAGACCATCACCAGCAGCCAGTCCGCCTTCATCACGGCGATGTACGTGCCTATCGTGCCGCTGCTGCAATGGGCCGTGCTGAAGAAGCCGCCCGGCCTGATGAGCTGGGTGGGCGTGGCGCTGGCCTTCGCCGGGCTGATCCTGCTGGCGGGTCCGCAAGCAGGCGCCCTGAACTTCAGCGCGGGCGAAGCCGCGACGCTGGCCGGGGCTGCGGCGATTGCCGCCGAGATCATCCTGATCGGCCACTTTGCCAAGAAGGTCGACAGCCGCCGCGTCACCTTCGTGCAGTTGCTGACCGCCGGCCTGGTGTCGTTCGCGCTGATGCCCGTCATGGGCGAAGCCGTGCCCGAATTCTCCTGGCTGTGGGCGGGCGCCGCGATCGGCCTGGGGCTGGCCAGCGCCATCATCCAGCTCACCATGAACTGGGCGCAGAAGTCGGTGTCTCCCACCCGCGCCACCGTCATCTATGCGGGCGAGCCCGTGTGGGGCGGCATCGTGGGACGCCTGGCCGGTGACCGGCTGCCGGCGCTGGCGCTGGTGGGCGCGGGGCTGATCGTGGCCGGCGTGCTGGCGAGCGAAGCCAAGATTGGGCGCAAGAAGAAGCCGCAAGCCGCGACCCGGGGCGCGGAAGGCGCCGACTAGCGCGCCAGGCGCGCGATCAGGCCGGCCTGAGCGGGGTATAGCCGTTGCAGTTCGGCAGCGTCGGCCAACTCGAACTCGCTGAACTCGAAGCCCGGCGCCACCGTGCAACCGGCCAAGGCGTAACCGGCCAGGTCGGCCGGATTGGCCAGTTCCGCCGCGAACCAGCTGCCGGCCGGCACAAGCGCCTGGAACACGGCATCGGGGTCCGCCAGCGCATCGCCCAAGCGCAGGCAGCGGTAGCCCCCATCCGGCGCCAGCACATGGACATGCAACGCATTGCCCGCATGGAAATGCCAGAGTTCGTCGGACCGGATGCGGTGCCAGGTGGACCAGGCGCCGTCGCACAACAAGTAGTAAATGGCGGTGCTGGCCGAGCGGAGCGCGCCGTCGCCGCGCGTCACGGAGTCAGCGGCGCGATAGGTCTCGCGGTAGTAGCCGCCTTCCGGATGCGGCAACAGTTCCAGGCGGTGAATCAGATCGGCGGCGGATGCGGTCATGGCGGGACGGGCGCGTGAGGAATGGCGCCAGTCTAGAGCAAAGCCGCAAGTCCTAGGCGGCCTGCTCCAGGAACGCCTGCAAGGCAGGCACCGTATTCAGCACATGCTGGCGCATTGCCGCTTCGCAGCGCGCCGGGTCGCGGGTCTGCAGCGCGGCGATCAGTTCCTGGTGCGATTCGCGCACCCGCAGGACGCGGCCAGGCTGCGCCACCCACAGGCGCATATAGGGTTCGACGACGGAATGCAGTTCGGATATCTGGCGCAGCAGGCGCGGCTGCTGGCAGAAGCTGCACAGGTATTCGTGGAATTCGCGGTGCGCGGTGATCCAGTCCAGGTGTTCGCCCGGCCCCTGCTCCAGCTGCTCCAGCAGCAGGGACAAGCGGCGGATGTGCTCGGCGCCCATGTGCAGCACCGCGTTGCGCATGGCCAGGCCTTCCAGCACGGAGCGCATTTCGAACACTTCCAGCATTTCCTGCTGATTCAGGCCACGCACCACCGCGCCGCGGTTGGCGCGGATCTCGACCAGTCCTTCGGAAGCCAGACGGCGCAAGGCGCCGCGCACCGGCATGCGGCTGGTGCCGATCTCGGCCGCGACCACCTCGGGTACCAGGCGCTGGCCGGGCGCGTAGCGGCCCAGGCGGATTTCGCGCTGCAGGTGCAGGTACGCCTCGTCTTCGGCGCTGATCGCTGTCTTCTGGAATTGCAGCATTGGGGATCCAGGGTTAGGGCCAGTCAACACTAAAAGGAGCCTCGCACAGGCCCCACGAAGCCGCCATGATAGATAACCGCAAAAATAACACAAATTGGATCCAGTGATCCATGGATGCAAATCCTAATAGTCCTGGACCGCCTGCTTGCGTCTAATCCCTGCACGCACTCCATAACGCGATCAAGGGGAATTCATGAAGTTTCGTCTCATCCGGGCGCTGGCAGGCGCCGCCGCCGTCGCCTTCGCAAGCCAGGCCGGCGCCCAGGCGATCGACTGGCCGCAGCATCCGGTGCGCATCGTCGTGCCCTTCCAGGCCGGTTCCGCCACCGACCTGATTTCACGCCAGCTGGGCGCCGCGCTGTCGACGGAACTGGGCCAACCCTTCGTCGTCGAGGCTCGTCCGGGCGCCGCGGCCGCCATCGGCAGCGCCTCCGTCGCGCGCGCCACGCCCGACGGCTACACGCTGCTGATGGGCGGCCCCGCCGCCATCGTCACCAACCGCTTCCTGCAGAAGCGCCTGTCCTACGACCCCGACGCCTTTGCGCTGGTGTCGATGGTGGCCTACACGCCCAACATCCTCTTGGCCAACCCGTCGCAGCCGTTCAAGACCCTGCCGGAAATGGTGGCCTACGCGCGCGCCAACCCGGGCAAGCTGACCTATGCCTCGTTCGGCACCGGCACCACGTCTCACATGGCGGGCGAAATGCTCAAGTCCGTGGCCGGCATCGACATCCTGCACGTGCCGTACAAGGGCGCGGGCGAAGCCATCCCGGCGCTGCTCAGCGGCCAGGTGTCGATGTATTTCGACACCATCATGACCGGCCTGCCCCAGGCCAAGAGCGGCGCGCTGCTGGCGCTGGGCATGTCCAACGCCAAGCGCTCGGCGCTGGCGCCGGAGATCCCCACCATCGCGGAGCAAGGCTACGCGGGCTACGACATCGCGCCTTGGTATGGTCTGGTCGCCCCCGAAGGCACGCCCGCCCCGGTGCTCGACAAGCTCAACCGCGCCGTCAACAAAGTGCTTGCCGATCCGGCGCTGCGCAGTAAGCTCGCGGAAGCCGGCGCGGAGCCCCGTGGCGGCAGCCGCGAGGAATTCGCGGCTTTCATCAAGGCCGAAATCCCGCGCACCAAGCAGCTGATCGATCAGGCCGGCATCACGCCCCAGTAATCTTCATCACGAGTTCCCGCATCCATGTCTTTACCCTTCGATTGGTCTTTCCCCTATGCCTCCCGCAAAATGCCGGTCCTGGCCGCCAACGCGGTCGCGACCAGCCAGCCGCTGGCGGCGCAAGCCGGGCTGCGCATGCTGCTGGCCGGCGGCAATGCCGTGGACAGCGCCATCGCCACCGCCATCGCGCTGACGGTGGTCGAACCCGTCATGAACGGCATCGGCGGCGACATGTTCGCGCTGGTCTGGCATGACGGCCAATTGCACGGCCTGAACTCCAGCGGCTGCGCGCCCGCCGCGTGGACGCCGGACTACTTCGCCGGTCGCGACGCCATGCCCGGCACCGGCTGGGGCACGGTGACCGTGCCGGGCCAGGTTGCGGGCTGGAAGGCCTTGTCGGAACGCTTCGGCAAGCTGCCTTTCGCGCAGCTGTTCGAACCCGCCATCGCCTATGCCGAGGAAGGGTTCGCGGTATCGCCCACCATCGCCCGCCAATGGGCCACGCAGGCGCCCAAGCTGGCGCAGGAGCCGGGCTTCGCCGCCGCCTTCCTGCCCGAGGGACGCACGCCGCAGGCCGGCGAATGGTGGCGCTTTCCCGCGCAAGGCAAGACGCTGCGCGCCATCGCCGAAAGCGGCGGCGAGAGCTTCTACCGCGGTGAACTCGCCCAGAAGATTGCCGATTTCGCCAGCCAGACCGGCGGCGCGCTCGGCGCCCAGGACCTGGCCGAACACCGCCCCGAATGGGTCGCGCCAATCTCGCAATCGTTCCGCGGCTACGAGCTGCATGAGATTCCGCCCAGCGGCCAGGGCATCTCGGCGCTGATGGCGCTGGGCATGTTGGAGCAGTTCGACCTGGAAAGCATGGGCCGCGACAGCGCGGACTACTACCACGTCAGCATCGAAGCGATGAAGCTGGCTTTCGCCGACCTGCACCACCACGTCGCCGATCCGCGTCATATGCGCACCAGCGCTGCCGCCCTGCTGGACCGCTCCTACCTGGCCGAACGCGCACGCCAGATCTCCATGGATCGGGCCAGCATGCCGGTCGCAGGCACGCCCGCCACCGGCGGCACCGTGTACCTGACTGCGGCCGACGCCAGCGGCACCATGGTGTCCTTCATCCAGTCCAACTACCACGGCTTCGGTTCCGGCGTGGTGGTGCCGGATACGGGCATCAGCCTGCATAACCGCGGCCTGAACTTCGTGCTCACGCCCGGCCATGCCAACCAGGTCGCGCCGCGCAAGAAGCCGATGCACACCATCATCCCCGCGTTCGTCACGCGCGGCGGCCAGCCGCTGATGTCGTTCGGCGTCATGGGCGGGTCGATGCAGGCCCAGGGCCATCTGCAGATGGTCACGCGCCTGGCGGCGTTCGGCCAGAATCCGCAGGCCATGAGCGACGCGCCGCGCTTCCGCGTGGAAAAAGGCCCGGTGGTCAACGTGGAATCGCACTTGCCCGCGGACGTGGTCGACGCGTTGCGCGCGCGCGGCCACAACGTCGCGGTGGCTCCTGCGGACAGCCTGGAGTTCGGCTCGGCGCAGCTGATCTGCCGCCTGCCCCAAGGCGGCTACGTGGCCGCTTCGGACTCGCGCCGCGACGGTCAGGCCGTGGGCTTCTGAGCCCACGTCGGCCAGGCGCCCGGCCTGGCCGGGCTCGACGCGCCGAGCATCGCCGCCGCTGCTGGCGGCGATGCGCATTTCGGACTATCGGATCACGCGGCGCAGACGGTCGCCCGTGTGATCGGCCAGGCCTGCACGCCCTAGGGCGGCGCTTGCGGCCCGGCGATCAGCAAGACATAGCGCCGGCTCGAGTAGACGGGCGCCAACACCGTGCCCAGTTGCTCGCGCACTCGCGGCAAGTCCGCTTTTTCCACCGCCAGAAAGACCCTGCCGCTCTCCCGGGGCAACACAGTCGCCACGCCGTCCACCGGCACCAATCCGGCCTGCCCGCGCGAGTAGTAGCGCGCCGAAAACGGCAGGCTGTCGACGAAGTAGAGCTTTTCGTTGGACGCCATCAACGCATCCGCCCTGGCGACCAACTGCTTTTCCGTTTTGAGCCGTTCCGGATTGGCCTGCAGCATGGCGCAGAAGACGATCACCGCAACCGGGGCCAGCGCCATGCAGGCCAGCGCGGCACGGCCCGGCGCAGAAGCGCGGGCGCGGCTCAGGCATACGCCTATCGCCAGGGCCAGCGGCGGCAAGGCCGGCAGCACGTAGGTCCACAGGATGTTGCCCGACAAGGTGAAGAAGACCGGCGTGGCTGCGCCCCAGGCCAGCAGATAGGTCCAGCGCGGACGGCGCAGCCATCTCCTGGCCTGCGCCGCGGTCCCGCAGCCCCGCCAGCGGCGCGCAAGCAGCCAGACGCCGAACAGCCCCCAAGGCAGCGATGCCACGACGCCGTCCAGCCAGATGGCGCCATAGGGCCGGCGGTGCGCTGAACCGTAGAGGTCCCCGCTCCAGCCCGCATCGACGAAGCGCAGGAAGTGTTCGCCGACGATGAAGTACTGGAGGAAGCCCGGCGTCTTGATTTCCGCCGCCACGTACCAGGGCAGGACCAGGACAGCCAGCATGATGGCGCCCGCCACCCACGGCAGGCGCCGCAGGTCGGCCCTGGCGGTCCCCTGCCACAGCATCCACGGCACGATGGCGCCCGCCACCAGCACTGCGGCCAGCGGGCCCTTGGACAAGAGGCCGATGGTCAGCCCCAGGAAGAAACCGTAGCGCCATAACCCCGCCGCGGGCCCGCGCGACAGGATGAATGACGCCATGCTGAGCGTGACGCCCAAGGCCAGGAACGGATCGGTCAACACCGCCCCGGCCGCGACCATGGGCAGGAACATGGAGGCGTACACCAGCACGGCCCATCTGGCTGCCTGCGCCGTGTACAGGCGGCGGCCCAGCGCATAAAGAATGGCGAGCGTCGCCGCCGTGGCCAGCAGTGACGGGAACCGGATGCTGAATTCGCTCAGGCCCAGCAGCCGGATCGACAGCGCCTCGGCCCAGAATCCCAGCGGGGGCTTGCCCCAGAACGGCACGCCCGGCGCGAACCAGGGCGTGATCCAGTCGCCGCTTTCCGCCATCAGCCTGGCGATCTCCGCGTAGCGCGGCTCGGACGTGTCGGCGAATGGCACCAGGACCATCGCCAGCAGGCGCACGCCCAATATCGCCGCCAGGCCGGCGGCCACCGCCCGGGCGCTCAGCTGCAAGCTGCATCCCTCCCATAGCCCGACGCCGTCACGCCCGCGGAACCGCTGTGCTGGACGTCGCGCACCAGATAGACCGGCCGCTGCTTGCTTTCCAGGTAGGTCTTGCCCACATACTCGCCCAGCAGGCCGATGGTGATGAGCTGCACGCCGCCCATGAAGGTCATCATCGCCATCAGCGAGGGATAGCCCGCAACGTCATCGCCGAATATCAAGGTCTTGAAGATGATGCCGGCGCCGAATACGGCGCCACCCAGGGCCGCGACCGCGCCCAATCCCGTCGCCCAGCGCAAGGGCGCGGTGGAAAACGAAGTGATGCCTTCCATCGCCAGGCGGAACAGCGCCAGGTAGCTCCATTTGGTGGTGCCGGCGGCGCGCGGCTCGCGGTCGTAGTCGATGATCCGGGTCGGCATGCCCACCCAGGCATACAGCCCCTTCATGTAGCGGCAGCGTTCGGGCAGCTGCATCAGCGCCGTCACGGCGCGCCGGCTCATCAGCCGGAAATCGCCGGTATCGGGCGGGATCGCAGCCTTGCTCAGGCGGCTCAGCAGGCGGTAGTAGGCGTAGGCGGAGAACCGCTTGAAGGCGCTCTCGCCCGCGCGGCTGCGCCGCCGCATGCTGACGACGTCCGCGCCCTCCTGCCAGGCGCGGACCATCTCGGGGATGACCTCGGGCGGATCTTGCAGATCGGCGTCCAGCACGATGACCGCGGCGCCGGCCGCATGCTCTATCCCCGCCGTCATCGCGGCCTCCTTGCCGAAGTTCCGGCTCAGCCGGACCAGCTTGATGCCGCGCTCCTCGCGCAGCAAGGCCTGCAGGTATTCGGCGCTGCCGTCGCTGCTGCCGTCGTCCACGAATACGATTTCGTACGGCAGCCCCAGCGCCTTCAACACCCGCCGCAGGCGCTCGTGGCAGGCCGGCAGCACCTCCCTCTCGTTGAGGAAGGGAATGATGACGGACAGCTGTATCGGGCTGATTGCGCCCAGCACAGCGATATCGATATCGGGTCTGGCATTCATCGGATCGCCTCTCTGTCGGGCCTAGTCCCGGGCAAGCGCCGGTTTCGACAGTTCAAGTTCGTCGGCGTCGTCATTCCTGTGCGCCAGGCGGTACAGGGCCGGCAGCACCAGCAGCGTGAGAATGGTGGAAGAAATGATGCCGCCGATCACTACCGTGGCCAGCGGGCGCTGCACTTCGGCGCCCGTGCCGGTGGCGATCGCCATCGGCACGAAGCCCAGCGAGGCCACCAGCGCCGTCATCAACACCGGGCGCAGGCGCGTCAGCGCGCCGATGCGCACGGCCTCGGCCACCGACTTGCCCTCTTCGCGCAGGCTGCTGATGAACGACAGCATGACCAGGCCGTTCAGCACCGCCACTCCGCACAGCGCGATGAAGCCCACCGCCGCGGTGATGGAAAGCGGAATGCCACGCAGCCACAAGGAGATCACGCCGCCGGTCAGCGCAAAGGGAATGCCGGTGAACACCAGCAGCCCGTCCTTGACGTTGCCGAACATGGCGAACAGCAGGGCGAATACCAGCAGCAGCGCCGCCGGCACCACGATCTGCAGGCGCTTGGCCGCGGATTGCAGCTGCTCGAACGTGCCGCCCCAGGACGTCCAGTAACCCGCAGGCACCTGCACTTTCTCGCCGATAGCCGCGGTGGCCTCGGACACGAACGAGCCCAGGTCACGGCCCCGCACGTTGGCGCTGACCACGATGCGGCGCTTGCCGTCCTCGCGCGAAATCTGGTTGGGGCCCGGCGCCAAGTCGAAGGTGGCGACCTCGCTCAGCGGGATGTAGGCCGCCTGCGCCTGGCCTTCCTGCCTGGGCAGGGCGACAGGCAGCGTCTTCAGCGCCGCCAGGTTCTCGCGCACGGCTTCGGGCAGGCGCACCACGATGTCAAAGCGCCGGTCGCCCTGGAAGAAGGTCCCTGCCTCGCGGCCGCCCACCGCAATGGCCAGGGTGTCCTGCACGTCCGCCATGCTCAATCCATAGCGCGCGGCGCGGGCGCGGTCGATGTTGACTGTGAGCATGGGCAGGCCGGTAGTCTGCTCCACCTTCACTTCCGAGGCGCCCGGTATGGTCTGCAGGACCTCGGCGATCTCGGCCGCCGTGCGGTTCAGCACGTCGTTGTCGTCGCCGAACACTTTCACCGCCACATCGCTGCGCACGCCCGAGATCAGCTCGTTGAAGCGCAGCTGGATGGGTTGGGAGAACTCGTAGTTGTTGCCGGGGACTTTGCTGGCTTCCTCCTGGATCGCCGCCAGCAATTCGGCGCGGGTCTTCCTGGGGCTGGGCCACTGGTCGATAGGCTTGAGCATGATGTAGCCGTCGGAAATGCTGGGCGGCATGGCATCGGACGCGATCTCCGCCGTGCCGGTACGGGCGAATACGCGCTCGATCTCCGGAAACTTCTGCTTCAGCCGGGTCTCCAGCTGCTTCTGCATCTCGACCGACTGCGTCAGGCTGGTGCCCGGAATCCGCAGCGCCTGGATCGCCATGTCGCCTTCGTTCAGGTTGGGAATGAACTCGCTGCCCATGCGCGCCGCCAGCACCCCGCTCAACACCACGAAGACGGTCGCGCCGGCCAGGATCAGCGGCGTGCGGCGCAGCGCGATTTCAAGCAAGGGCTCGTAGCGGCGCTTGGCCCAGGCCATCAGGCGATTCTCTTTTTCAGAGACGTTGTTGCCCATGAACAGCGCCACCGCCGCGGGCACGAAGGTCACGGACAGGATCATCGCCCCCAGCAACGCCAGCACCACGGTCAGGGCCATGGGATGGAACATGCGCCCTTCCACCCCGCTAAGCGCGAAGATGGGCAGGTACACCACCATGATGATCAACTGGCCGAACAGCAGCGGCCGCCGCGCCTCTCGCGCTGCCGCGAAGACCTCGTGGAAGCGTTCGCTGCGCGTCAGCGGCCTGCCATGGTGCGCCCGCGCATGGCTCAGGCGCCGCACGCAGTTCTCCACGATGACCACCGCGCCGTCGACGATGATGCCGAAGTCCAGCGCGCCCAGGCTCATCAGGTTGGCGCTGACCTTGTAGGTCACCATGCCGGTGAAGGTGAACAGCATGGACAGCGGGATGATCATGGCGGTGATCAGCGCCGCGCGGATGTTCCCCAGGAACACGAACAGGATGACGATGACCAGCGCCGCGCCTTCCAGCAAGTTCTTCTTGACCGTAGCGATGGCCTTGTCGATCAGGTTGGTGCGGTCGTAGACCGTCACGGCCTGTACGCCGGCCGGCAGCGATTTGTTGATGGCTTCCAGTTTGACGGAAACGGCCTGCGACACCGCGCGGCTGTTCTCCCCTATCAGCATGAACACCGTGCCCAGCACCACTTCCTCGCCGTTGCTGGTCGCCGCGCCCGTGCGCAGCTCGCGCCCGATGGACACCTCGGCCACGTCACGTATGCGGATCGCCTGGCCTTCTACTGTCGCCAATACCACGTCGCGGATGTCGTCCATGGACTTGACCTGCCCGGGCGCCCGGATCAGGTACTGCTCGCCCTTGCGCTCGATGTAGCCTGCGCCGATATTGGCGTTGTTCCGTTCCAGCGCGGTCATGATGTCGGTCAGCGCCAGCCCGTAGGAGGCCAGTTTCTCGGTGCTGGGCGCCACCTGGTATTCCTTGGCGTAGCCCCCAATGGCGTTGATCTCGGTGACGCCTGGGATGTTGCGCAGCTGCGGCTTGATGATCCAGTCCTGGATCTCGCGCAAGTCCATGGGGGTGTAGGGCGTGCCGTCCGGCTTGCGGGCGTCGTCCCGAGCCTCCACCGTCCATAGATAGATCTCGCCCAGGCCCGAGGAGATCGGCCCCATCATGGGCGTCACGCCCTCGGGCAGGTTCTCCTTCGCTTCCTGCAGGCGCTGGTTCACCAATTGGCGGGCGAAGTAGATGTCAGTGCCGTCCTTGAAGATGACGGTCACCTGCGACAGGCCATAGCGCGACAGCGAACGCGTCTGCTGCAGCCCCGGCAGGCCGGCCATCACCGTCTCGATCGGATAGGTGACACGCTGCTCGGTCTCCAGCGGCGAATAGCCTGGCGCACCGGCATTGATCTGGACCTGCACATTGGTGATGTCCGGCACCGCATCGATGGCGAGCCGGGAATAGTTGTAGACGCCGATGGCGGCCATGCCCAGGGTGACGAACAGCACCAGCCAGCGTTGTTCGATGGCGAAACGGATCAAGCGTTCAAACATGTTCCGCCTCGTCTCAGTGCGCGTGCTCGGCGCCGGCCTTGCCCAGCTCCGACTTGAGGACAAAAGTGTTTTCGACCGCATAGCGCGTGCCGGGCGCAAGTCCCGACAGCACCTCGACCCGGTCGTCCGAAGCCTTGCCCAGTTTCACCGGCTGCACCAGAAAGCCGCCCGGCACCTCCACGAACACGGTGGGCTCGTTGTCGACGGTCTGGACCGCGTCGGCCGCCACCGTTACCGCGGCGTCGGACATCCGGGTCACCACGTCGACCGAGACAAACAGCCCGGGACGCCAGGCCATGTCCGGATTCTCCAGCGTGACCCGCGCGGTAGCCGTACGCGTCTGCTGCCCCAGCAGAGATCCTATATATGAAACCGTGCCTTCCGCCTTGCCGGCAAACGCCGCAGAGCTCACGCTGGCCGCTTCGCCCACGCGCACGTCCTGCAGGTCCTTGGGCGCGATCACGAATTCAGCCCATACCGTGCGCAGGTCCGACAAGGTGAAGATGCTGGCGTTGTCCGGCAGCGCTTCGCCCAGCGCGATGTGCTTTTCCACCACCACGCCGTCGAAGGGCGCGCGGATCTCCAGGCTGCCCAGGTCCTTGGAGCGCGGCTCGGCGCCCACCGTCCGCAGCTTCTGCTCGGCGTTCTGCACGGCGATATCGGCCTCCTGCAGCGCGGTGCGCGCCGCCTGGTAGTCCTGCTCGGCGGACACCTTTTCCTGCCACAGGCGCAGTTCGCGCCTGTGGGTCTGGGCGGCAAGATCGCGCCGCTTGGCCGCGGCCAACCATTCGCTGCGCAGCTCGGACAGCGCCGAGCTGGACAAGGTGGCCAGCAGCTCGCCCTTTTTGACCTGCTGGCCCAGGTCCGCCGACACGCTTTGCACCACGCCGGCCATGCGCGGCACCACGTGCGCGGTGCGGTCCGCGTTGAATTTGATTTCGCCCGGGAACTGGACGGACGTCGCCAGCGCCGCAGGCGCGGCGGCTTCGGACTTGATGCCGGCCACCGCGATCTGCTCGGGCGTCAGCGCGATTTTTTCCTGTTCCTTCGGCGCCTCCGCGCCTTGTTCCGTCTCGGCATGCCCGTGGTCCGCTTCGCCCGCGGCCTGCGCCGGGTACGCGGGCGCCAGCAGCAGCGCCACGCACAGGCCGGCCGCCGTCCACATCATGGGGTGTTGCTTGTTTTTGTGTTTTGCCATTTCTTATGCTCGTTTCAACGTCCGAGAATGCGGTCGATATCCGCGGAAGCCTGGTACACGGATGCCAGCACCGTCAGGTAGGCGATGTTTCCGTCGGACAGGGTGCGCTGCGCGTCCAGCACTTCCAGGAAGCCGAACTTCCCTGCTTCGAAGCCCTTGCGCGCGGCGTCATAGGCCTGGGTGGCGCCCGGCAGCACCGCGGTCCGGTACTCGCGCGCGGAGCCCACCGCCAGATCGAAACGGGTCACGGCCTGCAGCAGTTCGCCCATCAGGCTGGATTCCAGCTCGCGGAATTGGTCCTGCGCCTTGTAGGCCTGCATGGTGGCGGCGTAGACATTGCCCTGGTTGCGGTCGAAGATCGGCAAGGGAATGGAAACGCCAAGCTGGGCCTTGTTGCGGCCTGCCTCGTTATCGCGGGCCACGCCCGCGCTCAAGGTGATGTCCGGATAGCGCTTGCTCTTCTCCACCTCCAGCTGCGCCTGCCCCAGGTCGACGGCGAGCTTGCCGCCCTGCATCCTGGGCGTTGCGGCCAGGCCAGCGCGCAGCTCGTCGATGGACGCCCGCTCCGGCAACGTTTTCAGATCCCCACCCACGCTGGCGAAGCCAGGCTCCGCTTCGCCCCAGAGCAGGCCGAGCTTGCGGCGCGCGCCCAGCAATGCCGCCTCGGCGCCGCGCGCCTCGATGCGCGCATTGGCCAGCGCGACCTGGGCCTTGCTGCCTTCCAGCGGTGGCGCCTTGCCCGCGGCCACGCGCCTCTCGGCCAGCCGCAAGGCGCCACTGGCGATGTCCACGGTGCCGCGCGTCACACGCACGGATTCCTGTGCCACCGCCACGTCGAAGAAAGCCGCGATGACCGCCGCCCGCAGGCCGGCCCGCGTGCCCGCCACGTCCTGGCGTGCCATGTCCCTGGACAGGCCTGCCGCCTTGACCCGCGCGGCGCGCTTGCCGCCCGTCTCCAGCGGCATGTTCAACATGGTGGTGGTGGTGCGCGTGGCCGATTTCGTATCGTCCACGCTGACGTCGATGGAAGGGTTGGGCAGCAGGCCCGCCTGCGTCAGCAGGCCTTCGGTCGCCGCGGCCTCATTCTTTGCTGCGGCGAATCCGGGATTGCGTTCCAGCGCGGCGGCCAGGGCGTTCTCCAGCGTCAGCACGGCGCCTGTCTGGCTCTGCGCCATGGGCACGGGAGCGCGGACCGCGCCTGCGTCCTGGGCGGACGCGGACGCGGCGATCATCAGGGCCGCCAGGGTCAGCGGCAAGGCAGATACATGCATGGTTCAACCAAGGAAGGTGCGAGCCGGCAATGTATCCAGACGGGCGCGTCAATCGACCGACAGAAAAATGACATTTCCGTAAGGTTCTCGGGCCTTACAAAAACGTAATCAGGGAGTTCGGGAATTGACGGACATCGGTCCGTAGAGTGTCACCGTCGCTACACAAACAGCGTGTATGCGCCTGACGGAACACCGCTACCGGCGCCACGCCCAACCTGGGAGATATCCATGAAGATCAAAACCGTCGCCGCCGCCCTCGCCCTGGGTTCCGCGTTGGCCCTTCCCTTTGCCGCCAGCGCCTCCAGCACCTGGCACCAGACCAATACGGAAATCGGCTACGCCATCGCGCCGGACCACGCCACCGCCGGCAAGACACGCGAAGAAGTGAAAGCCGAGCTGGCCGTGGCCAAGTCCGACCCGAAGCAGTGGTTCCTGACCAATCTGAACGCCGCCAAGCCGGGCTGGGTCAGGCAAGGCACCTCCCGCACCCGCGCGGACGCCATGGCGGAAATCGAGGCCATGACGCCGGCCGAACGCGCCCGCCTGGACGCGATCTACACCCCGGGCTGAACCGCCGGCCCCGTGGCGGACGCGTCCCGCGTGCCTGCCGGCGCTGCGCAGGGCGGCTGGGCCGCCCTGTTTGCGTTTCTTTCCCCGCCACGATTCCGCCTAGAATAGGACGCAGGATCCGAGGACTTCCGCGCACTCTTTTTATTCCGCTGATATGAAAGTACTCGTAATCGAAGACGAAAAAAAACTCGCCGAGTACTTGCGGCGAGCGCTGACCGAACACAACTACGTCGTCGACGTGGCCCTGGACGGCGTCACCGGCCTTCATCTGGTCCGTGAAAGCCAATATGATCTGGTCCTGCTGGACGTGATGCTGCCGGCCATGGACGGTTTTTCCGTGCTGGCCGAGATCCGCAAGACCAGCCGCGTCCCCGTCCTGATGCTGACCGCGCGCGACAAGCTCGAAGACCGGGTCAAGGGCCTGCGCGACGGCGCCGACGACTACCTGGCCAAACCGTTCGCCTTGTCGGAGCTGCTGGCCCGCGTGCTGGCGCTGGGCCGGCGCAGCGGCCACGGCCAGACCGAAACCATCGCCCAGAACGTGCTGCGCATCGACGGGCTGGAGCTGGACCTGCTGCGCCGGCGCGCCAGCCGCGACGGCGTGCGGCTGGACCTGACCGCCAAGGAATTCACCTTGCTGGCGCTGCTGATGCGCAAGCAGGGAGAAGTCCTGTCGCGGCTGGAGCTGGCCGAACAGGTGTGGGACATCAACTTCAACAGCAACACCAACGTGGTCGAGGTCGCGATCCGCCGCCTGCGCGGCAAGGTCGACGAACCCTTCGACAAGAAGCTGTTGCATACCGTGCGCGGCATGGGCTACGTGCTGGAACCGCGGAGCGACTGATGTCCGGGCAGCGCCCCAAATCGCTGCATCGCTGGCTGTCGCGCTGGCTGGCGATCCAGACCTTCATCGCACTTGGCCTGGTCTGCGTCGCGGTCTATTACGCGACCAACCTGAACCTGGCCAGCCGCCAGGAGGCCTTGCTGCAACAGAAGGTCGAAGTCGTGCGGCACCTGGTCGAGGAGAACGCCGCCAGCCAGGACTCGACCCGCCTGCGCCACAAGCTGAGCGACTTCTTCTATGGCCGTCCTGATTTCTCGCTGGTGCTGGAAATTGACGGCGAAAAGGTCTACTACGGCAGCCCCATCGCCGGCGACAACGATTTCCACCATGAGCGGCGCATTGCCTTCACGCTGCCCTATCCCGGCGCGCCCGGCGACGCCATGAACGCGGAACTGGTGCTGGACATTTCCAGCGACATCCTGCTGCGCAAGGCGCTGGCCTGGACCCTGTTTGCCTGCGCCCTGGCGGGCGCCATCGTCGTGGCGGCGGTGGGAACGTTGCTGGTGCGCCGCGGGCTGGCGCCGCTGGACGCGCTGGGCAAGCAGGCGGCGCAGCTGTCTCCGGACCGCATCGGCGAACGGCTCGACGAAAGCGGCCAGCCCTGCGAGATCCGGCCGCTGGTGCGCCAGTTCAACGCAGTGCTCCAACGGCTTGAGCGCGCCTACGTGCAGATGGAAGGATTCAACGCCGACGTCGCGCACGAGATGCGCACGCCGCTGGCGACCCTGATCGGCGAGACCGAGCTGGCGCTGAGCACGCGCCCATCGCCACAAGCGCTGCTGGAAACGCTGGGCTCCAATCTGGAGGAACTGCAACGCCTCTCCAGCATCGTCAACGACATGCTGTTCCTGTCGCAAGCCGACCGCGGCGCGCAGGCCCGAGGCAGCTGGCAGGACAGCCTGTCCGCCATCGTCCAGGAGGTCACGCAGTATCACGAGGCCGAAGCCCTGGACGCCGGAGTCGATATCGCCGTGGTGGGCGATGCGCCGGCCCAGGTCGACCGAACGCTATTTCAGCGCGCCGTGTCCAACCTGGTCTCGAACGCCGTGCGCTATGCCGCCCCGGGCAGCGTGATCGAAGTCGAGATCGCGCGCGGCGCCCCCGAAGAAATCCTGATCTCCGTGCGCAACCAGGGCGAGCCGATACCGGAAGAGCATCTGCCGCGGCTTTTCTACCGCTTCTACCGCAGCGACACCTCGCGCGAGTTCGACGCCAACCACCATGGGCTGGGGCTGGCCATCGTCGCCGCCATCGCCCGCATGCACGGCGGCCGCAGCTACGCCAGATCGGCGGACCGGACCACGACCATAGGCTTCAGCATCGCGGCGGCGGACATTACAGAAAGCTAATCCGCCTGTCCGGATTCTGTCCGCGCTCGCTCCCTAGAATTTCTCCCATGCCGCTTGAAGACCGGCCGCCACAGCGGCTTTCAAGGGCGCCGGCCTCAGGGAGGCCATCTGCCTCCCCTGGATTGTTGAGATTGCCGGACCACGTTCCATGGAGAAATTATGAATCGTCTGACCCTGTTGATCCTTGCCATTTCCGTTGCCGCTGCGGCCCCGGCTGTCCAGGCCGAGCCGAAGACCCGCGAACATGTCAGGCTCGAGCTCGAGCAGGCGAAGAACGCCGGCCTGGTCACGTACGGCGAGCTGGACTATCCGCCCGCCATCGCGCCCGCCCAAGCAGGCAAGACCAGCGCCCAGGTTGCCGACGAGCTGCAACGCGCCAAGGCCGCCGGCCTGGTCATCTACGGCGAGCTGGACTACCCGCCGTCCCGGCCCGCCACCACATCCAAGACGCGCGCGGAAGTGCGCGCCGATCTGAACCTGTGGAAGCGCTCGGGCATGGCGGACCTCTATCGCGGCGCACAGGAGCCTGACGTGTTCAGCCTGAAGTACCGTCAGCGCTATGCGGAGTATGTCAGGATGCGTACGGGCGCGGAGTATCGGCAGCAGTTGGAGATCGAGAACGGCAGGCAGTAAGCGCCGCCCGAAGCGCGACTCGGCATACCTACAGCAGGAGCGGCCGCCTCCTCAGTCCTCTTCGACAAATGCCTCCTCGCGCTTCTTGCGGATATTCGGCAAGGCAACCAGCACCACCAGCACAAGCGCCGCGCCCAGCAAGGACGCGGACAGCGGCCGCTCCACGAAAGTCGTGAAATCGCCGCGCGACAGCAGCAGGGCGCGGCGGAAGTTCTCTTCCATCATGGGGCCGAGCACCAGGCCAAGCAGCAGGGGCGCGCCCTCGCAGCGCAGCTTGCTCCAGATGTAGCCGACGACGCCGAAGAAGGCCGTCATGTACAGATCGAAGGTGTTGTAGTTGAGCGAGTAGACCCCGATCGTGCAGAACACCAGGATCGCGGGGAACAGCACGCGGTAGGGAACCTTGAGCAGCTTGACCCAGAGCCCGACCAACGGCAGGTTGAGTATCACCAGCATCAGGTTGCCGATCCACATCGACGCGATCAGGCCCCAGAACAGCTCTGGATGGCTGGTCATGACCTGAGGGCCGGGTTGGATGTTGTGGATGGTCATCGCGCCCACCATCAGCGCCATTACCGCATTGCCCGGAATGCCCAGCGTCAGCAGCGGGATGAAGGACGCCTGCGCGCCGGCGTTATTGGCCGATTCCGGCCCGGCCAGTCCTGCCGGGTGGCCTTTGCCGAAACGCCCGGGTTCCTTGGACAGCTTCTTTTCCAGCGTGTAGGAAGCGAAGGCCGACAGTACCGAGCCGCCCCCGGGCAGGATGCCCAGCATCGATCCGACCGCCGTGCCGCGCACGATCGCAGGCGCCGCCTCGCGGATCTCCTGCCGGTTGGGATACAGCGAGCCTACCTTGTCCGTGATCTCGACCCGCTTGTCCTTCAGTTCCAGGTTGTTCATGATCTCGGCAAAGCCGAACACGCCCATCGCCACGATCGCGAAATTGATGCCGTCCTGCAGTTCAGGAATGCCGAAGTCGTACCGGGCCACGCCGGAATTGACGTCGGTGCCGACCAGGCCGAGCAGCAGGCCCAGCAGGATCATGCAGATCGCCTTGACCAACGAACCGGAGGCCAGCACCACCGCCCCCACCAGGCCCAGCGTCATCAGCGAGAAGTACTCGGCCGGCCCGAACTTGAACGCGACCTCGGCCAGCGGCGGCGCGAATGCCGCGATCAGCATGGTGGCCACCGATCCCGCAAAGAAAGAGCCGATGGCGGCCAGCGACAGCGCGGCTCCGCCGCGGCCGTTGCGGGCCATCTGGTGACCGTCGAGCACCGTGACGACCGCCGACGTCTCGCCTGGCAGGTTGACCAGTATGGCGGTGGTCGAGCCGCCGTACTGCGTACCGTAATAGATGCCAGCCAGCATGATCAGCCCCGCGACGGGCGGCAGCACATAAGTGATCGGCAGCAGCATCGCAATGGTGGGCACGGGTCCCAGGCCAGGCAGCACCCCCACCAGCGTGCCCAGCACGCATCCCAACAGCGCATACAGCAGGTTTTCCGGCGTAAACGCCACGGAGAACCCCAGCATGAGGTTATCGACAAGTTCCATCCCCGCTCCTTGGAGTTTTTATCGTGATACGAAAATAGATCGTAGTACGATATAAAACACCAAGAAACCCGGGTTTTTACGGACTGGGGAAGCGCAGCTGAAGAATGGCGGGCGCGCTGTCGATCTGCGCAACCCGCTCGCTACGATGCGATGCCGAGGTCATGCCGCTGACGCGGCATGGCTTCACATCGGTTTGAGATCGACCTCTTTGGCGATCCTGCCAAAGGTTTCCAGGTCGCTCTTCACGCGGGCGGTGGTTTCAGCCGGCGTGGATACGCGCGGAATCATCGCCAGGTCCAGCAAGCGCTGCTTCATTTCCGGCTTGGCGAACTCGCGCGCCAGGGCCTGCTGGATCTTGTCGACGATCTCGTCCGGCGTGCCCTTGGGCGCGGCCAGGCCGAACCAGGCGACCGCGGAGAATCCCGGCAGGCCGGCTTCGGGCGCGGTGGGCACGTCGGGCAAGGCCGCCACGCGTTCCGGATTGGTGACGAACAAAGGCCGCACCTTGCCGGCCTTGATGAAGGGCGTCTGCACGCCGGTGTTGTCGAGCACCGCGTCGATGTGGCCGCCCAGCAAGTCATTCATGGCCGGGCTGCTGCCCTTGTAGGGCACGATGTTGACCTGCATGCCGGCGGCGCGGGCGAACATGAGCTGGGTCAGATGCTGCTGCGTGCCCAGGCCAGCGTTGCCGAAGGTGATCTTGTTGGGATTCTTGCGGCCGTAGTCGATGAATTCCTGCAGGTTCTTGGCGGGGAATTCATTGTTTGTGACCACCACGAAAGGCAGGTCGACCAGCACCGTGATCTGCTTGAAGTCTTCCAGCGGCTTGTAGCGCAGCTTGTAGACATAAGGATTGACGGCCATGGTGCCGCTGGCGGTCAACGCCAGCGTGTAGCCGTCCGGCTCGGCGCGCGAGACGAACTCGGTACCCAGCACGCCGCCCGCGCCCGGCTTGGCCTCGACAATGGCCGGCTTGCCCAGTTCGGCCTGCAAGGCCTGCGCCGCGAAGCGCGCCAACATGTCGGCCGACCCGCCGGTCGCGTACGGCAGGACGATCGTGATCGGCTTGCTGGGATAGGCGTCCGCGGCCATCGCGGGCGCGGCGATCCCGGCCGCCAGACAGGCAGCGGCCAGAGTTTTCAGATGCTTGACCATCAATGATTTCCCCTCGTGGTGTAACGACTGCGCTTGCACCCGGGGAAGATTAAGCGGTCCCGTGTTATATGGCTAATCAACAATTAAAATAGATCTCTATCACCAACGTTGATAATCACCCGGGACCGCCATGCTGACCTCGATGGACCTGAACCTGCTGCGCATCTTCGACGCGGTCATGACCGAACGCAACGTCACGCGCGCGGCCTCCGCCCTGCACATGACGCAGCCCGCGGTCAGCAATGCCATCAACCGGCTGCGGCTGACCTTGAAGGATCCGCTGTTCGTGAAGATCCAGGGCGGCGTACTGCCCACGCAGCGCGCCGAACTCCTATGGCCCCCGATCCGCGACGCGCTGGCCCGCATCGCCGACACGCTGGAACGCAACGACTTCGATCCGGCGCGCTCCGAGGCCGTGTTCCGCATGGCCATGTCCGACTACGTGGCGGATCAGGTCATCCGACCGCTGTTCGTGGAACAGCAGACAGTGGCGCCCAATGTCCGCATCCACCTGCATCCCTACTCGCTGGACAACGCCGGCGTGCTGCTGGAGAAAGGCGAAGTCGACATGGCGGCGGGCGTGTATTCGAACTTCGGCTCGTCCCTGCGCACCCTGCCGCTGGAAACGCTGACCTACGTCTGCGCCATGCGCAAAGGCCACCCGCTGCTGGCGCAGCCGCGCTTCACGCTGGACAACTTCCTGCGCGCGCGCCACCTGATGGTGAGCCTCTTGGGCACCCCGACCCTGATCGACCACGAACTCGCGCCCCACGGCTACAAGCGCAATGTGGTGCTCACCATCAACCAGTTCGCGCTGGCCCCGCGCCTGCTGGCCGAGACCGACCTGATCTGCGTGGTGCCCCTGAACACCGTGCGCAACAGTCCCTATAGTCATTTGCTGGAAGCGGTGGAAGCGCCCTTCCCCTTCGCGCCGCGCACCGTCAACCTGATCTGGCACGAACGTTCGGACAATATCCCCGCGCATCGCTGGCTGCGCGAAGAGATCCTCAAGGTCTGCCAAGCGCAAGGGATGGTGTTCGATCAGGCGCAGCCGGCTGAGTCTCATCCGTATTGACGTACTGACAAATCATTCACCACAGTGATAATCACTGATACCAATCTTTGATTGGACCGAATGATGGTGCGTCAATAGCATTCTGGTCATCCCACTCCCGGCGCCTTGCGCGCCAGCATCCTGGAGACCAGCGTGACCCAGACCGCATCCGCCCCGGGCGCCCGCCGTTTTCGCGTCGGCTTCGACGTAGGCGGCACGTTCACCGATTTCACCCTGCTTGCCGAGCACACCGGTGAACTGCATTACTACAAGGTGCCTTCGACACCGCATGATCCGTCCGAGGCCATCCAGACCGGCCTGGCCCACCTGATACGCGAACACGAGATCGCCGGTTCCGAACTGGCGCACGTGGGCCACGGCACCACGGTGGCCACCAACATGGTCATCGAGCGCAGGGGCTCGCGCTGCGCGCTGGTCACCACGCGCGGCTTTCGCGACGTGCTGGAGATCGGCCGCCAGACGCGTCCTCACCTGTACGACTACAACGTCACCAAGCCGCAGCCGCTGGCGCCGCGCGAGTGGCGGTTCGAAGTGACCGAACGCATCGGCGCCGACGGTTCGGTGCTGCAGGCGCTGGATGAGGACGAGGTGGTGGCGGTGGCGCGCGCACTGGCCGCGGCCCGCGTCGAATCGGTCGCCATCTGCTTCATGCACAGCTACCGCAATGATGCGCACGAGCGCCGCACCCGCGACATCCTGGCCGAACACCTGCCGGGCGTCTACCTGAGCGTGTCCAGCGAGATCCTGCCGGAATTCCGCGAGTACGAGCGCATGTCGACCACCGCGCTCAATGCCTACGTCGGCCCGCGCATGGCCGGCTACATGCGCAACCTGGTGAGCTCCGTGCGCGCCATGGGCGTGGCGGCCGAGCCGACCACGGTGCACTCCAACGGCGGCCTGATGTCGGTGGAATCGGTGCTGACGGCCCCCGTGCGCACCTGCGTGTCGGGTCCCGCCGCCGGCGTGATCGGCGCGACCGAACTGGGCCGCGTGGCGGGCCTGCCCAATCTGATCACCTTCGACGTGGGCGGCACCAGCACCGACGTGTCGCTGGTGGCCGAGCTGCGGCCGCTGTTCACCTCCAGCCGCCTGGTGGCCGACTATCCGGTCAAGACCCAGATGGTGGATGTGCACGTCATCGGCGCGGGCGGCGGCAGCATCGCGCGCATCGACGACGCCGGCGCGCTCAAGGTCGGCCCGCAGAGCGCGGGCGCGGTGCCCGGCCCCATCGCCTACAACCGTGGCGGCGAAGTCGTGACCATCACCGACGCCCACGTGGTGCTGGGCCGCCTGAATCCGGTTGCGCTGCTGGAAGGCCGCATGGCCGTCCACGCGCGCCAGGCGCGCGAAGCGCTGGAAGCGCAGATTGCCCGCCCGCTGGGGCTGAGCGTCGAAGAAGCCGCCTACGGCATCCTGCGCATCGCCAACTCCAACATGGCGCGCGCGGTGCGCGCGGTCTCCACCGAGCGCGGGCATGACATCCGCAAATTCGCCCTGTGCGCGTTTGGCGGCGCGGGCGGCCTGCATGCCGCCGAACTGGCGCGCGACTGCGGCATCGACACCCTGCTGATCCCGCAGGAGCCCGGCACCATGTGCGCGCGCGGCATCCTGCTGTCCGACATCTCCATGGACTTCGTGCAGACCTTGATGGCCTACGCCACCGCCGACGGCTGGACGGTGGTCCGCCAGGCGCTGGCAGCCCTGGCCGGCAAGGCCCGGGCCTGGCTGTCGAGCGAAGGCGTGAATGACGCGGAGCAGCGCCTGTCCGCCGTCATCGACGCGCGCTACCAGGGCCAGAACTTCGAAATCGCCGTGCCGCTGGACGGCATGCAGCTGATGCCGCTGGACGAGTTCGTCGCGGCATTCAGCGCGGCGCACGTGCGCGAGTACGGCTATGACGCCGCCGGCCGTCCGGTGGAGATCGTCAATTGCCGGGTGCGCGCCATCGGCCTGGTGCCGCGCGCGCCGCTGGCCCGCGTGCCGGGCGGCGCCAGCGTGGACGGCGCCCTGAAGGAGCGCCGCAACGTGTATTTCGAGGGAGCGGGCTGGGTCGACACGCCCATCCTGCGCCGCGCCCTGCTGCCGGTGGATGCGCCGGTGGACGGGCCGGCCGTGATCGAGGAAATGAGCTCGACCACCGTCGTGCTGCCGGGCCAGCAGGCGCGCGCCGACGAATACGGCAACCTCATCGTCAACCTCAATCCCTAAGGCGCTGCCATGACCAAGCAATCGACTTCCGCCGCCGGCACCGACACCTTCGACCCCATAGAAATGGAGGTCTTCAGCAACCGCCTGCTGTCCATTACCGAGGAGATGGGCAACACGCTGATCCGTTCGTCCTTTTCCACCAACATCAAGGAGCGCAAGGATTGCTCCGTGGCGCTGTTCGACGCCGCCGGCCGCCTGGTGGCGCAGGCGGCCCACGTGCCGGTGCACCTGGGATCGCTGTCCGGCGGCATAGACGCCGTGCTGCGGCGCTACGGCGCGGCCGGCGTGCGGCCGGGCGACGCCTTCCTGTGCAACGACGCCTATCTGGCGGGCGGCACGCATGCGCCCGACATCACCGTCATCACGCCCATCTTCCACGAAGGCGCGCTGCGCTTCTTCGCGGCCAACATCGGCCACCATACCGACGTGGGCGGCGCCGTTCCGGGCTCCACCTCGCACCATCTGAAGACGGTGTGGGAGGAAGGCATCCGCCTGCCCGCCATGCGCATCGTGCGCGAAGGCGAGCTGGACATGGACCTGCTGGAGATGATCGCGCACAACACGCGCGAACCGGACAACCGCATGCACGACATCCGCGCCCAGATCGCCACCAACGACAAGGGCGCCAGGCTGATGCTGGAACTGGTGCAGCAGTCCGGCCTGCAGACCGTGCTGTCCGCCATCGACAGCATCATGCTGTACACGGAACGGCGCCTGCGCAACCGCATCGCGCAACTGCCCGCCGGCACTTATACCTTCACCGAGCGCATGGACGACGACGGCATGGGCGGCGACCCGGTCACCATCCAGGCCAACGTGCAGGCGCGCGACGGCCAGCTGCACGTGGATTTCACCGGCACCAGCAAGCAGGCGCGCGGCGCCTTCAACCTGCCCGCCAGCGCCTTGAACGCCAGCGTCTACTTCGCCGTGAAGGCCATGCTCGACCCGGAGCTCATGCCCAACAACGGCCTGTTCCAGCCCATCACCATCACCGCCCCCGAGGGCACCATCACCAATCCGCGCTTTCCGGCGGCGGTGGGCGCGCGCGTCACGACCGCGCAGCGCGTGGCCGGCACCGTCATCGGCGCGCTGGGCCAGCTGCTGCCGCCCGACCGCGCCATGGCCTCGTGCAACGACGTCATGCCTTCCATGCTGTTCTCCGTACCCATGCAGGACGGCAAGGGCACCTTCGTCTACCTGGAGACGCTAGGCGGCGGCGCGGGAGGACGCGCGCAGGGCGATGGCATGGACGGCATCCAGGTGCACGTGACCAATACCTCCAACCTGCCTGCCGAAGCGCTGGAGATCGAATATCCGCTGCTGGTCGAGGAGTACGCGCTGGTCAACGATAGCGGCGGCGCGGGCCGCCATCGTGGCGGCATGGGCATCGCGCGCCAGATCCGCTCGCTGCACGACCAATTGATCTGCACCATACGCTGCGACGCCGCGCTGTTCGGCGCCGCCGGTTTGAACGGCGGCCTGACCGGCGGCACGTCCCGCGTCGTGCAGAACCCAGGCCGCGCGGACGAGCAACGCCTGCCCAACAAGATCGCCAGCCATCCCCTGGCCAGCGGCCAGTCCGTGCGCCTGGAGACGCCAGGAGGGGGCGGCTACGGCCTGCCCGCCGAACGCGGCGCCGCCGCCATCCGCAACGACGTGCTGGGCGGCAAGGTCAGCCGGGCCGCGGCCGAACGCGACTACGGCGCGGAGCGCGTGGCGCGCGCGCTGCAAGGAGACGCGGCATGAGCACGCCCGCCCCCGGGCCGCGCAGCGGCGGTGAATTGCTGGTCGCGCAGTTGCAGGCCTATGGCGTCGAGCGCGTCTTCATGGTGCCGGGCGAGAGCTTCCTGCCCTGCATCGACGCGCTCTACGCCAGGCGCGACACGATTGAAACCGTGGTCTGCCGCCAGGAAGGTGGCGCCGCCTACATGGCGGAGGCGCACGGCAAGCTGACCGGCCAGCCCGGCATCTGCTTCGTCTCGCGCGGCCCGGGCGCGACCAATGCCGCGATCGGCGTGCACACGGCAAGGGAAGACTCCACGCCCATGATCCTGCTCATCGGCCAGGTCGGCAGCGATACCGTCGACCGCCAGTGCTTCCAGGAAGTGGACTACCGCGCCATGTACGCGCCGCTGGCGAAATGGGTCGCGCAGATCGAACGGGCCGACCGCATCCCCGAGTACCTGGCGCGCGCCTGGGCGATCGCCACCGGCGGACGCCCGGGGCCAGTGGTCCTCTCCCTGCCCGAAGACATGCTGTCCAGTCTCGCCGACACGGCATTGGCTGCCCCGGCGGCGGCGCCCTGCTCCCGCCCCGCCGACGCGGACATGCTGCGCCTGCGCGATTTGCTGGAAGCCGCCGAACGGCCCTTGCTGCTGCTGGGCGGCTCGCGCTGGCCGGCCGCCGCGCGCGCCGCCGTGCGCGACTTCGCGCTGCGTTTCGATCTGCCCGTGGCCACCGCCTGGCGCCGCCTGGAGCTGTTCGACAACGATCATCCCAATTTCGTGGGTCAGGTCAGCGCCAGCATGCCTGCGCACCAGAAGCGCGCCGTCATGGACAGCGACCTGGTCATCGCGCTGGGCACCCGCCTGTGCGAGCCGACCACCATCAACTACGAATGGCTGGCCTCGCCCACGCCGCGCCAAACCCTGGTGCACATCCACCCCGACGCCAATGAGATCGGCCGGCTGTGCACGCCGGCGCTGGGCATGGTCGCCAGCGTCGAAGGCTTCGCCCAAGCCGCTGCTGGACTGGCGCCGACGCCGGGATGGCAGCCGCGCCGCCGCGGCTCTAAAGCGGCGGCCCCAGCCCCTGCGCTAGCGCCCACACCCGGCCCGCTGGACCTGAATGCGGCAGCGCGCCACGTCGCCGCCACCTTGCCCCGGCGCTCCTGCGTCACCGTGGGCGCGGGCAACTATGCGCTCTACGCGCACCGGCATATCGCCTTCAAGGGACCGGGCAGCCAGCTTGCGCCCGCTGTCGGCGCCATGGGCTATGGCCTGCCCGCAGCCATTGCGGCCAAGCTGCGCGACCGCGATGCCGCGGTGGTCTGCTTTGCCGGGGATGGCTGTTTCCAGATGACCATGCAAGAACTAGGCACCGCCGTCCAATATCGGCTGGGCATCGTGGTGCTGGTCTTCAACAACGGCCTGTTCGGCACCATCCGCTTGCATCAGGAGCGCGCTTACCCCGGCCGCGCGCTGGCGACGGAACTGGTCAACCCGGATTTCGCGCGGCTGGCGCAAAGCTACGACGGCTACGGCGCCGCGGTCGAGCGCACGGAGGATTTCGCGCCTGCCTATGACGCCGCGCTGGCATACGCCCAAGAGCACCGCATGCCAGCCGTCGTGGAATTGCGCTACGACGCCGACATCATCCTGCCGGACCGCACGCTGTCGCAGTTGCGCCGTACGGAGACCGTTGCATGAAACCGCTGCTGCACCGCGTGTCCGCGCCCGACTCTGCGCCGCTGCGCCTGAGCTGGAACGGCCTGCCTTTGCAAGCCCATCAGGGCGACACCGTGCTGACGGCGCTGCTACTGGCCGCGCAGCAACTGCGCGTCACCCTGGGCGAAGGCGCGCCGCGCGCCGGCTTCTGCCTGATGGGCGCCTGCCAGGATTGCTGGGTGCAGACGGCGGACGGCACGCGCCTGCGCGCCTGTTCCACCGCGGCCGAAGACGGTATGGAGCTGGTCAGCGCCCAGCCAGGAGAACTCGCATGCCGCTGAATCCGCCCGGCGCCGATGACACGCCGCGCATGGTGGTGGTGGGGGCCGGGCCCGCAGGCGTGCGCGCCGCGCAGACGCTGCTGCGCCACGGCGTGCGTCCGGTGATCGTGGACGAAGCCGCCTTGCCCGGCGGCCAGATCTATCGCCAGGGCGCAGCCCCGCGCGGCACGGCGCGCCAGCGCTATGGCTTCGAGTGGAAACGCGCGCAAGCCATCCACGCGGCGGGCGCGGACCTGGCTGCCCGCGCCGACTACCGCGCCGCCACCGCGGTGTGGAACGCCGCGCCGGGCAGCCTGGACCTGGTCCGCGACGGCGAGCTGGAAACCCTGGCCTACACCCGCCTGCTGCTCGCCACCGGCGCCACCGACCGCGTGCTGCCCTTCCCGGGCTGGACCCTGCCCGGCGTCTACTCGCTAGGCGGCGCGCAGATCGCGCTGAAAAGCCAGGGCTGCCTGTTCGGACCGCGCATCGTGTTCGCCGGCACCGGCCCCCTGCTCTATCTGGTCGCCTACCAATATGCGCGCGCCGGCGGCCAGGTGCAGGCCGTGCTGGACTGCGCGCCGCTGGGCGGCCAGGTCCGCGCCGCGCCGGCCCTGCTGAGCCAGCCCGGCATGCTGGCCAAGGGCCTGTACTACCTGGGATGGCTGCGCGCCCACGGCGTGGCCGTGCACCATGGCGCGCGGCTGGACGCAGCGCAGGGCGCAGGCCGCATCGAAAGCGTGCTCGCGACCCTCGACGGCAAGCCGCAAGCCATCGCTTGCGATGCGCTGGCGGTCGGCCATGGGCTGCGCGCCGAAACGCAGCTGGCCGACCTGCTGGACTGCGCTTTCGACTTCGACGCGGCACAGCGCGCCTGGCTGCCGCGCCGCGACACCGACGGCCGCAGTTCGACCACCGGGGTCTACCTGGCCGGCGACGGCGCGGGCATAGGCGGCGCCGTCCTGGCCGAGCTCGCGGGCGAACGCGCCGCGCTGGCCATGCTGGCGGATAGCGGCATCGCCGTCAGCGCCGCCAGGGTGCAGTGGCTGGCCCGCCGCCAAGCTCGCTGGGCGCGGTTCCGGCGCGGCCTGGACCAGGCCTTTCCCTTGCCTGGCGCAAACTGCGACGACTCGGTCATGGTCTGCCGCTGCGAGGAAGTGCGCGCCGGCGCGCTGCGCGCGGCGGCCGGGCAATACGCCATCGACGACCTCAACCGGCTGAAGGCGCTGACACGCATCGGCATGGGCCTGTGCCAGGGACGCATGTGCCAGGCGGGCGCGGCCGAACTGCTGGCCGACTGCCGCGGCCTGGCGTTGGCGGACATCGGCCGGCTGCGCGGCCAGGCGCCGGTCAAGCCGCTGAACCTGTCCATGCTCGGCAAGGCGCAACCATGAACCCACTGCATACGGAAGTCGCCATCATCGGCGCGGGCCTGGTGGGCGCCAGTGCCGCCCTGGCGCTGCGCCGCATGGGCGTCGCCACTACGCTGATCGACGGCGGCGCGAGCGGCGCACGCGCCAGCGGCGTCAACTTCGGCGGCGTGCGCCGACAAGGACGCTCGATCGAACAACTTTATCTGGCGCAACGCGCGCACGGCATCTGGTCGCGCCTGCCCGAACTCATCGGCACCGACGCGGAATACGTGCGCAGCGGCCACCTGAAACTGGCACGCACCGAATCCGACCTGGAAAAGCTTTGCGCCTACCGCGACAAGGTCAGCGACTTTGACCTGGGCCTGGAGATCATCGAGGCCGCCGAGCTGCGCCGCCGCTTTCCCGCGCTAAGTCCGGACCTTGCCGGCGGCTCGCTGTGCCCGCAAGATGGCCAGGCCAATCCGCGCCTGGTGGCGCCCGCCTTCGCCCATGCCGCCGCCCGCGCCGGCGCCCAACTGCTCGAACACTGCGCCATCACCCATGCGGATACCCAGGGCAGCGGCTTCCTGCTGACCGCCGCCGACGGCCGGCGCATACGCGCCGCCACGGTCATCAATGCGGCGGGCGCCTGGGGCGCGGCGGTGGCCCGGTGGTTCGACGACGACATGCCCTTGCAGGTCAAGTATCCGACCATGCTGGTCACCGAGCCGCTCACGCCCCAGATCGGCGTGTCGCTGGGCGTGGAAGGCGGCGGCTTCTATGCCCGGCAGGTCGCGCGCGGCAACGTCGTCATGGGCGGCGGCTACGGCAGCGCGCTGCCGGGAGACCGCAGCCGGCCTGGCCGCGCCGCGCTCGCCGAGCTAGGACGCGCCGCACCGACCGTACTGCCCGCCCTGGCTTGCGCCAGCGTGATCCGTTGCTGGTCCGGCATCGAAGGCTACTTCGCCGACAAGAACCCGGTGATCGGATTCAGCCCCCGGGTGCCGCAGCTGCTGCATGCCTTCGGCTTCTCGGGCGGAGGATTTCAAATCGCGCCGGCGGTGGGCGAGGTCATCGCCGAAATGGCGACGGGACGCGGCGGCTTGATGATGGCTGAAAAGTTCTCGGCCAGCCGTTGGGATGCTGCCCAGACGTGACCCCGGGCGGGCGCCGCGCGGCGGCTTGCGCGGCCGGTCCGCATCAATTGCGCTTGCTGATCGCCCTTGCCGCCCTGATCACCAGCGGCCCCAACTCCTCGCGCGCGCGCTCCAGCGACCAGCGCGGCTTGGGCACGGATATGTTGAGCGCGCCCAGGGGATTGCCCTGGTCGTCATGGATGACCGCGGCCACATTCAGGTCCCCGGCGTAGAACTCTTCGTCGGCATAGGCATACTGATCGCGCCTGGCCTCTTCGATCAAGGCGCGCAGCTTGCCTATATCGGTGGTGGTGCGCGGCGTGTGCTTGACGCACGTGATGCCGCGCAACTTCAGTTCGAGTTCTTCCGGCGGCAACAAGGCCCATAGCGCGCGCCCCGAGGCAGTCGCCACGCACGGTATCTGCGTGCCTACCGGCAGGTACTCGGGAATGTGCCTGGCTGGCGCCACGCGCATCACGAACACCATGTTGTCGCCATCGGGCACGGCAAGGTTGACGATCTCTCCGCACTCCTGGTTGACCTGGTGCAGCACCGCATGCGCATGCTGGAACAAGGGCTGCCGGTAAAGATAGCTGTAGCCCAGACCCACGGCCTTGACGGTCATGCTGTAGCGCTTGCTCCGCGGATCCTTGGCCAGGTAGCCGGTTTTCTCCAGCGTGTAGGCCACGCGCTGCGCCGAGCCGATAGTGATGCCGTTCTCGCGGGCCATCTCCTGCAAGCTCAAGGAGGCGTGGCCGCGGAAGGACTCCAGCACGGCCAGCCCTTTTTCCAGCGACTGGATCATCAAGGCGGAAGGTTCAGACATTCGGGTTCCGTGTGTATGGCTGGGAGGGAATTTTGTCCGCAAAAACCGGGAAAGCAAGCTGGCCTAGGGAAACCCTTACGTTGTGGCCTGGCCCCGCGAGCAGTATAAGAACACCCAGATTTATCGATATACGTATATTGTTATCGAATAGCGATAATTAAACAAATTGGGGTTTCATGCAAGCGTATCCATCCCATGACCCGGCGCTGGCCAACGCCAGGCCACAGGCCGCGAACGGCAGTTCAGACGCAGCCTCGGACACGGCGCTGCCTGCCGCTGTCGACGTCGCCATCGTCGGCGGCGGCATCATCGGCATCAGCACTGCCTACGCCCTCGCGCGCGCCGGGCTGCGGGTCGCCGTGTTCGAAAAAGGCACGCTGGCCTGCGAGCAATCGTCGCGCAACTGGGGCTGGGTGCGCACACTGGGACGAGACCTGCCTGAAGTGCCCCTGGCCCAGCGCGCGAACCAGCTGTGGCAGGAGATCCAGGCCACGGTGGACGTGGGCTTCCGCCGCAGCGGCATGTTCTACCTGCAGGAAAACGACGCGGACGCGGCGGGCCACCAGGCCTGGATCGACGGCGCGCGCGCGCATGGCGTGGATGCCCGCCTGCTGGATAACCGCATGCTGCGGAAAATGCTGTCGTCGACCGGACGCGCCTGGACGGGCGCCATGTACAGCCCCACGGACGGCGTCGCCGAACCGCAGTTGGCAACGCGCGGCATAGCCTCACTGGCCCGCGCAGCGGGCGCGCACATCCTGGAAGGCTGCGCCGTGCGCGGCGTGGAACGCAGCGCTGGCCGCGTATCCGCCTTGCTTACCGAGCGCGGCCGCGTCGCAACCCAGGCGGTACTGGTCGCAGCCGGCGCCTGGTCGCGGCTGTTCTGCGGCAACCTGGGCGCCGACTTCCCGCAATTGAAGGTCCGCGGATCCGTGCTGCGCACGACCCCGCTGGACACGGGCCCGTTGGCCGCCATCAATGGCAAGGATTTCACCTGCCGCAAGCGTGCCGACGGCGGATACTCGGTATCGCAGTTCGGCGCATCGATGGCGGACGTGGTGCCCGACACCTTCCGCCTGATGCCTCATTTCTTCAGCACGTGGCGCGCCAACAGCAGCTTCGTGCGGCTGCGCTTCGGCAAGCGTTTCTTCGAGGAACTGAAGATTCCGCGCCATTTCCCGGCTGATCGCGTATCGCCCTTCGAACGGCATCGCGTGCTGGATCCGTCGCCGTCCAGGCGCGGCGTGGAGCAGGCGTGGCACAGGCTGGTCCAGGCCTTTCCCGCCTTCCGCGCAGCGCGCATCGCGCAGTCCTGGGCCGGCTACATCGACGTCACGCCCGACGCGATGCCCGTCATGGACGCGGTGCCCGGGCTGCCCGGGCTCTACCTGGCTTCCGGCTTCTCGGGCCACGGCTTCGGCATCGGCCCGGCGGTTGGCGAAGCCATGGCGCAACTGATCCAGGGCCAGACGCCGGCCATCGATCTGCACCCATTCCGATACGGCCGCTACGGCACATGACGGCGGCAAGCCTCCGAACACTCATACAACCACAGGGGAATTCTTTCATGGATAGCCACAGCGTCGACCTGCATCGCCGCGCCACCGTCGTCGATGGCCTGGTCTTCTTCAGCGACGGCAGCACCCGCGACATGCTGACCGGCGGCGTCAGCGCCATCAACGTCACGATCAGCGAGATGGGTGCGGACTTCGAGCAGGCGCTGCGCGACTGCATGGCCTGGCGCCAGCGCTGCGCCGCGCCGGACTCGCCCTGGCTATTGGTGGAAAAGGCCGATGACATCGCCCGCGCCAAGCAGGCCGGCAAGCTGGGGCTCATCATGGGCTGGCAGAACGGCAAACCGCTGGGCGACCAGATCGACCGCGTCGCCCTGTTCCATGAATTAGGCATGCGCGTCATCCAGCTGACCTACAACGAAGCCAATCTGCTGGGCGACGGCTGCCTGGAAAAACGCAACGCCGGCCTCAGCGACCTGGGCGTGAAGATGGTCCAAGAGATGAACCGGGTCGGCATCGCCATCGACCTCAGCCACTGCGCGCCGCAGACCTGCCTGGATGCCGCCCATCACAGCAGCAAGCCCGTGCTGCTGACCCATGCCAACGCCAACGCCGTCATCACGCGTCCGCGCAACAAGTCGGACGAGGTCATCAAGGCGGTCGCCGCGACCGGTGGCGTGGTCGGCTGCAGCATCCACGCCTACCTGAGCTGGCGCGGGGATCCACGCCAGCAACCCTTGCTGTCGGACTTCGTCGCCAACGTGAAGTACATCGGCGAACTGGTCGGCTACGAGCATGTGGGCATCGGCACCGACTTCCCGTCCGTCGACACCTATGAGGCCGTGCGCCACGTGATGGTGATGTCGCGCACCAAGTACGCCAAATCGGGCGGCGACTTCTCCGATGCCTTTGGCGACGTCATGGAAGCGCGCTATCCCGTCGAAACGCCGACGCCAGCGCAATTCCCCGCGTTCACCCACGCGCTGCACCAGGCCGGGCTGACCGACAGCCAGATCCTGGGCGTGCTGGGCGGAAACTTCCAGCGCGTATTCGCGCAAGCATGGGCCGCCGCCTGAATCGAATGGAGACCACCATGACCCTGCGCCTGCACCGCTACTTCACCGCCGCGCTGGCTTGCGCGGCCCGCGCCTTGCCGCTCGCGGGCGCCGCCATCACGGCGCCAGCTGCCGCTGCCGCCCCCTATCCCGCCCAGCCTGTCCACATCATCGTGCCCTACCAGGCGGGCGGTTCCACCGACATCGTGATCCGCAAGTTCGCCGAACTCGCCGCGCCCGGACTGGGCCAGGCCATCGTCATCGAGAACCGCGGCGGAGCCGGCGCGACCATGGGCGCGCGCGCCATCAAGGCTGCTCGTCCCGATGGCTATACGCTGGCCGTCCTGCCCAGCCCGGTCTATCGCATGCCCCACATCCAGGACATGGGCTACGACCCTACGCGCGACTTCACCTACGTCATGATGCTCAGCGGCTACACGCTGGGCGTGGCGGTGCCTGCCGCCTCCCCGTACAAGACCTGGGCCGACTTCATCAGCTACGCCAAACAGCACCCGAATGAAGTCACCTATGGCACGGCCAGCGTCGGCAGCGCCTCCAACGTGATGATGGAAGACATCGCCAGCCGCAACGGCGTGACCTGGCGCCATATCCCCTACAAGGGCGAATCCGAGGTGCTGACCGCGGTGATCGGGGGCCAGGTCACGGCGTACGCCGGCTCGACCACCGTGCAGCCCATGGTGCAGTCCGGCAAGATGCGCATGCTGGTCACCTGGGGCGAACAGCGCAGCGCCCAGTATCCCGACACGCCCACCCTGCACGAAGTGGACGGCACGCCGCCGGCCAACGCGCCATTCGGCATCGCCGGCCCCCAGGGCATGCCGCCCGCCGTCGTTTCCAGGTTGCATGCCGTCTTCAAGCAGGTGGCCGAATCCGATGCCTTCAAACAGATCCTGACCCAGTACGGGCAGGAGCTGGTCTACATGGACGGCAAGGACTATGCCGCCTATGCCGCCCAGCAGTACGCCCTGGAAGCGGAGATCGTCCGCAAGCTGGGGCTGGCCGCCAACAAGTAAGGCGCCACGGCCCGGCTGCGCCGCCGCAGCCGGACCGATTCGGCTTGGGGCCGCGCACGATCCGACAACAGCCGGGGGCCACCAGGGCCTCGGCCAGCAAGAAGAGTCCAGGAGATATCCATGATTGTTCGAGCACTCGCCATTCTGCCTACACGCCGCCGCGCTCTCGCAGCCTTGTGCGGCCTGGCCGGCCTGCTGGCCGCCGCACACCCGGGCGCGGCGCTGGCCGAGGCATGGCCCGCCAAGCCGATACGCCTGATCGTCGGCTACCCACCCGGCGGCGGCACGGACACGGTGGCGCGCATGCTGGCGCAACAATTGGGCCAGGAACTCAAGCAGCCCGTCGTGGTCGAGAACCGCGCCGGCGCGAGCGGCACCATCGCGACCCAGCAGGTCGTGCGGGCCGAGCCCGACGGCTACACCGTGCTGTTCGCCACGGCATCGCCGCTGACCGGAGCGCCGCTCACGGTCAAGGACCTTCCCTACGACCCCATGAACGACCTGATCCCGGTCACCCGCATCGGCGGCGGCCCCTTCATCCTGGTCGCCAACCCGGGGTTCCCGCCCAACACGCTGCCTGAACTGGTGGAGTGCGCGCGCAGCCGCCCCGGAGAGGTCAACTATGCCTCGCCAGGCATCATGACCGCCAACTTCTTCTTCTCCGAGCAGCTGAACATGGATGCCGGAATCAAGACCACGAACGTGCCCTACCGGGGCAGCGCGGCGCTGCTCAACGACGTCATGGCCGGCCAGGTGCAGTACACGCTGGACACGCCGGGCACCACGCTGCCCTTCATCCGCAACGGCAAGCTGAAGGCGCTGGCCATCTTCAGCGACCAGCGCCTGGACCGGGCGCCCGAGATTCCCACCGCCAAGGAAAGCGGCTATCCGAACCTGGTCGGCGGTTCCTGGTACGGCCTGCTATTGCCCAAGGGCACGCCGCCCGCGATCGTCGATGGCCTGTACAAGGCCACCAAGACCGCCTTGTCCAGCGCCGACGTGCGCGCCGCCATGGAAGCGCGCGACGTGATGGTGGAAGGCAGCTCCCCCGACGAATTCCGCAGCTACCTGCAAGCCGAGTTCAAGCGCTGGCAGGACGTGACGCAAAAGCTGGGCATCAAGCCGCAATGATCATTTGAAGCCGCGCAGGCAAGCAGGAACCTCTTCCGACCGGAGACTTCGATGTCCAATTCCCCCCTCGCCCCCGACTTGACCGCCGGCAGCGCCCCCTCTTCCATGCGCCCCGCGCTGGCCGGCCTGAACCACATGATCTCGGCCGGCCACTACCTGGCCACGCAGGCCGGCATGGACGTACTTCAGGCGGGCGGCAACGCCGTCGACGCCGGCGTGGCGGCGGGCATCGCCTTGGGCGTGGTTCAGAGCGACATCGTCAACTTCGGCGGCGTCGCGCCCATCCTGGTCTACCAGGCCAAGACCCGCAAGGTGTGGAGCATTTCCGGGCTGGGCTATTGGCCCAAGGCCGCACGCCTGGAGACCTTCCTGGAAAAACACGCCGGCACGATCCCGGCGGGCGTGCTGCGCACCGTCATTCCGGCCGCGCCCGACGCCTGGATCACCGCGCTGGAACGATTCGGCACCATGGGCTTCGGCGAGGTCGCGGCCGGCGCCATCCGGCTGGCGCGCGAGGGCTTCGTCATGTACCCGCTGATGGCCGAGGTGCTGGCCGAAAACGAAAAGAACTACGCCCGCTGGGCTTCCAGCGCCGCGATCTACCTGCCTGGCGGCAAGCCGCCAGCGGCGGGATCGATATTCCGCCAGGCCGACCTGGCGCGCAGCATCCAGTACATGGCCGACGAAGAACGCGCCCATCGCGGCGACGGCCGGCAGGCCGGCCTGGCCGCCGCCCGCCGCGCGTTCTACGAAGGCGACATCGCCGCGGCCATCGTCAAGTATCACAAGGAAGCAGGCGGGCTGATCACCCACGAGGACCTGCGCGGCTTTTCCGTCGAAGTCGATCCGGCGCTGTCCACCGACTTCCACGGCACGCAGGTGCACAGCTGCGGCTTCTGGTGCCAGGGACCCTCGCTGCTGCAAATGCTGAACATTCTTGAGCCTTGCGATTTGCGCGGCCTGGGCCACAACTCCGCCCCCTATGTGCACCTGCTGACCGAAGCCATCAAACTGGCTTTTGCCGACCGCGAGGTGCACTACGCCGATCCGCGCCATGCCCAGGTGCCGCAAGCGGCCTTGCTGTCCAAGGAATACGCGCGCGCGCGGCTGGCCATGATCACCCGGGATCGCGCCGGTCCGGACATGCCGCCGGCGGGCGCGCTGCCCGAGGCGCGCGATATCGACCTGCGCGCCGCCGGCCCCGAAGACATGGCGCGCACGGATCCGCGCCTGGATACCTCCTACGTGGCGGTGGTGGACAGGGAAGGCAACGCCTTTTCGGCCACGCCCAGCGACGGTTCCTACAACGTCCCCGTCATCCCGGGAACCGGCATCTGCGCTTCCGGGCGCGGCAGCCAATCCTGGGCCGAGGCCGGCCACCCCTGCGCAATCGGGCCGGGCCGCCGACCGCGGCTCACGCCCAACCCCTCGCTGGCCATCCGGCCCGGCCAATACGTCATGCCTTACGGCACGCCGGGGGGCGACGTGCAGTGCCAGGCCATGTTGCAGACTTTCCTCAACATGGAGGTGTTCGGCATGGACGTGCAACAGGCGGTCGAGGCTCCGCGCTTTGCAAGCTTCAGCTTCCCCTCGTCGTTCGAACCGCACAACGCCATGCCGGGCCGGCTGATGATCGAAGACATGATCGCGCGCGGCGCGGGCGAAAAACTTGCCGAAATGGGTCATACCGTCAAATGGTGGCAAGGCCACAGCTGGCGGGCCGGCGCCGTTTGCATGGTCAGGCATGACCTGGACAGCGGCGTGCGCTGGGGCGGGGCGGACCCGCGCCGGCCGGCTTACGCGGCGGGGTGGTAAGTCGGCGCGGCGCCCCGAACGCACGCCGCTGTCCAGGCATGACGCCTGCTGCATCTGCCGAGCCGCCTGGGCGCCATGAGCGGGAACAGCGATTGCTGGTGAACGCCAGATACCCCACTAGATGCGCAGACCTGCAGGCGTATCTGCAACCAGTGCGCTTGCTGCGGAACATGCATATGGATCGCGAGGAACTATTGGCACAAATGATCGCCACGCCAGCGATCGACCGGGACTTCAATGACTGGCCCGAAGTATTGGCCAACTATGCCGAATGCCTGGTCGCGCTGCAGCCGAGGCTGCCGCCAGAGGAACTGGAAAGGCTGGTACGCGTCGGCGCGGATTTCTACCGCACGCTGGCGCGCGCCGAACAATACCGGCACATGTCTGTCTGGGACGAGCAGCAGCCCTAATGCTCAGCCGTACGTGTATGAGCGCCGGCGATATGCTTCCTTGACGTAGCGCTGGAGTTCGGCCTCGACCGGCGAGACCGTCGCCGCCGCTGGCTCCGCGTGAGGGTCGAGCAGGCGCCGCGCGGCTTCCAGCGTGCGCCGCGCCCTGAGTTCACCCTCGCTCAAAATCTCGATGGAAGGCGCCGTCGTTTCGCGTTCGAACTTGTCCATGACGCTACTCCTGTAAGTAAGGGGATGCAGCAGTCCGCTACATCAGCAAGCGGCGTGCCTGCGGCCTGGGCAGTTCACCCCGTGAGGCGATGGCTGCCGCAAAAAAAGGGCGGCCGATAGCCGCCCTCTTCATCACTTCCGATTTACCAATAGGGATCCTGGTTGTAGTACTTGTGCACGCTCAGCGCCCAACTTTCATCCGCCATCCTGGGCCAATCATCCTTGTCGAAACCCGGCGCGTTCTTCAACACCTCCTTGTCCACGTTCAGGATGAAGCACTTACGGTCCGTGTCCAGGGTCAATGCCGCCCATGGAATGGCAAAAAGCTTGTCGCCCATCCCCAAAATGCCGCCCCGCGACAACACCGCATAAGCGACTCGTCCGCGTGGCACATCTATCATGATGTCCTTGATGGATCCCAACCCCTCGCCCGCCGCGTTGACGACGTCGTTGCCCTCCAGGGTGTCCGCAGCCATGACTTCCGGGCCAGGCCCGGTTGCCGAGTCCTTGGGCCCGCCAACAATATTGGTTTGATGCTCCATGCGTTTCTCCTGTGCGGGGCCGATCCCCACGTTGAAATCCGATTGCGGCGGCACCCTGTGCGCCGATCCGGGACAAGTACTCCAGCAAGCGCCATGCCCATCGGGCGCCGCCCGCGCCCGGTATCTCCTAGTCATGTCAATGGGCACGGCGCTTGCGGATCGCATCCCGCTATCCCACATAGGAGCGTATTCATGAAAATCCGAGCCCTCACCTACGCGCTGGCCCTGTCCGCCGGACTGGCTTCGGCCGGTGCGCTGGCGCAGTCCGCCATGCCCACCTCGCCCTCCAACACCCCCAACGACGGCACTGCCGTTCCCCCGAACCAGCCCGTGCCTCCGGGACAAATACCGCCCGCGCCGAATGCGACGCCCAACACGCCGACCAATCCGCCCAATATGAACAAGGGCGACCACACCAAGTCCGACAAGCACACGACCGACAAGCAGGGCCGTCACCGCGAGGCCAACGACAACGTGCCCGGCACCAAGGGCGGCGGAGCCACGCCGCCTGCGGGATATCCCAACACCGGTGGCTCCAAGTAAGTCCGCCGCTGCAGCAGGACTGGCAACCGCCAGAAAGGTTGTTTAGTTTTGTGCAGTAGCGCCGGCATGTTCTTCACACTCCTTAAAAGACCTCGGAAAGATTCGTTCGACTCGATCGATACATTGCGCGGCAGCGGTCCCTGGACCCCCGAAAAATCGCTGCCGCGCAAACGAGGCCACCCATGCCGGAAGTCGTTGTCTATGTCAGAAGCCAGCCTCGGCTGGGTGATCAGATCGTCGCCCTGCCGGCGCTTTATCAACTGAAAACCTGGTGGGCGTCCAGGCGGATCCGGGTGGTCGCCCGCGACGACCTGGCCGGCTTTTACCGGGGCGTGCCCTGGGTCGACGAGTTCGTGCGCGCCGCCACCTTCGGGGACTATCTGCGCACGCTAAAGAGGAACACCCCGGTCTGCGTCAGCCTGCATCACAGCAGCGAGCGCTTTGGCCTGCTCAATCTGCTGCGCCGGCCCGCCTTGCGCTTCGGCTTTCGCAACGAGCGCGTGAGCGATCTGGTCTGGACGCATTGCCACCGCAAGAACATTGCCGAATACATCGGCCTGGCCAATCTGCGCCTGCTGGCCTCCTATCGCGGATTCGACGCCGAGCTCGCGGCGCGGCGCTGCTTCCAGGCGCTGGCGCGCCCGCATATCGATGAAGCGCCGCGCGCCGACGTGGTGCTGATACCCGGCGGCGGTTCAGGCGAGTTCAAGCGCTGGAGCCTGCTGAACTATCTGCGCCTGGCCGAGAGGCTCAAGCTGCTGCTGGGTCAGCACACCCGCTTCCTGTTCGTGCTGGGAGAACAGGAAACCGTCGAACGCGACAAACTCGAAACCTTGCGGCGCCCGGAGTTCTCGATCGCCTATTGCCGCTCCGTGCCGGAGCTCAGCGCCATCATGCTGCGCGCGCGCCTGGTCGTGGCCAACGATTGCGGCCCCTCGCATATCGCGCAAGGCGCCTGCGTGCCCTATGTCGGCGTTTTCAACGAGTCCAATCCCGAGTGGTTCTGGGACCGGCCCTACTCCGCCGCAGTCGTTCCCCGCCATCCCCGCGAAGGCATCAACGCCATCACGCCCGACGACGTGCTGGCCGCCTGCCGCAAAGTCCTGGAGCATCATGCGCATCCTGCATACGTTGGCTGAACGCAGCCTGGGCGGGCTGGAATTCCGCGTCCTCGAACAATCGGCATGGCTGCAACGCCACGGCTACGAAGTCGCCATTGCCGCGCCCGCGGACAGCGAAATCGGGCGCGAAGCGCGGCAGCGCGGTCTGCGCGCCGTGGACATCGCCTTCGACTCCGCCTACTCGCCCGCCACGGTCCTCAAGCTGCGCCGCGCCGTCAAGGCGCTGCGCATCGACATCATCGACAGCCACAGCCGGGCGGACGGCAAGACGGCCGCGCTGTGCCGCGACCTGTGCGCGGTCGTCAGGACGCGCCATTTCGCCAAGCCCATGCGCTCCTCGCCGCGGCGCCGGCTGGAATGGAAACTCGGCTGCGACCACGTCATCGCGACCAGCCTGCTGGGCAAACAGGAAATCCTGGCCGCGCGCCTGGCCGCCCCCGAACAGATCAGCGTGGTCGGAGAATGGGCCGCCGACGAGTTCTTCCTGCCCGGCGACACGCCGCAGGCGCGCCTGCGCACCCGGCAAGCTCTGGGCATGCGCGCTCCCGACAGCGCCTGCGTCATCGCCACCATAGGCATGCTGCGCCCCGAGAAAGGCCAGTCCGACCTGCTGCGCGTGGTGCAGCGGCTGCACGCCCAGGGCATGCCCGCCATTGCGCTGGTGGTCGGCATGCCCACGGCCAGTACCAAGCCCTATGCCTATGCATTGCATCAACTGACTGTCGACCTGGGCATATCCGAGCATGTGGTGTTCGCAGGCCATCGCAACAATGTTGCGGAAATGATCCGCGCCGCCGACGTGGTGCTGGTGCCTTCGGCCACCGAGGCCTGGTCGCGCGTCGTGCCCGAGTCCTATGCGGCGCGGCGCCCCGTGGTCGCCAGCGATGTCGGCGGCCTGCCGGAAATCGTCACGCCGGGCCAGACCGGCTGGCTGGCGCCGCCGGGCGACGTCGCCGCTTACGCAAACCGCATCATGCAGATCCGCGGCAACCCCGCGCAGACTGCGGCCATGGTCGGCAACGCCCGCGCCTACGCGGATGCGAACTTCCGCTTGGCGGGCAAGATGTTCAGCACCCTGGAGGCGTACAAGCGCGCGCTGCGCCCCGGCTGACGGACGATCGTCACGGCGAAAGCGCTATCATGGTGCCCCCGATTTATTTACCCGATTCAGTCCCGTGACCAAGCCCGCCCTACTGCTCGTCCTGGCAATCGCCTTGACGGGTTGCTCCAAGCAGGAAGAAACACCCTGGGAACGGCTGCAAGCCGCCACGCCGAAACTGCAGCTGGACGCCAATACGCCCGAAGCGGCGGTGAAGTCCTGGTGGCAGGTCCGCGACGCGCACGACCGCTACACCGCCACCGCCTGCAAGGAAATGGCCGAGCTGTACCGTCCGTTCAGCGCGGCCGAAGACTCCCTGTCCACGGCGCAGCTCCAGACGCGCCAGAACGGCGACGAAAAGTGCAGCCTCGAAACCTACGAGCGCAGCGTCGTCAACGTCGATGTCCAGTCCGACACGCGCGCCTTCGTCGTCGCCCAGATCCGCAACACCACGCCCTCCACCCCCGGCTTCCCCGTCGACAACGACGAGCGCGACCGCAAGGAACGGGGCGTGCGCATGCAGTACCTGCTGGAACGCGCCGACCAGACCCAGGGCTGGAAGATCGCCCAGGTATTTGGCCGCAACCGCTACTGCGAAGTCGCGCCGGTCAACGGCTGGTGCCCGCTGTACAACCGCGCGGCGGGGTCGGCGAATAGCTACGTCTTTGAGTTCAGCCAGTAGCCGAGGCGAGGGCAAAAGCGCGATCTGCCCGCAGGTGTCGGTGCCCTCTGGTCAGGCATCCAGGATGACAGCGGGCCGTACCCGCACCGCCTTGCCCAGCGTTCGCGCGACCGGCGATGCCTGCGCGGCCCCGCGGACCAGATCCAGCTGCGCCGCCGTCAGCGCCGCCGCGAAGCGCAAGCTGACCTCGAATCCGGTTTCGTGGTCCAGGCGTTCGATGACGACATCCACCGTACTCTCGGGCAAGGCGATGCCCGCCCGCTCCGCGGCCATGTCGATGGACATGCAGACACAGGCCGCAAGCGCGCTTTCAAGCAACTCGTGCGGCCGCATGCCTGTGTTTCCTCCTTTGCCGTCCTTGCGCGTGTCCGAGAGCAGGACATTCTGCCCGTTCGTTACCTCGACACCATAAGGCTCGCCCAGCCGCTTCGCCGTCACCATGTCAGTCTCCTGTTGTGGAATGAAAGGCATGACAGGCTAAGCCCCGATTGGACGTCGAGGAAGGCCTGCGGAGGTACTGGTACCGGCAGTGACAGGATGGGGGGTCGCATCCTCCTTCTGTCGCAGCCATTGCACGGGCGAAAGCGTGGGGCTTGTGCTGATGCGACCGGTCCGCGCCCAGGGCTCCACGCGCGCCGATTGCGGCACATACTCCGCAACCTGAAGGCTTTTCTCCGGCCCCCCCCTACCACCCACCTACTGCACAGGCGACAGGTTCGCCGCCTTCGCCGCCGCGGCATACATCGGAATCTCCCGGGCCATGGTGTCGGCCAGGACCTGCGGCGCACTCCCTACGGGATCGATGCCCAGTTCCAGCAAGCGATTGGCCACGGCGGGCTCGCGCACGGCGAGGGATACGGTGGTCTGCAGCTTCTCGATGACGGCTGGCGGCGTACCCGCCGGGGCGTACAGGGACGACCAGAATGACATGGCGAAGCCCGGCGCGCCGGACTCCGCGACGGTAGGCACGTCGGGCAGCAAGGTAAAGCGCTTCGCCCCCGTGACGGCCAGCGCCTTCAGTCGGCCGCTGCGGATCTGCGGCAATACGGCAGCGGTGTCGATCAGCGCAAAGTCGATCTCATTGGCCAGCAACGCAGCAACCACGGCGGAGTTCCCTTTGTAGTTGACCACCTCCGTTTCCAGGCCGACGCGTTTGGCGAACAGTCCGGTAGCGAGCTGGAAGGAGTTGGCGCCCGAACCTGCGAACAGAGGCTTGCCGCTCTTTTTTCCCTGACCAACCAGATCGGCTACCGAGCGCGCCGAGCTGTCCGCCTTGACGGTCAGGATCATCGGAATGTCTCCGACGAGGGAGATCGGCGCGAAATCGGCGACGGGGTCGTAGTCCAGGTTGTTGTAGATGGCCGGATTGACAGTCATGCCGCTGCTTGGCCCCACCAGCAAGGTGTAGCCGTCCGGCTCCGCCCGTTTGACGGCGCCGATGGCGATGGCGCCGCTGGCGCCGGGCCGGTTCTCCACGATGAAGGGCTGGCCCAGGCGACGTTGCAACTGCTCGGCCATCAGGCGCGCCAGGATATCGTTACCGCCGCCCGGCGCGAAGCCCACGATCATGCGCACGGGCCGCGCCGGATAGTCTTGCGCCGCGGCGCCACAGGCCGACACTGCAAGCACAGCACCTGCCCACAAAGATAAAAACCGTTTCATGCCACACGCTCCATTCGTTGAACCTAGTGCGCCGTTACTGGGGAATGCACGAATGGCCCATTCTCCACCGCCTCGCTACATTGGGCACGACCCAAGGTGCCAGCCGATGCGGCTGGCAGCGACAGCGCGCAACGTATCCCGGAGCCGAGATGGCACCTGAATGGCACAACTGGAGCACCCACGATCACGGCCAGCACGCCCTGGCGTTCTGGCAGGATGCGGTCTGCGCCGGTGTGCTCGATTCTGAATTCCGCGCCGAACCCGACGCCGGATTCGCGGGCACGATGTTCAGCCAGAACCGCGCGGGAGTCCGGCTCGTGAACTTCGCGAGCTCCCCGCACATGATCCGGCGCTCCCAGCGGCAGGTCAGCCGCCTCAATGGCGATCACCTCATGCTCAGCCTGCAATTGCAGGGCAGCGCCTTGATGTCCCAGGGCGACGAGCAGTTGTGCCTGCGGCCGGGAGAATTCGGGCTGCTCGACACCGGGTCCGCATTCGACATTACGTTCCCGGAAGCGACCTCGCGCCGGCTGGTCCTGTTGCCGCGCCACGCCTTGAGCGCGCGCGCCCCAGGCATGCGGCGGCTACGCGCGCCGGCCAGCCTGCCGGCCGACATGCCATTCGCGCCCGTGCTCACCGAAGCCATGCGCCTGCTGACCGATACAGAGGTCAAGCTCCAGGACCGCACCGTCGACACGCTGCTGGATGCCGTCATCGAAATCGTCGCGCTGCAGTGCTCATCCATGGCGGACGCCGCGGCGCCCCCTTCCACCGAACTGAGCTTCGTCGGCGTGAAGCGCCACATCGATACGGCAATCGCCAACCCGGACCTGTCGCCCGCAACGGTGGCCGCCGCCTGCCGCATATCGGTCCGCACCCTGCACCGCCTGTTCGCGCGGCATGCCGCGCTGTCGTTCGAGGCCTACGTGGTGCAGGCCCGCCTGGCGCTCGCGCATGAGCTGCTGGCGGCCGGCAAGACCCGCACGGTCAGCGAGGCCGCCTTCGCCTGCGGCTTCAACAATCTCTCCCACTTCACGCGGCGGTTCTCCGAGCGATACGGCGAATTGCCCGTCAATCTGCTCAAACAAGGGCAGACTCGCAGCTGAATGACGCCCTGGGCGGCGTCCGCTGGCGCGCTGGGTACAGCCCCGCGCAGCTCCCGACGGCAGAATGAGCTTCATCCCGGCCCTGGCCGGCAAGCTTCCGTCGCACCATGCCCAAGACCATCACCATCCACCGCCAAGACGCGGTCCGCGCCGCCACCGAGAGTTGCGTGCATTTCGGCTTCTGCACCGCGGTCTGCCCTACCTACGTGCTCGATGGCGAAGAGCTTGATTCACCGCGCGGCCGGATCGCGCTGGCGCGCGAGATGCTGGACAGCGGCAATGCGCCCAGCCCGGCCGCCGTGCGCCATCTGGACCGCTGCCTGTCCTGTCTGTCGTGCGAAACCACTTGCGCGGCCGGCGTCTCGTATCACGCAATCATCGACGGCGCCCGCGAGCACATCGAACAAAGCAAGGCGCGCCCGCTGACTCAGCGCTTGCTGCGCTCAGCGCTGGCCCGTGTGCTGACGACTCCCGCGCTGCTGCGTCCCGCCGCAGCCGCAGGTCGCTTGCTACGCAGCGTCACGGGCCGCCTGGGCGGGCCGCTGGGCGCTTTGGCCTCCCTCTCCAGCGCCCCCGCGCTGGCGGCGTTCGCGCCGCGGGCCGAGGCCGAACCACAGCCGCCCGCCAACGCGACGCGCCGCGTGGCGCTGCTGGACGGCTGCGCCCAGTCGGTGCTCGGCGCCGAGATCAACGCCTCGGCCAAGCGCCTGCTCACACGCGCTGGCTACGCCGTCGTCGCGGTACCCGGTGTGCAATGCTGCGGCGCACTCGAACTGCACATGGGACGACGCGAGGCCGCCACGCGGCACATGAAACAGGCCGTCCGCAGCTGGTCGGCCGCGCTGCAGGCCGGGCACATCGACACCATCATCAGCACCACCTCAGGCTGCGGTTCCGTTATCAAACGTTATGAAGAACTGCTTTCCGACCGCCCCGAACTGTCGGCGCAAGTGCGCCTCGTGGTCGATGCCACCCAGGACATCGCGCAGATCGCCGCCGGCCTGCCGCTGACCGCCAGCGGCTCGGCGCTAGGCCTGGCCGTTTCCTATCACGACTCCTGTTCGCTCAAGCATGGCCTCAAGATCGAACGGCCGCCGCGCCGCGCACTGGGCAAGCTGGACATGGAAGTGCGCGACATCGCGGAATCGCACCTGTGCTGCGGCTCGGCAGGGACCTACAACATTCTCGAGCCGGCCATCTCGGACCGCCTGGGACAGCGCAAGGCAGGCCACGCCTCGGCTGGCCAGCCGGACGTGATCGCCGCCGGCAACATGGGATGCCTGGTGCAGATCTCGCGCTTCACGTCCGTGCCCGTGGCGCACACGGTCCAGTTGCTGGACTGGGCCACCGGCGGGCCGCCCCCGCGCGGCCTTGAAGACTTCCGGCCCAAGCCGCCGCAGGCGGCGGCCAACGCTCCAACGCCGGCGGCCACGCCGGTTCCGACAACCGCCGGCAGCGGCGACCTTCTGTGGTGAATGACGAATGCCTACCAATGACCCTATCGTAGATTTCGCCAATGCGGCGGCGGCCGAGCTAGGCGCGGACGCCATCACGCTGGGCGACGACGTCCTCGGACGCTACGGCGAACATACGCTGCCCAGCGCCGACGTGCGCCCCGGCGCCGTCGCCTATCCCGACTCGACCGAGGCCGTGCAAACGCTGGTGCGCCTGGCCAATCGGTTCCGCGTTCAGCTCTATCCCATCAGCAATGGCCAAAACATCGGCCTGGGCACCCGCTCGCCCATCCGTCCCGGCCAGGTGGTGGTGGACCTGGGGCGGCGCATGAACCGCATCCTGGAAGTCAACGAGACGCTGGGCTATTGCGTGCTCGAACCCGGCGTGAGCTTTCGCGCCATGCACGACGAGCTGCAGCGCCGGGAAAGCAAACTGATGATCTCGCCCACCGCGGGCCCGTCGCAGGGCAGCATCCTCGCGAACGCCCTGGACAAGGGCGGCGGCAGCGGCGCCTACGCCGATCATTTCGGCATGAGCTGCGGCATGGAGGTGGTGCTCGGCAATGGCGACGTGATCCGCACCGGCGACGGCAGCCTGGCCGGGTCCTCGCATCCCAACTGGCACGTTTCCAAATACAGCTTCGGCCCGACGCTGGACGGTCTGTTCTCTCAATCCAACTTCGGCATCGTCACCCGCGTGGGCATGTGGCTCATGCCGCGGCCGCCGCATATCGAACCCTTCTTTTTCACCTTCCCCGACGACGAAGACCTGGGCGAGATCGTCGAACGCATCCGTCCCCTGAAGCTGAGCAACTTCGTGCCGACGCTGATCCGCGCCACCAACGACTTGTATCTGCTGTCCTCGGCGGCCACCAACCCGGAGTACGCAGCCAACGGCGGCAAGCGCGCGCTATCCGACGAGGGCCGCGCCGCGCTGCGGCGGCAGTATGACCTGGGATCCTGGACCGTATCGGGCGCCGTGTACGGCGCCAGCCGTGCCGCCGTGCAGCCCCAGATCGACCGCATCGCCCAGCATTTCCTGGCCTCGGGCAAGGGACGCCAGATTCCCATGGAGGAAGCTGAGGACATCGGCCCCCTGCACATCGCCATCAACTCCAACACCGGCGTGCCGACCGACAGCGAATTGAAGATGCTGGGCTGGCGCCCGGGCGGCGGCGCGATCTGGCTGTCGGCGGGCTCCCCCGTCGCGGGCGACATCGTCAACGACCTGCAGGCGCAGGCGCGCCGCATCTGCCACGACCACGGGCTGGAATACCTGCTGTCGAACGTTTGCGGCGCGCGCTTCGCCCGCGCCATCCACGCGATCATCTACAACCGCGAAGACGCCGACGAAACCGCCCGCGCAGACGCCTGCTACCGGGCGCTGGCCCAGCTGTTCGCCGAGCGCGGGATCTTCGTAGGCCGGGCGCCGACCATGTACCACGGGTTCCATCAGGCCCAGCGCATGCCGGAGTTCGTGTCTGCCTGCGCGTCGATCAAAGCCGCGCTGGACCCGAATGGCGTCATCGCCCCGGGCAAATACGGCATCGAGTGAAGATGGACTCCCGGGGCGTGCTGCGCCCCGGGCAGCGGCGGGCAGCACGCCCCCCTTCTCTCAAACCAGGCGGGGTGGAAGTATCCCCCGCTCCATCAGCACCCCAAGCCAGTGCTTGACGCAAGCTTCGGTATCGTAGGTCTGCGTGAAGCCCGCCTGCTTGATCTTCACCGTGCTGACAAAGGCCGGAGGGGGCGGCGCTTTCAGGCCGTAGCCGAACCGGGCATCGGCGGAAAAATGGGATTCGCCCAGGATCTGGCCCATGCTCAAGGGCCGCAAGCCATGCCGCTTGACGATCTCGTCCCATAACTGCGCGCGGCTGGGCAGATATTCGGCCAGGCAGACGGGCTGGTCCGGCCCCGCTTCGACGCACAGGAACTCCGCCAGCGACGGCCACAGATCGCGCCAACTGAAGACTTCGCCGTTGGTCAGGTTGTAGTGTTCGTTCCAGGATTGCGGGTTCTCAGCTGCCCAGACGCCCGCATCGCCGATGAGGCGCACGTCCACGGCTTCGCGTGGGTAGGAAATATGCCCCGGATAGCCGAACGGCTTGCCTTCCGCTTGGCACAGCGCCGCATAGACGCCGATCACCGGCACGGTATTCATCGCCACGCCCACGTTGGGGCCGACCACGATGGTGGGACGGAATATCGTCCAACCAAAGCCGCACTGCGCGGCCCTTTCCCGAATGTAGTCTTCCTGGAACCAGTAAGAGTTCGGATGGTCGTCCCGAGGCTGACGCTCGCGCGCCGGAATGCGGATCGGGTGCAGGTGCACGCCATAGGCCTTGGTGCCTTGCAGCACCGTGACATGGCGCAGCCCGCCGCTGCGGCTCAGCGGCTCGATCACGTGCCTGATCATGCTCAGGTTGGTGGACATCTGCTCCGCGTCCTGCCAGCCCGCAATGAGGCCGGGCTTTTCATAGACGGCCGCATAGAAGACATGCGTGACTTGCGGCAAGGACTCGAAGGCGCGGCGGCAGGCCTCGGCGTCCTGCAGGTCAACCTGCAAATGCGTGAACGGCCGTTGGCTGATGATTTCCGGGCGCCGCCGGGAGACGGCGATGACTTCCCAGCCGGCGTTCAGGAAGGAGTCGACGGCAGCAGAGCCGACCAAGCCGCTGGCGCCAGTGACGATAACGGTGCGCGACATGATTCCCTCAATCCATGACCAGGTTGATCTGCTTGAACAGCTGCTTGAAGCGCACGTACTCATCCGCCATGCGCTTGCCGAAGTCCTCGCGGCTGTCCGTGGACGGAACTATGCCCAGGCCGGCGAATTTCTCTTGCGTTTCAGGGTTGCTCACCGCCTTGACGATCTCGTCGTGAAGGCGATCCAGGATGGCCTGCGGCGTACCGGCGGGCGCGACGATGCCGTACCAGGCGACGCTTTCGGCGCCCGGCAGGCCGGCTTCGGCAACGGTGGGCACGTCCGGCAGCAGCGGCGAGCGTTTGGTATCGGCCACGGCCAGGGCACGCAGCTGGCCGGACTTCACGAAAGACAGGATGGGCGGAACGCCGCTGATGACCATCTGGGTGCGCCCGCCCAGGGTGTCGGTGATGGCGTCGCTATTGCCCTTGTAAGGCACGTGCAGGATCTCGGTCTTGGACAGGTGCTGGAAAAGTTCGCCCGCGATATGGCCGCTGGTGCCGACGCCCGCCGAGGCGTAATTGACCTTGTTCGGATTGGCCTTGATGTAGGCGATCAATTCCTTCAGGTTCGTCACCGGGATCGAAGGGTTGACCAGGATGACGTTCGGGCCCGTGGCCACCAGGGCGACCGGCGCCAGATCCTTGAGCGCGTCATAGGGCATTTTTTTGCGGGCATTGGGATTGACCGTGATCGGCCCGGCGGACGCGAAACCGATGGTGTAGCCATCCTTGGCAGACTTGGCGACGATGTCGGTACCCAGGTCGCCGCCGGCGCCGGGCTTGTTCTCGACGATCACCGGCTGGCCGAGCTGCTCGCTCAACGGTTTGGCAACCAGGCGCGCAATGATGTCGATGGAGCTGCCCGGGCCAAACGTGGCGATCAGGCGGATGGGGCGCGCGGGATAGGCATCGGCGGCCTGCGCGCTGGTGAAGGCGGCCAGGCTCAGGGCCAGCCCGGCAATCAATCGGTAGGAAATCATGGTGTTGTCTCCGGTGTGCAGTGATTTTTTTTGCGTGGATGGGGAGCGTGCCAGGCGAGTCAATCGCCGTGCGAGTACATCGGATTGCCGGGATGCGGCAGGCGCGCGCGCAGAATGACGCCCTGCTCCGCTTCGGTGATGTACAAGGTGCGCATGTCCTCGCCGCCAAAGGCGACATTGGTGGTGCGCATGCCTGCGCAGGACCGGATGCGGTAGAGGGGTTCGCCCAAGGGGCTGAACAGCCATACGGTGCCTGCCTGGGCATGGACGATGGCCAGGTTGCCGGCGCTGTCGATGGCCATGCCATCCGGCCCGGCCGTGCTGCCGGATAGCTGGATGAACCGGCTGGCCTTCTTCATCTGGCCGCCGGGCTCCAGGCGCAGCGCATAGATCGCATTGTCGTGCGTGATTGCCACATAAAGCACATTCTCGGCCTTGTTCATGACCAGGCCGTTGGGCCCGGCCAGGCCGTCCATCAGGAGGTCTACGGTCTTGCCATCGGCGCGCAGGCGGAAGACGCGGCCGGTCGGGTTCTCCAGCGCGCTTTCGCCCTGGTCGGTGAAGTACAGGTCGCCGTTGGATGCGAAGAACAGATCGTTCAGGCCCTTCAGGCCTTCGCGCTGCACATGCTGCAGGTACGGCCGGATGCTGCGGGCTGCGGGATCCAGCAGCATGAGGCCGTGGAGGTGGTCGGCAACGAAGATGCGCCCATCGCGATGGATCTTCAAGCCGTTGGGTTCGCCTTCGTAGCTGACGACGACTTCGAAGTTGCCTGCCGGGTCCACGCGCAGGATGCGCCCGTGCGCCAGATCGACGCACCACAGATTGCCGGCGCGATCGAAGGCAGGCCCTTCCAGGAAGGAGTGCATCTTCACGTGCCGCGCCGCGAGCCAGGTCGAAGGCTGTTCGGTCAAGTGCAGGGATTCGGGCAGCCGGGCGAACACCTCGGTGCCCATGGGTTCAGCGGGAGGATACATTGCGGGTCCTTTCAGGATTGCGGTTGGCTGCCTGGAAGCTCGATTCCCAGCATCAGCGAACTGAGCGACTTGCCGTGCGGATCCAGGCGCAGCGAGCGCGTGACGCCGCCGGATAGCACGTTCGGGATGACGAAATTCAGCGCTCTCAGGCTTGCCACCTCGTAGCGCCGCACCTTCCCTGCTCCCAGATGGGCGAAGGCCTGTTCGACGCATTCGGCGGTCAGCGCCTGGCGCAGCACGCGCCAGCCGTCGTCGTCGTAAGCAATGACGGCGATGCTCGAGGTATTGCCCTTGTCGCCGGCGCGCGCATGCGCGAGGTCGTAAACCAGAATGCTCATGCTCAAGCTCCCAAGGTAATCACTTCCGGGGTGACCCAGCCGCGCGGAATCAGCAAGGCATCCACGGCGATGACCTCCTTGGCGCCCAGGTTGACCGGGCCGCCTGCGCCATAGGGCCCCTGCATGTTCAACTGCCGCACGTGGTCGCCGAGCCGGTGGGCGCTTTTCTTGTCGGGGCAGCGCGCGGCGACCCGCAGGCGGACCTCGTAGGGCTGGCTCGCCAGGGCTTGAGCATGGTCGCCATGCAGGCTGCTGATGCCGATCAGGTCGACCTGGATCTCGCTGGCTACGCCGCCATCGAAGCGGAACCTTTCCTTCACCGTGTCGGCCGCCAGCCGGGCCCGGGCGATGGCGTTGACGCCCGCGTAGGCGACTTCGCCCGAACCTATCCAGCCGTCGAAGTAGCCGACCACGACCTTGTAGCTGTCGGTGCGTGGCGCGGCGTGAAACCCGCGCACGGCCACCCGGTCAGCGTTCTGCTCTTCGAAATTCAGGCCTTCCAGGTTCAGTACGCAATCGGGCGTGATGTAGGCCGCCGGATCGTGAATCTCGTACAGTGCCTGCTCGGTGCAGGTCATGCGGTCGAGGCGGCCGCCCGAGCCAGCGGGCTTGCCTATGTAGAGCTCGCCGTCGCCGTACAGATCGGCATAGGGGTAGGCCAGCTCGGCCAATCTTGGAACGTCTTTCTTGCCGGGGTCGGCGAAGTAACCGCCCGTGATCTGGGCGGAGCACTCCAGCAGGTGGCCCATGATGGTGCCGGCCGCCAACCTGGGCAGGTCGTCATAGCCCCAGCCATGATGATGCAGCGCCACGCCCAGAAACAGCGAGGGATCGGCCACCCGGCCTGTCATCACCACGTGGGCGCCGGTGGCCAGCGCATCGCGCACGACATCGGCGCCCAGATAAGCGTTCGCGGAGGCCAACCGGGGCAGGATCGATTCCAGCGGCAGGTCGCGATCCATCAGGCGCAGCTCGGGATGCTGGCGCACCCGGTCGGTCACATCGTCGCCGACGACGGCGGCGCATTTCAGCTCATGCCAGCCCAAGTCCCGGCCGATGTCGAGTGCCGCCTGGGCGGCACCGGCCGGATTGGCCGCGCCCATGTTGGACACCAGCCGCACGCCCTGCTCCCGGCATGCGGGCAGAAAGGCGCGCATGCGCTCCTGCAGCATCGGGTTATAGCCGTGAGCCCCGTCGTGCTTGCGCGACAGCGTTTCGCGCGCGATCGTCCGCTCGGCCAGGCACTCGCACACCAGGTAGTCGATATCGCAGTCTTCCAGCAATGGCATGGCGGGGCCGATGCGGTCATCGGCCATGCCGGCGCCGACGCCGATGCGCAGCCGCTTGCGCGGGTCATTCATGTCTGTCTCCGTCCGTGTTTACGGTTCGGACCAGTATCGTGCGACTTTCCTGATCTGGAAATTGATATATTTATATCTTGGTAATAACTCAAACGCATCACGCAAGCGAATGACCCTGACCATTTCCGAATTGGAGGCCGTGCTGCTGGTGGCCGAGACGCTCAACTTCCGCATGGCCGCGGAACGCGCGCACATCTCCCAGCCCGCGCTCAGCCGGCGGGTGCAGGCCGCCGAGCAAAAACTCGACGCCAGGCTCTTCGACCGCGACAAGCACGGCGTCGCGCTTACCGCCGCCGGCGCGGAACTGGTGCCCATTGCGATGCGCATGCTGTCGGAGTTCCGCGATTCGCTCAGCGATCTGTCGGAGTTCATTGCGGGCCGTCGCGGCAGCATCAATGTCTGGGCCCTGCCCTCGGTCGCCTCCGCCCTGCTGCCGGCGGCAGCGCGCGCCTTCCAGAAGTCGCATCCGCAGGTGCGGCTGAACATCCACGCGGTCTCTGCGCGCCAGATCACGCAGGCCGTATCGGAAGGCAACGCCGACATCGGCATATCCATCGAAATTCCGGACCAGCCGGCTAGCGTGACCTTCTCTGCGCTGCTGCAAGAGAAATTCGTCCTGATCTGCCCCATCGACGATCCGCTGGCGCGCAAAAAGCGCGTGGACTGGAGTGTTTTCGCCGACCGTCCCTATATCGCGAGCGGTCCGGCCAGCAGCATCCGCCAGGTTACCGACCGGATTCTTGCCGCCTCGGGGCGGATGCCGGAGATGAACTACGTGTCCGACAATATTTCGGTGGTGGGCGCGATGGTGGCCGCCGGAGTCGGCATCGCGGCGGTCCCGCAGTTGGCTCTGCGTTTGATGGACGCCACGCGCCTGTGCAGCTTGGCGCTGCATTCGCCCAGCGCCACGCGGGAAATCGGCATATTGCTCAAGAAGCAGCGCTCCTTGTCGGCGGCAGCGCTGCATTTCCTGGATACCTTGCGGCAGACAGACCCGGCCTAGGGTCGCGCGAGAGGCAAGGCCGATCGCAACCGCAGGAGCTTTATCAGTTGTTGAAGCAGCGGCTGCAATAGGAGGTAGTCGGACGTAGCGCACTCTCACCACCGGCTCAGGCTCTTCCCGCTTGAGTTCTGTTTAGAACAATTAGGCAGAATTTTTGAACTTTTAGGCAGAATTCCGATTTAAAGAAGTGATTCACTCACGGTTCAGGCAAGCTTTCTCCGGCCATGCCCGCCCTCCAAGGATTCCTCCATGACCCAACTTCAAATCAACGGCCAGGCTAAGGATATCGACGTCCCGGGCGAAACGCCCCTGCTCTGGACTTTACGGGATGAACTCGGCATGACCGGCACCAAGTTCGGGTGCGGCATGGCATTGTGCGGCGCCTGTACCGTGCACATGGACGGCGCGCCGATCCGGTCCTGTATCACCCCGCTCTCCGCCGTGGCTGGCCACAGCATCACGACCATCGAAGGGATAGAGGCGGATGCGGTCGGCCGGGCCGTGCAGCAAGCCTGGATAGAACAGAACGTTGCCCAATGCGGCTACTGCCAGGCGGGCCAGATCATGACCGCGGTAAGCCTGCTCAAGGCCTCGGCGCAGCCGACGGATCAAGACATCGAGGACGCCATGAGCGGCAATATCTGCCGTTGCGGCACCTACCCCCGCATCCGCGCAGCCATCCAGCAGGCTGCCAAGCTCCTGGCCCAGGGAGGCAAGCAATGACGCACACTGCTCAACTTTCCCGGCGCGGCTTTCTGCTGGGCGCCTTGGGCGCGTTCACCCTGACGGTCACGGCCAAAGGTTTGATCACGACAGCCTGGGCCGCCGAGCCCTCCGCCCAGAAGTACGGCGCTGACAGCATGCCCGGCGGCACCGTCGACGATCCGCTGGTTTTCGTCAGCATCGCCGCGGATGGCACCGTCACCATCATCGCGCACCGCGCCGAAATGGGCACGGGCGTGCGCACCAGCCTGCCCATGGTGGTGGCCGACGAGATGGAAGCGCGCTGGGAGCGCGTGAAAGTCGTACAGGCGCAGGCCGATGAAGCGCGCTATGGCAACCAGAACGTGGATGGCTCGCGCAGCGTGCGCCACTTCCTGATGCCCATGCGGCGCGTCGGCGCGGCCGCCCGCCAGATGCTCGAAGCCGCGGCGGCGGCGCGCTGGTCCGTTCCGCTGGCCGAGGTCAAGGCGGTGCAACATGAGGTGCTGCATCAGCCATCCGGCCGCCGTTTGACTTATGGCGAGCTGGCGGCCGATGCGGCCAAACAGCCTGTCCCCACGGGCGACGCGCTCAAGCTCAAGGATCGGAAAGAGTTCCGCTACATCGGGAAGGACCAGGTGCGCCTGGTGGACCTGGAGGCCATCGGCAAGGGCCAGGCCAGCTACGGCATGGATATGCGGCTGCCTGGCATGGTCTATGCCGTCGTCGCGCGCCCACCGGTCGTCGGCGGCAAGCTGCGCCGTCTCGACAGCGCCAAGGCGCTGGCCGTGCCCGGAGTGCTGAAGGTCGTGGAGATTCCGCCGATGCAAGGGGCACCCGCGTTCCAGCCCCTGGGCGGCGTCGCAATCGTCGCGCGCAACACCTGGGCGGCGCGTCAAGGCCGCGACGCGCTGGAAATCGAATGGGACGATGGCCCCAACGCCAGCTATGACTCAAGCGCCTACCGCCAGACGCTGGAATCGGCGGCGCGCAAGCCTGGCAAGACGATGCGCAGCCAGGGCGATGCCGCGCAAGCCTGGGCCAAGGCGCCCGAAGCCGAGCGCGTCGCCGCGGAGTACTACGTTCCCCATCTGGCCCATGCCTCGATGGAGCCGCCGGCCGCCACCGTCCGGATCAAGGATGGCCGCGCCGAGGTCTGGACGTCGGTCCAGAACCCCATCGCCGCACGCGATGCCGTCGCCATCCGGCTGAAACTGGAGCCCGCCAAGGTCACGGTCAATGTCTTGCTGCTGGGCGGCGGGTTCGGCCGCAAGTCCAAGCCCGATTTCGTGGACGAGGCCGCCATCGTCGCCCGTGCCATGCCCGAAGGCACGCCAGTCAAGCTGGTGTGGACGCGTGAGGACGACATTCATCATGACTATCTGCATACCGTGTCGGTCGAACGCCTGGAGGCCGTCCTGGACCAGAACGGCCAAGTCCAGTCCTGGCTGCACCGCAGCGCCGCCCCCACCATCGCCTCTCTCTTCGCGGAAGGCGCCAAGGGCCAGCAGCTGTTCGAATCGGCCATGTCGGCCATCAACATGCCGTACCGCATTCCCAACGTCCAGGTGGAAACGGCCGAAGTGGAAGCCCATGCCCGCATCGGCTGGTTCCGCTCGGTAGCCAACATTCCGCATGCCTACGCGGCCCAGTGCTTCATTGCCGAATTGGCCCACCGCGCGGGCAAGGACCCCAGGGATTTCGCGCTCGACCTCATCGGCCCGGCGCGCAGGATCGACCCGGGCACGATGGCCGACACCTGGAATTACTCGGAATCCCCCGAGCGCTACCCCTATGACACAGGCCGCCTGCGCGGCGTGATCGAAGCGGCTTGCCAAGGCGCGGAATGGGGCAGAACCCTGCCCCAGGGCCATGGCCTCGGGCTGGCATTCTGCTACAGCTTCATGAGCTACACCGCCACCGTGGTCGAAGTGGCCGTGGATGCAAAGGGCGAGGTGCGCGTGGTGGCCGTGGACATGGCGATGGACTGCGGCCCGCAAATCAACCCCGAACGCATCCGCGCGCAGATGGAAGGCGGCGCCATCATGGGCCTGGGGCTTGCCCTTGCCAGCGAGATTACGTTCGAGCAGGGCCGCGTGAAGCAGAGCAACTTCCACGACTATGAAGTGCTGCGCCACAATGCTTCGCCGCGCGTGATCCGCACGCATCTGGTCAACGACGATCACGCCCTGCCTCCGGGCGGCGTGGGCGAACCCCCGGTACCGCCCGTGGCGCCCGCGCTGTGCAACGCCATCTTTGCCGCCACCGGCAAGCGGATCCGCAGCCTGCCGGTGCGCAGGGTAGCCTAGGCATGGAGACGGTCGACGTCCGCGTTTTGCGCGAAGCCCGCGCCTGGCTGGCGGAGGGGCACAGGCTGCTGCTGGCCACGGTGGTCAAGACCTGGGGTTCATCCCCGCGCCCCGTCGGATCCATGATGGCCCTGCGTGAAGACGGGCGTTGCGTCGGCTCCGTATCCGGCGGCTGCATCGAAGACGACCTGATACACCGGTATACCCGCGCCTTTGGCGAGGGCGCCATTGCGCAAGGCGCGCCGGAACTGGTGCGCTACGGGATTGAAGCCGACGAAGCGCGCCGGTTCGGACTGCCTTGCGGCGGCACGCTGGAGCTGCTGCTGGAGTTCCAGCCGGACTACGAAACGCTGGACGCCCTGGTCCGGCGGCTCGAATCCGGCCAGTTGGTCCAGCGCAGCGTCGACGTAACCACCGGAGCGGTGACATTGGCGCCGGCCTCGACGCCCGCGGCAGTGCAATTCGACGGCGCAACGCTTTGTTCCACGCTTGGACCGCAGTACCGGATGCTGCTCATCGGCGCAGGCGCATTGGCGGAATACCTGGCCACCATGGCCTTGTTCAACGACTTTGCCGTGACGGTCTGCGATCCGCGGGGAGAACACGTGGGCAGTTGGTCCGTGCCCGGCGTGCACATCACCCGGGAAATGCCCGATGACGCCGTGCTGGCACTGGCCCCTGACACGCGCACCTGCATCGTCGCCTTGAGCCATGATCCCAAGCTGGACGATCTTGCGCTCCTGGAAGCGCTACACAGCCCGGCTTTTTACGTGGGCGCCATTGGTTCGCGCCGCAATACCGGCATCCGCAGGCAACGGTTCATGGAGCATTTTGGCGAAACCGCCGCATCCCTGGAACGGCTGCATGCGCCCGTCGGCATACACATCGGCAGCAGGACACCCGCGGAAATCGCGGTGAGCATCATGGCGGAGATACTTGCTGTGAAGAACGGGGTCGGATTGCCTGCCACCATCGATGGTTCTTGCCAGGTGCTACCTGCAGCACACTGTCCCGCGGTGGATGACCCAACCCCTGACGCCATGAGCATCGCGCCCTGGGTAGTGAAAGGGTAAATAAAAAAGCCCCGCGCAAAATATGGCGCGGAGCATCCCGATGTGTATTATACACACTGATGTGTGTATAATACACACATGGACAGCAAGGAACTGATCAAACAGCTAGAGCGGTCCGGGTGGAAACTGCGAGGAGTTAAGGGCTCCCACCATGTTTTCATCCACCCAGACCGCCCCGGACATATCAGCGTCCCTCACCCTAAAAAGGACCTCGGCATCGGACTACTAAACAGCATCCTCAAAGCAGCTGGTTTGAAGTGAGGCACAGCCCCCGGAGCAATCCGAGGTCTGCTAGACCATGCCACACAAGGAGCACACTAAAGTGAAATATCCCATTGCCATTGAACCCGGCAGCGACACTCACGCGTGGGGGGTCGTGGTCCCTGATCTGCCCGGCTGCTTCTCGGCAGCGGACGAAGGGATTGACCAAGCCATCGAAAACGCCAAGGAAGCCATTGAATTGTGGATTGAAACGGCCATCGACTCCGGCGATCCCATTCCTCCGGCAACCAGTATTGCCAATCATCAGGCCAATCCGGAATTTGCAAACTGGATTTGGGCGATTGCTGATGTGGATCCTGCGGTCCTCGATGAAACTGTTGAGCGCGTGAACATCACCATTCCGCGCCGCATCCTCAAGCGCTTGGATGACCGCGCTCGCGCCGCAGGTGAAAGCCGCAGCAGCTATATCGCGCATCTCGCCATGACAGCCTGATGAAGCATGTAGAGTCGGATTCACTCAGCAGAAAGCCCCGACCGGAATATCCGTGTCGGGGCTTGCTTGTTTCTACCCCGCCGCGGTGCGCGTCATTGTAAGCGCTTGACTCCAGGGGCGATCCTGGCGCGGCAGGAGGGGCTCGAACCCCCGACCCCGGGCTTAGAAGGCCCGTGCTCTATCCAGCTGAGCTACTGCCGCGCGATGTGGTGATGGCCCGGAAAGGATCCGGGCGGCGCATTTTACCTTGTTGTGGCCCGCTTGGCAGGCCGGCGGCGCTGGCGCCCTATTCCTCGCCTATGTCCGCATGGGTCGACACCCACAGCACCAGGGCGTCGTCCGGGCTCAGGCTGATCACTCGGTGGCCCATGCGGCTGTCTATATAGAAGCTTTCCCCGGCCTTGAGGCGAGCGGGTTCGTAGAACTCGGTATAGAGCTCGACTTCGCCTTCCAGGACGTAGACGAATTCCTCGCCGCGATGGCGGCTCCAGTCGTGGAATTCGTCGAAAGAGCGTGCCTTGACGCGGGTGTGGAAGGGCATCATGCGCTTGTGCGACAGCGCGGTGCACAGCAGGCGGTGGTCGTAGTACGGCGTGTCGTATTGGCGCCCTTCGCCCTGGCGGCTGAGGCTGCGGCGGCCGGTGCCCATGTGGGCGTCGGACGCAGTGAAAAGTTCGGCCACGTCCAGTTCCAGGCCGGCCGCGATCTTGATCAGGTTGTCATAGGTGGGCGACAGCAGGCTGTTTTCGATCTTGGACAACGTGGACGCGGACACGCCGGTGGCCGCGGCCGCCTGCTTCAAGGTCCACGCCCGCGCGTGGCGCAAGGCTCGCAGCCGCTGTGCCAACACGCTCTGTTTGTTGCCTTCCATCTATGCACCCTGTCATGCGCGCGACCGCCGCTCCCGCCACCAGTCGCGCGCCTGGTAAGACCAATAAGTTAATTGCACCGCCGCCGTGCCCAAGCCACCGCCGTTCCAGGCCAGCCCGAACGGCGCAAACAGCTTGTAGCGCTGGGTGTCGCCCGCGATCCCTTCGGCGACCACCCGGCCGCCGATCGAGGCGGTGTTCATGCCGTGTCCGCCGAACGCCGTGCAATACCAGACGTCCGGCGACAGCTGGCCGATCTGCGGCATCAGATGCCGCGCGTAAGCCATGCGCCCCGACCACGCCGTCTCCACCCGCAGCCCCTGCAATTGGGGGTAGACGGAGAGCAGTTCGCGGCGCAGTGACTCCGCCAGATCTGGCGGGTCGTCGACACGGGTGGTGATTCTACTGCCCCAGCCGATGCGCCCGCCATCGAGTACGCGGTAATAGTTACCGGCGCGCCGGTCGTCGCCGATGGCGGCGGTGGTGCGGATCGCTTCGCGCACCCGGTCGCCCAAGGGCTCGGTCAGCATGATGTAGGTGGCGATGGGCAGCATCGCGCGGCGCAGCGCGGGCACCACGCCCTCGGTGTAGCCACCGGTGGCCAGCACCACGGTGCGGGCCTCGACCTGGCCCTGCTCCGTCTTCAGGCGTTTGACTGCGCCGTCCAGGGCCGCCTGCGTGACGGGCGAGTCCTCGTGGATGCGCACGCCCAGGCGCGCGCATTCTCGGGCCAGCGCGCGGGCGTAGTTCAGCGGATGGAAGTGAAAGGACGCGGGGTCCTCCACGCCCTGGTGGTAGACATCGGACAGCAGGCGCTCGCGGACCTGGTTGCGGCTCAAGAGGCGCACGTCGCGGCCGAAGTCGCGCTGCTGGCTGTCGCACCACTGCCGCAGGGCGTCGGTCGCCTCATAACGCACCACGCGCAGCCGGCCGTCGACCTTGCAGGCGTCGACGATGTCCAGGTCGCGGATGTTGTTGCGAATGATCTCCACGCCCTCCATCGACAGCCGGTAGAGCTTGCGGTAGTGGTCTTCGTCGACGTGCTTCCTGATGGCGTCGGCCCCGGCGGAAAATGCCGGCGACACCGAGCCCCCGTTGCGTCCCGAGGCCCCCCAGGCGATGCGCCGCCCTTCCAGCAAGGTGACGTCGCGGCCACGGCGGGCCAGTTCCAGCGCGGTGGACAGGCCCGCCAGTCCAGCCCCGACCACGCAGACATCGGTGCTGACGGTCTCTGCCAAAGGCGCATAGCGGGTGGTGTCGTCGGCCAGCGTGCGCTTGTAGTAGGTGTCGATGTACTCGGAAGCCATGGTGGTCGGCATCAGTTCAGGCCTGCGCCCTGCAAGCCGCCCGTCAGGCGCTTTTCCAGCCAGTTGGCCAGGCGCAGCAGCGGGTAGCAGTAGATGAAGTAGATGGCGGCGATCATGCCGTAGATGAAGAGCGACTTGGCTGGAAAGGTGATGATGAAGACCTCGCCTTGCCGCGTCAGTTCGGTGATGCCCACCACGGACAGAATCGCGGTGCTCTTGATCAACATGACGTAGACGCCGCTCATGGGCTGCACGATCAGGCGCATGGCCTGCGGCAGGATGACCAGCCGCAAGATCTGGAACGGCCTCAGGCCCAGCGTCATGGCGCCTTCGGTCTGGCCGCGCGGCACGGCCTGGATCGCGCCCATGACGATTTCCGCAACGTAGCAGGACGTGTAGACAGACAACGACACGAAGGCCGCCGTGCCGGAATCCCAATGCAGCATTTCGATGCCGGTACTGGGCAGCACGAAATAGAAAATATAGAGCTGCACCAGGAACGGCGTGCCGCGCAGGATGTGGATGTACAGGCCCAGCAGCTGATGCACGCCGCGGATGCGGTAGCTGCGGATCACGCCGATCACGAAGCCCAGGAGCGATCCCGCGATGATGGCCACGAAGGAGATCTTCAAGGTCTCCCAGAAGCCCTTCAGCAGGAAGGGCAGCACGACGCCGGCGGTGGAAAGATAGGAATCCAACATGCTTACCTCGCGTTCCAGGCAGGACCCGCCAGCCAAAGGCTCACGCCGCGCGACAGCAGCAGCATGCAGGCGTAGATCAGCAGATAGCCGGCCGCGATGGTCAGGAAGCTCTCGTTGGGTACGATGCGGTCGCTGTTCATCTGCACGCCGGCCGCGACCAGTTCGAACACCGTGATCAGCGACAGCAGCGACGTGTCCTTGATCAGCACGGCGGTCTGGCCTAGCAGGGGCGGCAGCGTGTTGGCGAAAGCCTGCGGCAGCACGACATAGCGCAGGCGCTGGCCGTAATTCATGCCGCAAGCCTTGGCGCCTTCGATCTGGCCGCGCGGCACGGATTCGATGCCCACGCGGATGATCTCGCTCATGTAGGCCGCATGGTGCAGCGTCATCGCCATGATGCCCAGCAGCATTTCGCTCCAGCCCTTGGCGCCCGGCACCAGCATGGGCACGGCGTAATAGACCAGGTAGATCTGCACCAACAAGGGGGTGGAACGGATGAATTGCACATAGGCCGCCACCGGCCGCCAGACGAGGGCGCGGGGCGACATATGCGCAAGCGCCAGCGGGATGCCGGCCAGCACCGACAGCACCAGGCTTGCGCCCGCCGCGATCAGGGTGTTGGCCAGGCCGGTGGCGAACTGGCCCGTGTACTGGCTGACGATGCGCCAGTTATAGAAATCGAGCAGCCAGTCCATGGGCTCAGTGGTCTTTCTTCCAGTCGGTGGAGTACCAGTACTTCACCTGTTCGGGCAGCGTGTTGTCGGCCGTCTTCAAGGTCTGCCAGTTATCCAGCCAGAACTTCAGGCGGAAGGCGTTGGGACCGACGGCGAAGGCCAGGGGCTCGCGCACCATGATGCCGTCCAGCACGCGCAGGTTGCCGAAGTCGACCAGGAACTGGTTGGCGGTGGACAGCGACATGATGCCGGCGTCCAGCCGGCCACTGGACAGGGCCTGCCCGACCGGCGCGCTGCCGCCCGAGAATTCCTTCATGGTGGCCTTGGGCAACATCTTCTTGCCCACTTCCGCATAGGTGCTGGCGCCCAGCACGCCCACGGTCACGCCGTCCTTGTTGAGTTCCTCGTACGACTTGTAGGGCGAGTCCTTGGGCACCACGGCCACGGTGTCCGCGTAGAACATCGGGGTGGAGAACAGCACCTGGGCCGCGCGCTGCGGCGTGGGCGTCATGTCCGCGGCCACCATGTCGGCCTTGCCGGACAGCAGCGCCGGGATCAGGCCCTTCCACTCATAGTCCTGCAGCACCAGCTTCACGCCCAGGTCGTCGGCCATGCGCTTGGCCACTTCCACGGCCAGGCCGGTGCGCTTGCCGGTCTTGTCCATGAAGCTCATCAGCGGCCCGGAGGTCTGCACCGCGACGCGCAGTTCACCGCGCTTGAGAATGTCGCCCAGCTCGTCGGCCTGCGCCGGCAAGGCCACCGTGGCGGCCGCCAGGGCGACGCCGGCCACGCCCAGCCATCGTTTGATTTTCAGCATTTCCTACCCCTTGTGGTGAATGGACTCACGTCGTTCCGGGCAAAGCACAGTGCGCCGGCAGCGCCCGGATCAGCCGGACCGGCCCTGGTTACCGCCGGACGCCACACTCGCGGACCGCCCGTTGCTACCTTGCTGCTAGGGACTACAGAATCTTTTCCAGGAAGGCGCGGGTACGCGCTTCCCGGGGGTGGCCGAACACCTCGTCCGGCGTGCCCATTTCCACGATGCGGCCGGCGTCCATGAAGAGCGCGCGGTCACCCACGTCGCGGGCGAAGCCCATTTCATGGGTCACCACGGCCATGGTCATGCCGTCGCGCGCCAGCGCGCGCATCAGTTCAAGAATGCCTCCCACGGTTTCGGGGTCGAGTGCCGAGGTGGCCTCGTCGAACAGCATCAGCTTGGGGTCCATGGCCAGCGCGCGCGCGATCGCCACGCGCTGCTGCTGGCCGCCGGAGAGCTGGCTGGGATAACGCGCGCCGTAGTCGCCCACGCCGACGCGGCCCAGCAGTTCGCGGGCGTAGCGTTCGGCGTCGGCGCGGGCGCGGCCGCGCACCACGCGCTGGGGTAGCGCGACATTGTCCAGCGCAGTACGGTGTTGGAACAGGTTGAAGTGCTGGAACACCATGCCGACTTCGGTGCGCCAGCGGTTGACGTCGGTGGCCGGGTCCGTGAGCGACACGCCGTCCACGCGGATGGCGCCGCTGTCTATGCTTTCCAGGCCGTTGAGCGTGCGCAACAAGGTGCTTTTACCGGATCCGGACGGGCCGACCACCACCATGACCTCGCCGCGGCCGAGCTGGCAATCGATGCCGTCCAACGCCAGATGCGGGGCCTGCCCGTCGCGTTGATAGGTCTTGCTGACTGCCTGGACGACCAGCAGAGGTTCCGCCACGGATCCACCTTCGTATGAGTGCTGCCTTGGTTTAAAAAGGTTTCGCAATTCATGCTGGAGTTTCGTATAGTAAATTTTTTTCCAGAATCGCCACTTAGGCATAACCCTTAAGCGAAGACAGGCTCTTCGCAGGCAACCCAAGGAACCGGCATGGACACTCCCCAAGACATCCTGCGCGCGCTCGGGCTGAACCCGGAATCGCTCACGGGCGGCACGCTGCGCGCGCGCAGTCCGATAGACGGCGCCGAACTGGCCCGGGTCCACGAGCACACGGTGGCCCAGGCCCATTCCGCCATCACCCGCGCGCGCCAGGCCAGCCTGGCATGGCGCGACGTGCCGGCGCCGCGCCGCGGCGAACTGCTGCGCCTGTTCGGCGAAACGCTGCGCCAGCACAAGCGCGAGCTGGGCCGCCTGGTCAGCCTGGAGGCCGGCAAGATCGTGGCCGAAGGCGAAGGCGAAGTGCAGGAAATGATCGACATCTGCGACTTCGCCGTGGGCCTGTCGCGCCAGCTCTACGGACTGACGATCGCCTCCGAGCGCCCAGGCCATCGCATGATGGAAACCTGGCATCCGCTGGGCGTGGTCGGCGTGATCAGCGCGTTCAACTTCCCGGTAGCCGTGTGGTCCTGGAACGCCGCGCTGGCGCTGGTCTGCGGCAACGCCGTGGTCTGGAAGCCATCGGAAAAAACCCCGCTGACCGCGCTGGCCTGCCAGGCGCTTTTCGCCCAGGCCGCGCAACGTTTCGGCGATGCCCCCGCCGGCCTGTCGGAAGTGCTGATCGGCGGTCGCGAGATCGGCGAGGCGCTGGTGGATTCGCACGCCGTGGCCCTGGTGTCGGCTACCGGCTCGACCCGCATGGGCCGCCAGGTGGGTCCGCGCGTGGCACAGCGCTTCGGCCGCGTGCTGCTGGAACTGGGCGGCAACAACGCCATCATCGTCGGCCCCACCGCCGACCTGGACATGGCCGCGCGCGGCATCGTGTTCGGCGCCATCGGCACGGCCGGACAGCGCTGCACCTCGACGCGCCGACTGATCGTGCATGAAAGCGTGGCCGACGACCTGGTGCAGCGCCTGCACAAGGCCTATGCCAGCGCCACCATCGGCAACCCGCTGGACAGCGGCACGCTGGTCGGCCCGCTGATCGACCGCGTATCCTTCGACGCCATGCAGGCCGCGCTGACGGCGGCGCGCGAACAGGGCGGCAAGGTCACGGGCGGCGAACGCGTGCTGGCCGAGCAGTATCCCGAGGCCTGGTACGCGCGCCCCGCCATCGCCGAAATGCCGGGCCAGACCGACGTGGTCTGCCACGAAACCTTCGCGCCCATCCTGTACGTGATGCGCTACACCGATTTCAACCAGGCCCTGGCCTTGCAGAATGGCGTGCCGCAAGGCCTGTCGTCCGCCATCTTCACCAATGACCTGCGCGAGGCCGAGACCTTCCTGTCGGCGGCCGGCTCGGACTGCGGCATCGCCAACGTCAATATCGGCACCTCGGGCGCCGAGATCGGCGGCGCCTTCGGCGGAGAAAAGGAAACCGGGGGTGGGCGCGAATCGGGCTCGGACGCGTGGCGCAACTACATGCGCCGCGCGACCAACACGATCAACTATTCGCGCCAGCTGCCGCTGGCGCAGGGCATCAAGTTCGGCGAGTAGGCCCGCGCGCAGCCCTGTCCCCACAAGCCCCCGCCGTGCGCGGGGGCTTACGCTTTCTACATACGATTAGCCTGGCTTACAAACTGTAGCCGGGGTCGATGCTACATTTCCTGGTCACAAAACTACGTTATGAGCCGATGACCATCAGCCGTCCAGCACGATCCGCCCTCCTCCTGCGCACCCTTGCCGCCGCCCTGGCCATGGGTCTGGCGGGCGCAGCCACCGCGGGCGTGTCGTACCGGCTGGATCGTCCATCGGCCGCCCCCGGCGAGACCGTCACCATCGAAGCGGTGTACTTCAACGAAGGCACCGCCCGCTCCAACTGGGAAGCCCCGCCCGAACTGGTGCTGCAATGGCGCGGCCAGGACGGCCAGATCGTGCGCAGCCTGGCCAAGCTGCGCGGCGGGCCGGCCAGCTTCAGCGTGCCGGTCAACAACTTCGCGCGCATGGCCTGGACGGCGGTCGTGCCCGCCACGGCCAACGGCCTGCAGGCCGTGTCCATCGAGGGCCAGCCGGCGATGATGGCGCTGGACGCCACCGGCCGCGACAGCGGCACCTTGGCCAGCACGCCCGCGCGCGGCCCGGTGGTGGACGCCAGCAGCGGCCAGCCCGTGCCCGCCGCCGCCGTGGCCGCGGTCGGCGCTTCGCCCGAAGGGGGCCCTTCGCCCGACGCTTCCGCGGTGCCTACCGTGCAGCCGCAGAACGCCTTTGACCGCTTCCGCAGCTCGGTTTCCGAATACAAGCCGGTGTACTTCGACATCGGCACGCGCGGACAGACCACCGCGCGCTTCCAGATCAGCGCCAAGTACCGCCTCTTCAGCCCCGCGGGCGACCGCCCGGCGACCTGGGACGAGAACTTCTACCTGGCGTACACACAGACGTCGCTGTGGGACCTGCAGGGCGATTCCATGCCCTTCATCGACACCACCTTCAATCCCAGCGCCTTCTGGCTATCCGACAATATCTGGCAGTCGGCCAGCCAGAACTGGCGCTTCGGCATGAACACCGGCGTCGAGCACAACTCCAACGGCAAGGACGGCGCGGATTCGCGCTCGTTGAACGACGGCTATATCGAACCGCGCTTCCACTACCGCTTCGACGGCGGCAGCACGCTGACCTTCGCGCCGCGGGTCAAGGCCTACTTCGGCGTCGCCAGCGAGAACAGCGACTACGCCGACTACGCCGGCCACGTCGACTGGCAATTGCGCTGGGCCCAGGACAACGGCGCCGTCATCTCCGCCATGTACCGCCAGGGCGATCAGAAGCGCCGCACCACCCAGCTGGATTTCGCCTGGCCGCTGCAGCGCACCTGGCTGAACATGAACGGCTACCTGCATCTGCAGTACTTCAACGGCTACGGCGAAACGCTGCTGGGCTACAACCAGCGCAACGAATCGCAGTTCCGCGTCGGCCTGTCGCTGGTGCCTTAAGCCCGCCGATCCGTCGGGGCGTCCTAGCCTTCCATCGCCAGTTCTTCCCAGCCCAGTTCGCGGGTGCGCTCCAGCGCCACCGTGACCTGGGCGGCGGCGGAGCGCACCCCCTCCACTAGCTCCTGTCCAGTCAGCAGCCGCGCCGTGACGCTGGCCATGAACACGTCGCCGGTGCCGTGCACCGAGGGCGGGATCGCGATCTCCGGATGCGTCACGACGGTGGCCTGCTCCCGCGTCACCACCGCCAGCTGCAAGGTGCCGGCCGCGGCGGCCATGGGCGCCGCGCTGGTCACCACGATCCAGTCCGGACCGCGCGCGATCAGTTCGCGCGCCGCGGCCACTACTTCGTCAATTGATGACAGGGCGCGCCCCACCAGCAATTCCAGCTCAAAATGGTTCGGCGTCATACCGTTGGCCAGCGGCACCAGCAGGTCCCGGTATTGCTCGACCAGTCCTTCGTTCACGTACAGGCCGTCGTTGCGGTCGCCCATGACGGGATCGATATGGATTTTCACGTCCGGCCGCGCGGCGCGCAGCGCGGCCAGCCAATCGGCAAGCAACCCGGCCTGCCCGGGCTGGCCCAGGTATCCGCACACCACCGCCCGCGCCGTCCTGCTGACGCCGCGCTCGTCCAGCCCCTGCAACAGCCCTTCGAACCAGTCCAGCGGCACCGCGCCGCCGTGCAAGGTCGGATAGTGCGGCGTATTGCTCAGGATGACGGTGGGCACCGCGATCGCGTGCAGGCCCGCCTTGCGGAAGACCGGCATGGCGGCGTTATTGCCGACGCAGCCATACACGACCTGGGATTGGACGGAAACGATATCCACCTGCGCGGTAACGGCGGGGATTGCGCTCATGGGGCTGGCTCCTGGCTGCCGCGGTTTACGCGGCGCTACATGCGGGTGATGAAATAGATCTTCTTGACGAACTGGTCGACTTCCCAGCGGCCGGTATAGCCCTCGGGCATGACGAAGGCTTCGCCCACTGTCAGCTCGTGCACGGTGCCATCCGGGTCGACCAGGCGCGCCGAGCCTTCGACGATGTAGCCGAACTCGATGTAGCCGGTGGTGTTGGACTGGAACACGCCCGCGGTGCTTTCCCAGACACCGGCCTCTGCCTTGCCGCCATTGCCTTCGAAAGCGGTCACGGTGCGGAACGCGGCGTCGCCCGAGAGCGGACGGCGCGGCTTGCCGGGCACCGGGTTCTTCATGGGGCCGGCGTCGATGCGGACGAGGCGCGATTGGTCGTTCTTCATGGCGGTTCCTGTATGCGGATAGATGATGAGTCCGGAGGCCTGCTCAGTGCGCGGCCACCACCAGCACTTCGGCCATGGCCCGGCTGACGGTGCGCATGCGGTGTGGCAGTTCGGAATCGAAATAGACGGAATCCCCGGCTTCCAGGCGTAACTGGCGCTCGCCCACGTGAACCTCGATGGCGCCCTTGAGCACCAGCAGGAATTCCTCGCCGGGGTGCGGAAACACCGCGGTCGCATCGGGAAATTCGCGCGGCGGATGCACCACGAAAGGCTCCATCGCCTTGACCTTGCGACGGCCAGCCAGCGACTCGTAGTGATACTCGCTGCCCAGTCCCCGGCGCTGCAAGGCCTCGCGGTCCGCCACCCGCACCACGCTGACGACTTCCTCCTGCGCGGCGTCGTCCGTGCCCACCAGTTCCGACACGCCCAGGCCGTACGCTTCCGCCAGCCGCAGCACGGTGGAAATGGAGGGCTCGCTCAGGCCCCGCTCCAGTTTGGAGAGGTAGCTCTTGGTCAATCCGGTGCGCTGCGCCAGCTGTTCCAGGGACAGGGTTTGCTGGCGGCGAAGGGCGCGCAGGCGGTGCGGCAGGTCTATCATCGGCGGGGTTGCGGGCGAAGATGCGAAATACGGTCGCGGAATACGACCGGTAAGCATGCCCTAATCCGGCCCCGCCGTCGAGCCGGCCCCGCCCGCAGCGGCCATCAGGCCAGCACGTCGGGATGCGCCCGCAACGCGCGCCGCGCATAGTACGAGAAGCCGACTTGCGAGCGCTTCGGCGTCAGGATCCAGTCATGCGCCTCGCGGCCCAGGGCCGGCGGAATGGGTTGGATCTTGCCGGCGGCCATGGCCAGCAGCTGCATGCGGGCGGCGCGCTCGAACTGCAGGGCCAGCACGCACGCCTCTTCCACCGAACCCGCCGCGATCAGCATGCCGTGGTGCGACAGCAGGATGGCGCGCTTGGAACCCAGCGCCGCCGAAATGATCTCGCCTTCCTCATTACCCACCGGCACGCCGGGCCAATCCTTCAAGAAGGCCACGTCGTCGTACAGCGTGCAGTTGTCCATATGCGAGACTTCCAACGGCACCTCCAGCATCGACAGCGACGCGACATGCAGCGGATGCGTATGGATGATGCAGTTCACGTCCGGACGCGCGCGGTAGACCCAGGAGTGGAAGCGGTTGGCCGGATTCGGCATGCCGCCGCCTTCCTGCACGCGCAGGTCCTCGTCGACCAGCAGCAGGTTGCTGGCGGTAATCTCGTCAAAGCCCAGGCCCAGGCGCTGCGTGAAATACCGGTTCGGCTCCGGCGCGCGCGCCGTGATCTGCCCGGCCAGGCCGGAATCATGCCCGCCGTCGAACAGGATGCGGCAGGTCAGCGCCAGGCGTTCGCGCAGGCTCCATTCGGGCGTCTCGAACTGGCGCTGCATTTCGGCTTTCGCCCGCGCGATCAGTTCGTCCTTGCCCAGGTGCATCGTATCGGCCATCGTCGTCACTCCTAAGATTGTGTTCGTGTCATGCCGCTGCGATCAGCGGCGTAAAGCCGGGCAAGGCGCGCATGCGCGCCAGCCAGGCGTCGATATGGGCGAAGCCGGACAGGTCGTAACCGCCCTCGGCCGCCATGCTCGTATAAGGGAACAGCGCGATGTCGGCGATGGTCGGCGCGGTTCCCACCAGATAATCGCGGCCCGCCAGATGCGCATCCATCAGCGCGGCCGCCTTCATGCCGATCTCGCGCCACGCCTGCATGGCCGGATCATCCACCTGCGCCGTGCGGCGCAAGTGGATCAGCAGCCGCGGCTGCGCAAAGGCGTGCATGTGCTGGGTCTGCTCGAAGCTGAGCCAGCTGCTGACCTGCGACTGCTCCAGGCGGCCGGCGGGCAGCCAGGGCGTGCCCAGTCCCAGATACCAGAGGATGGCCTGCGACTCGGCCAGCCACTCGCCCTCTGGCGTCAGCAGGGCCGGCACCTGGCGCCACGGATTGATGCGCGCGAACGCCTCCGTCTCCAGGTCGCCCTGCACGATGTCGAAGGTGCGCCGCTTGATCGGCAGGCCCATGTAGCCGCAAGCCAGCCGGATCTTCCAGGCATTGCCCGAACGCAGCGTATCGGCCAGTTCCAGCGGCTTGCCCGCCAGCGGATGCGGTGTCTGGTTCATCGTCAGTCCATCTTGATGTTGGCGCGTTTCACAATCTCGGTCCACTTGGCCTTCTCGCCGGCGATGAAGCGCTGATACTCATCCGGCTTGCCCGTGTACAGCTGCGTACCCTGGGACGCGAGCCGCTCCTTCAGTTCCGGCGACGCCAGGGTCTTCTGCAACGCGGCGTTCAGCTTTTCCAACACTTCGGGTGGCGTGCCCGCGGGCGCGAAGAACGCGTTCCACGAACTGATCTGCAGGGCCGCGTCACCCACTTCGTTGCTGGCGGGCACCTCGGGCGCGGAAGGCAGCCGCTTGTCGGCAGCCACCGCCAGCGGGCGCAGTTTGCCGGACGCAGCGTGCGGCATGATCACCGGACTGGCGTCCATCACCACGTCCACCTGCGCGCCGATGGCGGCGTTCACCGCTTCGCTGCCGCTCTTGAACGGCACATGCACGATATCCACGCCCGCCGTCAGCTTCAATAGTTCCAAACCAAGGTGCGGCGAACTCGCGTTGCCTGCCGAACCGAAATTCAGCTTGGCCGGGTTGGCCTTGGCATAGGCTACGAACTCGCTGAAGGTCTTCGCCGGCACGGCCTCCCGGACCGCCAGCAGATACGGCGATCCCGACACCATGCCCACCGGCGCGAACTTGTCCGCGTCGTAGCTGAGCTTGCTGTAGATCAGCGGGTTGACCACCTGCGTCCCGACCGTGCCCATGAAGATCGTATAGCCGTCGGCCGGCGCGGTGGCGGCCACCTGCGCCGCAATCACCCCGCCCGCGCCCGGCCGGTTCTCGATCACGATGCTCTGTCCCAGCGCATCGCCCATGCCCTTGCCGACCTGGCGCGCCACGATGTCCGTGATCCCGCCCGCGCCGAAAGGCACCACCAGCCGGATCGGCCGATCCGGATAGGCCGCCGCTTGAGCCCCGCTGCCCGCCATCGCCGTCACCAGCGCCAGCGCGCCCGCCATCTTGGAAATCTTCATGTCATCCCCCGTGGGCTCCGCCTATCGGAGCTCCAATGACACAAAGTGTCCTATAGAGCATTGATTTTCCGCAAGGAAAATAGATTTAGGGAAAACCCTTAGAGGTAGGAATAAAGTTCGCCTTTTTGGTTGAAGTTCGCCTTTTGGCTTTGGTGGGCAACACTTGCTATTACGCGGGCATCTTCTCTTATTCTTTGTGGATGGACGTCCTGCAGGCTGAAGAAAGGCGAACTTTGCAATAAACGCTATTGAATTAGCGCGACAGTCCAAGCTGGCAGATTTGGGGCATGCGCGTACGGGCATTGGGGAAGAGACACGGGCGTCTCGAGCACTCGGCCCTAAGTTGGGAGTTGTAAGAGAAGAAAGCCGTGCCTTGTATGGAAGGCCCGGGGGTGCTGTGGTCAGTGGCCGCTTCCGGCTGTGCAGCCAGGAGCTGCCACTCGCGTTCCCGGTGAACGCTTGATAGTGCCTCATCGTCCAATGTGGTCTTTTATTCAATATTCGTTGTATGATTGAATCATGAATGAAGATCAAGCAATCTCCGCTCTCGCAGGCCTTGCCCATCCTCAGCGGCTACGCACGTTCCGCGCCCTGGTTGTGGCCGGGCCTCTCGGCCTCACGCCCAGCGTGCTTGCCGACCAACTCGGCGTTGCAAGGAACGCATTGTCCTTTCACCTGAAGGAGCTAGCCCATGCCGGCTTGGTGAGCGTCGAGCAACAGGGCCGCAACCTAATCTATCGCGCCGACTTTTCCCGAATGAATGGGTTGCTCGGCTACCTCACCGAACACTGTTGCGAAGGTGCGCCCTGCGAGGCTTCCGCCATCGCCAGCTGCACGACCTGCTAACCGGGAGTTCCCCATGAAGCGCTTTCATGTTCATTTGCACGTCGACGACCTGGCCAGAAACATCGGCTTCTACTCCCAGTTGTTCGCGCAGGAGCCCGCACGCGTCGAATCGGATTACGCAAAGTGGATGCTTGACGACCCTCCAGTGAATTTCGCGATATCAACGCGCGGCGCTGGCGGAGGCGTAGACCATTTCGGGATTCAAGCCGATAGCGCAGAGGAACTGGAGGCGTTGAAGTCCAGCGCTGAGACTGCCCGCCTGGTCCTAGAGGATCAGGGGGAAGCATCCTGCTGCTACGCCCGCAGCGAGAAATACTGGATCACAGATCCACAAGGTCTGGCCTGGGAACACTTCCACACGCTCGGCACCATTCTGACCTATGGCGCGCCAGCCGGCCAGGCCACCGCACCGATCTGCGCTGCACCGCCGGTAAAAGCGCCGGCGCCCACTAGTTGCTGCACCCCGAAGGCAACCATCGCCACTCGCTGCTGCTAGGAATTTCTATGTCGCACTCACCTTTTAACGTGCTGTTCCTTTGCACGGGTAATTCCGCGCGTTCAATTCTGGCCGAAGGGCTGCTCAATGGACTCAGTCCTGATCGTTTCCGGGCGTACTCCGCCGGCAGCATACCCAAGGGCGAAGTCCATCCCCTGGCACTGAACACCCTCAAATCGTATTCGCTGCCGACAGGCGGCTACCGTAGCAAGAGCTGGGACGAGTTCGCGGGCCCCGAGGCTCCAAAGATGGACTTCATCATCACGGTGTGCGACAACGCGGCAGGCGAAGTTTGCCCCGTGTGGCCCGGCCATCCGATGACTGCGCATTGGGGTGTGCCGGACCCTGCCGCGCATGAGGGAAGCGAAGAAGAACGCATCAAGGCCTTCCACGACGCAGCGCGCATGCTCAAGCGTCGTATCGAACTGTTCCTGTCTTTGTCGCTTGATCGCCTTGACGCCATGTCGCTCCAGGCCGAGCTGCGTGGTATCGGCCAGTCGCGGGAGTAGTCCGATGACGTCCAATACTCAGGCGGCGCCGGCTCCGCGACAACGCCCCGGGATGAGTGTATTCGAGCGCTACCTCACGCTTTGGGTCTTCCTTTGCATCGTGTTGGGCGTAACGCTGGGCCAGCTCATGCCGTCGTTGTTCCAGACGATTGGACGCCTGGAAATCGCCCAGGTAAACCTGCCAGTTGGAATCCTGATTTGGGTGATGATCATTCCGATGCTGCTCAAGGTGGACTTCGGTGCACTAGGCCAGGTCAAGCAGCATTGGCGCGGCATCGGCGTGACGCTCTTCATCAACTGGGCCGTCAAGCCTTTCTCGATGGCCTTCCTGGGGTGGCTTTTCATCCGCCAAATTTTCTCCCCTTGGTTGCCCTCCGACCAATTGGATAGCTACATCGCCGGCCTGATTCTCCTGGCCGCGGCGCCGTGTACTGCCATGGTCTTCGTCTGGAGCCGGTTGACCGGTGGCGATCCGGTCTTCACGCTGTCCCAGGTGGCTCTGAACGACACAATCATGGTGTTCGCCTTCGCGCCCGTGGTTGGACTATTGCTGGGTCTATCGGCCATCACCGTTCCGTGGGACACGCTCTTGGTGTCAGTCGGTCTGTACATCGTGATTCCGGTCATTCTCGCCCAGCTCTGGCGCCGCGCACTGCTTCGCCGCGGCCAAATGGCGTTTGAAGCGGCGCTGGAGCGAATCGGGCCGTTCTCGATGGCGGCGCTGCTCCTGACGCTGGTACTGTTGTTCGCATTCCAGGGCGAAGCCATCATCGGCCAACCTCTGGTGATCGCAATGTTGGCCGTGCCGATCCTCATCCAGGTGTTCTTCAACTCGGGCTTGGCGTACTGGCTCAACCGCCGCGTTGGAGAGAAGCACAACATTGCGTGCCCATCTGCGCTGATCGGTGCATCCAACTTCTTTGAGCTTGCCGTCGCCGCCGCGATCAGCCTGTTCGGATTCCAGTCTGGCGCTGCCCTGGCTACTGTCGTGGGCGTGCCTATTGAGGTGCCCGTGATGTTGCTGGTCGTGCGGATCGTCAATCAGAGCAAAGGCTGGTACGACGCCGGCGCCAAGCGGAACTGATTCGTGCCCGGCGCCCCGATTCGAGTAGTCGGCACACTGGGAACCGCTCAGACCCTAGCCTGGGCGTCGTCCTACTACTTGCCCGCGATGTTGGCAGCTCCGATAGCCCGCGACTTGGGCGTACCTGCGCCCACGGTATACGCGGCCTTTTCGCTCGCCATGGTCGCATCAGCGTTGGTAGGTCCCTGGGCAGGACAAGTGATCGATCGTCGCGGCGGGAGAATCGTCCTGGTCAGCACGAGTTTGCTGTTTGCGTCGGGGCTGGGAATGCTTGCCGCCGCTCAAGAGGTGTGGACAATGGTTGCCGCCTGGCTCGTTATCGGGGTGGCGATGGGATCCGGACTCTACGAAGCGGCCTTCTCCAGCCTGGTGCGCCTATATGGTCATCATGCCCGCGGCGCCATCACCGGGATTACGCTGATTGCTGGGTTCGCCAGCACTGTGGGTTGGCCGCTTTCTGCCTGGATGGAAGCCCAGTTTGGTTGGCGCGGCGCTTGCCTGGGGTGGGCAGGTTTGCATCTATTGGTCGGCCTGCCTCTGAATGCCTGGCTCCCTAGGGCGGCAGCTGTCTCGAAGGCAGAAATCCCAAGTGCCTCCAACAACGCACACGTCCAGTCGTCCCCACCTTCTTCCGAGCCGAAACAGCAGGTGTACGCCACGGCCCTCCTTGCCTTCGTCTTCGCAGCAACGTGGTTTATCAGCACTGCGATGGCAACGCATTTGCCGCGAATGCTGGAAGCCACAGGCGCGACGCTCACAGCTGCGGTGGCGGTCGGCGCGCTAATCGGTCCCGCACAGGTGGCTGGACGCCTGCTTGAGTTTGGATTCCTGCGCCAGGTTCATCCGTTGTTGTCGGCCCGGCTGGCGGCGCTTGCGCATCCCGCCGGCGTTGCGGTGCTGCTGACCGGCGGCCCCGCGATGGCCCCGGTACTCGCCATTCTGCACGGGGCTGGCAACGGCATTCTGACCATTGCCAAGGGCACATTGCCCCTGGCGTTGTTCGGCCCTCAGGGCTATGGCGCTCGCCAGGGCTGGTTAATGATGCCGGCGCGAGTCGCGCAAGCGGCTGCCCCGTTTCTCTTCGGCCTTGCCTTGGACTCCTGGGGGGCCAACGCGCTGTGGCTATCCGGTGGCATTGGCTTGGCCGCATTCGGCGCGCTTGTGGTGTTGAGAGCGCGGCCCACGGCCAATTGAAATTCTAGTTTTGTATCAACAGAGAGATGTCATGAGTTCCATCACGATCTATCACAACCCTGCTTGCGGGACATCCCGTAATGTCCTCGGGCTGATCCGAAACAGCGGCGAAGAACCGACAATCATCGAATATCTGAAAACTCCGCCCAACGCTGAAACGCTGAAGGCCCTGATCGCCGCTATGGGCATACCGGCGCGCGACGTGCTGCGGAAAAAGGGAACTCCCTACGACGAATTGGAGTTGTCGGATCCGAAATGGACTGAGGAACAGTTGATCGACTTTATGCTCCAGTACCCGATCCTGATCAATCGTCCCATCGTGGTGACGCCACTGGGCACTCGCCTGTGCCGGCCGTCGGAAGCAGTCCTGGACATTCTGCCCCAGGCCCAACGTGGTGCCTTCAACAAGGAAGACGGCGAGCCTCTGATCGACTCGGAGGGCAATCGTGTCTAAGGTTCTCGCCGATTTGCCCAACGTTGACCCGTCCCTGTTCGCACAACCGAGCACGGCCGAGTTGTTCTCGCCCGCGCGCGCTACTCATGCGCCTCGCTTCTTGCTGCTATACGGGTCATTGCGCGCGCGCTCGTACAGCCGCTTGGTCGCCGAAGAGGCCGCACGCCTGCTCCAGGCCCTAGGTGGCGAAACCCGACTGTTCAACCCCTCCGGGCTGCCGCTGGTCGATGATGCCGACGAAGACCATCCGAAGGTCCGGGAGCTTCACGAAATGGTTCAATGGGCGGAAGGCATGCTGTGGAGTTCGCCAGAGCGGCACGGCGCGATGACCGGACTAATGAAGACGCAGATCGATTGGATCCCTCTGTCGGTTGGCGCCGTGCGCCCGACCCAAGGCAAGACCCTGGCGGTCACGCAGGTCTCCGGCGGATCACAGTCCTTCAACGCGGTGAACCAAATGCGCGTCCTGGGGCGTTGGATGCGCATGCTGACCATCCCGAATCAGTCGTCGGTTGCCAAGGCCTACCAGGAGTTCGATGATGCCGGTCGGATGAAGCCCTCACCCTACTATGACCGTCTCGTCGACGTCGTTGAGGAACTCATGAAGTTCACTCTGCTCACACGCGATGTCGCGCCATATTTGGTCGACCGCTATAGTGAGCGCAGAGAATCTGCCACTGCGCTGTCCGCACGGACGAGGCAGCAATCGATATAGCCCTCGAGGCTCCAACGCTCAAAACTGCGCTGTCTCGCGGGCTGAAGGAATGCCCGCTTTGGGTCGGAAGCCGTCATTTGTGAACGGCAGCTTCCGCCCCATATCTGCCGTTCGAGACTCCGCGTCGGACGACCGCTCCTGGCCGATAGCAGACCGATTCCGACGCCCGCTTTTTCCATGACTGCCATTTGACGGCCATTCGTCAGCATTCGCTATGTGGTCGAATCAGTTCTCCACCGCAAGCCAATCAATGCACCGTCGGGATTGAAGGCGGCCACAGCCAAAGCAGCGTTCTATGGGACATGGGAGTTCGGGTGGTCAGAAGCTGCTGAAAACCGGAGCGAATCTGATCGCTCCGAGTTCGCGCTCAGCTTGTGGACACGCTGGTGATTGGCACGCTATCCTCGATAGATGAAAGCAAAAAAATCGCGCCCGGAGTCTGAAATCTTCGCGGATCTGCGCTCACTATGCGTCAAGCCGGGATACATCCACACCCTGGCATTTCTTTGCTTTCGGGACAACATCATCCAGTACGCGGGGGAGATGAAGGAAGCGGACATGCGCCGCATGTTCGAGCCGTCCCGGCTGATTCGGACGGAGATCAACACGCTGTTTGGCCTCATGGTGAAAGCGGAGGTCGACTGGTCGCTACCGTCACCTCTTGTGCAACAGGAGTACCTGAACGCGAGCGAGTCGCTGCTCGAAGAGTTGCATCACGCCTTATCCGGCGTCTGGCTGCAAGGTCTTACCGCGGCAGCTGTCGGAAACCAATTGGTCAATCCTTTCGAGCAGGCCGAAGCGCTGCGGGAGCCAATCTTCTACGGAGGGGAATCAGCCTACAACTTCCAATACTTGGAGCTCGCCGCCAAGCGGTACGCCGCCGATGCGGAGTGGTTGCAGGAGCACCGCGGTTATTCGATCGCAGAAGCCGCTACAGTGACGAGAGCTGTCGAGCGCGTGCATGCTGCCAAATTCGTCTCTCTCCGAGAGAGGATGCGAAAGCTGCCTCCAGATCAATGGACGATGTTGCCGTTCTTCTCGGTTTCGGTAGCCGAGGTCAGCGCTGAAGCGAGGGTGCAGCCTGAAAAGGTCGAACGGATTCTAGGTTCGTTCGCCTTGCCGACCGGCGAGCGCAATGCCGGCTTCAACGCCCTTAATGACTTCAACGTCGTGACAGCTACGCCGTTGCTGCTCACGCCAAATGACGAGTTCGTCTCGTTGCAGATTTACTCGTTGGCTGAGGCCCTATATGACGCGCCGTTTTACTGGATGGCGCAGGACAAGGCCTATTTGCCGACGCTCGCGAGGAATCGCGGTGCCTTCACCGAGGACTTTGTCGCCGAACGCCTTCGCCTGGTGTTCGGCGTAGAAAGCGTATTTCCCAACGTAAACCTTTACCGAGGCAAGGACAAGATTGGTGAGATTGATGTGCTTGTGGTCTGGGGCAATCGGGCAGTGGTCGTTCAGTCCAAGGCCAAGCGGCTGACCCTCGACGCTCGCAAGGGCAACGACCAGGTGATTCGGGCGGACTTCAAGAAGAGTGTCCAGGACGCATATGATCAGGCCGTCCTTTGCGCCAAGCATCTCGACGATGGCGACCATCGCCTACAGGCCCTCGACGGGCGAGAGGTGCCACTGCCGAGCATTTTTAAGGAAATCTATCTCGCCTGCGTGGTCAGCGACCACTATCCGGCCTTGAGTTTCCAGGCTCGTCAGTTTCTCAAAACCGTGGCGGTCCCTCGCGTTCAAGCGCCACTTGTTTGCGACGTCTTCACAGTCGACGCGATGTCGGAGATGCTGCGGTCGCCATTGCATTTTCTCTCCTACCTCAACCGGCGGGTCAACTACGGTGAAAAGCTGCTCGCGTCGCATGAGCTCACCATCCTCGCATACCACCTGAAATACAACCTGTGGCTGGACCCAGAGGTGGGGATGATGCATCTGCACGACGACTTCTCTGCAGGACTCGATATTGCCATGGGTGTGCGACGTGCCGGGTTGGAAGGTGCGGCAACGCCTGATGGAATTCTTACCCGCTTCGATGCGACGACATGCGGGCGCATCGTCAAGGACTTAGAGGCTCGGCCGGAGGCGGCCATCATCGATCTAGGATTTCTCCTGCTTAGCCTCAGCGAGAACACGGTCAAGACAATCAGTCGGGCGATAGACCGTATCTGCGCCTTGGCGAGGACCGACCATCGTCATCACGATTTGACATTGGCGTTTGGCACGGCGGAGGGCGGCCTGACCATCCACTGCAATGAAGATCCAACCCCCGTTGCCCTTTACCGACTGCAATCGTACTGTGAGCGCCGGAAGTATAAGGAGGCGGCTCCACGTTGGTTCGGGCTGTGCATGGATCCGAAGTCGACCAAGGTTCGGTTTGGTATGTCCCTCTCGCATCCTTGGGTCAAGAGTGACGAAATGGACGAGGCAACAAAAGACATGCAGTCGCCCCAGCCGGCTCAGTCAACACTGGAATCTCTGGTGAGCGGCAAGGCCGTTCGCAAGAAGGTTGGGCGCAATGACCCATGCCCGTGCGGTAGTGGCGTGAAGCACAAGAAGTGCTGTCTCGCTTAGGCCACCTGGCAAGGTTGGCTGTGTCGGGTGTCAAGGAGTGGTCGAACTCGGACTCCCCGTCTGGCTTGACCGCAGGCCGGATGTTCATGCCGCAAAGCGCCAACGCATGGCTGCTTTCGCTCAGAAGAAGTTACTTACGGGGATAGTTTCAAGGACCGCTTCTGGCCGAGAACGGACATAGTCGAGGCCAAGCAAGTCGCCGGCCGACATGCCGCATGGATCGGACGGCGCCGTCAAAAAGGCGAACTTTGACATAAAAATCAGCAGTTCAAGAGTGTCGCTTATCAAAAAGGCGAACTTCCAGCTCTCAACAAATCGCCGCGCCTCCTACGATCCGAAAGGCGAACTTTATTCCTGCTGCTCAAACCCTGAGAAGCAGGAATAAAGTTCGCCTTTTTGGTTGAAGTTCGCCTTTTGGCAATGGCGGGCAACACCGGCTATCTTGCGGACATCTTCTTTTCTTCTGTGCAGATGAATGGCCTGCAGGTTGAAGAAAGGCGAACTTCGCGATAAGCGCGATTAAATTAGCGCAACAGTCTTAGCCCGCACATTCGGCGCATGCCCGTACGGGCATTGGGGGGGACCCGAACGTCTCGAGGCACTCCGCTATGAATTGGGAGTTATAAGAGAAGAGAACCGTGCCTTGCATGGAAGGCTCGGAGGCCCCTGTGGTCAGCGACCGCTTTCGAATGCAGTCATGCGTTGGCGCTTTGCGGCATGAACATCCGGCCTGCGGTCAAGCCAGACGCCATTTATTCAGGCAACGCGCTCATAAGCTGTTCCTCAAGATGGGAGACAGCATGGTCGATTTTCGGTAACAACTCATCGACTTTTCCGTAGCCCATTCGCCTTCTATGCGTTAGTACGTCCATGGCCATACGGTCCACACTGCGCCAATACTGTGCGGTCTGAAGCTCTGTCTCGCGAGAGAACGCTAGAGCTTTCGTTCTTAAGCCTTCACTCGGAACCGAATGGATGTCCCTTGAAATCCGGTAGAGTTTGACGTCGTTGGTTCCCACCCAATTATCTATCGCAAACTCGGCATTCCCTATCTTAAGCGTAGCCCCGAGATCCTCGGAAAGATTAGCTCCGCTAAGCCAATGCAAGTCCATGGCTCCGTTGAAAGCGAACTGTTTGCACTTGCTCACGCTGCCCTGCGACTTCGTGAAGTTCTCTTTTATGTCCTTTCTCCTCATGCGCACGCGTTCGGGAAGCCGATTTATTTCGTTGTCGGACAGATGCCAGAATGCGTACTTCGCAATTTCAAGCTCAAACGAGCTAACAATGTCGAGCATTCCGATGATGCCGTGGAGATAGGCCGCAAACTTATCCAGGGGATCTAAGGATGGGAAGTTTCGATTTATGTTCTGCATATGCAGGAGAGCGACATATGCCATTCCGTACGTGCATCTAGCTCCCTCACCGAGCTCGCGGAACTCAACCGTTCTTTCGGTAGACGTCTCGTCGTATGCCCTATGAGTTGCCTCTATGTCGTCCTTGTGCCCCGGCCAGAACGCAGCACAAAATCGCTCGTACGCAAATTTGGCACCGCTAACCCGAGGGTCCGGCATTTCATTAAGGCCAATTGCTGTTAGCGCAACTGGCGCGCTTTGCAGGATCTGAACGAGAGGTAGAAGCCCAACCTTTTCGGTATCCGCCAGGTTAGGGTCAGTGGGCAACGCCTCCATCCTCTGAAGCGAGCAATTGTCGAGGTTAATTTGAGCCACACGGCCCATCCTCAACAGACTGGCTGCGTACTCCGGGGTGAGAACACGATGGACCTCTTCCGCGTGGCGGCAAGGCTTTATAAAGCGAATATCTCTATTTTCTGTCAATGAGGCGCCCCTTGAGACGATGTAATTCATGGGAAAAACGCAATGTGTGTCCCGATCGGGCCTTCCGAGCTGAAGGCAGCTACCGAAGCGACGACTAGAGCGCGGGGCACGACTGGTTAGAATATGACAGGCAACCTTGTCTTGGTTGTATTGAAAAGCCATCGTGGGGGCTAGCACGCGCGGCCGCGTCATGGTTTGCCGGCGGACAGGTCGATTACGACGACGTCGATCAGCGCGCGGCGCGCTTCAGGGATACGCTGCATTAGCATGGTCCGCATAGCATCTGCTGTCGTCGGCGCGGTAAGTCCATCGGGGTGCGCCTTCAGCCGCCGTCGCGTTGCCGACGGCACATCACCGAACCACAATATGCAGTAAACGCCGCGTTACTCAGAGCGCCAGACGATCAGATACTGCATGTCGAGTTGGCCGGTCGCGGCATCCCAAACCTCGGCATGCCACTGGCCTTTGACCTCAACCGGCAACTGCATCGTCCCACGCGCAAACGCCAAATCCGCGCGCTTGGTCCGCGGCACGTCTGCCTCGGTGATCCTCCTGAATCAGCTAAGGAGGCTTCATTGTCTACAGCGTATACGCGAAACAAACATCGGAGAGACCAGCATTTTCTTGGTGAATTGGTCCGTTTGGCCATGCTATGTATCTAAGAACACCCACAGCCTAGTCATGAAGACGGTTGCCCCCGAGTCGCGTTCCGCAATCTTGATGCGCCTTTTTGACTACTGCCATCGTCGTACGCTGAAGCTCAGCATGACAGCTCGGACTGCCGTTCCTGCATGCTTGAATGCTTCAAATGGCAGCACTTCCCAGGAGCCGCTGGCGGCCAAGACCATTGGCCGCAAATATGGCATCGCCGGCAAAGGCGCGTAAAATTCCGAAATCTGGTAACGATTCTCAATTCAGTTCTTTACCTCCATGTCCGGACCGAACACCCTGTCAGCCTTCCAGAGTCTGTACGCCCAGCATCACGGCTGGCTGCGAACCTGGCTGCTGCGTCGGCTGAAATGCCGCTTCCGCGCCGAGGACATCGCGCACGACGCGTTCCTGCGCCTGCTGCGCCGCGGCGGCCTGGACACGGTGGAGCAGCCCCGCGCCCTGCTGGCGACCACCGCCAACAGGCTGGTGATCGACGAACATCGTCGCCGGGAAGTCGAGCAGGCCTATCTGTCGCTGCAGGCTGAATGCTGCGCCACGCATGCGTCGCCTTCGGCCGAACAGGTCGCCATGGCGGTCGAGGCGCTGACCGCCGTCACCGGCGCCATCGAACGCCTGCCCGCCAAGGCCGGCCAGGCCTTCCTCATGAGCCTGTATGACGGCATGTCCCACCGCGACATCGGACTGGCGCTGCGCGTGTCGGAGCGCTCGGTGAAGCTGTATCTCGCGCAGGCCCTGCTCGCCTGCCATGACGTGCTGGCCGAAGCCGCGCCCGCGCATGGCGATGCCTGAGGCCCACGACGGCCCCGCAGGCGGCCCGCCGGCGCTGCCGCGCGCCGCGCTCGAGGAGGCGGCCCATTGGCACAGCGTCATGGACGGCCGGCCCACCCCCGACGAAACCCGGGAATTCGAACGATGGCGCGCCGCCAGCCCGGACCACGAGCGGGCCTGGCAGCGCATGCGGGAATTGTGGAGTCTGTTGTCGGCGCCCGCGGCGCAGGCGCCCCCACACAAGCTGGGCGGACTGGTTCACGACGCCGCAGCCAGGCGGCGCAAGCGGCGGCGGACGGCGGCCTCGGGAGTGGCCCTGGGCGCAGCGCTGCTGGCCGCAGCCTGGTGGGCGGGCCAGACCCAGTTGCCCTGGCTTGCGGCCGACCTGCGCAACGGCATAGGCGAACGCCGCACGGTCGAACTCAGCGACGGCAGCCGCGTCACCTTGAACACCGACAGCGCCATCGACGTCGCCTATACGGCGACCGAACGCCGCATCGTGCTGCGCCAGGGCGAGATCCTGGCTGAAGTCGCGCACGGCGACTCCGGGCGTCCATTCGTGGTGGACACCCGCGACGGCACCGCCACGGCGCTGGGCACGCGCTATGTGGTCCGCCTGATGCCGGACGCCACGCGCGTGACGGTGACGGAATCCCGAGTAAGGGTCTGCCCCGCCCAGCCCGGCTCCCCCTGCCGCGACGCAGACGCCGGACAGGCGTTGGAGATCCGTCCGGCGTCGGTCGAATCCATCCCGCCCGCCAGCCGCGATCCCGCGGCCTGGGCCCAGGGCCGTTACGCGGTGATCGATACGCCGCTGCCGCAGGTGCTGGCCGAACTGGCACGCTACCGGCGCGGGCTGCTGCTCTATGACGCGCAGGCGCTGGCGGACCTGCGCGTTTCCGCCGTACTGCCGCTGCAGGGCGACGAAGCCTACGCTGCGCTCCAGGAAAGCCTGCCCATCCGGGTTCGCAGCTATGGCCCGTGGATACTGCGCGTCGAACGGCGCTAAGAAATTTGTAACCGGCGTTTCCCTTGCGCGCGTCCGGCGCGTCATCCCTTCCATGCACAACCCAGCATGGAGCATTGCGGTGTACTCGAGAACTTTCAGCAAATCCCTCGCCGGCCTGGCCCTGGCCTTGCACGCCCTGGCTGCGCCCGCCCACGCCGCCGGCGGCCCGCCGATACCGCCTGGCCCCCTGGACGAAGCGCTGAACGCCTATGCCCGGCAGCAGGGACTGGTGATTTCCTATGACGCCTCGCTCACGCGGGGCCTGCGCAGTCCCGGCCTGCAGGCACCCGCCGGCACGGATGCGGACCTGTCCGCGCTGCTGGGTGGCACCGGGCTACAGGCCCGTCGCAACGCCGAAGGACGCATCCAGCTCGTGAAAGCGCCCGCCGCCTCCGCCGTGGAACTGGCGCCTATCACGGTAAGCGGCGCCCGGGAATCGGCCTTCGGGCCGGTGGACGGCGTCGTGGCGACTCGCAGCGCGTCGGGATCCAAGACCGATACCGACCTGCTGGAAACGCCGCAGACGATCAACGTGATCAGCCGCTCGGAGATGGACCGACGGCCGGTGCGCAGCACGGCGGAAGCGCTGGCCTACACGCCAGGCGTCAACGCAGCCTGGGCGGGCTATGACGTGCGCTTTGACGTCATCCAGCTGCGCGGCTTCAACGCTAACTATGCCACTTACCAGGACGGACTGCGCAGCGCCACCGGCGAATACGTAATTCCGCGCTTGAATCCCTATGGCGCCGAACGCATCGAAGTGCTGAAGGGGCCGGCCTCGGTGCTGTACGGCCAGAACACGCCGGGCGGCCTGGTTAATTTCGTCACCAAGACTCCGCCAGACACACGCCAGGGCGAGATCCAGCTGGAAGCAGGCAACAATGACCACAAACAGGGCGCCTTCGACCTGGGCGGCCCGCTGAACGAAGACGCCACGCTGCGCTATCGCCTGACCGGCCTGTACCGCGACTCGGGCGCTTCGCTGGATCATGTGGACGAAACCAACCGGTACTTCGCCCCGGCCTTCACTTGGACGCCCAACGCGGACACCAGTTTCACGCTCCGCCTGCAGTACCAGCGTGACCGCGTCGACGGTTGGACGGGCTATTTCCTGCCCGCCGAAGGCACGCTCTACGGCAATCCGAACGGTCGTCTGAAGCGTTCGCGCTTTCCTGGCGAACCGGGCGTGGACCGCTGGGACGTGGAACAGCGCGCCGTCGGCTACCGGCTGGACCACCGACTGAACTCCACCTGGAAGCTCAGCCAGAATCTGCGCTACGCCGAGATCGACTTCGATGCGCGCAACAGCTTCCTCAACGGTTTTCTGGACAATGACAAGCGACTCATCGACCGCAGCTACGTGGGCTGGAAAGAGCAGGTCTACGCTTTCACGGTGGACAACCAGGTCCAGGCCGAATTCGACACCGGCGCCCTGTCGCACACCGTACTGGCCGGGCTGGATCTTCGCCGCATGAACAACGGCTACCGCTTCTACATGGGCAGCCTGGGTCCGCTGGACCTGTACCGTCCGGTCTACGGCCAGCGGCCGCAGGACATCGCCGAATACACCAATACTCGCACGCACACGACGCAAGTCGGCTACTACCTGCAGGACCAGGTCCGCGCGGGCCAGTGGGTCTTCACCGGCGGCGCGCGCTATGACCGGGCCTGGTCCGACAAGCAAGGCGTAAACTTCGGGTCCGACGCCGCCGGCAGTCAGAGTGACACGGCATGGACCGGCCGCGCCGGGCTCGTCTACCTGGCGCGCAACGGCCTGGCGCCCTATATCAGCTACTCGACCTCGTTCGACCCGGCCACCGGCGCCACCCGCTCCGGCTCGCCGTTCAAACCCACCGAAGGAGAGCAGTACGAGGCTGGTATCAAATACGAGCCGCCCGGCCATAAGGCCTTCGTCACCCTGTCGGCGTTTCAGCTCACCCAGAAGAACGTCATCGCCGCGGATCCCTCCGACCCGGCCTTCAACGTGCAGACCGGCGAAGTGCGCGTGCGCGGCGTCGAACTGGAAGGCAAAGCGGAATTGGGCGACGGGTGGACGCTGATCGCCTCCTATGCCTACAGCCACGGCAAGGTGACCCGCAACACGCCGGACTACACCGGCGTCAATACCGAGGGCAATGCCGTGCCCAACCTCCCCCGCCACCAGGCCGCGCTCTGGGCCGACCACAGCTTCGGCGGAGCCGCGCGCGGCCTGACCGCTGGCATGGGCGTGCGCTACCGGGGCAGCACCTATGGCGACCCCTACAACGAACTCGGGATGAAACCGGTCACGCTGGTCGATGCGCGCCTCTCCTACGACCTGGGCGCCCTCGATCCCTCGCTCAAGGGCCTTGCCTTCGCGCTGTCGGCGACCAATCTGTTCGACCGCCGCTACGTAGCCAGCTGCGGCAGCACCACCGCGTGCTACTGGGGCCAGGAACGTCAGGTGTACGGCACGGTCAGCTATCGCTGGTAGGCCGCATCGGACGGCGCGTCCGGCCCCCTCGCCGGCGCGCCGTCGCCCAACGGAGCGCGCGTTCGCCCCGCCCGCAATCCCTACGCCCTTGCGTGATGCCGTGCTTTTGTATTAAAGTTGAAAACCATTCTCATTTACATCAAGACACGAGGAAGCGTGGTGGGCACTGATTCGGGCGTACAGCAGCAATTTCATTTGCTGTACCGCGATCATCATTCCTGGCTTTTTGGCTGGCTACGCAGACGCATGGGTTGCACCCATCACGCGGCAGATCTCGCTCACGACACGTTTGAGCGCTTGCTGGCCTCGCGCGACGCACTGCTGGGCCAGCCGCTGGGGCTGCAAGAGCCGCGTGCCTACCTGACCACCACCGCCAAACGCCTGCTCATCGACCGGGCGCGCCGCGAGCTGCTCGAACGGACTTACCTGGCCGAGCTCGAACGGCTGGCTCCGGAACTGGCTCAGCACCCCTCGCCCGAGCAATTGCTTATCGCCATGCAGGCGTTGGAACAGATTTGCCAAGCGCTGGAAGGCGTATCCGCCAAGGCCCGCGCAGCCTTCCTGCTGCACTACCTTGAAGGCCACACGCACGCCTACGTCGCCGGGCAACTGAAGGTCTCGACCAAGATGGTGCAGAAGTACCTGGTCCAGGTGCTGTTGCATTGCCATCAAGGGCCTACCTGAACCGTGGCTGCGCCCTCGCCCGCCTCTGTAGCCGCACAGGCCGCGCAATGGATCGTCCAGCTTTCCTGCGACGACGCCGCGCAACGGCGCGCGGCGAGGCAGGCCTTTGACGCCTGGAAGGCGGCAGACCCGCTCCATGCCACGGCCGCGGAACGCATGGAGGGCCTATTGGGCCAAGTAGACGCGATCCGCGTCGGCGGCGTGGGTGAACCGGGCAGCGCCGCCCTGGCCGCCGTGCTCAATGCGCGCGGCAAGCGCAGCCGCATCAAGAAATACGCCGCCGCCGCCCTGCTGGGCTGCGTCCTGGCCGCGCCCGCATGGCTGACGTTGCAAGCCTATCCCCCCTCCTGGCTGATGGCCGACCTGCGGACCGCCACCGGCCAATGGAGGACGCAGGTATTGGACGATGGCACTCGCATCAGCATCAACAGTGGCACTGCCGTCAATCTCCGCTACGACTCCCGGCTCCGGGCTTTGGAACTGGTCCAGGGCGAGATTCTGGTCGAGGTCGCCAAAGATGCCACGCGCCCCTTCCTGATCGAAACCCGGGACGGAACCATGCGCGCCCTGGGCACGAAGTTCGTCGTCAGCCGCGAGGACGGCGCAACGCGATTGAGCGTGCTGGAATCGCGCGTATCGGTCCAGACCGACGCGCAACGCCGCGGCGGATCGCGCGACGCCACCGTGGTTGAAGCCGGCCAGGCCGTGCGGATCCGACCAAACGGCCTGGATCCAGTGACGGAGATCGACAGCGGCCAGATCGAAGATGGCTGGAAGCAGCACCGGCTGTTCATACACGATCGTCCGCTCGCCGAGGTGCTCGATACCCTGGCGCGCCATCGCAGCGGCCTGATTCAGTACGACGCCCAGGCGCTAGCCAGCATCCGCATTTCGGCGGTGCTGCCTCTCGATGACACGGATCGCGCCATGCAACTGCTGGCCGCCAATTTGCCGACGCTGCGCGTGCGCAGCTTCACTCCCTATTTCCTGCGCGTGGACGTGACGCCGGGAGACTGAACCGGGCTGTTCCGGACCCTCAGGCACGCGAATTTTTTTGGACAGCAGGTTCCACTTCCGAATTCTCGTTCGTCAAACCAAAAGACATCACGAACAGGAATTCCCGATATGGCCCTGCCCCGCATCACCGCGCACCCCGCTTCTTCCCGCCAGCCCTACCTGCTCCGCCACCTGCCGCTGGCCGTCGCCCTGGCGCTCGCCGCCCTGCATCCGCATGCTGCGCGGGCCCAGGCCGCAATAGGCATGGCCGTCACCCAATACGACATCCCGGCCGGTCCGCTGGCCCCGGCGCTGAACCGTTATGCGCAGTTGTCCGGCGCGGACATCGTGGTCGACACGCGCAATCTGCAAGGCCTGACGACCCAGGGGCTGCAGGGCAGCCACACCGTTGCCGGCGGCTTCGACATCCTGCTGCGCGGCACCGGCTACAGCGCCAGGCAGACCCCCGCCGGCTACGTCATCGAGCCCGAACCTCGCGCCAGCGCCGTTACGCTGGAAGCCGTGCGCGTGGACGGCGACGCCTGGCGCAACGCTACCACCGAAGAAACGGGCTCCTATGCCGCGCGCGCGGTCACGATCACCAAGGGCGCCCAGACCCTGCGTGAAATACCCCAGTCGGTGTCGGTGATGACCCGGCAGCAAATGGACGACCAGGGCTTGACCACGATCGCCGACGCCATGGGCTATGTAACGGGCCTGACGGCCTCCGACTATGAAGACACCGAGAAATTCAATGCGCGCGGGTTCGGCACCAGCGCGCAATACGACGGTCTGCCTCAGCAGGCAGCCAGCACCAACATGGATCTCGCCATCTACGACCGCATCGAGATCCTGCGAGGCCCCACCGGCCTGCTGACCGGGACGGGCGAACCTGGCGGAGCCATCAACTACGTGCGCAAGCGTCCGCGCGCCGAGAGCCATTTTTCCGCCTCCGTGTCCGGCGGCTCCTGGGACCAGTACCGTCTGGAGGCCGACGGCGGGGGTCCGCTCAATGAATCGGGCACGCTGCGCGGCCGCCTCGTCGGCGCCTACAAGGACGAAAACAAATTCTATGACTGGGGACGTTCGGAACCGCGCACCTTTTACGGTGTGCTGGAATACGACCTCGCGCCGCGCACAACGATCGGCCTGACCGCCACCTATAACGATCGCCGCTTCCGCAACTTCAACGGCCTTCCCCTTTACTCGGATGGCAGCGTGCCGGATCGCGACGCGTATGTCGGCCCGTCGAAAATGTCGGACATGTCGACCTATGACGCCGGGGCCGATCTGACACATCGATGGAGCAATGGCTGGGAATTCAAGGCGGCCTATCTGCATCGCGACACGCGCTATCGCGGCTATTCGGCGTTTACCGGTAGCCGTATCGATATCGACACCGGCCTGGCCTCCGGCATGTCGGTCGGGCGCATCGCGAACGACTTCAAGTGGGATCAAGGCGACGTTCACGTGTCGGGGCCCGTCTCCCTGTTTGGACAGGAGCACACGCTCACGCTGGGCTACAACTACGCGCGCTCTGACGAAACGACCGGAAGCCGATTCAGCTACATCGAGAACGTCGCGCCGCTGACCGATCACGACTTCGATCAGGAATACGCGCTGCCGGTGATCAATCGCAACAACGCCACCACCACGCAATCGGGCATCTACGCCTCGGGACGATTCAAGCTGGCCGACCCGCTGAGCCTGATCCTGGGAGGCCGCTGGACGGATTACCGCCAGAAAAGCCGCCCCGTGTCTCCGCAGACCGGAGACTGGGAATACAGCGCAGCCAATACCAAGGACGAATTCACGCCGTTCGGCGGCATTGTGCTGGACCTGAACCAACAGGTCTCGGTCTACGCCAGCTATACGGACATCTTCGTGCCCCAGAGCGAGCAGGACTACACGGGGCAAACGCTCAAGCCGCGCAAGGGTTGGCAAACCGAAGCCGGCGTCAAAGGCGAGTTCTTCGATGGCCGCTTGAATGCGTCGCTGGCGATGTTCCGGATCCGCGACCAGAACCGCGCCATTACCGACCCGGACCACATCGGCTGCGGTGGCACGCCCACCGGTTCGTGCTCGCGCGCGGCCGGCCTGGTGCAAAGCCAGGGTTGGGAAGCGGAAATCAGCGGCAGCCCCTTGCCGGGCTGGGACATAGCCGCCGGCTATACGTTCACCAACGCGAAATTCCTGCGTGACGCCGACGCCACCAACGTGGGCCAGCGCTTCGCTGCCGACGTCCTGCCCAAGCACCTCTTCAAACTTTGGACGCAATACCGGTTCCAACCCAGCGATTTCAACGGCGCGCTGAACGGCTGGCGCGTCGGCATGGGCTTGCAGGCGCAAAGCGATGTCTACACCTCATCCATGCGCCAGGGCGGCTACGCGGTTGTCTCCGCTCGCCTGGGCTACCAGATCAACAAGCAATGGGACGCCGCGCTTTCGATCAACAACCTTTTCGACCGGGAGTACCTGCGCACGCCGGGCTACGACATTTTCTACAACCTCTATGGCGCGCCACGCAGCGCCATCCTGACGCTGCGCTACACGATGTAGCGTCTGATAAATATCCGCAGTCTCGCGCCGCGGTCTCCTGCGGACTGAGCGACGCAGACTCCGCCGCGCGGATCCGCGAGCTGCGCGCGTATCCCACGATAGAAGACAGGGGCCGGGGCGCGGCAATAGGCGTTCCGTAAGTAAAGCTAGGCGCCTGGCGCCGGCCCAGTGCCAATTCCAGCAAAGGCGAAAACCATCAGTTCGCCTTCGTCTAATCGATTAGCCAACATACTCAGCCAAATTTCACCCGACCTCAAGATACTCGAGAAAGAACTCAGTTCCGTGTCGTGCCACAGGGCACGGGGTCGAGAGCGGCCAGACACGATTGGCGCCTTCCGCGACGGAGTTGCCGTTCGAATGTCGATGCGGCGCCAATCGCGAAGGTGGGGCGCTGGCCGAGAACGGACATAGTCTAGGCAAAGCAAGTCCGCGGCCGATACTCTGCACCCATCAAAAAGGCGAACTCTGAGATAAAAATCAGCGCCCCGAAAATGCTACTTCCCGAAAAGGCGAACTTTGCAATAAACGCGATTAAATCAGCGCGACAGTCCAAGCCGGCAGCTTTGGGGCATGCCCGTACGGGCATTGGGAAAGAGACACGGGCGTCTCGAGCACTCGGCCATAAGTTGGGAGTCGCCGATGTGCGACGAACCGCCCCCTCGGTCCCCAATACACCATCTGCGGAGCCGCATTGACCGGCGCAGCTCCTTTGACCTAAGCTACTGTCGCCGCCCTAGAGAAATCCCTCCCGGATAGAATGCCGGTGACATGACTAGGTTTGAATAGCCCCGAACCGTTCGGGGCTATTTCTTTTCCCGCCCAAGAAATTGGCCGGAGGGATCCCCGCAGGATGACTGTCTTCGGCCAAGAGAAGCCAAATCGATCATAAGTCGCAGAGCAATCGAAATCTTCACACTGGCATGTGTCGAGAAACCGGATTCAATTGCGTGGTATAGGGCGATCTGCTGTTTTAAAACGGCAAGCGGCGGCTGTGGGGGGTAGGCATAGCCTGCGAAGCGTTCACCTACCTCGAGCCCTGCTGAATTGTGAGGCCGATAAGTGCCTCGAAAAGCTCTTGCTGCCCCGCGGGCAGTACGGGCTGCAGCGTGGCACGTCGCTTTTTGATGTCGAACAAAGACTCGACCATCCACCCCACCAAATAGAGCGCCGCAAGGCAGCCTCCAGCCGTCGCGACGCTTCCTTCGCATACCAAGGGCTGATCCACTGGCTCCAGTCCTAGAGCTTGCAGGCCTCCTCGTGCATCCGGGTGCGTGGTGGAACGACCACTGGAAAGCAGTCCAAGTCGCTCAAGGATGAAGGCGCCGGCACAAATGGAGCCAATAAGCTGTCGTGTGGGATCGAGCTGGAAAGATGATAGAAAATCCGGATCAGCAAGCGCAGCCGGTATGCCCAGCTTGCCGCTGGAGAACAACACTGCATCGGCCTGATTGGCCTCAGAGAGAGCGCCGTGCGCCGAAACGGACAGGCCATGCGCCGATCGCACGATGGAACTAGATGCCAAGATGCGCACGTTCCAGTCCTTAGTGTTGCGCCCCAAGATGTCCCACATTAGGAAGAGGTCGATGTCGGTGAATTGGTCGAACGTGACCAGGGCAATTTCTTTCAAGGCGAACTCCAGGAGAAGGGCCGCTGTGCGACATGCCGCGGCGGTCTGTGCTAGTGTTCGCAGCGTATCAATCTAGATCGCACCATACACAGTCTGTATGGCGCAGACATATGAGCAAACTGACTCGCAATCATTGGGTTGCGGCTGGCCTTGAGGCCCTCGACCAAGAAGGGCACACCGGCGTCTCAGCCGAAAGTATCGCTCGGCGATTGAACGTCACCCGTGGATCGTTCTATCACCACTTTCACAATCGTGAAGAGTTCGTGCGTACATTACTTGGCAAGTGGGAAGAGGACTATACGACGCGGATGCTTGCGTATGCCGCGCAGGGACGCAGCGCCAGCGAAACCCTGACGCGCTATTTGCGCATCGCCGCCGAGAAGCAACCGGGCAGGGAAGTCGCCATCCGAGCGTGGGCGTTAATCGACCCGTTGGTGGCCGAGTTTCAACGGCGAGTCGACGCAACTCGTCTGGCTTTTGCCGTGAGAACATGCAGTCGATGGGTGCGCACGCCTGGCCATGCAGAAATAGTCGGCCAAGCAGCTCACCTATGCTTGATCGGTGGCCAGCAGACAGGGCTGCGACGTGACGCCGGTCACTTCAATGGGCTAATGCAGCATGCGTTCACCCTCATCAAAGGCACACTTGCATCGCGTGCCTGAGGCCTAAGTGCTGCCTTAGCGCATGGCCGTGATGAGTTCTGGTTATCGCGCAGCAAGCGTATAGAGCTCGTTACTCAGCAGAAGTCTCCGAATCGTTGACCAGATCTCGCTCGCAATGATGTCAACAACCGTCTCCAGGGCCTCTTTGCTTGATTGGGCCGCACTCAAACGCTTAGAGCGTGTTAAGACCCTTGCCGGAGCGCGGCTATCGTAGAGGGATGTCGAAGCGACGCCCGCAATCATGGCCCAACCAAGCATGCCATTCATGGCTCTGTTCCCCCCTGGGACGGGGGCCATACACTGGCCAGCTTCAGCAGTGCTTCTTCTTATCAGGTGCCTCCATGACAGATCGTATCGACTACACCCAGGCCTCTCCGGAAGGCTACAAGAGCCTTACCAACGCCTATCTCTACCTGCAGCGTTGCGGCTTGCCGACAGAACTGGTTGACCTGGTGTATCTGCGTGTATCCCTGATCAATGGTTGCGCCTATTGCATCGACATGCATGCGCGTGAGTTGCGCGCCCGCGGCGTTGCGGATGACAAGCTTGCTCTGCTGCCCACCTGGCGCGAAGCTGGTCCGCTCTACACCGCGCAAGAGCGCGCCGCGCTGGCCTGGGCGGAAAGGCTGACGCTGGTAGCGCAGGCCGGCGTGGCCGATGCGGACTATGACGCCGTCGCGGCCGTGTTCAATGCGCGCGAAATTGCCGACTTATCCTACGCCGTCTGCCTGATCAACAGTTTCAATCGCCTAGCGATCGCGTTTCACAGGACGCCGCAGGCCGTCGCAGCACTCCAGGTCTAGGGCGTTTCAAGACACCTTGCAGGAGCGCGACTGCCGTAGCGAGGGGCAATGGTGGACGAACTGCTGCTGGCGCAGCAGCGCCAGGGCCAGCCTAGTGCTGCGACCCTTGACGGGCGCGCGCCGCAGTCGACTTGCGAGAACAGCCCGCGAGCAGGCTATAACAGCTACAAGCTCTATGGCTTGTCTCGACCGTCAAAGCCGAAAGACGGACTTCAAAAAAAAGCGAACTTTATTCCCGCTACTCAAACCCGGAGTGGCGGGAACAAAGTTCGCCTTTTGCGTTGAGGTTCGCCTTTTGGCTTTGGCGGGCAAAACCAGCTGACACCAATCAACGTAAAATGTCAGGCTTCCAGCCTCCAAATGCTTCCCTTATGAACCTCGAACGACTCCGCCGCGAATTTCCTGACTTCGACATAACCACCCTCCCGCCCCTACCCGAAGGGTATTTCGACTCGTCGAGCTACATCGACGCAGCTCCTTCATTCGAGAACAAGGAGCGCGGCTTGAAGGTGTATGTCGACTACGCCAACTATGCCGACCGCGAATCCGGCAGAAGCCAGCGCTTCTGCGTTTCGCGCTACGACGAGGAAGCCGGCGACTTCGAAGACGTCGCCCTGTCGACCAACGACTGGGCCGAAGTCACGCGCTTCCTGACCGCCTGAATGCCCTCGCGGGGGCGATTGATGTTCGCTCCGATCGTCGGATGATCGACCCCGCGACCGTTCCTGGCCGATAACGGACATAGCCCAGGACAAGCAAGTCGCCGGTCGAGATGCTGCGCGGTCAAGACGGCGCCCTTTGGCGGGCAAGACCAGGCTGGCAGGTCAGCTGCAGCCGAGTCTATCGGCGGTATGCCGATGAACAATTGCAGTTGCGTAGCGAGGCTTGGCGCCAGGACTACAATGACGCTCGGCCTCACATGGCTTTGAAAGATCTAACACCGGGCGAATTCGCCCGGAAATACTGCCTCCGACAACAGGTCGGGGGCTCATGGCAGCCCGATCACTAGCATCGACGCGGATCAGTCCGCGAGTATTTAGTGAAGCTGCTGAAGCAGCGTTTTGAGGAAATGATGAATTTCTGGGTCCCTGTAGTCTTCGGTACGTTCAAGCTCCTCGTGTTGGGTACGGGCATGTTTCTCGCCATCAAGTCTCACTACGATGGAGAAAAAAAGGAGAAGAAGGAGAAGGAGCAGGAGATGAAGGCTCCGTAGTGGACGTAGGCTCCCGCCTCAGGCAGGCGCCAACCGACGGAGTCTCCATGAGTCGGAGACTCCCTTGAAGAAAAGCAGATTTGCAGAGCGTCGGCCGGTCACCATCGCCCACTCTAGAAAGCCATCCTGAAGCCCGCGGTAGCGGTGACGATATAGCTGCCGGAGAAATCCGCGTCGGCTTCGACCTGGCCGTAGATGGCGTAGCGCTCCCCCCAACCAAAATTTGCCCCCGCTCCGATGCTGCCCCAGGTTCGCGCCATGCGACTGGCCGCCGGCACGCCGGCGACGCGGACACTGGTTCCGTCCAGGAACTCATGCTTCACGTTGACGACGCCGTAGACGCTGGATTCCCGCTTCGCGCCGGCCGTTTGCCAATTTCTCTTGTAGTCCAGCGCGATGCCGAAACGGCCCAGCAGGCTGTCGCCCTTGTCGCTTTCGACGCGCGCGCCGAATTTGTCGTTGAAGCTGTCGAAGCGGGTCGATACGTATGTCAGTTGCGCCTGCGGGATCAGGGCCAGCTCCTCTGACAATCCGAAAGCCTTGCCCGCTTCGATACCCAAGCCATAGCTCTGGGCCTTCTGGCCGCCCTTCAATTTGCCGGCCAGCCCTGAGTTCAGGTCGCTGTCGAACCAGGTCGCCTGAGCCTGGGTGTCGATATACAGGCCATTCTTGCCGTACCAGGTCAGTGTCGGCGTCAGGCCATAGGAAGTGGTGTCGATCGTGCCGTTGCCGTAGACCGACGACACCCGCGAGTCGGCCTTGCCATAGTGAAAGGCCAGGCCGCCCACCAGACGGGATCCCTCTTCTTTACCGGCCAGGATGCGGTCAACGCCGAATTGCGCCTTCCAGCTATCGACGTTCTGACGCGCGCCGGTGGTGGACGCCGCAGGATCGAGCCGTCCTGTCGTGCCCTCGACGCGACTCCATACGCCATTGCGGCCGGCGTCCGCCGGATCATAGAGGCGATTGCCGACCCGCTGGCGCAGGGTAGGCAGCTGGCTCAGGTGGAGCAGCGTATTGGCATAGGCCTCGTAGACCGGCACGCCGGGCTGATAGAGCAAGGGCGGTTCGGCGCCCGGCGAACCGCCACCGGGCGAGGGAGTGCCCGGATTGGTCGGGGTGGTGCCTGGATCGGTCGGGGTCGTACCCGGATCCGTCGGGGTGGTACCAGGATCCGTCGGGGTAGTGACTGGATTGGTCAGGGACGATCGCAAGTACCAGCCGCCGTCGGCTGGGTCCTGTTGCAGCACATAGCCATAGGCGCCGGCGACCAGAGCCGGACGCCCCCCGATGACGTAGTCGCCGTTGGCCAGATCGAATTTTCCCGCCGACAGGCCGTAGACCTGCACGACTTGTATGCCGCGTTGGGTCTGCGCGCCAGCGCCTCCCATGTTCTTCACCGTGACCGGCGTCGAGCCAGCGCTGTCGCCGGTGATCACCAGCTTGTCCGTCGGCGAGTCGTCGGCGCCAAGCTGTGTGCGGATTTCCAGGTTGCCGCCCTGCGCCGCATAGTCGCCGGCGATCGTGAGGGTGCCGAAACCGCTGCGCGGACCCGGCGCGATCGTACCCCGGTTAACCGTCGCGCCCACGCGTCCCGTGCCGGTCAATCGCGCGGCCGCAAGCACGGTCACCGGCCCGCCGAGGATGCCATCCACCTGCAGCGTTCCAGCCTGAACATCGGTATTGCCGGTGAACGCCGCGCTGTTGCCCGACAAGGTCAGCGTGCCCGCGCCCAGCTTATTCAAGCGTGACGTCCCTGAGAACGCGGTCGTGACGCCCACTTCGTGGCCGTTGGTATCAAACCCGGCGCCGCCACTGCCCACCGCCTGCGTGGAGAAGCCTTTCAGGAAGTTGGCCTCATTGCGATTGGCGCGCAGGATGCCGCCGTCCAGGTTGAAAGTGGCGTTGCCCGCGCCCTTGATCACCGAGCCGGTCTCCAGCACGCCGCGGCCGCTGGCATCGCCGGTCAGGTTCAGCGTGCCGGTGGCGGAGGCCGCAACGGTAAGCCATGTATCGGCGGCGGCAATGGCCTTCCCACCCTTTTCGATGGTCAACGTTCCCGTGCCTGCCGAGCCGATTTCGATGCGGTCGCTTGCCGCGAGCGTCGAAACGTCGGCCGTTGCGCTCGACACCGTCACCGTGCCAACGCCGTCCACGCCCCTGCCAATGTAGACCGTTGCCGCGGCGCCTGGCGCTGTCGACCCGACCGTGCTGACGCTGGCGCCATCCTGGACGTGGAGCTCGCCCTTTCCGTCGAGCCCCACGTAGATGTTGTTTAGCGGGTCCCAGACCGTTGCCGCGCCCGACACCGTGGCGCTGCCCTCGCTGCCGACTTCCCAGCCGAGGATCGCCTGGCCGCTGTGCACGGCGCCGCCATGGTCGATCCGCAGCGAGCCCTGGCCGCGCCCGCCGATCACGAACGCATTGCCCGTGGAGAGATTCCAGGTGGACCCCGGCCCGGAAACGAGAACGTTCCCGACGCCGCCGGTCTCGAAGCCGATGCTGGCCGAATCGCTTTGCGCCGAGCCCCCGTCCCGGATCGTCACTGTGCCGCTGGCGCCGGTGTCGAGGCCGAGTTGCACTGAACCGAGGCTGGTCCAGGTGGAAGCGACGCCATTGCCGTCACGGCCCGACACCGTCACGGCGCCTATGCCGCCATTGAAGTTTCCAATGTATGCCAAGTCATTGACCACGGAACCGCCCGCATCGATGACCAACTCCCCGGCGAGGGTATCTCCGACGGTCAGATCGCCGCCGACAGTCCAATGCGGCGTCTGGACCGGCCCAGGATCGATCTGGCCGGAACTGGAGACCGATTGGGCATTTGCGGGATAGGCGAAGTTCGCCGCGTAGAAAACGAGGACAGCCGACTTCAACCATCCCGTGCGTAGGCAATACCTGGCCACCATGACACATCCTTTTTAAGTAGACGCAACCTCCTGGCGATACGGCATGCGGCAGGGTTTTCTTAATAGGTGTCTACACCTATCCGCGTTCCGCCTGCCGAAAAGAATGCAGGATGCAGGCGCAACACCCAGTCTTGCGCTCCAAAGGATGATCTGGGATTCGCGGATCGACTGAACACAAGCGTTGGTATCCCCGAGGGCAAGGAGACGTCGAACGCGGCCGCGCGGCGCCTGGCCCTGGTTCGGAAGGCCAGCGCCGAGGGAGCTGCGAATCCTGCCCGCAACGATCAACGATCAAATGCAGCCTGCAGCGCTTCCTTGCTGTGCTGCCCCTGATGCAACAGCAGCATCAGCAGCAGCCGGGCCTTCTGCGGGCTGAGGTCGCCCGCCATGACCGCGCCGGCGTCGAAAGTGGTTTTCCCGCCGCCGGGGAAACCGTAGACCGGCATCGTCCGGCCATTGGGCACGCGCGTCGATATGACCACCGGCACATCCTTGCCCAGCGCATACTTCACGGCCTCGAACATCGAAACGTTCATGTTGCCCATGCCCACGGCCTGGACCACGATGCCCTTCGCACCCTGGTCCACGGCATAGCGCAGCAGATCGCCGTCCGCGCCGCCGAACATCGGCAGGATTTCCACGCGCGGCATGTCGCCCGCGCCGATATCGATGTGCTGTCGCCGCAAGGGCGTGCGCGAGAATTGCACGCGATCCGACCAGACCTCGCCGAGAAAGCCGAAATCGCCCGACTTGAAGGTCTCGACATCCGCGGTATGGGTCTTGGTCGCCGTGCGCGCGGCGTTGATCTGGTTGTTCATCGCGATCATCACCCCCTTGCCCTTGGCGTCCGGCGCCGTGGCGATCCGAATGGCATTGAGCAGATTGCGCGGCCCGTCGAAATCCGGAGACGACGCATTGCGTTGCGCGCCGATCAGGATGACGGGCTTGTCGGATTTCACGGTCAGATCGAGCCAGTACGCGGTCTCCTCCATCGTGTCCGTGCCATGGGCGATGACCACGCCGGCCACCTCAGGCCGGGCCAAGGCGTCATCCACCGACTTGGTCAAACGCGTCCACCACTTGGGCTCGACATAGTTGGCCGACATGGCCGAGAAGTTGTTGACCTCTATGCGGGCGTACTTGGCGGCGTCGGGCACCGTCTGCATCAGATCATCGCCCGAGATGGCGGGTACCACCCCCTTGGTGACCGGATCCACCTTCATCGCGATCGTCCCGCCCGTGGCAATGAACTGGACCACTGGCGGCGTTTCAGCCGCGGCGCCGGCTGACATCACAGACATGACAAAAAACGAAAAAATTCGTAGCTGCAAGTTCATGGGACGACTCCGGAACGGGGAACGGGAAGCCCATTCTATTCAGGAAGGCAAGGCCGAGTCGATGCCGTCCACTCAAGGCCATGGCCAGGCGGATTGGTCTTGGGAAAGAACTGCAATGCGGGTCACCAGCCTCAGGATCCAAGGCTTGAAATGGGCTTGGTTCTGGAACGATGCGCCACGCAGGCGAAAACGCAGGCGGCCGCGATGCTCGCGCCCCAGACCGCATGATGCAGCGGCATCGCCAGGGCCGTCCTCAGGCCGGCGTCGGAGGCCATGGTCAGCAGATCAACAGGCGCCACGGCCAGCCATAGCAGCGCCGCGCCCCCCCATTGCTCCGGCCACAAGCGACGTTCGTCGCGCGCCAAGGCGTGCACGCCGCAGGCGATCCACGCCAGGAAGAAAGCCGCCACCTCGCGCTCATGCAAGCCCTCCGACCCGGGCCACGCCAGGCGGTTGGCCAGCAGATAGGCGGCGCAGGCGCATGCCGGGCCGCATACCATCGCCACATTCAGCCGGTGCGCCGCCCGGCCGAAGCGGGAAGCGGCCGCCGCCGGCCGCGCCGTGTACAGCACCAGTCCCGTCGCGATCATGGCTGCGCCTGACAAGGCCAGCAGGAAGTACAGCGCGCGCAATAGCGGTGCGGCGTAGTAGCCATAATGCAGTCCGCCCAGCGTCCGGATCAGTTGCAAAGATCCGGGATAGCTTGTTTGCACGTCGACGACCTCGCCGCTCGCCGCCAGCAGGGACACGCGGTCGGGAAACGCCAGCAGGCGATCGTCGTAGCGGCGCCAGACATCCGCAAGCGCGCCTTGCGTGCCGGGTTGCCTGATCCCGATCGCGGCGATCTTGCCCGCGCCCAATTCCGGCTCGGCGCGCAAGGCCAGCGTGCTCAACGGCAGCATCTCCGTCGCGCCGCCTGGCCGCGGCGCGGCCGGCGGCTGCGGAAACACCTCGGCCACCATCGCCGCCACGTCGCCGCCATAGCGGCTTTGCACCCCGGCAGGCAAGTAGCCCAGCAGCAGCGTGCTCAAAGCGGTGAACAGGATCATGCAATGGAACGGCAGCGGCAGCACCGACAGCATGTTGTGCGCATCGAGCCAGGCGCGGCCCGGCGAGGCGCGCGGCCTGAACACGAAGAAATCCGCGAAAAAGCGCCGGTGCACGATGACGCCGGAAACCAGCGCGACCAGCAGCGCCAGGGTACAGGCGCCGACCAGCCAGATACCGGCCTGTCCCGCGTGCAGGCTGTAATGGAACTCGACCAGGAAATCGCCGCCCTCTGTGTCGCGCGGCACGATCTTGCGCCCGCCAGCCGGATCTAGCATCACGGCGCCGCCGCCGTCTGCATCTTCCCACGACAGCGCCAGCAAGGGGCGGCGGGCATCCGGCAATTCGATCCGCCATGCAGCCGCGCCCCCGGCGTTCCGCTCCAGCCAGTCTTGCGCCAATTCCAGGGCCTGGGCCTGGCTGGCCTTGCCGGCAGCCGAAATCTCGGGCTTCATCCAGCGGCTGATCTCCGGCGCATAGACGCTGAGCGCGCCGGTCAGGAATATTGAAAACGTCAGCCAGCCGAACAGCAGGCCGACCCAGGTGTGCAGCCAGGCCATGCGCTGGCGCAGGCTGCCTTCCGGATACGCGTTCATGCCGTCGTACCCGAGGTCAGCAACCAGGAGCCCATGCATCCCGCCACAATGGCCAGCCACACCCGGCGCGGGCTGCGCGCCGCGAATGCCCAAACCGTGAGGGCCACCTGCACGGGTATGGCGGCCAGGGCCGGATAGAGTATGGCGTCGGTAGGCGCCAGCGGCAGGCGGGCCGCCGCCGCAACCGCTGCCCACACCAGCGCGTAGGCGCCCAAGGTGGCCGCGGCCAGGCGCGCCGCCACGCCGCGCCAGCTGCTGCGGGGCCTCACCACGCGTACCTGAGCGTGGCCAGCAGCAAGCGCCCGGCGCCGTAGGTGCACGACGTCGTCGTCACGCAAGTGCCCACGTAGCTGCGGTCGAACAGGTTGCTGGCGTTCAGCGACAGCGTCATGCCGCGCATGGCGGGCTGCATCTGGCCCAGGTCGTAGGACAGGGCGGCATCGACCAGCGTCACTGCGGGAATGCGCAAGGTGTTCGCCGCGTCGCCCCAGTCCGCGCCGATGTAGCGCACCCCTGCCCCCAGGCCTAGTCCTTGCAGCGGCCCGTCCTGCACCTTGTAGGCCAACCATGCCGCGGCCTGGTGCGCCGGCGCGTAGTACTGCTTCTTGCCTTCGCGCGATTGCGGCGCGCCATCGACGATGTCGACGTTGGAACTCTTGGTCACCACCGCGTCGACGTAGGAATACGAGGCAATCAGGTCCCAGCCGCGGGCCAGACTGGCCTTGCCTTCCAGTTCGATCCCGCGCGAGCGGACCTCCCCCGCCTGGAGCTGGAAGCCCGGCGGACGCCCTGGGGTGGTATCGGTGGTCAGCACATTGGTTTGCGTCAGTTGATAGGCCGACAGGGTCACCATGCTGTCGCTGCCCGGCGGCTGGAATTTCAGTCCCGCCTCGATCTGCCGGCCCTTGGTCGGCTGGAACGGGTTGCCCTGGTAGTCGGTGCCGCCCGTGGGCGCGAACGACGTCGAATACGCCACGTAAGGCGCCAGGCCGCTCTCCAGCATATAGGTCAGGCCCGCCCTGCCGGTGAAGGCCGAGTCGCTTTGCGAGACCTTGCCGGAGGTCAGCAGATTACGGGTGGTGCTGCGCGCCATGTCGTAGCGGCCGCCCAGCGTCAGCAGCCAGTTGCCGTACGAGATCTGATCCTGCGCATAGGCGCCGGACTGCTCGGTGCGCTGGCGCGAATCGACGCGGGGTATCAGGTCCGCGATGCCGGGCCTGGGCCGCCCGTAAACCGGATCGTAGAGATCCAGCGGCGGCACGCCGGCAATGACGTTGGCGAACTTGTAGGTGTCGCGCATGTCCAGATAATCGAAACCTGCGAGGAACTCGTGCCCGACCTGGCCGGTGCTGAAGCGCGCGATCGCCTGGGTATCCACGTTCAGTGTCGCGCCGGTGCCCTGGCCGCGCGACATCGAGCGCGACCAGGTGCGCATGTCCACCGGGTTGAGCATATAGCCCACGGTGGTGCGCGCCTCGCCCCGCATGTGGCTGTAGCGCAATTGCTGCCGCACGGTCCAGGTGTCGTTGAACTGATGCGAGAACAGGTAGCCGGCGGAGTATTGTTCCCGGTCATAGGTATCCCAGCCGGGCTCGCCGGTATAGCGGTGGCGGGGGATGCGGCCGTTGGGATTGGAATAGAGCGTACCCGCGGCCGGCAGATTGCCGTAGATGGGCACCTGATGGTCCTTCTGGTAGAAGCCCAGCAAGGTCAGCGAAGTGGCTGCCGACGGCCGCCACGTCAATGCCGGCGCCACGAAGGTCCGGTCTTCTTCCGAGTAGTTGGCGGACTGGGCCGCGTCCCGTTGCAACGCGACCAGGCGGTAGCTCCACTGCCCTTCCTGGTCTATCGGGTCGCTCAGATCCAGGGCGGCCTGCGCCCGGCCGTAGCTGCCGGTCTGCAGCTCGATCTCGCGCAGGGGCGTTTGCGTGGGCAGCTTGCTCACCATATTGATGAGTCCGCCGGGCGTGTTCTGCCCGTACAGGACCGAGGATGGTCCCTTCAGCACCTCGACCCGCTCCAGCCCGTAGGGCTCGATCTGCAGCATGCCGAAGCTGTAAGCGCCAAAAGGCAGCCGGGCGCCATCGAGGTTGTTGCGGGCGGCATGGCCGCCGCGCAGGTAGATGTTGTCGTAGCGCAGATCAGCGCTGCCGCCCGGAGAATAGGCGCCCGGCGTGTAGGCCAGCGCCTCGACGATGCTGCGCGCGCCGCGCATCGTGATCTCGTCGCGCGTGACCACGTTCACCGTCTGCGGAATTTCCAGGATGGGCGTGTCGGTCTTGGTGCCGGTGGCGCTGCGCTGCGCCACGATGCCGACGACCGGTCCGTAAGCCGACTCCTGCGCCCCCTCGACCCGCACCGCCGGCAGCATCGCCGCCGGCTCCGCGGGAATCCGCCTGAGCGTGTAGACGTTGGCGCCATCGCGCCGCGCCGCCAGCGGCGTGCCCGCCAGCAACTTCGCCAGCCCCGCCTCGACCGTCCAGGCGCCTTGCAGCCCTGCCGTGCGCCAGCCTTCGGCCAGCGCCGGATCGAACGAGAGATTGATGCGCGCCATCCCGGCGAATGCCGACAGCGCCGGTCCCAGCGGACCCGCCGGGATGTCGAACCGCGCCTGGGCGGCCGCGCCGGACGCCGGGGCGGCCGGCTGCGCGTGGATGGCCGGCGCCGCTGCGCCCAGGGCCGCGCAAAGCGCGCCTGCGGCCGCGCGGCGGCGCGTACGGCGAGGTGGCCTGGCCGCGTTGATCTTGCTTGAAAACATGCTGATCCCGACTGAGTGCTAGCGAAGGTGCTATATGGACTTGTCGGACGAGCCCGGAAAAGGGGCCAAAAGTCCGCGCGGCCCGGTCAGGCCGGCACCACGCTCACCCAGTAGCGGCTGCGCGAAACCACCCGCACCGGCAGGCTGCGCGACACCGCCAGCAGCACCGCGTCGGTATCGTCCACCTGAAAGCCGCCGGAAATGCGCAGATCGGCCACCGCCGGGTCGCAGCGCAACAGGCCGGGGCGATAGCGCGCCAGCTCTTGCAGGAAGTCGGCCAGCCTCATGTCGTCCGCATAGAGCACCCCATCGAGCCAGGCTTGGGGCGGATGGACATAGGCACGCGGCGCCAGGACCTCGCGCTCCGAAAACTCGCTGCACTGCCCCGCAGTCAGGACGGCACCCGCCGCAGCTGCTCGCGGCTGCAGCCGCACCTGGCCCTCGATCACCGCGACCCGGCTGCGCGCCTCCAACTGGCGCACGCCGAAGTACGTCCCCAGGGCCTGCACGCTGCCTTCGGCGGTGCGGACCCGCAGCGGCCGGGGATCGGCCGGCACAGCATGGACCGAACGCAGCAGGATTTCGCCTTCGCGCAACAGCACCAGGCGCTGTTGCGCCGAGTAATCCAGATCCACCGCCGACGCCGTGTTGAGCGTCAGCACGCTGCCGTCCGGCAACTCGAACTGCCGACGTTCGCCGCTGCCCGTGGCGTAGTCCGCCGTCCAGCTCTGCCAGGGCGCCGTGCGCCAAGCCAGCCAGCCGGCGGGCAGCGCCACGATCAGGCCGGCCAGCGTCCGCAGGCCGGCGCGCCGCGTGGCGTCCGCGTTCAAGGCGGCCCGCCCCAGGCCCGGCGGCAAGCCGCCGAACTTGGCCAGGATCGCCTGAGCCCGGGCCCAGGCGCGGTCGTGCTCGGGGCTGCGCTGGCGCCAGCGCTCGCAAGCCAGTTTGTCCGCCTCGGAGAAGCGCCCCGAATGCAGCCGCACCAGCCAATCCGCGGCTTCGCCCGCGATCTTCGGGTCGATGGCGTCGGTTGCGATGGTCATGGCGCCGCCAGGATGCAATGCTTGAAGGCTTCAGCCATGTAGCGCTTGACCGTGCGCACGCTCACCCCCATCTCCGCGCCGATCTGTTCATACGTCAGCCCGTCGAGCTGCGACAGCAGGAATGCGATGCGGGCCTTGTCCGGCAAGGCCGCCAGCAAGGCATCCACCTCCCGCAGCGTCTGCAGCACCATCAGCCTCTGCTCTTCCGACGGCGCATGCCGCGCCGGCATGGCTGCCAGGGCCTCGAGGTAGGCCTGTTCCAGCGCGTGGCGCCGGTACATATCGACCATGAGACGTTTGGCGATGGTGGTCAGGTAGGCGCGCGGCTCCTGCAAGTCCGGCATGGCGCGCCGCCGGTAGCTGCTCAACAGCCCGACGAAGGTGTCCTGGGCCAGGTCGGCGGCATCGGCGCTATTGCCCAACCGCCGGCGCAGCCAGCCGAACAGCCAGCCGTGATGCGCGTCGTAGATGCGCTGCACGGCGACGGCGGTTTGTTCGGGTTGCGGCATGGCGAGGGGGGCGGCTATTTCGATAATAGGAATTAGTCGCAATTATCGCCATAAACCCGCGCACCGGCAATGCGCCGGTTCCGATCCCAGGCTTGCCGCCCCGCGCGGCCTGTCGAGCGAAACCGGCTCCGATCCGGTACAGCCCGACTCGCGTCCGGCTGCCCTCCGCCGTCAAAGCGCTGCGCCGTATGCCTCCAGGTCCTCCGGATCCAGCCAACCCGCCAGCGCTCCAGCATCCGGCGGCTGCGGCGCGGTCGGCCTGGCGTTGGGCGTCCTGCTGAAGCGCGGTGCCGGGGCGGGCTGCGTGATGCCGTCCACCTCCAGCAGCGTGCCGCGTGCCTTGACCTGCGGATGCATGGCGGCGTCCCTCAGCGTCTGCACGGGGGCCACGCATACATCCAGGTGCGCCAGCCTTTCGCACCAGTCGTCGCGATTGCGCTGGGCGAAGGCCGCGGCCAGCACCGTCCGCAGGCGGGGCCAGGTGGTCCTGTCCTGATGGTCGCCCAAGTCGCGGATGGCATCGTCGTCCAGGCCCAGCTGCCGCAACAGCCGTTCGTGGAAGCGGCGCTCTATCGGGCCGACCGACAGCCACAGGCCGTCCGCACATGCATACACGTCATAGAACGGCGCGCCCGAATCGAGGATGTTGCTGCCCCGCTGGGGCTGCCATGACCCCGAAGCGGCCAGGCCGAAGAAGGCCGTGGCCATGGAGGCCACGCCGTCCATCACGGCGGCGTCCACCACCTGGCCTAGGCCCGACTGGCGCGCTTCGATGATGGCGGCCAGCATGCCCAATGCGAGGAACGGGCCGCCGCCGCCGAAATCGCCCACCAGCGCGAGCGGAGGCGTGGGCGGCTGGCCGGCCCGGCCGATGGCGTCCAGCACGCCGGTGACGGCGATGTAGTTGATGTCATGCCCGGCCACTTGCGCCAGCGGCCCGTCCTGGCCCCAGCCGGTGATGCGGCCATAGACCAGCCTGGGGTTTGCGGCCAGGCAGGCTTGCGGCCCCAGGCCCAGCCTCTCGGTCACGCCGGGACGGAATCCTTCTATCAGCCCATCGGCCTTGCGCAGCAGCCGCAGCACCAGCGCCACGGCGCGCGGGTCTTTCAGGTCCAACGCGATCGAGCGCCGGTTGCGCAGCAGCAGGTTGTACTTCAGCTCGCGCTTGACGCCCAGATCGGCGGGCTCCTTGCGTTCGATCCGCAGGACCGTCGCGCCCATGTCGGCCAGCAGCATGGCCGCCATCGGCCCCGGACCGATGCCGGCCAATTCGATGATCCTGATTCCAGCCAGTGGTCCCATGTGTTCGTCTTCCCAGGTCTAGGCGGCGGACGCGCCGCCGGATCAAAGCAATTCGATGGCGATGGCCGTGGCTTCGCCCCCGCCCAGGCACAGGCAAGCCACCCCGCGGCGCAGCCCGCGGCGCTCCAGCGAGTGCAGCAGCGTGACGATGATGCGCGCGCCGGTGGCGCCCACCGGATGCCCCAGCGCGCAGGCGCCCCCTTCGACGTTGACCCGTTCGGCCGGCAGGCCGAGGTCGCGCAGCGCGATCAGGGCGACTACCGCGAAGGCCTCGTTGATTTCGAACAGGTCCACCGAATCGCAGCTCCAGCCCACCCGGTCGAGCAGGCGCGCGATGGCGTGCACCGGCGCGACAGGGAATTGCCCCGGCGCCAGCGCGGCGGCGGCATGCCCGGCGATGCGCGCGCGCGGCGCCAGCCCCAGCATCTCCGCGTGGCCCAGCCGCGTCAGCGCCAGCGCGGCCGCGCCATCCGAAATCGACGAAGCGTTGCCGGCCGTGACCGTGCCATCGGCGGTGAAGACCGGTTTCAAGCTGGCCAGCCGCGTCGCGTCGCACAGGCCCGGGGTCTCGTCGTCGGCCACGAGCGCGCCCGCCGGTTCGCCACGGCGGGCCCGCGCCGCAATGGGGGCGATCTCCGCCGCGAACGTCCCTGCGGCGATGCTGCCCTGAGCGCGCAGCACGCTCTGCTCCGCATAGGCGTCCTGTTGCGCGCGGCTGAAACCGTGCTCGCGCGCGGCCAGATCGGCGTAGTGCCCCATCAGGTGGTCTTCATAGGCATCTTGCAGGCCATCGCGGTACATGTGGTCCAGCAACTGCCCGTCGCCCAGCCGGTAGCCCTGCCGCGCCCGGGGTATCAGATGCGGCGCGTTGCTCATCGATTCCATGCCCCCGGCCAGCACCACATCCGCCGATCCGGCGCGCAGGATGTCGTGCGCCAGGGTCACGGCTTTCATGCCCGAGCCGCACATCTTGCTGAGCGTGGTCGCCTGCACCGTGGTCGGCAGCCCCGCGCCCAGCACGGCCTGGCGCGCGGGCGCCTGCCCCAGGCCGGCGAACAGGCAGCAGCCCATCAAGGCCTCCTGGGCCGCATCGGACGGCAGGCCCGCCTGACGCATGGCGGCAGCCAGCGCATGGGCGCCCAGTTGGGGCGCGGTGTAGTGCGACAAGGCGCCCTGGAAGGCGCCGATGGGCGTGCGCTGCGCGCCGACGATGACGACGGCATCTGAACTTGAGGGCATGGATGATTACCTCGGTTGCATGGAATTCGAAAGAAAGACGCCGGCCCGTCTCGCGCTACGCGGGGACGCGCGCCGCGTCGGCCTCGCTATCCGCCGGCACGGCCGCCATGACGCCGCGCACGAACTCCAGCATCGACGGGCTGTCGCCGGCCAGCAGCTGGGTTCCGATCAGGTTGGCGCAGGCGTCTTCGCTCATGCCGCTGGCGCGCCACTCATGCAGCCGCGTGGTGTAGAGGCCCAGGGCCAGCTCTTCGGTGATCCCGATCGCCCCGTGGATCGCGTGCGCCAGGGAGCACACGACGGGAATGGCCTCGCATGCCCGCAGCCGCGCGCAGGCCGCAAGCGTGACGTCGGGAAACAGGGAGCCGCTGGAGCAAGCCAGCCGCGCCGCCATGGCGGTGGACGCCACCTGCTCCGCCAGCACGCTGATCTCCTGCTGGATCGCCTGGAAACGGCCCAGCGCTTTGCCGAACTGCTGGCGTTCGCCCACGAAGGCGATGCAGCGGTCGAGCACGGCTTGCATCGCGCCAGCGATTGCGGCTGCGTCGGCGGCGTTGCGCCAAGCCTGCACGGCCTCGTCCGGCAAGGCGATACGGCCGAGGACAGGCGGCGAGTCGGTCCATGCGGGGGCGGCGCTGGCGCGCGGCCGGAACACGCCCGGATCGGATGCGGCCGGCGCCGCCAGCAACAACAGGCAGCCGTCGCGCTGAACCAGCAGCGTGCGCGCCAGCCCGGCTCCCGGCGTCTGGACGCAGCGCAGACCGCGCGGTCCCGGCAACGCCTGGGCCAATGCAATAGGCCCCTCTGGCACGGTCTGGCCGCTGGCCCGCAACAGGGCGCGCGCCAACATGGTGTCGGCCAGCGGGTAAGGCAACGCAAACGCGCCTGCCGCGCGCAGCAGGCCCTCGGCGTCGGCCAGCGGCAATCCGGCGCCACCCAGTTCCGCGGGCGTCAATGCGTCCACATACCCAAGCGCGTCGATCTCCCGCCATGTGCGGGCAGCGAGGCTGCCCGGGTCGGTTGCGCCGCCCTGCGTCTCGATCTCGCGGACCCGCTCCAGCGGGCACAAACCAGCCAGGGCGCGCGCAAATTCGTCGTACAGGTCTTGCTGGATGGATGCCGCCATGGGGCCCTCCTTCAGGTGTCGATAGGCCCTAGCGCAGGCCAAGCTCGCGCGCGATGATGCCGCGCAGGATATGGCGGGTGCCGCCGCGCAGCGAAAAGGTCGGGTTGATCAGCGTCAGATAAGCCAGCGTGCGGGCAAGCACCTCGTCAGGCGCGGGGCTGGCGTCCGCGCGCAAGGCCTGGCCTATCCATTCGGGCACGGCCTGCTCGAACTCCGTGCCCAGGTCTTTCACCAGCACGGCCGCGAGGCTGGCGTCGGCCCCATCGTTGAGCCGCTGCGTGACCGCCAGCGACATGGCCCGCAGCACCGTCAACCGGCCGGCCAGACGTCCCGCCAGCCGGACGTGCGCCGGGTCCGGCGACGCCGCCTGGCGCAGATGCGCGAGCCAGCCGTCCATCAGCACCATGCTGGAGTAGATCCGCTCCGGGCCGCTGCGCTCCAACGCCAGTTCGGCCGTGACCTGCTGCCAGCCGCTGCCCTCTTCGCCCACCAGCGCATCGCGCGGCAGGCGGACGTTGTCGAACAGGACTTCACAGAAATGCGCGTCGCCCGCGATGTCGCGGATCGGACGGATTTCGATGCCGGGCAAGGACAGGTCGAAGATCATCTGCGACAGTCCCTTGTGCCGGTCTTCCGGCACGCCGGAGGTGCGCACCAACGCGCACATGTAGTGCGAGCGGTGCGCGTTGGTAGTCCATATCTTGCGGCCGTTCAGCAGCCAGCCGCCGGCATCGGGGGTGGCGCGCGTGCGCACGCTGGCCAGGTCGGAACCAGTGTCGGGTTCGCTCATGCCGATGGCGAAGAAGGCTTCGCCCCGAATGATGCGCGGCAGATAGAAATCGCGCTGCGCCGGCGAACCGTAGCGCAGGATCAGCGGCGCGGTCTGGCGATCGGCGATCCAATGCGCCGACACCGGCGCGCCCGCCGCGAGCAGTTCCTCGCTCAACACGAAGCGGGCGAAATTGCTGCGCGCCGCGCCGCCGTAGGCCGCGGGCAAGGTCAGGCCCAGCCATCCCTGCCGCGCCAGCGCGCGGCTGAACTCCGCGTCATAGCCCATCCAGGAACGCGCGCGGCGGTCCGCCGGCATGTCCTTCAGCGCCTCGCGCAGGAAGGCGCGCACGGACGGGCGCAGCGCCTCGTCTTGCGCAGGAATCGCGGCAAGCCGCAGTGCCTCGTTGATAGCGCCCAATGTGGTCCCCGGAAGGCGCGGCGGCACGGCGCCGCCGCATGCATTCGAACTGCCGAAAGTGCCGTGAAAACCCTGCCCGGCGCGATGCGCGCGGGCTTCATGGCAATCTACACGGGGGTCACATCCCGGTCTAATATTAGATGTGGACCGGGCAATACATCACAAATATCGCGAGCCCGGCGCATCAAGGGAGACACCCGTGGAGCTACGCCAGCTCAAGCAGCTGTTGGTCCTGTCCGAGACGCTCAACTTCCATCGCGCCGCCGAGCGGCTGCACATGGCTCAGCCGCCCCTGTCCACCGCGATCAAGAAGCTGGAGCAGGAACTCGGCGTGCAGTTGTTCGAACGGCTGCCCGCCGGCCTGCGCCCCACGCCAGCGGGCCAGGTCGTGCTGCAGTACGCGCGCACCACCCTGTTCTATGCGGAGGAAATCCGCCGTGCGGCAAGAGAAGGCGCCAGCGGCGAACAGGGCGTCCTGAAGGTGGGCTTCGTCGGTTCATCCACCTATTCGCTGATGCCGCGGCTGCTGTCGGAGTTCCGCAAGGATTACCCGCGCGTCGACCTGATCATCGAAGAATCCACCACCGTCGATCTGCTGCGCCGCCTGGACGCGCACACGCTGGACGTGGCGCTGGTGCGTTTTCCTGTGTTGGAGCCAACGGCGGCGCGCGTCACCTTGCTGCAGCCGGACCACCTGATGCTGGCGGTGCCAGCCGGCAGCCGTCATGCACAGCGCGAGGACGTTGCGTTGAGCGAACTCGCGGACGAGCCGTTCATCGGCTATTCGCGCGCGCATGTGCCGGGGATGCATGCGCTGGTGATGTATGCCTTCCAGCAAGCGGGCGTGGTGCCGCGCATCGCGCAGGAAGCGATCCAGGTGCAGACCATACTGAGCCTGGTGGAAAGCGGGCTCGGGATAGCCATCGTGCCGGCGGTGGCCCGCCGGCAGGCCGGCAGCAATGTGCGCCTGGTGAATGTCTCGCAGCTGGCCGAAACCATCAAGGTAGGCATTGCGCTGGCGGTGCACCCGGACAACGCCACGCCGACCACCGCCAATTTCGTCGAGATGGCCTGCCGCCTGATGCGGCCAGAGACCGCCGCAGCGGTCTCCGTATGACAGGCCCCGCGCGCGCCTACTCCTGCTGGATGTTGGCCAGTTTCGCGATACGCCGCATGGACTCGAGTTCGTCCTTCTGGAAGGCCGCCAGCGTGTCGGGGCCGCCCACGAACGACTCGCCGCCCAGATTGGCCATGAACGCCCGGCCCTCGTCGCTGCGCACCAAGGCCTGCACCGCCTCCGACACGCGCGCCACGATGGCGGAATCGACCTTCGCGGGAAAGAACGCGGCCGTCCACGCATAGGCCTCGTAGCCCTTGGTGCCGCTCTCCTGCATCGTGGGCACGTCCGGCAGGTCCTTGATGCGCTGGGCGCTGGTCACGGCCAACGGCCTCAGCTTGCCGCCGCGGATCAAGGGGAGCGCCGCGCTGACGTCGGCCAGGCTGTACTGCACTACCCCGCCAGCCAGATCGGCCAGAGCCGCCGACGTACCCTTGTACGGCACGTGCGTGGCCTTGATCCCGTTCTGTTCATGGAACAGTTCCAGCACCACCTGGTAGGTGGCGGTGCCGCTCGCGAAGTTCAGTTTGCCGGGAGCTTCCTTGGCGGCCGACACCAACTCCGCCACGCTTTTGTATGGCGAGCTGGCCGGCACCACCAGCACCATGGGAAAGCGCGCAATGGGCGCGACCGGAGAGAAATCCTTGATCGCGTCATACGGCAGGTGCTTGAAGACGGCGGCGTTGGTCGTCATGGGTGAATTGCTGGCCACGAACATCGTGTAGCCATCCGGCGCCGCGGTCGCCACGGCCTGGGCGGCGATGAAGCTGTTGGCGCCCGGCCGGTTCTCGACGATGAAAGGCTGGCCGAACTGCTCGGCCAGATGCTTGGACAGGAATCGCGCCGTGGTGTCGGCGCCGCTGCCCGGAGGCAGCGACACGATGATCTTCACGGGATGCGAGGGATACTTGTCTGCCGCGCGGGCGTTGCCGCCCAAGGCCAGCGCCGCGCCCAGCATGGCCGTCATGGCCAGGGTCCTGATGTTCATGCTTGTCTCCGCAAGGCTGTTGCGTTCATGGCCGTGGCTTTGCAGCCACGGCGTTTGCCGTATTCATTCGGGCTGTATGCCCGCCATTCTGACCGCGTCGCCCCAGCGCCTGACCTCCTGCCCCAGGTATGCCTGGAACTCGGCGGGCGAAGAACTGCGCAGGTCCACGCCCTGCGCCGTGAACGGTCCGGCAATGGCCGGATCGCGCACCGCCGCGGCCACCGCCTGGTTCAGGCGCTGGATCACCGACTGCGGCGTGGCGGCCGGTGCCAGCACGCCTTGCCAGGTGCTCATCGTAAGGTCCTGCAGGCCCGCTTCGCTCAACGTGGGCACCTGCGGCAGCGCGGGCGAACGCTCTGCGCCGGTCACGGCCAGCGCCTTGACCCTGCCGTCGCGGATGTAGGGCAGCGCCGAGCTTATCGCGTCCACCATGAATTGCACCTGGCCGCCCAGCATCGCCACCATGGCCGGATTGGTGCCCTTGAACGGAATGCCCACGGCGCGCGTGCCGGTGGCATGCAGGAACAACGCCACGCTCAGATGCGTAATGTTGCCGACGCCGCCGGTCCCATAGCTGAGCGCATCGGGCCGCGCCTTGAGGTAGGCGATGAACTCCTTGGTGTCCTGGGGCGGCAAGGCCTTGGTCGTCATCAGCACCAGCGGGATCGAGGCCGTCAGCCCCACCGGCGCGAAATCGCGCAGGGGGTCATAGGGCAATTGCCGGTACAGCGCGGGGCTGATCGCCAGGCCGGACGAGTGGTACAGCAGCGTGTAGCCATCGGGCCGGGCGCGTGCCACGGTTTCACCAGCGATGTTGCCGCTGGCGCCGGTCTTGTTCTCGACGATCACGGGCTGGCCCAGTTCGCGCGCCACATGCTGCGCCACGGCCCGGGCCAAAACATCCGTCGGACCTCCCGCCGCGTAGGGCAGGATCAAGCGCAAGGGCTGCGCCGGCCACGCCGCCGTGTTCGCGATGGCGGCGCGCGCCAGCGGCAAACCGGCAAGCGCGCCTAAAGCGGCCACCAGTGTTCTTCTCCTTGTCTGCATGGGTCTCCTCCTTGTATCGCCTCGTTATAGGTTGCGCGCCGGCGAGGCTGCCGTGGCCAGGGCCGGAGCCGCTCAGCCGCGCGTCTTGTCCAGATACGCGTCCAGTGCGCTGGCGTGCTCTTGCGTGTGGTGCGCCAAGGCCTGGAAGCCTGCTGATAGCTCCAGCAAGGTGTCCAGCCGCGTGTGCTGACCCTCGCGCAACAGCCGCTTGGTCAGGCGCAGCGCGTGGCCGGAATGCTGGGCAATCTCCTGCGCCAACGCCATCGCGGCCGGCAGCAGCCCCTCCTGGCTGAGCACCTGCGAGACCAGCCCCATATCGAGCGCCTCGGCAGCACCGACGCTGCGGCCGGTGAACGCCAGTTCGCAGGCGCGCGACATGCCGACCACCCGCGGCAGCAGCCAGGCGCCGCCGTCTCCCGGCGTCAGGCCCAGCTTGACGAAGCTCTCGGCAAAACGCGCTTCTTCGGCGGCCAGGCGCATATCGCACATGCACGCCAGATCGCAGCCCGCGCCGATGGCCGGTCCATTGACCGCCGCGATCGTCGGCACTTCCAGATTGCACAGGGCCAGCGGCACGCGCTGAATGCCGTCGCGGTAGGCTTGGCGGCTGCGCACCGGCTCCCCCAGCCCGGCGCCGACCGCCGCCGACAGGGTCTTGAGATTGCCGCCGGAAGAGAACACACCGTGCGCACCGGTAAGCACCACGGCGCGCACCGACATGTCGGCGTTGATCTCCGCGCAGACATCCACCAGCGCGTCGATCGCGTCGGGATCGGACAACGCGTTGCGCGTGGCCGCGCGGTCCATGGTCAGGAGCAGCACGGCGCCATGGCGCTCGCGTTTCAGGAAATCAGTCATGGGCAGCTCCGGTCACTGCGGCAGCGTCGGGCGCCATCGAGGTCACGCCATCCCGCAGCAACGCGGCAATGGTTTCATCCGGGTAGCCCGCCTCCTTCAGCACTTCGACGCTGTGCTCTCCCAACCGCGGCGCCGGCCGCGACGGCGCGGGCGGCGTGCCGGACCAGCGCGACGGCACCGCCATGGTGCGCAGCTTGCCCTCGCTGGGATGCTCGACGGTGTTGAAGAATCCGATGGCCTCCAGCTGCGGATCGCGCAGCAGCGACTCCACGGTGTGCATGGGCATGGCCGGAATATCCGCCGCCTCGAACGCTTCCAGCCATTCCTCGGTGGTGCGCTTGGCGATCTCATCCGACACCAGCCGGTAGATCGCATGGATGTGCTGGGTGCGGGTGCCGATGTCGCGGAACCTGGGATCGGCGGACTCGCGCCCAGGCTGCCCGATCAACTCGAAAAATGCCGCCCATTGCTTGTCGGCATAGATCAGCACGCAGATGTGGCCGTTCAGCGTCGCATAGGGGCGCCGGTCCGCGTTCAGTATCCGCGGATATCCGGCAGGCCCCAGCGGCGGCTCGAAGGACTGGCCCGCCATGTGGTCGCCTAGTATCAGCTGCGCCATGGTCTCGAACATGGGCACGTCGATGGCCTGGCCCTGGCCCGTCCGCGCCCGGTGGTACAAGCCGGCGCTGACCGCGTTGGCCGCGCTGATGCCCACGATGCGGTCGGCGATGGCGCTGGGCGCGTAGCGCGGCGTTTCGCCGCCAGCCTGGACCGACAGCGCCGGTATGCCCACCGCGCCCTGGATCAAGTCGTCGTACGCGGCACGCGCCGCATAGGGACCGCGCTGGTCGTAGCCGTACACGCCCACGTACAGGATGGCGGGATTGACCTGCGCCAGTTCCTGGTACGACAGCCCCAGCCGCGCCATCGCCTGGGGCCGCACGTTGTAGATCAGGACGTCGCAGGTGGCCGCCAATTTCAGCAGCGCGTCGCGGCCCGCTGGCTGCTTCAGGTCCAGCACCACGCTGCGCTTGCTGCGGTTGGCATGCAGAAAGATGCCGCCCATGCCTGGATGGCGCGCCGGGCCGATGCCGCGCACGTTATCGCCGGCCGGGGGCTCGACCTTGATCACGTCCGCGCCCAGGTCTCCCAATATCTGCGTGGCATAGGGACCCATCAGCACCGTCGTGACATCGAGGATGCGCACGCCTTCCAATGGGCCGCTCATGCGCCGCTCCTCGAATGCCCTGCCAGGACGCGCGGCCCGGATATCCTGCAAGCACCACTTTCAAACATGACAGCTCCCATTCCAGAATGCCTTGCCGGACATCCTAGGTAAGAAGCGCGCACGCCGGAAATACTATATTTGGGTCAGCCGATACATCGAAAATATTGGTGCGGATCCCTCCCCGGGCCGCGTCGCGATGCCCGCAAGCATCAGGGCGAGCCGCCGCCGACCAGGCGCGCCAGTTCCCCATATCGCACCGCCTCGGCCTGTATCGTCCGCGTAAACTCCTTGCTCCCGGCGCCCACCACCTCGCCGCCGCTCTGCTGGGCGAGCTGCGCGCGTAGCGCCGGATCGTCCATGACCTGCCGCATCATGTCTTCAAGCTTGCCTGCCACGGCAGGGGGCGTTTTGGCATGAATGGCAAAGCCTATGAAAATGTATAGGGAGTAGCCCGGATAGCCGGCTTCCTGCACCGTCGCCACCTCGGGCAACAGCGGATGACGCTGGTCCCCCGCCACCGCCAGCGCACGGATTTTTCCCGAAGCGACCAAGGGCGCGGCGCCGGCAATGTCGATCAGCGCCAGGTCCACCGATCCGCCCACCACATCCGCCACCGCCTGCGCAGCACCCTTGTACGGCACCTGGTTGAAGTCCACGCCCGCGCGCCTGGCCAGGTCGAGCGCGCCTAGGCGATAGCTGTTGCCGTAGGTAGCCAGGCTGACACCGCCCTTGTCGCGACGGGCCGCAGCCACCACGTCGCCCAGGCTCTTGTAGGGCGAGCTCTCGGACGCGACCAGCACGGCCACGTGACGGGTCACGTTAAGCACGGGCAGCAGATCCTCGGGCCGGTACGGCAAGTCCTTCACGAACAAGGGGTTGATCACCGTCGCGCTGGGGCTGATCAACACCACGGTATAGCCATCGGCCGGCGCGCTCAGCGCCACTTGGGTACCTAGCGAGAGCTCGGCGCCGGGCCGGTTCTCCACCAGCGTGGACTGGCCCGCCACCTTGCGCAGGTGCTCGGCGAAGGTACGCGTCATCGTGTCGCCACTGCTGCCGGGACCGATGGGCACGATGAAACGTATGGGACGCGAAGGATAGGCATCGGCGGCTACGGCGGACATCGAAGCAAGCAGTGCGACGCAGGCGAGCACAGCAGCGCGCCACGCAGTTCTGGCAACGGACATGGTTTCGTCTCCTGGGGTTCTTGTGGCCTGTCACGATAGCGACAAGAACTCCGCCGTGCCATGCGGGAACCGACGATCAGCTATGCACGGTCTGGACAGCCGTCTGCCATGCCTTGGCCCAGCGCGCTTCACGCATCTGCGCGGCCTGCTGCAATCGGACGAAGTGCTCTGCCAGCACCGCAACCAGGCAACGTTCGACCGCCAGGCTGGCGCGGTTGATGCGGTGCTTGGCGCCGGTGGCGCAGAAGGTGTGCAGCGTGAGCGCCGGTTCAACGATGCGGGAAATCGCCAGGTCGCCCTCGTCCAGGTAGTCCTCGATGCGATGCACCTGGGTGATGGCATGGCGGCCGCAGCGGCGCACTACCTCGCGGATCATCGCGCCGGAGTTGATCTCCAATTCCGCGCGCAGCTCCAGCTGCATGTCGCGGGTGCGTTCGCGCACCACCGCCTCCACCGGATTGGGTGAAGGCGGCATCACGATGGACAGGCCGTTCAATGCGGCCAGCGGCACGGTGGGATCGCGCAGCAGCGGCGAGTCGCGCCGGCCCAGCAGCACCAGGTCGGACGAGAACAGGCGTTGCGCCTGGGCGGGCGGCTCGGCTTGATAGCTGTTGAAAACACCGATATCGAGCTTGCCCGCCGCCAACCTGTCCATTACGTCGCGGCTGTAGCTCTCGTGGATGACCAGGTGGATCCGGGGAAACTGCGACGAGATGCGGTTCACCAGCATCGACACGGGACCTTCCGCGGCCCAGCGCGGCAATGCGATCTCCACGGTACCCGAGGGCTGCTCGTTGGTGGAGGACGCCAGTTCCAGGAAGCCGGTGGCGCCGTCCAGCAGCCCCCGCGCCACCGGCAGCAGCGCCACGCCCAGTTCGGTCAGCAGCACGCCACGGCCGGTGCGGTTGAACAAGCGCCCGCCCAGCAGCTCTTCCAGTTCCAATACGCGCCGGCTCAGCATGGACTGCGAGCATCCTCGCAGCACCGCCGCCTGCGAAAAACTGCCCGACTCCGCAGTCGCGACGAAAGCGGACACGTTCTCTATCTTCAGCTCATCGGCTGCGCGGACCACCAGTTTCACTTTCTGTCTCCTGCCAGGACGGGACAGCCTGCGTTTACTTTTTTGATCATATCAGGGCGTATCGCGGCCGCTCGCCATGGCACGGCGCCGGGCTGCGGGTGCTGCGCCGCGCCATGGCGGATGCGTCCTCGCGCTCAGCCATGACGGATCGGGATCAACCCGAAGCAGGTCCGGGATCGTTCTTGCTGCCGCGCAACACGGACCGGATCGCGAGGGACGCGCCGCAGCGTTGCCGATCCTGCATACCTGCCATCCGCTGCGTGTGCTTACCCGGCTTGCCAGCCATGCCTACAGTTGGCGCATCCCGATTCCGGGTGGATGCATCAACCTGCCGAGGAGATGAAATGGCTGGAGTTCTTGAAGGGAAAGTCGTGCTTGTGACCGGCGCCGGCCGCGGCGTCGGCCGCGAAATCGCCCTGCTGGCGGCGCGCGAAGGCGCGGCGGTCGTGGTCAACGATCTGGGTGGCAGTCCGAACGGCGAAGGCGCGGGAACGCTGGATCCGGCCTCCGAAGTGGTCGCGGAAATCCGCCAGGCAGGCGGTCGCGCCGTCGCCAACGGCGACAGCGTGTCCGACCCGGAAGCGGCGGCGCGCATGGTGCAGGCCGCTGTCGACAACTTCGGACGGCTGGACGGCGTGGTCAACAACGCCGGCATCCTGCGCGACCGGATGTTCCACAAGATGAGCAGCGTGGACTGGCAGCAGGTCATCGACGTGCATCTGCAAGGCGCCTACAACGTCAGCCGCGCCGCTGCGGCAATGTTCCGCGAACAGCAATCCGGCGCTTACGTGCACATGACCTCGGCAGCCGGCCTGGTAGGCAACATCGGCCAGGCCAATTACTCGGCGGCGAAGCTCGGCATCGTCGGCATCTCGCGTTCCATTGCGCTGGAAATGGAGCGTTGCAACGTACGTTCCAACTGCGTGTCGCCGTGGGCCTGGAGCCGCCTCATCGGTACCCTGCCCGATGAAACCGAAGAGCAGAAGCGCCGGCTGGAACGCTTCAAGCAGATGACCGCCGACAAGATCGCGCCCATGGTCGTGTACCTGCTGTCGGACCTGGCCGCCGGCGTGAGCGGCCAGATCTTCGGCGTGCGCAAGAACGAGATCATGCTGTTCAGCCAGCCGCGGCCGGTGCGCAGCGTGCATCGCTCGGAAGGCTGGACCGTCGAGACCATCGCCGAACATGCGATTCCCGCGATGCAGCCCAGCCTGGTGCCGCTGGAAAGCGCGCGCGAGGCTTTTGCCTGGACTCCGGTATGAGGCCCGCCATGAGAATCGACCCCGACAAGCTGATGCAGCGCCGCTTCGAACCGGTGGAGCAAACCTACACCGCCAAGGACTCCATCCTGTACGCGCTGGGATTGGGCCTGGGCCGCGACCCGCTGGACGCGCGCGAGCTGCCCTTCGTCTACGAGGACCGTCAATTGGCCGTGCCGACCCAGGCCGCGGTGCTGGGATACCCCGGCTTCTGGATGAAGGAACCGGATACCGGCATAGACTGGCGCCGCGTGCTGCACGCCAGCCAGTCGGTGCAGCTGCATCGCCCCCTGGCGCCGGCCGGCACCGTCATCGGCCGCACCCGGATCAAGGACATCCTCGACAAGGGGCCCGACGTGGGCGCGCTGTTCTTCGTGGAGCGCACCCTGGAAACGCGCGACGGCGCCCTGCTGGCCACCGTGGAACAGGCGGTGATGGCGCGCGGCAATGGCGGCTTCGGCGGCGCCAGCGGCCCGTCACCGGCGGCGGTCAAGCTGCCTGAAAACACGCCCGAGCATGTCTGCGACCTGCCCACGCTGACGTCCCAGGCCTTGCTCTACCGCTTGTCGGGCGACTTCAATCCCCTGCACGCAGATCCCGAAGTCGCCCGCGCGGGCGGCTTCGACCGGCCCATCCTGCATGGCCTCTGCACTTACGGCATTGCCTGCCACGGGCTGCTGCGCATGCTGTGCGATTACGAGCCGGCCAGGCTGAAGCGCATCGACGTGCGCTTCAGCGCGCCGGTCTATCCGGGCGAGACCATCCGCGTCGAGGCCTGGGGCGCCAGCGGCGAGGTGCGTTTCCGCGCCACGGCATTGGAGCGCCAGAAGGTGGTGCTCAACAATGGACTGGCCATCATCGACCCGCCGCAAGGAGCCCGCGCATGAGGGGCATACTTTCCTTCGGCGCCTACATTCCGCGCCTGCGCCTGCAGCGCGAGGCGATCGTGCGCAGCCATTCCTGGTACGACGCGTCGCTGGCGGCGCATCGCGCCGGCCAACGCGCCATGTGCGGCTTCGATGAGGACGCCGTCACCATGGCGGTGGAAGCGGCGCGCGACTGCCTGAGCGGGACCGAAGCACGCGAGGTCGACGACCTGCTGCTGGCCTCGACCTCGCTGCCCTATGCCAGCCGGCTGAACGCCAGCATCGTGGCGCAGGCCTTGAATCTGACCGAGAACGTCGGCGCCATCGACGTCGCGTCCTCGCAGCGCGGCGCGACCTCTGCCTTGATGCAGGCGCTGCGCGGAGGCGCCGGACGCCATGCGCTGGTCGTGGCGAGCGATCGCCGCAAGGCCAAGGTGGCCAGCGCGCAGGAGCTCCTGTATGGCGATGCCGCCGGCGCGGTACTGGTGGGCGACGGCGCAGCCATCGCCGAGCCCCTGGCGCTGGAGAGCCGCACCATCGACATGGCCGACCACTATCGGGGCGCGAACGCTGCCACCGACACCTACTGGGAAGAGCGCTGGATACGCGAGGAAGGCCATGGCGCGCAGATTCCGCAAGCCATTTCGGCGGCGCTGCGCCGGGCCGGCCTGAAACCCGGCCAGGTGGACACGCTGTGCGTGGCGCTGCCCCAAAAGGGCGCGGCGCAGCGGATCGCCAAGCTGGCCGGCATCGCGCCCGAACGCGTGCACGACACGCTGGCGGCCACGGTGGGCAACGCCGGCTGCGCCCATCCGTTGCTGATGCTGGCGCATGCGCTGGGCGCGGCGGAACCCGGCCAAGTGCTGGTGCTGGTGGCATTCGGCCAGGGGGTCGACGTGCTGGTGCTGCGCACCACCCCGGCCCTGGCCGACCTGCCCCGCCGCCTGGGCGCGCAAGGCTGGCTGGCGCGCGGCAAGGCCGAGGACAACTACATGAAGTTCCTAGTTTTCAACGACCAGCTTCCTCTGGAGCGCGGCATGCGCGCCGACAACGACAAGCTCACCCCGCTGTCGGTCGAGTACCGCAACCGCAAGGCGGTGCACGGCTTCCTCGGCGGACGCTGCGGCGCTTGCGGCACGGCCCAGTGGCCGCGCACCGACGTATGCGTCAACCCCGCCTGCGGCGCCATCGGCACTCAGGAGGACCTGCCGTTTGCCGACACTCCGGCCCGGATCATGAGCTACACCGCGGACCGCCTGGCCTATACGCCCAATCCGCCGGCTTGCTACGGCATGGTGCAGTTCGAAGGCGGAGGCCGTCTGATGATGGACTACACCGACATGGACGAAGACGAACTGGCGGTGGGGCTGGCGCTGCGCATGAGCTTTCGCATCAAGGCGCAAGACGCCGCGCGCGGCTACACCCGCTATTTCTGGAAGGCGATGGTCGCCGACCTTACGGAGAACAGGCATGGCAACAGGCATTCGTGACAAGGTGGTGATCCTGGGCATGGGCTGCTCGCACTTCGGCGAGCGCTGGGACCGCAGCGCGGAGAACCTGGCGGTCGAAGCCTTCGACGAATGCCTGCGGGACGCCGGGATCGGCAAGGAGCAGATCCAGGCGGCCTGGCTGGGCACCGGCATCGAAACCCAGCACCTGGGCAGCGGCGGCGTGCCGCTGGGCGTCGCCCTGAGACTGCCGAACATCCCCGTCTCGCGGGTCGAGAACTTCTGCGCATCCGGGTCGGAGGCGCTGCGCGGCGCCGCCTATGCGGTGGCGTCCGGCGCCTGCGACTTCGCGCTGGCCTTCGGCGTGGAGAAGCTCAAGGACACTGGCTACGGCGGCCTGCCCCAGCGTCCACGCGGTCCGCTCAATGACATCGTGTGGCCGAACATCAGCGCGCCCGGCTCGTTCGCGCAGCTTGCCAGCGCCTACCGAGCCAAGCACGGCGTCGATGCCCGCGACCTGAAGCGCGCCATCGCCCACATCTCCGTGAAAAGCCACGCCAACGCCGGCCGCAATCCCAAGGCCCATCTGCGCAACCCGATCAGCATGGAAGACGCGATCAACGCGCCGATGATCGCCGAGCCGCTGGGCCTGTATGACTGCTGCGGTGTTTCCGACGGCGCCGCCTGCGCCATCCTGACCACCCCGGACATCGCGCGCGGCCTGGGCAAGCGCGACCTGGTGGCGATCAAGGCGCTCCAACTCGCCGTATCCAGCGGCAGCGAAGCCGGCCACGACAGCTGGGACGGCAGCTACTTCCAGACCACGCGGGTGGCATCGGCCCGCGCCTATGAGGAGGCCGGGATAGGACGGCCGCGCGAACAGATCGACCTGCTGGAGGTGCACGACTGCTTCTCCATCACCGAACTGGTAACGATGGAGGACATGCACATTTCGGCCGAAGGCCGCGGCGCCCACGACGTGCTGGACGGCTTCTACGACGCCGACGGCACCATCCCCTGCCAGATCGACGGCGGTCTCAAGTGCTTCGGCCACCCCATCGGCGCGACCGGACTGCGCATGGCCTATGAGATGTACCTGCAGATGCTGGGGCGCGCCGGCGCCCGCCAGCGCGCCGACGACCCGGCCATCGGCGTGATCCACAACCTGGGCGGCTTTCCCTGGCAGAACGTGTGCAGCGTCTCTGTGCTGGGCAAGTATGGCGCCTGAACGGCGCCGCAACGGACGACAAGGAGACACAACATGTTGATGGACGACTACCAATCACCCTGGCGCACGCCCGAGATCGAACAATTCCAGCAAACCGCCCGCCGCTACTGGAACGCCGAACTGCTGCCGCGCCTGCCGGCCTGGGAAGCGCAAGGCGGCATCGACCGCGAGGTCTGGAACCAGCTCGGCGCAATGGGCTTCCTGCTGGCGGACCTGCCGTCGGAATACGGCGGCGGCGACGGCGACTACTCCCATCTGGCGGCGCTGGTCGAGGTCAGCGCGGAATGCGGCTTCGGCCCCGGCTTCGGCCCGCATTACATCGTCGCCCACTATCTGCATCACTACGGCAGCGAGGAGCAGAAGCGGCGCTGGCTGCCGGGCATGGCCAGCGGCGACATCGTCGCGTCCATCGGCATGACCGAGCCCGGCGCCGGTTCAGACCTGCAGGGCATCAAGACCCGCGCGCGGCGCGACGGCGACAGCTACGTGATCACCGGGTCCAAGACCTTCAACACCAACGGCCACCACGCCGACCTGGTGATGCTGGCGGTGAAGACGGACGCCAGCCTCGGCGCCAAGGGCGTGTCGTTGCTGATGGTGGAAACCCGCGACCTGGCAGGTTTTCGGCGCGGCGAGCCGCTGGACAAGATCGGGCTCAAGGCGCAGGACACCGTCGAGCTCTTCTTCGACGAAGCCAGAGTGCCCGCCGCCAACCTGCTGGGCGCCGCGGAGGGCCAGGGATTCTCCCAGATGATGGCGCAACTGCCCTATGAGCGGCTGCTGATCGGCATACGCGCCGTCGGCAGCATCGAGCGGGCCTTGCGCCTCACGCTGGAACACGTGCACCAGCGCCAGGCCTTCGGCCAGCCGCTGTTCAAGCTGCAGAACACGCGCTTCGAGTTTGCCGAGATGAAGACCGAGGCCACGCTGGCGCGGGTCTTCATCGACCAATGCATCGCCTGGCAGCAACAAGGACGGCTGGACGCCGCCACCGCCGCGATGGCGAAATGGTGGGGCACGCAGAAAGAATGCGAGACGGTCGACCGCTGCCTGCAGCTCTTCGGCGGATATGGATTCATGCGCGAATACCCGATAGCGCGCATGTACATGGACTCGCGCGGCCAGAAGATCTATGGCGGCGCCAACGAGGTGATGAAGGAGATCATCGCCCGTCAACTGGCGCCGCGATGATGAACGCAAGCGACACCAAGACAGGCCCCCTGGCCGGGCTCAGGGTACTGGACATCGCCACGGTCCTGGCCGGCCCCTTCGCCGCCACCTTGCTCGCCGACTACGGCGCCGACGTGCTCAAGCTGGAGTTGCCGCGCAAGGGCGACGGCATGCGCGCCTTTCCGCCATTCAAGGATGGCAGGAGCATCTGGTGGAAGACCGCCCAGCGCGGCAAGCGCTTCGCCACGCTGGACTTGCGCACGGCCGAGGGCGCCGGCATCTTCAAGCAGCTGCTGCCGCAATTCGACGTGCTGATCGAGAACTTCCGGCCAGGCACGTTGGACCGCTGGGGCCTGACCAAGGAAGTGCTGTGGTCGCTGAAGCCGAACCTGGTGATCCTGCGGGTCACGGGATTCGGCCAGTCCGGCCCCTACTCGGAGCGGCCGGGTTTCGCGCGGATCTTCGAAGCCATGGGCGGGCTGACCACCATCACAGGCCATGCCGATGACGAGCCCATGCACGCAGGCATGCCGCTGGGTGATTCCATAGGCGGGCTATTCGGCGCCATCGGCATCCTGACGGCGCTATGGCCGCGGGCGCGCGACCCCGACCGGCCCGGCGAGGAGATCGACCTTGCGCTGACGGAGTGCATCACCCGGCTGCTGGACTTCATGCCCGGGGTCTACCAGCAACTCGGCACGGTGCCAGCCCGTAACGGCAACCGCAGCCCCTACTCCGCGCCTTCCGCGGTCTACCGGACGCGCGACAACCACTGGGTATCCATGGCGGGCTCGATCGATTCCATGTTCGCCAACAACTGCCGCGCCATCGGCCGCCCGGACCTCGCGCAAGACCCGCGCTTCGCCGACAACGCCAGCCGAGTCCTGCATGAACAGGAATTGAACCGCGTCTTCATCGAATGGTGCGCCGCGCACGACCTGGAGCAGGTCCTGGCCGCCTTCGAACAGGCCAACGGCACGCTGGCGCCGATCTATGGCATCGACCAGGTGGTCAAGGATCCCCACGTGGTCGCGCGCCGCTCCATCGTCGACGTCCCCGACCGCGACTTCGGCATGCTGCAGATGCCCGGCGTCGTGCCGCGCTTCACCCGCGATCCGACGGAGCCCACACACGCCGGCGCGGAACTGGGACAGGACAACGACGCCGTCTACGCCGATCTGCTGGGGCTGACGCCGGACAGCATTGCCCGGCTGCGCGCGGCAGGCGTGATCTGAGCGTTCTACATGCACAAGGGAGACAAGGAATGCAAAAAGCCATCCGCCTGACCGCGTTCATGATCGCCGCGCTGGCGGCGTCCGGCGCCCGGCCCGCCGCCGCGGCCGCCCCCTACCCCGACCAGCCGGTGCGGCTGATCGTGCCGTATCCGGCGGGCGGCGCGGTCGACGGCGCCGCCCGCATCCTGGCCGAGCGTTTGAGCTCGCTATGGAGCCAGGCCGTGATCGTCGAGAACCGCCCCGGCGCGTCCGGCCGTATCGGCCTGGCCTTGGCCGCCAAAAGTCCGCCCAGCTACACCCTGGTCGCGGCCACCAATTCCACGCTGAACGAACAACTGCCCCGCGGCCAGGAAGGCGCAGCGCCTGCGGCCGCGACCCTGCTGCCCGTCTCCACCCTCTTCACCACGCCGGTCGCGCTGCTGGTCAACCGGCAGGCGGTTCCGGCGGAAAACCTGGCGCAGTACGTTGCGCTGGCCCGCGAAAAACCAGGTTCAGTGAGCTTCGGTTCCAGCGGCGAAGGCACGAGCACCCACTTCTTCGGCGAACTCCTCAAGCGCGACAAAAGCATCGACATCACCCACATTCCCTTTGCGGGAGAAGGCCCCAATCTCAGCGGCCTGATAGGGGGGCATGTCGGCAGCGCCTTCCTCAGCGCATCCGGCGCCACCAAGGCGGCCCAGACCGGCAAGACCCGCGTGCTGGCCGTCACCACGCCCGTGGGTTCCGCGCTGCTGCCCGGCGTGCCCAGCTTCGCCCAACTGGGCATCGCCGGCCTGGACCGGGACACCTGGGTCGGCCTCTACGCGCCTCCCGGCACACCACAGCCCGTGGTCGATCAAATCACGAAGGATGTTGCAACCGTGCTTGCGTCGAGCCAGGTGCGCGAACGCTATGCGCAACTGGGGCTGATCGCCGAAGGCGGCTCGCCCGACGATCTCGCCGCGCGGATGGAGGACGACAGCCAGTATTGGACCCGGGTCGTGCAGCAGACGGGGATCACCCTGAGGTAGCCATCCCGGCCGCCTCCAACTTCCGTAAGGCTCTGAATAAATTGGCGAAAGTAGTACTCTGGACATAGCAGCAGCGCCGCCCTGCCGTCCGGCGCCGCGCGTCGGAGGAAACCTGCTCATGGCCGCCCCGATCCTGAGCCCGCTGTCCCGAAGCTGTGCCATGCTACGCAAGCTGCGCCGCGTGGCGGTGCTGTTGGCGGCGGCGGCAATCTGTTCGGGCGGCGCGGGCGCGCAGCCTGCCGGCGGCCCGCAAGTCGCAGTGGTGCTGTCCCTGGACGGCATCGTCGGCCCGGCCACGGCGGACTACGTCATCCGCGGCCTGGAGGCGGCGCGGCAGCAGAACGCGGCGGCGGTCGTGCTGCGCATAGACACGCCGGGCGGACTGGACGCCTCCATGCGCGACATCATCCGTGCGATTCTCGCGTCGCCGGTTCCCGTGATTTCCTATGTGGCGCCCAACGGCGCGCGCGCCGCCAGCGCCGGCACTTACATTCTCTACGCCAGCCACGTCGCGGCCATGGCCCCGGCCACGAATCTGGGCGCGGCCACGCCTATCGCACTGGGCGGCAGCCCGTCCCGGCCGGCCGACAGCCCTTCCGGACCGGCTGACCCGGCAGACAAGAAGCCCCCCGCGGACAAGACCGCACCCGCCGCGCCGAAGGACGCAGGCGAAGCCAAGGCCATCAACGACGCCGTGGCTTATATCCGGTCGCTCGCCGCGCTGCGCGGCCGCAATGCCGACTGGGCTGAACAGGCCGTGCGCGCCGCGGCCAGCCTCACGGCCGGCGAAGCGCGCGCGCAGAACGTGATCGACCTGATCGCGGACGACGTGCCCGACTTGCTGGCCAAAGCCGACGGACGCCGCGTCCGGGTCGGCAACGCCGAGACCACCCTGCACACCCGCGACTTGCGCCAGATCGCGCGCGAGCCGGACTGGCGTACCCAAGTGCTCAGCGTCATTACGAATCCCAATCTGGCGCTGCTGCTATTGATGGCGGGCGTGTACGGTTTGATCTTCGAGTTCATGAGTCCGGGCGCCCTGTTTCCGGGCATCTTCGGCGCCATCTGCCTGCTGGTCGGCCTGTACGCCTTGGCGGCGCTACCGCTGACCTATGCCGGCATCGCGCTGGTCTTGCTAGGCACGTCGCTCATGGTGGCGGAGATATTCGCGCCTACCCTGGGCGTGCTGGGCGTGGGCGGCGCGGTTTCCTTCGTGCTCGGCGCCATTCTTCTCATCGACACGGACACGCCGGCCTTTGGCGTGTCCGTGCCGCTGATGGCGGGAATCGCCGCGGCCAGCCTGGGGATGACCTTCCTGATCGGCCGGCTGGCCTTGCGCTCGCGCCGCGCGCCGGTCGTCAGCGGCGCCGAAGCGCTGATCGGACTGCGGATCAAGGTGCTGAGCTGGACGGACGGGCAAGGCTACGTGGCGGCGGTGGGAGAACGCTGGCGCGCGGTGGGTCCGGCCGGGCTCGCGGCTGGCGACACCGTGGTGATCACCGCCGTCCGAGGCGTGACCTTGCATGTGCAGCCAGACACCGGCCTGCCGCCGTCCCAGCGGTGACGCCCTCCCTTCGGGCCACGCCGATACCCTACTCAAGCGGAGTCAGCCATGTTGATGAACCTCGCCTTCTACGCCCCCATCCTGGCGCTGGCCGTCGCGCTGTTCGCCCTGTCGGTCCGCATCCTGCGCGAGTACGAGCGCGGCGTGATCTTTACGCTGGGCCGCTATACCGGAGTCAAGGGTCCGGGGCTGATCCTGCTGATACCGGTGGTGCAACAGATGGTGCGCGTGGACCAGCGCATGACCGTGTTCGACGTGCCCAGCCAGGACGCGATCTCACGCGACAACGTGTCGGTCAAGGTGAATGCCGTCATCTACTTCCGCGTGATCGATCCGGAGCGCTCCGTGATCCAGGTGGAGAACTTCCGGCAAGCCACCAGCGAACTGGCGCAGACCACGCTGCGCTCCGTGCTGGGCAAGCATGATCTGGACGAGCTGCTATCGGAGCGAGACAAGGTGAACAATGCGGTGCAGAGCATTCTGGATGCGCAGACCGACGCCTGGGGCATCAAGGTGGCGAACGTGGAAATCAAGCACATCGACCTGAACGAAGGCATGATCCGCGTCATCGCCCGGCAAGCCGAGGCGGAGCGCGAGCGGCGCGCCAAGATTATCCACGCCGAAGGCGAGGAACAGGCCGCGCAGATGTTGCTGAACGCGGCGCGCACGCTATCGGAACAGCCCGAAGCCATGCAGCTACGCTATCTGAGCACGCTCGCCATGATCGGTGCGCAAAACAGCTCGACCATTGTCTTTCCCTTTCCCGTCGAGTTCAGCCGCCTGCTCAAAGGGCTGGCGGGGAAGGACCAGGAGCCGCCTGCCGGCCCCTGACCTTGCGCTAGGCCGCCGCCTTGCCGGCGTCCTGCAACTGCCGCCACTGGATCTTGCCGGTGCTGGACTTGGGCAAGGCATCCACGAATTCCACGATGCGTGGCGCCTTGTAGGCCGCCATGCGGGTACGGGCCCAGGCGATCACGTCTTCTTCGCGCACACTGCCGCGCGCCTCGTCGCGCAATACCAGCAGGGCCTTCACCGTTTCACCGCGGCAGGCGTCGGGCACTCCGATCACGCAAGCCTCGTGCACCGCCGGGTGCTCGTACAGCGTGTTCTCCACTTCCGCCGGCCAGACCTTGTAGCCGGATGCGTTGATCATGCGCTTCAAGCGGTCGGTCACGTAGAAATAGCCGTCTTCGTCCACCCGGCCGAGGTCGCCGGTGCGGAAGTAGCGCTGACCATCCAGCACGAAGAAGGCATCGGCGTCGGCCTGCGGGTTGTTCCAGTAGCCCAGCATGACCTGCGCGCCGCGCGTCACGAGTTCACCGGTCTCTCCCTGGGCCAGCTCGGCCAGCGTGGCCGGATCCACAACCCTCGTATCCACGCCGAAGGTGGGCACGCCTATGCATTGGCGCTTGTTGCGGTCCAGTGGATTGCAATGCAGAAACGAGGCGGTTTCCGTCAGGCCGTATGCCTCGTTGTAGGTGATGCCGTAGCGCCTGGCCAGCATGGCCGAGACCGCCTCGGGCATGGGCGCGCCGCCGCCGCACAGCTGCGCCAGGCTGGACAGGTCCAGTTCTTCGATGCCCGGCTGCGCGAAGAAGTCCACGATCATCGCGGGTGGCGCGGCCCAGACGCTGACGCGATGGCGCGCCATCAACCGGGCTGCCACCTGGCGGTCCCAACGCGGCAACACCACCACCGTGGCGCCCAGCAGGATGGGCGTGTTCATGCAACTCTGCATGCCCAGCAGGTGGAACATCGGCGCCACGCCCATGATGACCGCCTCGGACGTCAGTCCGCGCCATAGCTGCGAACCGGCCAGGGACGCGCCCATGGAGCCGTGGGTATGGCGGCAGCCCTTGGGCCGGCCAGTGGTGCCGGACGTGTACGGCAACAGGCAAAGATCTTTCGCCCGCGCCCGGTGCGGCAAGGGCTGGGCATTGACCGCCAGCGCGCCGTACCAGGGCACGCCAGCACGCACATCGGGCGCGCGCCGGGGCGCGGCGACCCAGTCCGGCGCATCGGGAACCGGGCCATCCAGATAGTCCGAATAGGTGTGGACGATGACACGATCCAAACGCTTATCCTCGACAAAGCCGTTCAGCCGCGCGCAAAGCTCCTGCGCGGCGAAGGCCACCCGGGCGCCGCTGTCGTCCAGGTAATGCGCCAACTCCTCCGGCGTGCTCATGGCGTTGACCGGCACGACCACGGCATCGGCGCGGAGGATGGCGTAGTACGCGATGACGAACTGCGGGCAGTTCTGACTCAGCAGCAGGACACGGTCGCCCGCCTTTACCCCCGCACTGTGCTGCAGGTATCCGGCCATGGCGTCGACCTCGCGCCTAAGTCGCGCGTAGTCGAGCACGGTTTCGTAGAACACGATGGCCGGCTTGTCCGGATAGCGCGTCGCGGACGCCTCCAGGTTGAAGTAAAGGCTGGACTGCGGCGGGGTGATTTCCTTCGGCAGGCCCTTGGGCCAAAACCGATAGTGCGCTTGCTGCATCTTGTCTCCTCGTGCTTGTTCTGGTTCCTTCCCATGCGCCTCAGGCGGTCATGGCGCGCGCGATGATTTCCTTCATGATTTCGTTGGAACCGCCGTAGATCTTGCCTACCCGCGCATCCGCGTACATCCTGGCTATCGGGTATTCCAGCATGTAGCCGTAGCCGCCGTGCAACTGCAGGCATTCATCGATCACCTGGCAGTTCATCTGCGTGGTCCACCACTTGGCCATGGCTGCCGTGGACAGGTCCAATGTGCCCGCCAGTTGACGTTCGATGCAATCGTCGACGAAGCGCGCCGCGATGGTGGCGACCGTCTCGCACTCGGCCAGCTTGAAGCGCGTGTTCTGCAGCTCGATGAGCGCCTGGCCGAAGACTTGGCGGGTACTGGCGTAGGCGACGGTTTCCTCGATGGCGCGCCGCATGGTGGCTACCGCCCCCACCGCGATCAGCAGCCGTTCGCGCGGCAGCTGCTGCATGAGCTGGGCAAAGCCGCGGCCCTCGATGCCGCCCAAGAGGCAGTCCTGGCCCACGCGCGCGCCATCGAAGAACAGTTCCGCCGTGTCCAGGCTTTTCTGGCCCAGTTTCTCCAGCAGCCGCCCGCGCCTGAAGCCCGCCAAGCCCTGCGTCTCCACCATGATCAGCGAAACGCCCCGCGCGCCCGCTTGCGCGTCGGTCTTGGCCACCACGCAGACCAGGTCCGCATGCAGGCCGTTGGTGATGAAGGTCTTGGAACCATTGAGCACGTACTCGCCGCCCTCTTTCGTGGCGGTAGTGCGCACGCTCTTCAGGTCGGACCCCGCGCCCGGTTCGCTCATGGCGATGGCGCCCACGAGTTCACCCGTGGCCATGCGCGGCAGCCAGCGTTGCTTTTGCGCTTCGGTGCCGTAGTTCAGGATGTAGTGCGCCAGGATGGCGCTATGCACGTTGTTGCTGAAGCCATGAACCATGGCGCGCGCCTGCTCCGCCCCCACGATGGCCTCGTGAGCGAAGCTGCCCCCGCCGCCGCCATAGGCCTCGGGCATGCTCACGCACAACAATCCCAGGCGGCCCGCCTTGTTCCAGACCTCGCGGTCCGCGTGCTGCTGCTTGCGCCAGCGCTCTTCGTCGGGCACGAACTCCTTTTCGAAGAGGCGCCGCGTCGAATCCTGGAACAGCGTCAGGTCCGCGTCCATCCAGCCTTGCCGTGGCGTGTCCATGCTCTTTCCTCCTGTCCTCAAGGACGGCCGCCGCCCACGACCAGGACCTGGCCGCTGACGTAGTTGGACTCGGGCAGGCAGAACAGGTACACCGCCCCCGCGGCTTCCGCCGGCGTGCCCGCCCGGCCGACGGGGATCAGGCTCTCGGCGTTCTTCAGCACCTGCGGATTGACGCCCACCTTGATCTGCCGGCCTTCGATGTCCAGCGTGGCGTCGCCGTCGGCGGGCGCCTCCGTCAGGCGCGTCTTGATCAGCCCGAAAGCCACGCTGTTGACGTTGACCTTGTAACGCCCCCATTCCTTGGCCAGCGCGCGCGTCAGGCCGTTGATGCCGGCCTTGGCGGCGGAATAGTTCGCCTGGCCGGCATTGCCCATGACGCCGGAAGTGGACGAGATGTTCACGACCTTGCGGAACACCTCCTTGCCCTGCTCCGCTTCGGTCTTGGCGGCCACGCGAATGAAGCCGGACGCGGCGCGCAGGATGCGGAACGGCGCGGACAGATGCACGGCCAGGATCGCGTCCCATTGTTCGTCCGTCATCTTCTGGATCACGTTGTCCCAGGTGTAGCCGGCGTTGTTGACGATGATGTCCAGGCCGCCGTAGGTGTCCACGGCGGTGCCGACGAAACGCTCGGCGAAACCGGCCTCGATCACGCTGCCGGCGCAGGCCTGCGCCTGGCCGCCCAGCTTGCGGATCAGCGCGACGGTTTCCTCCGCCGGCCCCGCGTCCAGATCATTCACCACCACGCTGGCGCCTTCGCGCGCCAGCTTCAGCGCAATCTCCTGGCCGATGCCGCGTCCTGCGCCCGACACCAGCGCCACCTTGCCTTCCAATGTACCCATCGCACTCTCCTTCTCTTGGTTTACCGGACCGCCAGTACCGCCACGCCACTCAGGCGCAGTTCTCCGGTCTGGCTGCGCGCATGCAGTTCCACCCGCAGGCGGGCTTCTCCCTGCGCTTCAAAGCGTTCGACCACGCGGCCCGTGCAGCGGACCTCGTCGCCCACATGCGTGATCGCCACGAAACGCACGGCGTACTCGCGCAGCGCCGATTGCGGCGCCCAGTTCGTCAGCAGGCGGGCCAGATAGGCGGCTGACAGCATGCCGTGGGCGAATACGTCGTCCATGCCCGCGGCGCGGGCGAAATCCAGGTCCACGTGTATCGGGTTGTGGTCGCCCGAGGCGCCGCAGTACAGCGCCAGCCCCAGCCGGCTGACCGGTCCGGCGGTAAAGCCGGGCAGCTCGTCGCCGGCCCGGGCGTCATGGTTCATGGCTATGCTCATCGCGCACTCCTCAGGCATTGCGCACGACCGTGGTCGCGCGCAGTTCGGCGACCAGGCGCCCGGCGGCGTCGGTCACCCGGGTTTCGCGCACGACGAATTCCAGCGCGCCGCCCTTCTTGGCGTAGATGTCGGCGATGCGCGGTTCGAAGCGCAGTTCGTCGCCGGCATGCGCCATGGCGTGGTAAACGAAAGCCTGCTCGCCGTGCAGCACCCGGGCGATGTCGATGCCCAATAGCTCACGCATGGCGGCAGGACGGGGACTGGCCATCTCCAGGCAGAAGAGGAAGGTCGGCGGCACCGGCAATCCCGGGTGTCCGGCCGCACGCGCGGCGGCCTCGTCGATGTAGACCGGGTCGTCCTGTCCGGTAGCCTGGGCGAAAAAGCGCAGACGGCCCGCCTCCACGGTCGCGTTGAACGCCGGCAAGACGGCGCCAATATGACTGGTATCCAGCATGACGTTCTCCTCAAGCGGCCTGGTACAGCGTCACGACGCAGGCGCCGCCCAGTCCCAGGTTGTGTTGCAGCGCCAGCCTGGCGCCCTCGACCTGGCGCAGATCCGCCTGGCCGCGCAGTTGCCACACCAGCTCGGTGCATTGCGCCAGTCCGGTAGCGCCCAGCGGATGGCCCTTGGACAGCAAGCCGCCGGACGGATTGGTCACGACCTTGCCGCCATAGGTGTTGTCGCCGTCGAGGATGAACTTCTCGGCGGTGCCCTCCGGCGTCAGGCGCAGGCCCTCGTAGGTGATCAGCTCGTTGGCGGTGAAGCAGTCGTGCAGTTCCACCACGTCCACATCGTCGGGGCCGATGCCCGCAGCTTCATACACCTGGTCGACGGCGGCACGCGTCATGTCAAAGCCCACGACCTTGCGCATGTCGCCTGCGCCGAAGGTGGACGGAGTGTCTGTCGTCATGGCCTGCGCGGCGATGCTCACGGCGGGTGCGAGGCCGTGGCGGCGGGCGAACTCGTCCGAGCACAGGACGGCGGCCGCCGCGCCGCAAGTGGGCGGGCAGCATTGCAGGCGCGTCAGGGGATCGAAGATCATGGGCGCGGCCAGCACCTCGTCCAGCGTGACCGTCTGGCGGAACACCGCGTAGGGGTTGCGCGCGGCATGCTGGCGTGCCTTAACCGCGATGCGCGCGAAGATGTCGGCGCCGATGCCGTGTTCCTTCATGTAGTCGCGGCCCGCGCCGCCGAAGAACTGGGCCGCGCGCGGCTTGGCCGTGTCATAACCTTGCATTTCGGTCATCACCGAGATGAAATCGTGCAAGGGCAAAGGACGATCCTCATACACGCTCTTCAGCGCGCCGGGCACCATCTGCTCGAAGCCCACCGCCAGCGCGCACTCCACCGCGCCGCTTTCCACGGCCTGGCGCGCCAGGAACAGCGCCGAGGAACCGGTCGCGCAATTGTTATTGACGTTGAATACCGGAATACCGCTCAGCCCCACGCCATAGACCACTGCCTGTCCGGCAGTCGAATCGCCGTAGACGTAACCCGCGTAGGCCTGCTGGACCGCGTCGTATTGCAGTCCGGCATCCCGCAATGCCTCGCGCACGGCGCGCGCGCCCATCACGGTATATGCCTCGCTGGCGCCGGGCTTGCTGAATGGGATCATGCCTACCCCTGCAACCCATACTTTCCGATTCATGCCTGATTCTCCTGATGAGCGGGCGCGGCCACAGCCGCGCTCCTGGATTCATGGTTCTGTCGCAGCGCGGACTTCAGCACTTTGCCCGCTGCCGACATGGGCAACTCGTTGAGGAACTCATAGGTCTTGGGACACTTGAAGGCGGCCAGCAGCTGGCGGCAATGCCTGTCCAGGGAGTCCGCATCCACCCCCATGCCGGGACGTGGCACGATCACGGCATGCACCGCCTCGCCCCAGCGGGCGTGCACCACCCCGATGACCGCGCAACGCGCCACCAGCGGATGGCGGGCCAGCACGCCTTCCACTTCGGCCCCGTAGATGTTTTCGCCGCCGCTGACGATCATGTCCTTGAGCCGGTCCACGATGTACAGATAGCCGTCTTCGTCCTGACGGGCCGCGTCGCCCGTCAACAACCAGCCGTGGTCGAATGCGCGTTGCGTTTCCTCGGGCCGGTTCCAGTAGCCCTGCATCACCATGGGTCCGCGCACCGCCAGTTCGCCGACGGCGCCTGGCGCCGCCTCGCTGCCGTCGGGCGCGAGAATGCGCGTTTCCACGCCGATAGCTGGCCGCCCCGCCGATTCGGTGCGCGCGCCGCCCTCGCGCACCTCGGCATTGATGGCCACGGTGGCGGCGGTTTCCGTCATGCCGTACGCATGCACGAATTCTGCTTGCGGAAAGGCCGCCAGCGCGCGGTCGAGCAAGGCCCGGGAAATCGGCGACGCGCCCCAGATCACGCGCTGCACGCCGCCCAGCCAATATTGCGCGAACCCAGGCTCATCCAGCAGCATCTGGATCATGCTGGGTACCAGCAGCACCTCGGTTACGCCATCGTCCTGCAGAGCCTGCAGCACCGCGCGGGGCTGGAAGCCGCGCGGTATCGCCACCGATGCGCCCGCGACAAATTGTCCGATCAGCCGCCCCAAGCCGGCCACATGAAAAAGCGGCGCGACCAGCAAGGTATGGCTGTCGGGCGACGTCGGGACGGTGGCCATCCTGGCCACCGCGGCGCTCCACAGGTTTGCGTGGGTCAGCATGGCGCCCTTGGGCGCGCCGGTCGTGCCGCCGGTAAAGAGAATCGCGGCCAGCGTGTCGCCGCCCGCGCGGACGTCCTCCTGCGCCACCGCCGCGGTGGCGTGGGCTTCCAGGACCTCGGCAGATAGCGGTTCCGCGCCGGCGGGCATGTCGATGGCGGCCATGCGCGGCGCCATCGTCTCGTCCACCAGCAGCAGGCGCGGGCTGCAATCGGCCAGCGCTTGCGCAAGCTCTGCGCCGCTCCAGCGCGTGTTCAGCGGCACCACCGCCGCGCCCAGCCACCAGCACGCCAGGATCCACGACACATAGTCCGCGCCGTTGGCGCTCCAGAAGGCCACACGATCGCCCGGCAGCACGCCATGGTCGCGCAGCACGGCAGCCTTGCGCGCGGCCCAATCGATCAACCCTGCGTAGGTCCAACGCCTCGCGTCTTCGCGCAGCGCGATCTTTGCGGGGTGCAGCCGGCCTGCGCGATGCAGACCTTGTGTCAGATACATGGTGCTTGTCTCCTGCGGCACGCGTGGGTTTGGGCGGTTTCCGGTCCGGCATCGCATGCCTTCGTCGCGATGTCCCTAGCTTCTCCCTTGAGGCCGGATCGCGGCAATGGCCGCAGGCGTCAAACCGATAGGCGAAAAGTGTCAGCGGCCCGCGGGACCGCAGACCAGGCGGTTGCGGCGGTACTCGCCCGGCGATACGCCGGTCCATTTCTTGAAGGCGCGGTGGAAGGTGCTGGGTTCGGAAAAGCCCAGGCGCCCGGCAATTTCCATCAGGGATAGATCGTGCCGTGCCAGGTATTCGACGGCGGCATCGCGCCGCAGATCGTCCTTCAAGGCTTGAAAGCCCTGGCCCTCCTCGCGCAGATGTCGCCGCAGCGTTTGCGGCGTCATCGCGAGCTGCGCGCTGACCTGGGCCAATGACGGCAATTCCTTGGCAAGATCGTTACGCAGCAGGCGCCGGATGCGGTCGGTCAGGGTGGTGCGGTCGTGGTACTTCACCAGCAGGTCGAACGGCGCATTGGCCAGGAACGGCTTGAGCGTCTGCGCGTTCTGGACTACAGGCAGGGCCAGCCAGCGCGACTCCAGCCACAGGCCGGTCACGGGCTGGCCATAGCGCACGGGCGCATAGAACAGCCTGTGCGCATCGACGCTGCGGGCGCCGCTGCTGTAGTCCACGCCCAGGATGGGAATGCGCCGCGCGGCCAGCCAGTTGGCCACGCCCAGCGTGAAAAACAGAAAGCTGCGCTCGCCATACCAGCGCGTACAGCTGCTGGGGCCGCGCGAGTCGAGCACGATGCGCGCGCGCTCGCCGCTGACGCACAAGCGGGCGGTGAAGTCGGGCAGCACGCCGTGGTAGTAGCGGAATGCCACGCGCAAGGCCTGCCCCACCGTGCCTTCGTGCAGCGCGAGCCGGCAGGCATGATCGAACGCCCCCATGGGAACGGGATGCTGGCCCATGCCGAGGAAGTCGTCCCGGGTGGCGCGGCGCAACACCCGCATTATCTGCGCCAGCTGCGCCTGCGAAACCCGCGCCATCGGCGCCTGCAGCAGGGTCGGCGGCACGCCGGCGCGCATCAGCACCCGGTCCACGTCCACGCCCCGGCTGCGCGCGCCTTGCAGGATCTGGGCGATATGCCCCACGGCGATGGTGTGATGGGTCATGAGCGAATCCTGCGGCTGGCGTACGCCGATGGATCGATGGTAGCCAAAGCCCGCGCGCGCAGGAATGGCTGGCGTGAGCATTCCCGCCAAGCGGAATCAGCGAATCCGCCATTGGTGGGCCGCAAAGCCGCGCCTAGACTGGGCCGAGCCCCTGGCGGGCATGCCACTTCGTATTTACGGGAGTCCCTCTTTGGATACGCCGAACACCGCTCCGCTCGCAGGCGTCAGGATCCTGGACCTGTCGCGGCTCCTGCCCGGCCCGCTGGGTGCGCAGTACCTGGCCGACCTCGGCGCCGATGTGATCAAGATCGAAGACACGCAGGCGGGCGACTATGCGCCCGCGCCGCTGCGCGCCCTCTGCAACCGCAACAAGCGCGGGCTGCGGCTGGATCTCAAGCATCCCGAAGGACAGGCGGCGCTGGCCGCGCTGGCGCGCGGCGCCGACGTGGTGATCGAGAGCTTCCGGCCCGGCGTGGCCGCGCGGCTGCAGGCCGACTACCCCACCCTGGCGCGGCACAACCCCCGGCTGGTCTACTGCAGCATCACCGGCTACGGACAGGACGGCCCGCAGCGCGACGCCGCCGGCCATGACCTGAACTATGCCGCCTGCGCCGGCGTCGCCGACCAGATGGGCTGCGGGCCCGATCTGCCGGCGTTGTCCAACCTGCCGGTGGCCGACATTCTTGGAGGCTCGCTCACCGCGGTGATGGGCATATTGGCCGCGCTGTACGACGCCCAGCGCAGCGGGCGCGGACGTTATATCGATATCGCCATCGCCGACGGCCTGCTGGCCGCCGCCGTGGTGCCGCTGGCCACGCTCAACGCCCGCGGCGACACGCGCCCGGCGGGCGCCGATACCTTGTCGGGCGGACTGGCCTGCTATGGCCAGTACCGCGCCGCGGACGGGCGCTATCTGGCGGTCGCCGCGCTGGAGCCCAAGTTCTGGGAAACGCTGTGCCGGCGGCTGGAACGCCCCGACCTGGCGCCGCTGCACCGCAACGGCGACGCGACGCAGCAGGCGCGCGTGCGCAGCGAGCTGCAACAGCTGTTCGGCACGCGGCCGCTGGCGCACTGGCTGGCGTTGCTGGAAGACGCCGACTGCTGCGTGTCGCCCGTGCTCAAGCTGGCGGAAAGCCTGGAGCATCCACAGTTCGTCGCCCGCGGCCTGCCGCTGCAAACCGAGCACCCGGCCTATGGCCGCCATGCCCAGGTCGCCAGCCCGGTGAAGATGTCGGGCTTCCAGTTCGCCATCCACCGCCAGGCCCCGCTGCCGGGCGAACACAGCAATCAGATCCTGCGCGAGGCCGGCTACAGCGAGCCCGACGTCGCCAGCCTGATCGGACGTGGCATTGCGCTGTAGGCACATACGGCCAGCCCACCCGACACCTGCAGTACCCATAACCAGGACGGAGACATCCATGAACGATCCTCATCGCAGCCCCCCCTCGCCGCGACGCCGCAGCCTGCTCAAGCTGAGCGCGGCCCTGCCTGCCGCACTGGCCCTGCAGCGACCGGCCCGCGCCGCAGGCTTCCCGGCCCGCCCCGTCACGCTCATCGTGCCGTTCCCCGCGGGCGGTGCGACGGACACCCAGATGCGCGCGCTGGCGGTCGCGGCCTCGCGCGAACTGGGCCAGACCGTCGTCATCGCCAACCGGCCGGGCGCCGGCGGCACGCTCGGTCCCGCGGCCATGGCGCATACCGCCGCGCCGGACGGCTATACGGTGTCGGTGGTGGTGGGCACGCTGTTCCGCTATCCCTTCCTACAGCAGGTCAACTATGACCCGATCAAGGACTTCACCTACGTCGCCTGCATGACGGCCTACTCCTATGCCATCGTGGTGCGCGAGGACGCCCCCTGGCGCACGCTGGACGAACTGATCGCCGACGCGCGCGCCCATCCCGACAAGATCAGCTACGGCGGCACCGGCACGGGCGGTTCGGGACGCATCGCGATCGAACGCCTGTCGCGGCTGACGAATACGCGCTTCAACTTCATCCCATACAAGGGCGCGGCCGAGGAAACCACCGCGCTGCTGGGCGGCCATATCCAGATGGTCTCGGACGCGGGCTGGGGACCGATGATAGACACCGGCAAGGCCCGCCTGCTGGCGGTGCTGGGCGAGGCCCGCGCCAAGCGCGTGCCAGACGTGCCCACGCTGACGGAGCTGGGCTACCCCATCGTCACGGCCAACCCGGTCGGCATCGCCGGTCCGAAAGGCATGGATCCCGAGGTGACGCGCGTCTTGCAGCAGGCCTTTCATCGCGCGTCCAGCGACCCGGAGTACAACCGCGCGCTGGAAACCGCCGACCAGCCCCACATGCTGATGGATAGCGCCGCCTATACCGACTTTGCGATCCGGCAGGTGGCGGAAGAGAAAAAGTTCGTGGCCGAGCTGGGCCTGAAGATGCAGTGACGGCTTGGAGCGCGCGCTGCCGTCGGCGTCCTCAGGCGGTGGGGTGCAGCATGCAGTCCCGCAAGCGCAGCACCGATGCGCAGGAAGTGTCGCGATGCGTCACCAGCGACAAGGACAACGCATCATGCGCATCGGCGTCGGTCAGCGGCACGAAGGCCACGTGCGGGGTCGAGTATGCCCGCGTCACCCCAGGTACCAGCGCCAACCCCATGCCGCTGGCCACCAGGCTGATCAGCGTCTGCACCTGTATCGCCTCCTGGCTGATGCGCGGCGAGAAGCCCGCCTTCAGGCATAGCGCCTGCGCCACGCCGTGCAGGCCCGGCACCTTCAACGGCGAGTACAGCACGAAGCTTTCGGCGCGGGCCCGCTGCAGGCTGACCGGCCCGCCCGCGGCCAGCGGATGTCCCGCCGGCACGGCCAGGATGAGGTCGTCGCGCTCCACCACCCAGGAATCCAGCGCCGCGTCTTCCGCCAGGGGGCCGCGCACCAGGCCGGCGTCGATATCGTTGGCGCGCAGCATCGCCACCAGGCCGACCGTGCTGTCCTCGCGCAGGTCCAGCTGCACATCCGGATACTGCGCGCGGAAGGCCGGCAAATGACGCGGCAGCAGCATGTAGGTGGCCGAGCCGACGAAGCCCAGCCGCAGCGTGCCCCATTCGCCCAGCGCCACGCGGCGGGCGGCCTGGCGCGCCTGCTCGGCGTGGAACAGCGCGCGGCGGGCGTCCGCCATCAGCGCCTGCCCCGCAGGCGTAGTCGTCACGCCCTTGGCGCCGCGCACCAGCAGCGGCACGCCCACCGCATGTTCCAGTTTCTGGATCGAGACCGATAGCGCCGGTTGCGCGATATGCAGCGTATCGGCGGCCCGTCGGTAGCTGCCCAGCTCCGCGATGGTGACGAACTGCCGGAGCTGCCGTAAATCGATAGCCATAACAAATTCCATATCGCCCAATACCTACGCCATATTAGACGTGTATGCGGCTGGCCGATAGGATTCCTGCCATGACAGCCTCTCCCCTATCCCGAACCAGTGCGCTGGGCGGCGTGCACATCCTGGACCTGACGTCGGTGGTGTTCGGCCCCTATGCGTCGCAGATACTGGCCGACTATGGCGCCGACGTAATCAAGGTGGAAGCGCCCGCGGGCGATTCCACGCGCCATACCGGCCCCGCCCAGGAACCCGGGCTGGCCGCTATGTTCCTGGGCCTGAACCGCAACAAGCGCAGCATCGTGCTGGACCTGAAGCAGGCCGCGGCACGGCAGGCGCTCTTGACGATGGTGGACCAGGCCGACGTGCTGATGCACAGCATGCGCCCGGCCAAGATGGCGGCGCTGGGATTGGGCCCGGATACGCTCTGCGCACGCAATCCACGCCTGGTCTATGCCGGCCTGTACGGCTTCGGCGCGGGCGGCGCCTACGACGGCCGGCCTGCTTATGATGACATCATCCAGGGCCTGTCGGGCCTGGCCGATCTGGTCGACCGCCAGACCGGCGCGCCGCGCTACCTGCCTACCGTGGCGGCCGACAAGACTTGCGGCCTGGTCGCGGCGCACGCCATCCTGGCCGCCCTGTTCCAGCGCGAGCGCAGCGGCGCGGGACAACAACTGGAGGTCCCCATGTTCGAGAGCATGGCGTCCTACGCGCTGGTCGAGCATTACTACGGCAGGCACCTGGCCGACCAGCCCGGCGAGGCGGGATATCCGCGCGTGCTCACGCCCTGGCGCAGGCCGTGCCAGACCGCCGATGGCCATGTCTGCCTGATGCCCTACACCGACGCCCACTGGCGCGACTTCTTCCTTGCGGCGGAACGCCCCGACCTGGCAGAGGACGCGCGCTTTGCCGACATCGCGTCGCGCACGCGGCATATCGAGACGCTGTACGAACTGCAGGCCGGCATCGTGGCCGCACGCGATACCGCCTACTGGCTGGCGCTGTGCGAACGGTTGGAAATCCCCGCCGCGCGCGTCAACCGCCTGCAGGACCTGGAGGCCGATCCGCACCTGCAAAGCGTGGACTTCTTCGAGCCGCTCGAAAGCGCCTCGGGCAGCCGCTACCGCTTTCCCCGCAACCCCGTGCGCCTGCAGCACTCCCACGTGCCAGCCGCCATGCCGCCGCGCCTGGGCGAGCACACGCTGGACGTGCTGCGCCAGGCCGGCCTGGACGAAACCCTAATCTCCACGCTTCTGGAATCGGGCGCCGCCCGCGACGCGCTTTTCTCAACCCAGACCCACAGCAAGGACCCCGCATGACCGCAGACCGCAACGCCGTCGATATCAAGCAGCTAGGCCACGGCTACTACTGGCAGGACCTGGCCGTGGGCCAGCGCTTCCACACATTCCGCCGCACGGTGACCGAAACCGACATCGTGAATTTCATCAGCGTGACCGGCATGCTGGAAACGATCTTCATCGACGCCACCTATGCGCACGGCGCCATCCAGGGACGCCCCGCCCCCGGCGCGCTGACCTACGGCCTGATCGAAGGCCTGATCATGCAGGGCATGGTGCAAGGCACCGGGCTGGCGCTGCTGGAGGTCCACAAGAAAATGCTGGCGCCGGTGGTCGCGGGCGACACCATCTGGGCCGAGATCGAAGTCACGGGCATACGCCCCACCTCGCAGCACAACCGGGCGGTGGTCGCGTCCGCCATCGAAGTCCGCAATCAGCACGGCAAGCCGGTGATGGCCTACACGGCCACGCGCATGCTGGCCGGCAGGCCCTGAAAGTTCATCAGACGGCCAAGCCTCCCCGCAGAGGGGGCCGGCGGCTGGACGCGGTTCGCGTCGCCAAGACAGCACAAGGAGACAAAAGATGAAGAAAGCACTGCTGGCAGGCAGCCTCGCCATCCTGGCGCTGGCAGGCGCCGCAAGCGCCCAGGCCGCCTGGCCCGAGCGCCCCATCACCATGGTGGTGCCCTTCCCGCCCGGCGGGCCGACCGACCTGGTGGCGCGGGTGCTGGCCAAGCAGTTGACGGACCAGCTGGGCCAGACCGTCGTGGTCGAGAACAAGGGCGGCGCCAACGGCAATATCGGCATGCAGTACGCGGCGGCCGCCAAGCCCGATGGCTACACCGTGCTGTACAACACGTCCTCCATCGCGCTCAGTCCCAATCTGTACCGGTCGCTGGCCTTCGACCCGGTCAAGGACTTCGCGCCGGTATCGTCCACGGCAGTGATCCCGCTGGTGCTGCTGGTGCATCCGTCCGTGCCGGCGCCAGACACCCGCGCGTTCGTGCAGTACGCGCGCGAGCATCCCGGCAAGCTGTCGTATGGTTCGGCCGGCGCCGGCAACGTCACGCACCTGGGCGCCCTTTTACTAATGCGTTCGCTGCAGATCGACGCGGTGCATGTGCCGTACCGCGGCAGCGCGCCGGCCATGACGGATCTGGTCGGCGGACAGGTGCAGCTCATGACCAATACGCTGAACGATTCGCTCGGCTTCATCCGCGAAGGCAAGCTGCGCGCGCTGGCCGTGACCAGCGGCACGCGCAGCGAACAATTGCCCGAAGTGCCGACGGTGGCGGAAACCGTGGTGCCTGGATTCGAGATGGGCGCCTGGCAAGGCGTGGTGGTGCCGGCAGGCACGCCGGCGCCGATCATAGACAAGCTGAACGCCGAGATCCGCCGCGCGCTGCAATCGCCCGAAATGACCAAACAGCTCAAGGCGCAGGGCGCGCAAGCGCTGGGCTCCACGCCCCAGGAGTACGCGACCTACATCAAGAGCGAAATCGCGCGTTGGGGAGAAGTGGTGAAGGAGGCCAACGTCAAGCTGGACTAAAGGCCGCCGAAGGTGGATGCAAAACGCCCGCAAGTCGCGGGCGTTTTGCTGAGACTGCGGAACCGGCTGAAAAACTCAGCGGCCGTTGGCCTTGGCGGTGATGCCGTTGGCCGCGCCCATGTCGGTATTGGGCACGTCGCGCAGCAGCACGCGCACGTCCTGGCCCGAGATGCCGATGCTGGCGCACACGGCCTGGTTCAGGGCCGCGATCAGCGCGGCCTTCTTGGCCTCGTCGCGGCCGGAGATCAGCGCCACGTCGACGCGAGCCATGGCCTTGCCGATTTCGCCGCCCACGATCACGTGCTCGGCCGCCACTTCCTGCAGCACGATGCGCACGCTGGGCAGCGGCGCCGCGATGCTTTCGACGACGGCGTTGGACGCGGCCTGCAACAGAGCGGCCTTCTGGGCGGCCGTGTGGCCTGCCATGATCTGGACATTCAAAATAGGCATGACGGATTCCGATGTTCCGAAAAAGGAGAAACCGGCCCAGGCGGCCGGCAAACCATCATATCCGTATCGGAGCCGCGCAAACGGCCAAGCGGCCTCGATACGGATTAGGGTTTCTCCCTGTCAGGCCGCCTGATCGCGGCGCTCGAGCTCGGGCTGCTCTTGCGCCTCGGTGGCCGCGGCAGCTTCCGCCGGCGCGGTTTCCGCCAGGGCCGGCGTCACCAGTTCCACGACCTTCTTGCGCGACAGCATGCCGATGAACTCGTCGTCCTCGCCGGTCACCGCGACCGGCTGGTCGCTGTGCACCAGCTGGGCCAGCACCTCGCCCAAGCCCGCCGTGGCCGGCACCGAAGCCAGGTCCTCGACGTAGCGCGAGATATCGCGCGCGCCTTCCTCGATGGCGCGCGTGGCGGCCTCCGCGGTCAGCACGCCCGCCAGCCGCTTGCCATCCAGCACCGGCGCGTACTCGTAGCTCAGCGCACGCATGCGGTCCATGGCGTGGGCGGGACGCGAACGCATGGTCAAAGTCAGGCGCGCCGGGTTCACGGCATGCGTGGCGTTGAGCACCTTGGTGCGGTTCACGTCTTGCAGGAACGACTGCACGTAGTCGTTGGCCGGGTTCAACAGGATGTCTTCCGGCGTGCCTTCCTGCACCAGTTCGCCGTCTTTGAGGATGGCGATGCGATTGCCCAGGCGCAGCGCCTCGTCCAGGTCGTGGGTGATGAAGACGATGGTCTTGTTGAGCTTGGCCTGCAATTGCAGCAGCTGGTCCTGCATCTCGCGGCGGATCAGCGGATCCAGCGCCGAGAAGGCTTCGTCCATCAGCAGGATTTCGGCATCGGTGGCCAGCGCCCGCGCCAGGCCGACGCGCTGCTGCATGCCGCCCGACAGCTGGTGCGGATACTGGTTCTCGAAGCCCGACAGGCCCACCTGGTCCAGCCATTCGCGGGCGCGCTTTTCGCGTTCGGCACGGCCCACGCCCTGCACCGTGAGACCGTAGGCGGCATTGTCCAGCACCGTGCGGTGCGGGAACAGGCCGAAGCGCTGGAACACCATGCTCATCTTCTTCTGGCGGAAGATTTCCAGGTCGCGCTTGTTCAGGCTGACCACGTCCACGCCGTCGACCAGGATGTGGCCGGCGCTGGGTTCGATCAGGCGGTTGAAGTGGCGGATCAAGGTGGACTTGCCGGAACCCGACAGGCCCATGATGACGTAGATGCTGCCTTCTTCGATCGACAGGCTGATGTCGCGCAGGCCCAGCGTGTGGCCGCTTTCGGCCAGTAGCTGTTCCTTGCTCATGCCGCCCTGGGCGGCTTCCAGCCATTTCTTCGGATGCGGCCCGAAGACCTTGTAGATGTTCTTGACCTCGATCTTGCTCATCGCTGGCCTCCCATGCGCATGCGCTGTCCATACGATTGCGTGATCCGGTCGAACAGCACGGCCAACACCACGATACCCAAGCCCGCCAGCAGGCCGCGGCCCACTTCCAGGCGGTTGATGCCGAGCAGCACTTCGTAGCCCAGGCCGCGCGCGCCGATCATCGAAGCGATCACCACCATCGACAGCGCCATCATCGTGGTCTGGTTGATGCCGGCCATGATGTTGGGCAGGGCCAGCGGCAACTGCACGCCGAACAGCTGCTGGCGCGGATTGGCGCCGAAGGCGCGCGAGGCTTCCAGCACTTCGCGGTCGACCAGGCGGATGCCCAGGTCGGTCAGGCGGATCAGCGGCGGCACGGCGTAGATCACGGTGGCGATGATGGCGGGGATCTTGCCCAGGCCGAACAGCATGACCACGGGGATCAGGTACACGAAGCTGGGCATGGTCTGCATCACGTCCAGCACCGGCAGCATGATGGAGCGCAGCCAGTTGATCCGCGCCATCAGCACGCCCAGCGGAATGCCGATAATCACCGACAGGCCGGCCGCCATGATCATCAGCGCCAGCGTCTGCATGCCGGCATCCCACAGGCCCAGCACGCCAATCACGCACAGCAGCGCGCCCATCGCCAGGCTCAGGCCGATGCGGCGGCTGACGCCCCAGGCGATCGCGACCGTGACCGCGACCACCGCCCACCAGGGCGAATTGCGCAACAGCTGCTCCAGCCACACCAGGGCATGCAGCACGGGCTGGGACAGGGTCTCCAGCGTGTCGGCATAGTTGGTGACCAAGTGATCGACAAAGCCGTCGATCGCCCCCCGGACCTGCCGGGCGGGAATAATTTCAGGAAACATTCGTTCTACTCCATTCTGGCGCACTCACCGCGCGGACCGCCCGCGCCAGCCCCGGGATCGGGAATGCGGCGCAAGCTTGCGGCTTCCAGCTAGAAAACGGCCGGCCATCCCGGCTGCGCCAGCGCATCACGGCCCGGGCGCGAACGCCCGGCCGGCGGTCATCCCGGCGAAGGAATCCGGCCCCTAGGGAGGGCCGGCGCGCGCCACGGGGGCGCGCAGCCAGGCTCATGGCGGGTTACAGCGCGCCTTGGACGCGCCCGGCGACGTCGGCGGGGACCCACTTGGTCCAGACGTCGGGTTTGTTCTTCAGGAACCACTTGGCCACGGCGCTGGCTTCGTCGCCGGACTCTTCCATGTGGGCCAGGGTTTCATTGATCACCGGCAGCGGCACCGAGACCTTGGACAGGAATTCGGTGAGCTTGGGGGCTTCCTCGGAGAACTTGGTGTTCACCGCCGTGAAGACGGGGTTGTCGGGATAGGCGCTGGGCTCGGGATTGGCGCACTTGGGCGACGTCAGGCACTTGTGCTTTTCGGCGTCGTAGGGCGGCATGTCGAGCTTGACCAGGTCCATCGCGCCGACCAGCGGCGTCGGCGACCAATAGTAGAAAACCACGTTCTGCTTGCGCTTGTAGGCCGACATCAGGGCCGCCTTCTGCGCCGCGCCCGTGCCGGGCGAGTACAGCGTGTAGGAGTCGTCCAGCTTCAGGGCGTGGAACAGGTTGTTGCTGGTGATTTCGCAGCCCCAGCCTGCCGGGCAGCCGTAGAAGCGGCCCTTGCCGGGCTCTTCCGGATCCTTGAACTTGTCCTTGAACTTCGGCAGGTCGGCCGCGGACTTGAGTTCGGGCAGGCGTTCGGCCGTGTAGCGCGGGATGTACCAGCCTTCGGCGCCCATGTAGAGGTCGCCGATGCGCTTGACCTTGCCGGTCTTCTCGGCGCGGTCCCAGGGATCGGCGACGCTGTTCAGCCAGATCTCGGTGTTGATATCCAGATCGCCGCGCTCCAGCGCGGCCAGGGCGGGCAGGGTTTCGGTGGGCAGGGTTTCGGTCTTGCAACCGTAGCCCTTTTCCATGATGAAACGTTCGACGTCAACCAGGACCAGATTGGATTCCCAGTTCATCGCGCCGAAATTGACCGGGCGCTTGATTTCGCACTGAACGGCATCGGCGGCTTGGGCCGCACCGGCGAAGGCGAACAACACGGCCGCGGCGGCCAGGGTCTTGACAGGGGTAAAACGCATTGGCTTTTGCCTCCATAGGTTCAGGCACACACGCCAGGCTTGGGCCCGGAGGTGCCATGGAGCTAAGGGGGTTGTGCGGAAGACGGGCAGAACCGCCAATACAAACCGACACTAGCAACAAGACGGTCCGCGAGGGTGCGTCGTCTTGCAAGACAGGAGCTTCAAAAACGCAGTTTTTGAAAACCCACAGAAAGTGAACAAACTGAACGAAGAAGCGAGCATCTTAAACGAAATTGATGCTTAGCCCAACCCCACTCCAGAATGAATCAGATACATTTCCGGAAAAAATGGTCCGGGATTACCCGCAACGACCAGGGGCAGAATCGCGATTTTCCCTAGAGGATTTTGATTCAGAAGCAAAGATACATTCAGTTAATAATAAATTCATATCCACACGCTTTAGCGCCATCAAAACGGCCCGGAAACGGCCGTTCCGGCCAGGGCGTGGACGCGTTTCGGGCGAATTTCCGCCGCCATTCGGATTGGCGGCGGCCGCCCAATGGACACTTGCTGGCCGCTATCCGTTCTTTACATACATATAGTCCCGGCGCCACGGATAGGCCTGGTCCGCCGGATTGTCCAGTTCGTCGGCGCGCCCCGTCGCCGGATGCTGGCCCAGGATCTGATGCAGCGCGATCCAGCCATGCTCGAACCCCATGGCGCAGCCGGCCAGGTACAGCCGGTAGGCGCGCAATGAACGTTCGCCCTGCTCGCCGCCCAGGATGCGCGCCGCCTCAGAAAGACGCGCCTCCAGCGCATCGCTCCAGGCCCACAGGGTGCGCGCGTAGTGCGGCCGCAGGTTTTCCACGTCCACTTCTTCCAGCCCGCCGTTGGTCAAGGTTTCCAGCACCACGCTGACGTGGGTCAGCTCGCCGCCCGGGAAGATGTATTTCTCGATGAATTCGCCCATGCCATTGCCGAGTTCAGCGTTGTAGACGCCCGCCGCGGTAATGCCATGGTTCATGATCAGTCCGCCCGGCTTGAGCAGGCGGCGCAGCTTGGCGAAATAGCCTTCGAGCTGGGCCCGGCCCACGTGCTCGAACATGCCGACCGACGCAATCTTGTCGTAGGGCGCGGATTCGTCCAGCTTGCGGTAATCGAGCAGTTCCATGCGGACCCGACCGGCCAGCCCCTTCTCCTGGATCAGCTTGCTGACATGGGCATGCTGGTTGCGCGACAGCGTGATGCCGGTGGCGTCGACGCCATAGTTCTCGGCCGCCCACAGCAGCAGGCCGCCCCAGCCCGCGCCCACGTCCAGGAAGCGCTCGCCTTCGCGCAGGCGCAGCTTGCGGCAGATGTGGTCGAGCTTGGCTTCCTGGGCCTGCGCCAGCGTCATGCCCGGCTCGCGGTAATAGGCGCAGGAATAGACCCGGCGCGGATCCAGCCAGAGCGCGTAGAAATCGTCCGACAGGTCGTAGTGGAACTCGATCTGCCTGGCGTCGCGTTCGACCGAATGGCGCCAGACCGATACCACCTTGCGCACCAGCTCAGTGAGCCAGCCGCCACGGGCCGCGTCCACCGGCGAACCGGGCAACAGCGCCGATGCCGCGGCCATGACATCGCGCATATTGCCTTCGATGTCGATGCGGCCTTCCACGTAATCCTGGCCCAGCACGCCCACCGCGCCTTCGGCCAGGTGCGCCAGGGCGGTCTTGTCGTGCGTGACGAAACGGACGCGGGGTTCGGGCGGCCCCAGCACGGCGCCGTCGGGCAGAACCAGCTGGACCGGGACCGGCAGGGCCTGGAGTTTGCGTTCCACAACAGACAACAAAGGATTCACGGCTACTCCTCTGGAATACGTACGGACCTCAATGACTTTATCGGAAAAAACCTGCAATTTGCTTGTAAGGTTGCCCGTGATACAGTCGTTCACTTGGCCCAAAACGTGCAACAAACCGCATCCGGGCCCTGTCACTGCGCTACCCCGCAATCCACATGCCCCCATCACAGTCTTTTCGCAGCGGCCTGCCCGGCTGGCTGATACTCATGGGCGCGCTGACCGCAATCGGTCCGTTCGCCATCGACATGTACCTGCCCGCATTCCCCACGATCGCGGCAAACCTGGGCGTGTCCCGCGGCGATGTCGAACGCACGCTGGCCGCCTACCTGATCGGGCTGGCGATGGCGCAGGTGTTCTACGGCCCGATGGCCGACCGCTACGGCCGCAAGCCGCCGCTGCTGGTGGGCCTGACGCTGTTCATGATCGCCTCCCTGGGCTGCGCATTGTCCGGGTCGGTCGAAGCGCTGACCGGCTGGCGCGTAGTGCAGGCCATGGGCGGCGCCGCGGGCATCGTGATCCCGCGCGCCGTCATCCGCGACCACTACGAAACCCACGAAGCCGCGCGCGCCATGTCGCTGCTGATGCTCATCATGGGCCTCGCCCCCATTCTCGCGCCGCTGGCAGGCGGCCAATTGCTGACCATCACCTCGTGGCGCAGCCTGTTCTGGGTGATGCTGGCCGGCGGCGCGATGCTGATGGCCGCCGTCATACTCATCATGAAGGAATCGCTGGCGCCCGAACGCGTGGTGCCGCTGCGTTGGGAAACCATACTGCGCAACTACCGCGACCTGTTCGCCCATCGCGGCTTCATGGCGCACAGCCTGGCCGGCGGCTTCGGCCAGGCTGGCATGTTCGCCTACATCATCGGCTCGCCGCGCGTCTTCATCGAACTCTACGGCGTGGCTCCCCAGTACTACGGCCTGCTGTTCGGCACCAACGCGCTGTCGCTCATCATCTGTTCGCAGATCAGCGCCCGCCTGCTGCGCACCTACACGCCGCGCCAATTGCAGCGCCGCGCCCTGACTTCGCTGGCCTGCGCCAGCCTGGCCGCGGTCGCGCTGACGCTGGCCGGCTGGATGACGCTGCCGCTGCTGATGCTGTGCCTGATCTGCTACATGGGCAGCCAGGGCTTCGTGAACCCCAACTCGGCGGCGCTGGCGCTATCGGACCAGGGCAAGCGCCTGGGCGCGGCGTCCGCGCTTCTGGGGACGCTTCAACTGTCCTGCGGCGCGCTGGCCGGTTTCGCCGTCAGCGCCTGGCAAACCGACAGCGCCCTGCCCCTGACGACCACGCTGGCGGCGTGCGCCTGCCTGTCCTGGATCTCGGGCCGCGTGGCGCAATCGCACGCCAGCTAGCCTGGCCGCTTGATTTAATTACGCTTTTCGTATTAGAATCTAAGTCTTCACATGAAGTTTCCCGTGCCGGACTACTATGCTTTGTAGTTCAGCACTCTGACCCCAACCGCGCAACGTCTGGCGATTCCCCAGGAATTCCCAGAGATTCTTCCAAGAATTTTGCGGGTGGCAGGCAGCGGGTATAAGCACTGGGGCGGACCAGACTGGGCTTTGATGGCCATTCCGATCCCCCCTCATCCACTAAGACTGGGTGGCCGGCAAAGGCAGCGCAAGCGCCTGTACAGCCCGGCGGCTGAAACCCTGTCTACCCCCCAAGCGATGCGCGACAAAAGAATGACCTAAAGAGGTGCATCCATGGCACGCGTATGCCAAGTGACCGGCAAAGGCCCGATGGTGGGCAACAATGTTTCGCACGCAAACAACAAAACCAAGCGTCGCTTCCTGCCCAACCTGCAATCGCGCCGGTTCTGGGTTGAAAGCGAAAACCGCTGGGTCCGCCTGCGTGTTTCGGCCAAGGCCATCCGCACGATCGACAAGAACGGCATCGACGCCGTGCTGGCCGAAATGCGTGCCCGCGGCGAAATGGCCTAATCGGCCTCCCCGCCAATCTACATACTAGGAGCACGACATGGCCAAAGGTATCCGCGAAAAGATCAAGCTCGAGTCGACTGCCGGCACGGGTCATTTCTACACGACCACCAAGAACAAGCGCAACATGCCCGAGAAGATGCTGATCAAGAAATTTGATCCGGTCGCTCGCAAGCACGTTGACTACAAGGAAACCAAGCTGAAGTAATTCAGCCGGTTTTCCCGCAAGACGAAGAGGCCCTGCAATCGCAGGGCCTTTTTCATTTCCGGGCGAGGCGCCCGTCTATTGCCCCGGGACGAAGGCCCATGTTCCAATTGGGCCGCTGTCATCCGCCGCGCCTGCTGGCGCCAGATTCCCCCTCCACGCGATACCTGACATGTTCCGTCCCTGCCTTACCCTGTTGCGCCGCGCCGTGGCGCCGGCACTCCTGGCCCTGGCGCTGACTCCCGCCGCCTCGGCCAAGGACAAGGAGCCGCCCATCCGCATCGGCGAGATCAACAGCTACAAGGCGATCCCCGCCTTCCTCGGCCCGTACAAGAAGGGCTGGCAATTGGCGCTGGAAGAGGTCAACGCCGGCGGCGGCGTGCTGGGCAGGAAGCTGGAGGTGATTTCGCGCGACGACAACGGCAACCCCGGCGATTCGGTGCGCGCAGCCCAGGAGCTGCTGGCGCGCGAAAAGGTCGAGCTGTTGTTCGGCGGCTTCCTGTCCAATACCGGCCTGGCGCTGACGGACTTCGCCAAGCAGCAGCAGGTGTTCTTCCTGGCGGCGGAGCCGCTCACCGACAAGATCACCTGGCAGGACGGCAACCGCTATACCTACCGCCTGCGTCCTTCCACCTGGATGCACGTGGCGGCGCTGGCCCCCAAGGCGCTGGCCTTGCGCAAGAAGCGTTGGGCCATCGTCTACCCCAACTATGAATACGGCCAGTCCGCCGTGGCCACCTTCAAGGCCATGATGACCTCGTTCCAGTCCGACGTGGAATTCGTCGCCGAGCAGGCCGTGCCGCTGGGCAAGGTCGATGCGGGCGCCGTGGTGCAGGCGCTGGCCGACGCCAAGCCCGACGCGATCTTCAACGTGCTGTTCGCCGCCGACCTGACCCGCTTCGTGCGCGAAGGCAATACCCGCGGCCTGTTCGAAAACCGCGCCGTGGTGTCGGTGCTGTCCGGCGAACCCGAATACCTGGAGCCGCTGGGCGCCGATACGCCTACCGGCTGGATCGTCACCGGCTACCCCTGGTACGCCATCGACACGCCGGCCAACAACGCCTTCGTCGAGGCCTACAAGAAGCGCTACAACGAAACGCCGAAGGTCGGCTCGGTCGTGGGCTACGCGTCCCTCATGTCCATCGCCCAGGGCCTGAAGGCCGCTGGCGAAGTGGACACCGAAAAACTGGTGGACGCCTTTGCCGGCCTGAAGGTGGACACGCCCTACGGCCCGATCCAGTACCGCAAGATCGACCACCAGTCGACCATGGGCGTGTACGTGGGCGTGACCGCGGTGGAAGACGGCAAGGGCGTGATGAAGGATTTCGCCTACATCGACGGCGCCCGCCTGCAGCCGCCTGACGAGCAAGTGCGCAAGATGCGTCCGGCGCACTGATGAGCCTGTCCGGGCTGCTGCTGCAGCTGCTCAATGGGCTGGCGGACGCCAGCGCGCTGTTCCTGGTGGCCGCCGGCCTGTCGCTGATCTTCGGCGTCACGCGCGTGGTCAACTTCGCGCACGGTTCGTTCTACATGCTGGGCATCTACCTGGCCTGGACCTTCACCGGCTATTTCGGCGACGGCGCGGGCTATTGGGCCGGGCTGCTGCTGGCGGCGCTGGCCACCGGCCTCATCGGCGCGGCCGCCGAATGGCTGGTGCTCAGGCGCCTGTACCAGGCGCCCGAACTGTTCCAGCTGCTGGCCACCTTTGCGCTGGTGCTCATCATCGGCGACGCGGCGCTGGCCATCTGGGGGCCGGAAGACCTGTTCGCGGCGCGCGCCCCCGGCCTGTCCGGCGCCGTGCAGATCCTGGGCCGCCGCTATCCCGAATACGACCTGCTGCTGATCGCCGCCGGCCCCGTGGTACTGGGCCTGCTGTGGCTGCTGCTGATGCGCACCCGCTGGGGCCGCCTGCTGCGCGCAGCGGCTGAAAACCGCAAGATGCTGGCCGCGCTGGGCGTGAACCAGGCCTGGCTGTTCACCTCCGCATTCACCCTGGGCGCCTTCCTGGCCGGCCTGGGCGGCGCACTGGCGGCGCCGCGCGTGCCCGCCACGCTCGGGCTGGACCTGGAAATCATCGCCAGCGCCTTCGTGGTGGTGGTGGTGGGCGGCCTGGGCTCGATTCCCGGCGCCTTCCTGGCCGCCTTGCTGATCTGCTCCGTCAAGGCTTTGTTCGTGTTCCTGGGACAGGTGCAGATCGGCCCCTGGCTCTTCAACCTGTCCAAGCTCACGCTGCTGGCCGAGTTCGCCGTGATGGCCGTGGTGCTGGTGGTGCGGCCCTGGGGCCTGCTGGGCAAGCCGCCAGAGCCCGCCTCCCACGCCGCCGCGCCCGAGCGTCCCATCGCCCCCGCGGGCCGCCGCCTGCGGCTGGCCTACGGCCTGCTGCTGGCGCTACTGGCGCTGGCGCCCGTGGCAGCCGCGCACAGTCCCTATCTGGGCATCCTGCTGACTGAAATCCTGATCGCCGCGCTATTTGCCGCCAGCCTGCATTTCCTGACCGGACTGGCCGGCATGACCTCGTTCGGCCATGCCGCCTGGTTCGGCCTGGGCGCCTACGGCGCCGCGCTGCTCTTGAAACTGGCGGCCGTGCCGATGGAAGCGGCGCTGTTACTGGGCCCCTTTGCCGCGGCGCTGGGCGCGCTGCTGTTCGGCTGGTTCTGCGTGCGCCTGTCGGGCGTGTACCTGGCCATGCTGACCCTGGCGGTGGCGCAGATCCTCTGGGCGCTGGCCTATCAGTGGGACGACGTGACCGGCGGCAGCAACGGCCTGATCGGACTGTGGCCGTCAGCCTGGCTCACCCAGGGCCCCTGGTTCTATTACCTCACGCTGGCGCTGTGCGTGGCCGGCATCGCCTGGCTGCGCCGCCTGGCGTTCTCGCCGCTGGGCTACGCCCTGCGCGGCGTGCGCGACTCGTCCTTGCGCGCCGCAGCGCTGGGCATGGACACTCGGCGCGTGCAGTGGGCGGGCTTCGTGGCCGCCTCCTTTGCCGCGGGCCTGGCCGGGTCGCTCTACGCATTCTCCAAGGGCAGCATCGCGCCCGACACGCTGGCCGTGAGCCGGTCCGTAGACGGGCTGGTCATGGTGCTGCTGGGCGGTTTGCAGACGCTGGCCGGCCCGCTGGTGGGCGCGGCATCCTACACCTGGCTGCAGGATGTGGCTGCGCGCAGCACCGAGTACTGGCACGCGGTGCTGGGGCTGGCCATCCTGGCCCTGGTCATGGCCTTTCCCGAGGGCTTGGCCGGCGCCGCCGCGCGCATCGCCGCAAGCTGGAACAGGAGGCGCGCATGACCGCCGCCCCGCTGCTGCAAGTCCGCGAGCTGCGCAAATCGTTCGGCGGCATCGACGCGCTGGCCGGCGTGTCGTTCACGCTGGAAGCGGGCCGGATGCTGGCACTGATCGGCCCCAACGGCGCGGGTAAATCCACCTGCTTCAATGCGCTGGGCGGCCAATTGCGGCCCGACTCCGGCTCCGTCCTGCTGGACGGCCGCGAGCTGGTGGGCCTATCGGCCGGCAAGATCTGCCGGCTGGGCGTGGGCCGTACCTTCCAGACCGCTGCCACCTTCCGTTCCATGACAGTGCGCGAAAACGTGCAGACGGCGCTGCTGTCGCGCGACCGGCTGCTGCTGAATCCGTGGCGCCGGGCCACCCGGCACGCGGCCGAGGAAGCCATGTCGCTGCTGTCGCAGGTGCAGATGGCCGACAAGTCGGAGGAGCATTGCGGCACGCTGGCCTATGGCGACGTCAAGCGGGTCGAACTGGCCATGGCGTTGGCGCACCAGCCGCGGCTATTGCTGATGGACGAGCCCACCGCGGGCATGGCCACCAATGAACGCCATGCGCTGATGCGGCTGACGCGCGCGCTGGCCGACACGCAGCGCATCGCGGTCCTCTTCACCGAGCACAGCCTGGACGTGGTGTTCAAGCATGCCGACCGCATCGCGGTGCTGGTGCGCGGCAGCCTGCTGGCCGAAGGCGAACCCGCGCAGATTGCGGCCGACGAACGGGTCCGCGCCGCCTATCTGGGCACGGAAACGCCGCAGCCGGCCTGACCCCCGGCGCACCCGGCCTCAGTCGTCCCTCAGCCCATTGGGCTGGCATTCCCAGAAGATCTTGGCCTGACAGCCGTCGCAGATGCCGCGGTCCAGCTTGGCGTAGATCGTGTGCAGCGCGGTGGCCTTGTCGGGAAAGATGTGATCTTCGCCCAGGCGCTGCAGGAAGCCCGTGCGGCGCCACATGTCCAGCACTTCTGGCCGGGGACGGTGGAAATACAGGTCGCCGCCCATGGCCCGCCGGGCGGCCAATTCGTCTTCCCAGACCTGCGCGCCGGCCATGTCGATGAAGTTCATGCTCTTGGCCATGACCAGCAGATGGCGCGGCGCGCCGGGCGCCGCGCGCAGTTCATGCAGCCGCTGCGCCACGTGCGTGGCGGCGCCGAAATAGACCGAACCTTCCATGCGCAGCAGCTTCAGTTGCGGGCATTCAGGCAAGGCGTCCGGCTGATGCTCCAGCACCACGAAGCGCCGCTCCAGTCCGCGCGAATCGAAACCCATGGTGCGCATCGCGGGCCGCGAGGTGCGGTGCAGATAGACCATCAGCGACAGCACCGTGCCCAGCAGGATCGCCACTTCCATGCGTATGGTGATGGTGGCGGCCAGGGTGGCGGCGGCGATGATGGCTTCGCCGCGCTGGGTGCGGATAAGCTGGCGCCAGCGCGGAATGTCGAACAAGGTCCAGGCCACCAGCAGCAGCAGCCCGGAGATCGCGGCATGCGGAATCATGGCCAGCAGCGGCGCCGACAGGGCCACCAGTGCCACCAGCAGCAAAGCCGAAAACACGGACGCCAGCGGCGTCTTGGCGCCGGCCTCGTAATTGGGAATGGAACGGTTGAGCGACCCGCAGGACAGATAGCAGGAGAAAAAGCCGCCCACGATATTGGACAGCCCCTGCCCCACGAATTCGCGGTTGGCGTCGATGCGCTGGCCTGAACGCGTGGCCACGGCCTTGGCAATGGAAATGGACTGCGCCAGCGCCACGATGGTCAGCGCGAAGGCCACGCTCAGCAATTCGGGCAGCGCGCGCCAGTCCACGCTGGGAATATGGAAAGGCGGCCAGGGTTGCGCCAGCGCGCCCAGCACGGACACCGGCGCGCCTGCGGTCATCGCATTGAACCCGGCGGCCGCCAACGCCCCTGCCGCCAGTCCCGCCAGCATATAGGGCTTGCGCTTGTCCAAGCGCCGCAGCAGCAATGCCACCGCCAGCGTCGTGAGCGTCACCAGCAAGGCGCCCCAGTGCACCTGCGCGATGTTCGTGGCCAGGCTTGCCAGCAAGGCTCCCGCGCCGTGCACGTCCGGCGCGGGCATGCCCAGCGCGTCCTTCAGCGCATGCACGGCAATCAGCAGGGCCGCGCCGCTGGTGAAGCCGAACAGCGCCGAAGGCGAAATGAAATGCGCCAGCGATCCCAGCCTGAGCGTGCCCACCAGCCATTGCATCAAGCCGACCAGCACGGTCACGGCCAGCGCCAACTGGATGTAGCCCTGGCTGCCGGCGACCGCCAGCGGCGTCAGCACCGCATAGAGCGCCAGCGAGTTGGCGTTGGTCGGACCTGACATGACGTGGCGGCTGGACCCGAAAAGCGCCGCGACGATACAGGGCACGATGGCGGAATACAGGCCGTACTCGGGCGGCAGGCCCGCCAGCATGGCGAACGCCACGCCCTGCGGCAGCACCAGCAACGCGCCCAGCAGCCCCGCCGTCGCATCCGCGCGCAAGGTCCGCGCATTGACCTCGTCCACCCACGAGCCGAACAACCGGCGCGCGACGCTCATCCCCCCCTGCATCATTCTTTCCTGTCCCTTGGCATCTGCTTTCTGATCGGCCCGCCTGCGGCGCACAGAGCCTGCGGCGGGTCGTCTAGCGTAAACGCTAGCGCCCCCCGCGCGCAACGCGTCCCGGCTACCTCAGGTAGCGGCTTTCGAGTTCCCGCATGCGGGCATCGCCCTGCAACGCGATGATTTCCTTGACCGTCGGCAGGCTGGCGTCCACCTGGTGGATGCCGCCATCGCGGCGAATGCGGGCGAATACGTCCCGCATCGCCCCCACCGCGGCGCGAATGGCGTGGTTGCCATAGATCACCAGGCCCACCTTGCCCAGCGCCTGGATATCGGATTCGCGCAACTGGGGATAGGCGGTAGGCACCAACACCAGCGGCGCGCGGCCTTGCCATGCGGCCACGAACGACAGGATCTCGTCGGGCGTGCTCTGCCTGGAATGGATCAGGATGGCATCCGCGCCGGCGGCTTCATAGGCGCTGGCGCGGGCCAGCGCCTCCTGCTCGCCGGCGCCGGCGATCAGGGCCTCGGTCCGGGCGATGACGCAGAAATCCGCATCGCGGCGGGCGCCGCAGGCGGCTTCGATCTTGCCCTGGAACTCCTCGATACGCACCAATTCCTGCCTGCCGGAGGCGCGCAGGCTGGTGTCCTTGGGAAAGGTCTTGTCCTCCATCACCACCGCCGACACGCCGGCCGCTTCGTACTGCGGCACCATGTAGGAGACGTTGATCGCATTGCCGAATCCGGTGTCGATATCGGCGATGACGGGCGCGTCCACCGCGGCGGCGATCGCCCGCATCATCTCCAGGTGCTGCGATGGCGAAAGAATATTGGCATCGGGCACCGCGTGGCTGGCCGACAGCTCGAAGCCGCTGCCCCAGATGGCGTCGAACCCGGCCTCGGCCGCCAGCCTGGCGGACAGCGGGTTATGCGCCGACATGGCATGCATCAAGACGGGGTCCTGCAATTTCTGGCGGAAACAGGCGTTTCTGTTCATGGCGGGGGCGTAGGCGCAAACCCGGCGCGCCGCGCGCCGGCTGCGGCCATCGTAGCGCCAATCCCGGCGCGGCCGGAGCCTCAGCCGGCTTCGCCGCCGCGCCGCGCCTTCATGGCCTGCCCGATGGCGGCCAAGGCATCGTCCGGAATCAGCCGCGCCGCCATCGGCAGCAACTCGCTCTCTTCGCGCTGGATATGCGCGGCGTAGGCCTCGATGAAATCCTGGATCTGGCGCACGGGCAGATCGGCCTGGCGGCCCGCCGCGATCTCGGCAAGCGCCTGGCGCAAGGGCTCCCAGCGCTGCGCCAGTTGCCGGTGTTCGGCGACCAGGCCGTCCACCAGCGCATGCAGACAGACGGCGTCGGATCCGGCCATGGACTCGATCAGGGCGGGGAACAGGTCCTCTTCCTCGTCCTCGTGATGGTGCGCGGCCGCGGTATCGAAATAGCGCAGGACGCTGGCCGCCGCGGTCTGGGCCGCCGCGTCGCTGCCGTGCACCGGCAGGTGTCCGGCCAGGCGCCCCAGCGTGGCGCACTGGCGGGAAATGCGGCCATGGCAGGCCGACAGCAGGGCCAGCGGATCATCGGCTCCCGGCGCCGGGGCCGGACCTCCAGGAAAGCTCACCGCCATCACACACCTCCGTTATCCGGCGTGGCCACGCCACCACAAGCGGATGGAGTCCCACGCGCGCCCCGCGAATCCCGCCTCGGCCACCGGTTCCAGCGCCACCACGGGAAACTGCATGGCGGGCTTGCCGTCTACCAGCACGCGCACCGCGCCCACCGCGGACTGGGCCGCGATCGGCGCGATCAGCGGATCCTGCGGCGTCCACACCGGCTCGACCTTGGCGCCCGCAGGCACCGTTACGTACGCATCGCGCGCGAATCCGGCTTTCAGGCTGTCCTGCTCGCCCTTCCAGACCTCGGGCGTGGCGACGGCCTGGCCGCGCGCGTACAGCTTGATGGTATTGAACCCCTGAAAGCCCCACTCCAGCAACTCGCGGCTTTCCTGCGTGCGCAGCTTGTCCGAGGCCGTGCCCACCACCACCGTGATCAGGCGGCGTTGATCGGCGCCATTGGGCCGCTGCGCGGTGGCGACGATGCAGTAGCCGGCCGATTCCGTGTGCCCGGTCTTCAGGCCGTCCACGCTGGGATCCAGCCAAAGCAGGCGGTTGCGGTTGGGCTGCGTAATCTTGTTGAAGGTGAACTGCTTGGCCGAGTCGTAGGTCTTGTAGAGCTGCGGATAGTCGCGGATGAAGCGCGTGGCCAGGATGGAGAGATCGCTGGCGGTGGAGTAGGTCTCCGGATCCGGCAGGCCGTGCGGGCTGGCGAAACGCGTGGCGTGCAGGCCCAGCCTTGCGGCGGTGTCGTTCATCCGCGCCACGAAGGCCTCGACGCTGCCCGACACCGCCTCGGCCAGCGCGATGGCGGCGTCGTTGCCCGACTGGATCATCAGGCCGCGCAGCAGGTCGTCCACCGACACCTTCGAGCCAGGCTCCAGGAACATCTTCGAGCTGCCCGCCGGCACCTTCCAGGCGCGGGTCGACACCGTGACCAGCTGCGTCGCCGACAGCTCTTTCTTGCTGAGAGCCTCGAACACCACATAGGCCGTCATGATCTTGGTCAGGGACGCGGGCTCGATCCGCGTCGTCGCCGCGTGCGACGCGATCACCTGTCCGCTGGTCTCGTCCAGCAGCAGCCAGGCCTTGGCCGACAAGGCCGGAGCAGGCACCGTCTGCGCCATGGCTCCCGACATGCACGCTGCCGCGACGATCAGGCTCGCCGCCAACTTCTTCATCAACATATGGCTTGCTTCACTTCCATGCTTGGGTTTTTCCCGCGCGGGCCTCGCGCAGGGCACGCAATTGGAACATGTCCGGCGCGGTTGGTTCAGTACCGCAGACATCTGAAAAAATGCGCGATGAATGTCACGACATCTTGCGAGGACCCTTCTACAAAGCACTTTCTGTGTCGAAAACAACAAACAAGGGCCAAAAACCCGCTAGAAAACCGCATTAACCGCCACTCTTCCGCTATCATCGGCCGCGTAGCGTTAAACGCCGATATCCGGCGCGCGCGCTGCTCCATGTCCTCAACATACGGATTTTGACCATGGCCACGAAAGCAAAAGCTCCTGCCAAGAAAGTCACCAAGCCCGCCGTCAAGGCGCCCGCAAAGAAGGCAACCGCCGCAAAAACCGCTGTGAAGCCCGCTGCCAAGCCGGCCGTCAAGAAGGTCGTCGCCGCCAAGAAGGTCGCTGCTGCCCCCAAGGCCATCAAGGCTGCTCTGAACAAGACCCAGCTGATCGCCTACATCGTTGAGCAATCCGGCGTTGAAGCCAAGTCGGTCAAGGCCGTCCTGGCCAGCCTGGAAACCTCGGTGCTGAGCTCCGTGGACAAGAAGGGCGCTGGCGAATTCACGCTGCCCGGCCTGTTCAAGGTTGCCGTGCAGAAGGTTCCCGCCAAGGCCAAGCGCTTCGGCAAGGATCCGTTCACCGGTGAAGAGCGCTGGTTCCCCGCCAAGCCGGCTTCGGTCAAGGTGAAGGTTCGCCCGCTCAAGAAGCTGAAGGACGCCGCGCAGTAATTCGCGCGTAGTTCCGGTCAAGCCGGAAGGGCCCGCTTCGCAAGAGGCGGGCCCTTCTTTTTTGCCGCGGCGCTTGCCGCACGCATGGCGTTCTCATTCGAATTTATCTTCATGTTAAGATACTTCACGTAAAAATAAACGCCGTCTATCCATGAATGACCTTGTCGATCTGGTGATCTCGCAATGGACCCGCGAATGCCCAGCCCAGGACTTCGCCGCCATGTCCGTCGTCACCCGCGTGTTCCGCCTGAACGCGCTGGCCGCGCGCAACGTTAACCGCAGCTTCCGCAATTACGACCTGCACCAGGGCGAATTCGACGTGCTGGCCACGCTGTACCGCAGCGGCGCCCCCTATGCGCTGAATCCGCAGAAGCTGGTGGAGGCTCTGCTGCTGACCTCCGGCGCGATGACCAACCGGCTCGATCGCCTGGAACAGGCCGGCCTGCTCACGCGCAGCCCCAACCCGGAAGACCGGCGCGGCGTCATCGTGTCGCTCACGGCCGAGGGCCTGCGCGTCATCAAGCTGGTGTTGAAGGACTATCTGAAAGACCTCAATGAACTGCTCGAGCCCCTGTCCGCCAGCGAGCGCAAGCAGCTTGCCGGCCTGCTCAAGAAGCTGCTGATCAAGCAAGACCAGGACACGCCCGGCGGCATCGGCACCTGAACCTAGCCCCCCCTTTCCGCAGCCGCCCTCCCCGATTCAGATCCATGACTTCCGCTTCCCAGTCCTCCCAGACGCCGGCGCTGACGGCGCCCATCATCCTGCTGATGTCGGTGGCCACCGGCCTCGCCGTCGCCAGCAACTACTACGCCCAACCGCTGCTGCACACCATCAGCGAGCAATTCTCGCTGTCCACCGCCACGGCCGGCACTATCGTCACCACCGCGCAGCTGAGCTACGCCCTGGGCCTGATGCTGCTGGTGCCGCTGGGCGACATGTTCGAGCGCCGCGGCCTGGTCGTGCTGATGAGTCTGCTGTCTTCGGTCGGCCTGCTGATTTCCGCCTTCGCCCCCAACATTACCGTGCTGATCCTGGGCACCGCGCTGACCGGCATGCTGTCCGTGGTGGCGCAGATTCTGGTGCCCTTCGCCGCAACGCTGGCCGCGCCCCACGAACGGGGCAAGGCCGTGGGCACGGTCATGAGCGGCCTGCTGCTGGGCATCCTGCTGGCCCGCACCGTCGCGGGCGCGCTCGCTGACGTGGGCAGTTGGCGCACGGTGTACTGGGTCGCCGCCATCCTGACGCTGGGCATGTCCGCCGCCCTGTGGCGCCTGCTGCCGCGCCACCAGAGTCCGGCCGGGCTGAGCTACCCGCGCCTCCTGGGCTCGATCCTGCGCATGTTCATCGAGGAACCGCTGTTCCGCGCCCGTTCGCTGCTGGGCGGGCTGCTGTTCGCGGCCTTCAGCATGTTGTGGACACCCCTGACCTTCCTGCTGGCCAGCCCGCCTTACCAATACAGCAACACCACCATAGGCCTGTTCGGCCTGGCGGGCGCCGCCGGCGCCTACGCCGCCAACCGCTTCGGCCGTATGGCAGACCGGGGCATGGGCAACCTGGCCACCCGCGTCGGGTTGCTGTTGCTGCTGGGCTCGTGGGGGCTGATGGCGTTTGGCCAGGTATCGGTGCTGGCCCTGCTGGCTGGCATCCTGATACAGGACCTGGCGATCCAGGGCGTGCACGTCACCAACACCAGCTCCCTCTACCGCCTGCGCCCCGAGGCGCGCAGCCGGCTGACCGCGGGCTACATGACCAGCTACTTCATCGGCGGCGCATCCGGTTCGCTGGTATCGTCCTGGCTGTACGCCCATTTTGGCTGGCCCGGCGTGGTCACGGCGGGCGCCGTCCTCGGGGTGATTACGCTGGCTTATGGCGCCCTGGCGCCCAGTGCGCGCATCCCGGAAACGGCTCCGTCCCCTGCCCGCGCCTAGCACCTCCTATAATCAGGGGTTTTGACCGCCTCCGCGCCCGCGCGGCGAGGCGGCTCACCCTTTTTTTGCCACCGTGCACGAGCCCATGCAGGAACGTTACCTTCCCACTACCGTCGAAGCAGCCGCCCACCAAGACTGGCAGGCCCGCGACGTCTATCTGGTCCATGAACAAGCCAAGAACGCCGACGGCTCCGAAAAGCCGAAGTTCTACGCCTGCTCCATGCTGCCCTACCCCAGCGGCAAGCTGCACATGGGCCACGTGCGCAACTACACCATCAACGACATGATGGCGCGCCAGCTGCGCATGCGCGGCTACAACGTCCTGATGCCCATGGGCTGGGATGCCTTCGGCATGCCGGCGGAAAACGCCGCCATCAAGTCCAAGGTGCCGCCGGCGAAGTGGACGTACGACAACATCGCCTACATGAAGAAGCAGATGAAGGCGATGGGCCTGGCCATCGACTGGTCTCGCGAAATGTGCGCCTGCGATCCCCAGTACTACAAGTGGAACCAGTGGCTGTTCCTCAAGATGCTGGAAAAGGGCGTGGCCTACCGCAAGACCCAGGTCGTCAACTGGGATCCGGTGGACCAGACCGTGCTGGCCAATGAACAGGTCATCGACGGCCGCGGCTGGCGCTCGGGCGCCCTGGTCGAGAAGCGCGAGATCCCCGGCTACTACCTGCGCATCACCGATTACGCCGACGAACTGCTGGGCGCGGTCCAGAACGACCTGCCAGGCTGGCCCGAGCGCGTGCGCCTGATGCAGGAAAACTGGATCGGCAAATCCGAGGGCCTGCGCTTCGCCTTCCCGCACCAGATCGCCGGCCAGGACGGCCAGCTGATCCAGGACGGCAAGCTGTATGTCTTCACTACCCGCGCCGACACCATCATGGGCGTGACCTTCTGCGCCGTGGCGCCGGAGCACCCCCTGGCCACGCAGGCCGCCTTGTCCAATCCGCAGTTGGCCGCGTTCATCGAACAATGCAAGCTGGGCGGCACGACCGAGGCCGAAATGGCCACGCGCGAAAAGGAAGGCATGCCCACGGGCCTCTTCGTCACGCACCCGGTCACGGGCGCCGAGGTCGAGGTCTGGGTCGGCAACTACGTGCTCATGAGCTACGGCGACGGCGCCGTCATGGGCGTGCCGGCGCATGACGAGCGCGATTTCGCCTTCGCCAGGAAGTACGACCTGCCCATCGTCCAGGTCGTGGACGTGGCCGGCAAGGAATACTCCACCAACGCCTGGCAGGAGTGGTACGGCGACAAGCAGGCCGGCCGCACCATCAATTCGGGCAAGTACGACGGCCTCTCGCACAAGGAAGCGGTCGACGCCATCGCCGTCGACCTGGGCGCACAAGGCCTGGGCGAAAAGCAGACCACCTGGCGCCTGCGCGACTGGGGCATCTCGCGCCAGCGCTATTGGGGCACCCCGATACCCATCATCCATTGCGCGGATTGCGGTCCGGTCCCGGTTCCGGAAAAAGACCTGCCGGTGGTCCTGCCCGACGACCTCATCCCGGACGGCAGCGGCAATCCGCTGACCAAGAACGAGGCCTTCCTGTCCTGCGCCTGCCCCAATTGCGGCAAGCCGGCGCGCCGCGAGACGGACACGATGGACACCTTCGTGGATTCGTCCTGGTATTTCATGCGCTACACCTCGCCGGGCAACAACAATGCCATGGTCGACGCGCGCAATGACTACTGGATGCCGATGGACCAGTACATCGGCGGCATCGAACACGCGGTGCTCCACCTGCTGTACGCCCGCTTCTGGACCAAGGTCATGCGCGACATGGGCTTGCTCAACTTCGACGAACCCTTCACCAAGCTGCTGTGCCAGGGCATGGTGCTGAACCATATCTACTCGCGCAAGACGCCCCAGGGCGGCATCGAGTATTTCTGGCCTGAAGACGTCGAAAACGTCTACGACGACCGCGGCGCCATTGTCGGCGCCAAGCTGAAGTCGGACGGCTCCGCCATCACCTACGGCGGCGTGGGCACCATGTCCAAGTCCAAGAACAACGGCGTCGATCCGCAATCGCTGATCGACACGCTGGGCGCGGACACGGCCCGCCTGTTCGTCATGTTCGCCAGCCCGCCGGAACAGACCCTCGAATGGTCCGACTCCGGCGTCGAAGGCTCCAACCGCTTCCTGCGCCGCCTCTGGTCCATCAGCTACGGCCAGCGTGAAGCCATCGCGCGCGGTCTGGCCCATGGCGCCGACTGGTCGCAGGCGCCAGCCCCGGTCAAGGATCTGCGCCGCGAAGTCTATGGCCTGCTCAAGCAAGCCGACTACGACTACCAGCGCATCCAGTACAACACCGTCGTGTCCGCGTGCATGAAGATGCTCAACGCCATCGACGATGCCAAGCTGCCGGAAGGCGCGCCCGCGGACGCCGCCTACGCCGAAACGCTGGGCGTGCTGCTGCGCGTGCTGTACCCGGTGGTGCCGCACATCACCTGGCACCTGTGGCGCGACCTGGGCTACGCCCACGAGCTGGGCGACCTGCTCGACGCGCCCTGGCCGCACGTGGACGAAGCGGCGCTGGTCGCCGACGAGATCGAGCTGATGCTCCAGGTCAACGGCAAGCTGCGCGGCTCCATCCGCGTGGCCGCCAAGGCCGCCAAGGAAGACATCGAGAAGCTCGCGGCATCCCAGGAAGAGGTCGCCCGCTTCCTGGAAGGCCGTCCGCCCAAGCGCGTCATCGTGGTTCCGGGCAAACTGGTCAACGTCGTAGGCTGATGAGGTCAAGCATGCACTTCGCCGGGCAACAAACGCATTCCCCCCGCCAGTCCTGGCTGCTGCGCGGCGCCTGCCTGGCGCTGTTCATGCTGCTTTCCGCTTGCGGCTTCGCCTTGCGGGGAGTCACTCCGATGCCGTTCGAGACACTGTATGTCGGCATTCCCGACACCACCCAGTTCGGTGCCGATGTGCGCCGCGCGCTGCGCGCGGCGTCTCCGGACACCAAGCTCGTGGCAGGCCCCAAAGAGGCCCAGGCCATTCTGCAGCAAGTGGGCGACACCCGCACCCTGCGCGAAGTCTCTCTGAACGCCCAGGGCCGCGTCGAAGAATATGAACTCGGCATCAACTACACGTTCCGTCTGATTGACGCAAAGGGCCGCGCGCTGATCCCGGACACGACGTTGTCGATCTACCGCGAAATGCCTTACGACGACCAGGTCGTGCAGGCCAAGCAGGGACAGATCGACACGCTGTACAAGGCCATGCAGCGCGACCTCGTGTCCCGCCTGCTGCGCCGCATGACCGCGCCGGAAGTGCGCAAGGCGTTCGAAAACGCCGAACAGCGCGCCGAAGACGGCGAGACCCCGCTGTACGATCCAACCATGCCGGAACAGCAGCGCACGCCCGCGCCGTGGCAGACGCCGTCCACCACCGACCCGGCCATCCTGCGCTAAATGGCACAGCCCCTGGACGCGGATCGCCTGGCCGAGCATTTGCAGCGGCCAGGCAACCGCCTGGCGCCGCTCTATACGGTGTCCGGCGACGAACCGCTGCTCGTGACCGAGGCCGTGGACGCCCTGCGCGCCGCGGCCCGCAACGCAGGCTACAGCGAGCGCCTGTCCATGGTCATGGACGCGCGCAGCGACTGGAGTTCGGTCACCGCCGCCACCCAGAGCGTGTCGCTGTTCGGCGACCGCCGCATACTTGAAATCAAGATCCCGACCGGCAAGCCCGGCAAGTCCGGCGCCGACACCCTGGCCAAGCTGGCCGAACAGGCCGAAAAGCAGGCGGATCCGGACACGCTCGTCCTGATCGCCCTGCCCCGCCTGGACAAGGCCACCCGCGAAAGCCGCTGGGTGCAGGCGCTGAACCGCGGCGGCATGATGGTCGACATCGCCAACATCGAGCGCGGCCGCCTGCCCGCCTGGGTCGGCATGCGCCTGGCGCGCCAGAACCAGCGCGCCGACAGCGCCACGCTGCAATGGATGGCGGACAAAGTGGAAGGCAATCTGCTGGCCGCCCACCAGGAAATCCAGAAGCTGGGCCTGCTCTACCCCGAAGGCCAACTGGCCGCGGAAGACGTCGAACGCGCGGTGCTGAACGTGGCGCGCTATGACGTCTTCGGCTTGCGCGACGCCATGCTCGCCGGCGACATCGGCCGCACTATCCGCATGATCGACGGCCTGCGCGCCGAAGGCGAGGCCCTGCCGCTGGTGCTGTGGGCGGTCGGCGAGGAAATCCGCCTGCTGGCCCGCGTCGCGGAAGCCCGCACCCTGGGCCAGGACGTCAACGGCCTGATGCGCCGCCTGCGCATCTTCGGCGCGCACGAGCGCCTGGCGTTGCAGGCGCTAGGCCGCGTGCAGCCGAACGTGTGGCCCGCCGCCGTGCAGCACGCCCATGAGGTCGACCGCCTGATCAAGGGCCTGTCCGTACCTGGACGCCTGTCCGATCCCTGGGAAGAAATGACGCGGCTCGCTTTGCGCGTCGCCGCCGCCGGCGGACGACCGTGAAGGCGGCATAGCCGCCGCCTTCGCCTTCCCTTCCGGCCCTCCCGCTGGAACTCGCCCGGTCTGACGCCCGGATATAAACTGAATCTCCAGGCGGCGCCCGCGCCGCCCCACTTTCATGATCGACGCCGCCATGTCCTCGTCCTCCATCGAACACGCCATGCTCACCCTGGGCGAAAACGCCCGCCGCGCCTCGCGCGCCATGATGCGCGCCAATGGCGCCGCCAAGAACCAGGCGCTGCTGGCCATGGCCGACGCCCTGGCCGCCAGCCACGACGAACTCAAGGCCGCCAACGAGAAAGACCTGGCGGCGGCGCGCAGCAACGGCCTGGAGCCGGCCCTGCTGGACCGCCTGACCCTGTCGGACAAGACGCTGGCGCACATGGCGGAAGGCTTGCGCCAGATCGCCGCCCTGCCGGACCCCATCGGCAGCATCACCGCCACCAGCGTTCGCCCCAACGGCATGCGCGTGGCGCAGATGCGCGTTCCGCTGGGCGTGATCGGCATCATTTACGAATCCCGTCCCAACGTGACCATCGACGCGGCCGCGCTCTGCCTGAAGTCCGGCAACGCCGCCATCCTGCGCGGCGGCAGCGAAGCCCTGCATTCCAATATCGCGCTGGGCCGCGTGGTACAGACCGGCCTGGCCGCCGCGGGCCTGCCGCAGGACGCGGTGCAGGTCGTTGCCACGGCCGACCGGGCCGCGGTCGGCAAGCTCATCACCATGACCGAGCATATCGACGTCATCGTGCCGCGCGGCGGCAAGGGCCTGATCGCCCGGCTGTCGCAGGAAGCGCGCGTGCCGCTCATCAAGCACCTGGACGGCAACTGCCACGTCTATATCGATGCGGCAGCGGACCCGGACAAGGCGCATGCCATCGCCTTCAACGCCAAGACCTACCGCTATGGCATCTGCGGCGCCATGGAAACCCTGCTGGTCGACGCGGTGGCCGCCGTTTCCATCCTGCCCAGCCTGGCCGCGGCGCTCACCGAACACGGAGTGGAATTGCGCGGCTGCCCGCGCACGCTGGCCCTGCTGCCGCACGCCAAGCCGGCAACCGAAGAGGATTGGGCCACGGAATACCTGGGTCCCATCCTGGCGGTGCGCATCGTCGATACGCTGGACGACGCCATCGAGCACATCGCGCGCTGGGGCTCTGGCCACACCGACGCCATCGTCACCGAAGATCTGTCCGCCGCGCAGCGCTTCCAGCGCGAGGTCGACTCCAGCTCGGTCTACGTCAACCTGCCGACCTGCTTTGCCGACGGCTTCGAGTACGGCCTGGGCGCCGAAATCGGCATCTCGACCAACCGCCTGCATGCACGTGGTCCGGTTGGCCTGGAGGGCCTGACCACGCTGAAATGGGTGCTGAGCGGCGAAGGCCAGGTGCGCGGCTGACCCCGGACGCTACGGCGCGCGAAGCCTGACGCGGCCCTGAACACGGGGCCGCGGCAAGCCTTTTACAATACGGTCGGCAATTTTCCGCACGCTTTCCTATCATCCGAACGCGGCACACCGCGTCTTCCTGAGATCCCCCATGTACTCACCCGCCATGGCCATGGCCTTCAGCCTCTTCCTGCTCTGCTTCATCACCTGCACGCTTTGCGGCATCGTGCTGTTCTTCAAGCGCAAGCAGATCAACGCCAAGCTGAAGCACCCGTATCTGCAGCACCGCCCGTTCAATCAGTATCCGCTCGCGATCCAGGCGTCCATCATGCTGGACTATTTCTTCCGCCTGATGTTTCCCGACACGCGTTTCTGGCTGATCGGCAACGCCAACGATCTGCTTCCGCACGTCGATCCGAAGAAGACCCCGCTGGCCCTGAAGTGGCCCATCGTCGGTTTCTGGGGGTCTTGCTGGCTCGGCCTGATCGCCATGATCGTCCTCTGGATCATGTTGTTTGTAGGAGCTTGAGCGCATGCAGATCAAAATCGAAGACTATCCCGGCAGCCTTGATGCGGCGCGCTACCTGATCGCCGCGCGCGTATCCGGCGTCGCCGGCCCGCGCCTGCCCGCCGACTGCCGTCCGCAATCGCTGAACCAGGCCTTCGCCGTGCAGCAACGCACCGCGCAACTGCTGCTTGAGAACCATCAGGACGATATCGGCGCCTGGAAGAGCGCCTTGCCCACGCCCGAGAAAAGCGTGGTCGCGCCAATCTACGCCTCGACCGTCGCCTACGCCGAAGCCGGTCCGGTCGCGGCCCGGACCGCCACGGTGCGCATCGAACCCGAGATCGCGTTCGAAATTGCCCGGGATCTGCCCGCCCGCCCCCAGCCCTACAGCGAAGCCGAGGTGGACGCGGCCATCGGCAGCGCGCGCCTGGCGCTGGAGGTGCTGGGCTGCCGCTATGCCGCCCCGGAACACGCCAGCCTGCCCGAACTGCTGGCCGACCATATGTTCAACCAGGGCCTGGTACTGGGTCCGCGCATCGCCTCGCCGCATGACGCGCCCGGCAGCATGAGCATTACGCTGGCCGTGGACGGCGTCGAAACCGAGCAGCATGCGGGCATCCACCCGAACGACCGCCCCAAGGCGGGGCTGTACTGGCTGGCCAACTTCCTGCGCGAACAAGGCCTGGGGCTGCGCGCCGGCCAGCACGTCATCACCGGTTCCTATGCCGGATTCCTGGACGTGCCCGCCAACCGCGACCTGGAACTCGCCTACGGCGACCTCGGCATCCTGCGCCTGCGCTTCAGCAACCCCTAGCGCCTCGCGCCCGTGCCGACACTGTGCGGTCCGGGCCGACCAGCGCCACGCTAGCGGGCCGCAGGCTCGGCAATATCGATGGGGGCTCCGCCCGCCTCGATGATTTCGCCCACGTCCAGGCACAAATCCTCGCGGTAGCGCCCCGCCACTACCTGCACGCCGATCGGGCTGGCGCCCGCGCCGCTCATGGCGCTGCCCATCGCCACCGACAGGCCCGGCAAGCCCATGAACGGCACGCCGATCTGCGTCATCTGCGCGCGCCAGACGCGGGCGTAGGCCGCATCGCCCTGCAGGTCCAGCTTGTCCGGGAAAGGCTGCTCGGCCGACACGGGAAGCAGCAGCACCGGATATTCCGCGAAGAACAGTTCCCACATGCGCGTCAGTGTGGCGCGCCGCGTCAGCGTCGCCGAAAAACTGGCGAGATCGGCGCCGGCAGCCTTGTCGCGCTGGCCGGCCAACGCAACAAGAGCGCCACGGTCTCCTTCTTTTTCCGCGGCTGCGACCATCGCCTCGTAACCATCAGCCAGCCACATGCGGATCTGCAGATCCGCGGCCTCCTGCATCGGCGGCACCGCGTCCAGCGTGTCCACCGTCCAGCCTGCCTCGCTGAGCCGGCGCGCGGCCTCCTGCAAGGCCTTGACCACGGCGGGCTGGGTATCCATTCCGTCAGGATTCAGGCACAGCGCCGCCCGGCGCGGCGCCTCGGGCCCCGCCAGCGGAGCCGGCACCCACCACGGATCGCGCGGATCCCGCGCAGCCAGCGCGGCCAGGCCCAGTCTCAGGTCGGCGATGCTGCGCCCCAGCGGGCCGGACACTGCGGTCAGTTGCCCGCCGATGGAGCGCTCCGGCAAGGCCGCGTTGTATGCCGCCACGCGTCCCAGCGACGGCCGCAGGCCGTGCACGCCGCAGGCATAGGCCGGATACCGGATGGAGCCGGCGATATCCGTGCCATGCGCCAGATGCCCGATGCCAGCGACCACCGCGGCGGCCGCGCCGCCCGACGAGCCGCCGGGCGTGAGCGCCGGATTGCGCGGGTTCAGCGTGTCGCCATGCAGCGCGTTGCCGGTGAACCAGCGCAAGGAAAACGCGGGCGTGTTGGTGCGGCCCAGGATCACGGCCCCCGCGCGCCGCAGATTGTCCACCACCGGGCTGTTCCCGGCGGCGATCACATCCTGCTGCAGGCGCACGCCGTTGGTCGTGGCGTAGCCCGCCTGATCGACGTTGACCTTCACGGTGACGGGCACGCCGGCCAGCGGTCCCGCGTCTTCGCCGCGCGCAAGCATGGCATCCACTTGCGCGGCTTGGGCCAGCACATCTTCCGGCCTATGGTCCACCACCGCATTGATCGCGGGATTGACGGCATCCAGCCGCCCCAACGCGCTTTGCGCGGCCTCGCGGGCGGACACCTCACGCTTGCGGATGCGGGCGGCAAGTTCAACTGCGGACAAACGCCAAAGATCGGACACGCGCGACTCCTGAGTCATGGTTGCGTTGATGGGTCAGGCCAACCTTAGCGCCAGCCGCGTCCGCCCACAAGCCGCCGCGCCCCGGCCTGCGCCTACTGGTCCTCTTCGAAGACCTCGACGATGGCGTCGGCCACGGCGCGCACGCGGGCCGTGCGGTTCAAGTCGCCGTGCATCACCAGCCATAGATCGTAGGGCTCGCTGCGTGCAGGCCAGATGCGCACCAGATCCGGGTACTGGGGCGCCATGTGCGTGGGCACCTGGCCTATGCCCAGGCCGGCCGCGACGGCTTCGATGATCATCAGGCCGGAATTCAACTCGACACCCATGCGTCCGTTGCCCGTGGGCTCGCCGCAGAAGGTATCGGACCAGCCCGGCAGCACCGCCTGCTGGTAGGTCACCAGGGTATGCCCCGCGAATGCCGTACCCAGCCGCGGCTCGCCATGCGCCTCCAGGTAGGCCTTCGAGGCGTACAGCCCGACCTCCTTGCGCGCCAGATGCCGGTGGATCAGGTCGGGATTGTCCGGCCTGATGTTGCGGATCGCCAGATCCGCCTCGCGGCGCGTCAGGTTGCTGAGCTGGATCGCCGTGGACAGCGTGACGCGGATGTCGGGATGGTGGGCATGCACGCGCCGGACCGCCTCCATGACGTAGTAGGTGGCGACGGTTTCCGAGGTCGCCACGCGGACCACGCCCGACAGCCGGTGGTCCAGTCCCTGCATCTGGCGCTGCAACTGATCCGCCGCCTGCTCCATGCGCTCCGCCGCCGCGAACGCCAGCTCACCCGCCGCCGTGGGGACGTATCCGCCCGGGGTGCGCAGGAATAGCCGCGCGTCCAGCGAGGCTTCCAGCGCCGCCAGCCTGCGCCCGGCCGTGGCCTGGTCGACCTGCAGCAGCGCCGCCGCGCCGCGCAGCGTGCCGACCCGATAGATGGCCAGGAAGATCCTGGCGTTGTCCCAGTCCATGACAGCCTTCTTCAGATGCATTTTTGCATGACTATAAAGCAATTATTCTGCTTTTTTGCATCATTCAAAGCGCCTAAGCTTCACTCCTCGAAAGCCGCCGTACGCCTCAACCATGAACTCCGCCTGTCCCAATATCCCGGCGCCCTCGCTGGACGCCAAGCCCGCAGCAGCTGGCCTGCTGCCGCTCGTCACACTGGCCATCGGCTTCGTCATGGCCATGCTGGACGTGACCGTCGTCAACGTCGCCCTACCCAGCATCGCGGTCCAGTTCACCGTGCCGCTGACGGATCTGGTCTGGATCGTGGACGGCTACACGCTTACCTTCGCGGCCCTGCTGCTGGTGGCCGGGGCGCTGGCCGACCGCTATGGCGCCAAGACGGTCTATCTGGCCGGCCTGGGCGTCTTCACCCTGGCGTCCCTGCTTTGCGGACTGGCGCCGAATGCCGACCTGCTGATCCTGGCCCGCATGCTGCAAGGCCTGGGCGCGGCCCTGTTCATGCCCAGTTCCCTGAGCCTGCTGACCCATGCCTACGACGACGAGCAGACGCGCAACCGCATGCTGGCAGCCTGGTCCGCCATCGTGGCGGTGGCAGGCGCCGCCGGCCCGCTGCTAGGCGGCGTGCTGATCCACCAGTTCGGCTGGCGCGGGATTTTTCTCATCAACATCCCGCTGGGACTGGCCGGCTTGTGGCTGGCGCGGCGCCGCATCCAGGCCGCGCCGCGCCGTCCGCGCGCGCTCAATCCGCTAAGCCATCTGCTGGGCGTGATCGCCCTGTCGTCGCTGTGCTTCGTACTGATCCAGGGCAATGCCTATGGCTGGTCTTCCAGCCTCATCCTGGGCATGGCTGCCCTCTGCCTGGCCGCCGCCGCACTGCTGGTGCGGCGCGAGCGCCGCCACGCCGAGCCCATCATCCCGCGCGCCCTGTTCGCGACCGCGCAATTCGCGGCCGCCAACGGCGTGGGCTTTCTGATCAATCTTGCCTCCTACGGCCAGCTTTTCCTGCTCAGTCTGTTCCTGCAACAGGCGCGCGGCACGGACGCCTTGCAGACGGGGCTGCAACTGGTGCCGATGCTGGCGGTATTCTCCATCGGCAACCTGATGTCGGGCCGGATCTCGGCGCGCTGGAACGTCTCGACGGCGCTGCTAGGCGGATTGTCGCTGGCCGCCATCATGAGCAGCATGGGCACTTTCGCTTTCTCGCCGGACATGGCCTACTGGCCGTTTGCCGTCGCCGTCGCGCTGTCCAATCTGGGCGTGGGCATCGCCGTACCCGCCATGACCAGCGTGGTCATGCAGGTTTCGGGCAAGAGCCACGCGAACAGCGCCGCCGCGGCGCTGAACGCCAACCGCCAATCCGGCGCCCTGGTCGGGGTCGCACTGATGGGTACCATCCTGCATCTGCTGCCGGACTGGCACGCCAGCCTGCCTGCGGCCTACTGCATCATCGGCGCAAGCTATCTGGCTGCGGTTGCGCTGGTGTGGCGGCATCTGCGCCGCGCCCGCAACGCCTGAACTCCAGCACGAAGACAGCCGCGGAAATCAGGCCGGCTGCCCTCGCCTCGTTCAAGCGGCCGCGAGTATGGCCACGCCGCGCCCCGCGAAGAATTCGTCGAAAACGGCTAGCGGCAATTCGACATCGGCCTGCGTGCCGGGCTCGCCCGAGGGATTGTGGAAGGTCACCGAATCGGGCGTTGCGCGGGTCACCAGCACCAGGTGCCCGCCTTTCCTGGGCGGCTGCCGGTCGGGCCAGCGTATCCAGGGATGCACGGAGGCCATGAAGTAGGCGGCCCGCGACATCAATCCATGCAGTTCGTCCGCGCGCAGATCGACATGCACGCGCGCCGCCAGGCCGAATACCTCGTCCACATAGCGCACGAACGGCGCGTAGATCATGCCCTTGATCTGCTCGCCTTCCACGGTATAGGCGCCGTAAGGCAAGCTGCCCCGCGCCAGCTCCAGCGTGGGGTAATGCCGCCTGTCACGTGCCGCCAGCACCATCTTCAGGCAAGCCATGCCGCAAACGTGGCTGGCCCAGCGCCCATACTCGTCCGCATCACGCGCGCCCGAGCCGCGCCAGGCAGGATCATCGACCAGGGCCAGCTTGCCCTGGATGATCTCGCTGGCCAGATGCGCCGACTCCCATTGGCAAAAGTACGGCACGGCCGTTCGATGGGCTGGGGTCGCATTCATGGAGGGCTCCTGGTTTCCGGAGGCGGAAGGGAGCCGCTATCTTGCCCGTGCCGCCTGCGCGTGGCAACGGGCCGGCGTTTGCTTCACAATGCTTCTATCCGCGCTCACAGGAGACCCGCATGTCCAGCATCGCCACGTCCAACCCGCCCGCCATCCGCCGAATCGCCATCGTGGGCGCCGGCACCATAGGCGCCAGTTGGGCCGCGTTGTTCCTCGCTCGCGGCCTCGCGGTCGTCGTCAGCGATCCGGCCGCCGATGCCGAAGCGCTGACGCGCGCCCGCGTGCAGGCCGCATGGCCCGTGCTGACAGAGCTCGGACACGTGCTGCCCGGCGCCTCGGCCGAGGCCCTGCGCTTCGAGCCGGACCTGGAGGCCGCGCTGGCCGGCGTGGACTTCGTGCAGGAAAACGCGCCCGAGCGCGAAGATTTCAAAACTGCGCTGTTCGCGCGCATGGACGCCGCGCTGCCTGCGCACGTCATCGTGGCGTCGAGCTCGTCCGGCCTCATCATGAGCCGCCTGCAATCGCAGTGCCGCCATGCCTCGCGCTTCGTCATCGGGCATCCGTTCAATCCGCCGCACCTGATCCCGCTGGTCGAGGTGGTAGGCGGCACCCAGACCTCGGCCGACACCATCGACCGCTGCATCGCCTTCTACCGCAGCCTGGGCAAATACCCCATCCGCCTGAACAAGGAAGTGCCGGGCCACATCGCCAACCGCCTGCAGGCGGCCCTGTGGCGCGAAGCGATACACCTGGCTGCCGAGAACGTGGCCAGCGTCGCCGACATCGATGCCGCCGTATCGCAAGGCCCCGGCCTGCGCTGGGCGTTGTTCGGTCCGCACATGACCTTCAATCTGGGCGGCGGCGCGGGCGGCCTGGCCAATTTCATGGACCACCTGCTGGGTCCGGTACAAACTTGGTGGGACGACCTGGGAGCACCGGAGGTCACTCCCGAGCTGCGGCAGCGCCTGATCGAAGGCGTCAACGCCGAAGCAGGCCAACGCAGCATCGCCGACCTGGTCCAGGCTCGCGACGCCCAGCTCACCGCGCTGCTCAAAGCGCTGCAACGCTGAAGCGGCAGCAGTCAATGGCAGCAACACGAGGCGAATGCGCCCCATAGTCCATCAAGCCGGCTGACAGTAGCCGGCCATTCCATCGCAGGATTCCTCCGCATGATCTCCGTAACGCATGAAACCGCCCATTCCCGCTACACCGCCACCGTTGATGGCGTCTTGTGCGTGCTCGACTACCAGCTGCAAGGCAACACCATGGCCATCACGCACACCGGCGTGCCCAGCCAGGTGGGCGGCCGCGGCATCGCCGCTGCGTTGACCAAGTACGCGCTGGACGACGCGCGCACCCGGGGCTGGAAGGTGCGGCCCTTGTGCTCATACGCGGACGCCTATATCCGCCGCCATCCTGAATACAGCGATCTGCTGGCCTGAGCTTCTTCGGCGTTTCGCACCGTGACCAAGCAATCCAAGCTCCAGGCTGCGGCCTGTCCCTGCGGCGGCCCCAAGCCCTATTCCGAATGCTGCGGCCGCTGGCATGAAGGGCCGCAGGCGATGCAGGCACCCACCGCCGAGGCGCTGATGCGCTCGCGCTACAGCGCCTTCGTGCTGGACAAGTTGCCCTATCTATTGGCGACCTGGCACCCGAGCACCCGCCCCGCGTCTCTCGATCCCAATCCGCCCGACATGAAATGGCTGGGACTGGCAATCAAGCAAACCGGCAGCCAGGACTCTGCGCACGCAACCGTGGAATTCGTCGCCCGCAGCCGCCAGGCCGGCCGCGCCCATCGCCTGCATGAGCTCAGCCGCTTCGTGCGCGAAGGCGGACTATGGTTCTATGTGGACGGCGACCTGTACTGATCCCGGCCCGCACGGACGGACCAGGCCTTCCCAAATCCAGACATCAGAAAAGGCAGACATGAACCACGATCCTCGCCACGCCGAAGCGCTCTTTCACTCTGAAACCGTCGCGGCATTGCGCGCCGACCTCGCGCTCGCATTGCGGGCCGCGGCGGCGCATGGATTGGGGGAAGGCGTCTGCAATCACTTCAGCGTCGCCCTGCCAGGAGACTCGGAGCATTTCCTGCTGAATCCCCGCGGGCTGATGTGGCATGAAGTGCAGGCGGATGACATCGTGCTGATCGATGCCCAGGGCAACAAGCTTGCGGGCCGCCATGCGGTCGAACCCACGGCCATGTTCATCCATGCCGCCATCCACCGCATCGCCGGCAAAGCCTGCGTGCTGCATACGCATATGCCTTACGCCACGGCCCTGACGCTCACCTCGGATCGCGCGCTCGATACCACGCTGTCCCAGAATGCCATGCGCTTTCATGGTCGCCTGGCCATTGATGAGCACTACAACGGCCTGGCCCTGGACGTAAGCGAAGGCGAACGCATCGCTCACGCGATGCAGGGCGCTGATGTGGTTTTCCTTGGCAACCATGGCGCCGTCGTCTGCGGCGAACGGCTGGATTACGCCTACGACGACCTGTTTTTCCTGGAACGCGCCTGTACCGCCCAGGTGCTGGCGCAATCCACGGGGCGCCCGCTCGTGCCGGTCAATCCCGAACTCGCGGCCAAGGTTGCGGCCCAGGTGCAAAGCGAACGCCTGCAATCCGAATTGTTCTTCGCTGCCTTGCGGCGCCAATTGCCCTAGCCGCTTTTAACGGCGCGCCCAAAACAAAACCCCTCGCAGGAGCATCCTGCGAGGGGTTTTTCATTGGGGTTTGCGGAACCTGCGAAGCGCATTCTCAGCTCGGCGCCACAAAGACAAAACCCCACAGGGGTTACCTGTGGGGTTCTGCGGAATAAAAGCTTGACGATGACCTACTTTCACAGACGTCCGTCCACTATCATCGGCGCAAAGTCGTTTCACTGTCCTGTTCGGGATGGGAAGGAGTGGGACCAACTCGCTATGGTCGTCAAGCGTAACTGGTTGAGCGGTTGCCGCGAGGCAACTGCTCCAATCTTGGAAGAAACACAACGCGTGGGGGATCAGAGTCAGACTCGATGATCACGCACGGGGGGTGTAATTGGTGTTGGCTGGCTGCCGACGGTGCAGCCAGATTTTGTATTGAACGACACTTGGAACGCTACATCACCAGGTCATAACCATCAGTGTTATAGGATCAAGCCTCACGGGCAATTAGTATCGGTTAGCTTAACGCATTACTGCGCTTCCACACCCGACCTATCAACGTCCTGGTCTCGAACGACCCTTCAGGGGGATCAAGTCCCCGGGATACCTTATCTTCAGACGAGTTTCCCGCTTAGATGCCTTCAGCGGTTATCTCTTCCGTACTTAGCTACCCGGCAATGCCATTGGCATGACAACCGGTACACCAGAGGTACGTCCACTCCGGTCCTCTCGTACTAGGAGCAGGCTCCGTCAAGTATCCAACGCCCACGGCAGATAGGGACCAAACTGTCTCACGACGTTTTAAACCCAGCTCACGTACCTCTTTAAATGGCGAACAGCCATACCCTTGGGACCGGCTACAGCCCCAGGATGAGATGAGCCGACATCGAGGTGCCAAACACCGCCGTCGATATGAACTCTTGGGCGGTATCAGCCTGTTATCCCCAGAGTACCTTTTATCCGTTGAGCGATGGCCCTTCCATTCAGAACCACCGGATCACTATGTCCTGCTTTCGCACCTGTTCGACTTGTCAGTCTCACAGTCAAGCACGCTTATGCCATTGCACTATCAGCACGATTTCCGACCGTACCTAGCGTACCTTCGAACTCCTCCGTTACACTTTGGGAGGAGACCGCCCCAGTCAAACTGCCCACCATGCACTGTCCCCGATCCGGATAACGGACCAAGGTTAGAACCGCAAACAAACCAGGGTGGTATTTCAAGGATGGCTCCACGTAATCTAGCGACTACGCTTCAAAGCCTCCCACCTATCCTACACAGGCCGGTTCACAGATCAATGCAAAGCTACAGTAAAGGTTCATGGGGTCTTTCCGTCTAGCCGCGGGTAGATTGCATCATCACAAACACTTCAACTTCGCTGAGTCTCAGGAGGAGACAGTGTGGCCATCGTTACGCCATTCGTGCAGGTCGGAACTTACCCGACAAGGAATTTCGCTACCTTAGGACCGTTATAGTTACGGCCGCCGTTTACCGGGGCTTCGATCAAGAGCTTGCACCCCATCACTTAACCTTCCGGCACCGGGCAGGCGTCACACCCTATACGTCGACTTTCGTCTTTGCAGAGTGCTGTGTTTTTAATAAACAGTCGCAGCCACCGATTCTCTGCGACCCCATCATGCTAAGCGCGCAGGCGCTTCACACTACCGGGGTATACCTTCTCCCGAAGTTACGGTATCAATTTGCCGAGTTCCTTCTCCTGAGTTCTCTCAAGCGCCTTGGAATATTCATCCCGTCCACCTGTGTCGGTTTGCGGTACGGTCTCGTACAGCTGAAGCTTAGAGGCTTTTCTTGGAACCACTTCCAATCACTTCGCAAGCAATGCTCGCTCGTGCCATACCCTTGATTTACGCGCCCGGATTTGCCTAAGCGCCATCTTCGATACAGCAACAGGGACATCCAACACCCTGATGATCTTCCGCGATCCGTCCCCCCATCGCACTGTACGACGGTACTGGAATATTAACCAGTTTCCCATCAGCTACGCATCTCTGCCTCGCCTTAGGGGCCGACTCACCCTGCGCCGATGAACGTTGCGCAGGAAACCTTGGACTTACGGCGAGGGGGCTTTTCACCCCCTTTATCGCTACTCATGTCAGCATTCGCACTTCTGATACCTCCAGCAGCCTTTACAAGCCACCTTCGCAGGCTTACAGAACGCTCTCCTACCGCGTGCACTAAAAGTGCACACCCGCAGCTTCGGTTTATCGCTTAGCCCCGTTACATCTTCCGCGCAGGACGACTCGATCAGTGAGCTATTACGCTTTCTTTAAAGGATGGCTGCTTCTAAGCCAACCTCCTGACTGTCTATGCCTTCCCACTTCGTTTCCCACTTAGCGATAATTCGGGACCTTAGCTGGCGGTCTGGGTTGTTTCCCTCTTGAGTCCGGACGTTAGCACCCGGTGCTCTGTCTCCCAAGCTGTACTTGCGGGTATTCGGAGTTTGCCATAGTTTGGTAAGTCGCCATGACCCCCTAGCTATAACAGTGCTCTACCCCCCGCAGTAATACTTGAGGCACTACCTAAATAGTTTTCGGAGAGAACCAGCTATTTCCAGATTTGTTTAGCCTTTCACCCCTATCCACAGCTCATCCCCTAATTTTTCAACATTAGTGGGTTCGGTCCTCCAGCACGTGTTACCGTGCCTTCAACCTGGCCATGGATAGATCATCTGGTTTCGGGTCTACACCCAGCGACTGAATCGCCCTATTCGGACTCGCTTTCGCTACGGCTTCCCTATTCGGTTAACCTTGCCACTGAATGTAAGTCGCTGACCCATTATACAAAAGGTACGCAGTCACCCCACAAGGAGGCTCCTACTGTTTGTATGCATACGGTTTCAGGATCTATTTCACTCCCCTTCCGGGGTTCTTTTCGCCTTTCCCTCACGGTACTGGTTCACTATCGGTCGATCACGAGTATTTAGCCTTGGAGGATGGTCCCCCCATCTTCAAACAGGATTTCACGTGTCCCGCCCTACTTGTCTTACGCTTAGTTCCACACACAAGATTTCGCCTACAGGGCTATCACCTGCTACGGCCGGACTTTCCATTCCGTTCGACTATCTTGCATGCTAAAACGTAAAGGCTCTTCCGATTTCGCTCGCCACTACTTTCGGAATCTCGGTTGATTTCTTTTCCTCGAGCTACTGAGATGTTTCAGTTCACCCGGTTCGCTTCCACTGGCCTATGTATTCAGCCAGGGATACCGCATTGCTGCGGTGGGTTTCCCCATTCGGACATCTACGGATCAAAGCTTGTTTGCCAGCTCCCCGTAGCTTTTCGCAGGCTACTACGTCCTTCATCGCCTGTGATCGCCAAGGCATCCACCATATGCACTTAGTCGCTTGATCCTATAACGCTGTAGGCTATAGGACCTGAGTATTAGCGTTTGTGCCGTTCATAAGTTTCAAAGCAGTCTGAGGTTATTCACCCCAGTCTTGAGAACTTGGAACAAAATTAATGCAATCACAACCCGTACCTATCTTCATCGACTTGCGTCGAGTACTTGATAAGTACATTTTCGTTGTGCTTCTTCCAGATTGTTAAAGAACAAATATAGCTGTTCAGGTAAAACCTAACTCATAACGCCGTTTCCACGACACTATGAGTTAGCCTCTACATCACCACCAGGTGAGTTTTGAGAATCAATGGTGGAGGTGAACGGGATCGAACCGATGACATCCTGCTTGCAAAGCAGGCGCTCTCCCAGCTGAGCTACACCCCCATATCCCGCATGCGTAGAATACTTGGTGGGTCTGGTTGGATTCGAACCAACGACCCCCGCCTTATCAAGACGGTGCTCTAACCGACTGAGCTACAGACCCAAAACCTTCTCGGATCAGCAGTCAGGTAGTTGGAGACCCAGGGAAGATTCCCTCGACCCAAGCCTACAACTGATCCCAGCTATATCAAACAACCGATAAGAGTGGACGCTTAACACGAGCACTAAGCTCTGAAAGGAGGTGATCCAGCCGCACCTTCCGATACGGCTACCTTGTTACGACTTCACCCCAGTCATGAATCCTACCGTGGTAATCGCCCCCCTTACGGTTAGGCTAACTACTTCTGGTAAAACCCACTCCCATGGTGTGACGGGCGGTGTGTACAAGACCCGGGAACGTATTCACCGCGACATGCTGATCCGCGATTACTAGCGATTCCGACTTCACGCAGTCGAGTTGCAGACTGCGATCCGGACTACGATCGGGTTTCTGGGATTGGCTCCCCCTCGCGGGTTGGCGACCCTCTGTCCCGACCATTGTATGACGTGTGAAGCCCTACCCATAAGGGCCATGAGGACTTGACGTCATCCCCACCTTCCTCCGGTTTGTCACCGGCAGTCTCATTAGAGTGCCCTTTCGTAGCAACTAATGACAAGGGTTGCGCTCGTTGCGGGACTTAACCCAACATCTCACGACACGAGCTGACGACAGCCATGCAGCACCTGTGTTCCGGTTCTCTTGCGAGCACTTCCAAATCTCTTCGGAATTCCAGACATGTCAAGGGTAGGTAAGGTTTTTCGCGTTGCATCGAATTAATCCACATCATCCACCGCTTGTGCGGGTCCCCGTCAATTCCTTTGAGTTTTAATCTTGCGACCGTACTCCCCAGGCGGTCAACTTCACGCGTTAGCTGCGCTACTAAGGCCCGAAGGCCCCAACAGCTAGTTGACATCGTTTAGGGCGTGGACTACCAGGGTATCTAATCCTGTTTGCTCCCCACGCTTTCGTGCATGAGCGTCAGTGTTATCCCAGGAGGCTGCCTTCGCCATCGGTGTTCCTCCGCATATCTACGCATTTCACTGCTACACGCGGAATTCCACCTCCCTCTGACACACTCTAGCCCGGTAGTTAAAAATGCAGTTCCAAAGTTGAGCTCTGGGATTTCACATCTTTCTTTCCGAACCGCCTGCGCACGCTTTACGCCCAGTAATTCCGATTAACGCTTGCACCCTACGTATTACCGCGGCTGCTGGCACGTAGTTAGCCGGTGCTTATTCTGCAGGTACCGTCAGTTTCACGGGGTATTAGCCCATGACGTTTCTTTCCTGCCAAAAGTGCTTTACAACCCGAAGGCCTTCATCGCACACGCGGGATGGCTGGATCAGGGTTTCCCCCATTGTCCAAAATTCCCCACTGCTGCCTCCCGTAGGAGTCTGGGCCGTGTCTCAGTCCCAGTGTGGCTGGTCGTCCTCTCAAACCAGCTACGGATCGTCGCCTTGGTGAGCCGTTACCCCACCAACTAGCTAATCCGATATCGGCCGCTCTAATAGTGCAAGGTCTTGCGATCCCCTGCTTTCCCCCGTAGGGCGTATGCGGTATTAGCTACGCTTTCGCGTAGTTATCCCCCGCTACTAGGCACGTTCCGATACATTACTCACCCGTTCGCCACTCGCCACCAGACCGAAGTCCGTGCTGCCGTTCGACTTGCATGTGTAAGGCATCCCGCTAGCGTTCAATCTGAGCCAGGATCAAACTCTTCAGTTTAATCTCTGTATTTGTTTCGTATTCTTGGTCTGAATAAATCCAAACCAGGTCATACGTCGCTACTCAAAGGAAGTGAGGTATGTTCTTAAACTTGACGTCTAAGGTACTTCACTTCTAGTGAGCACTTGATTTCATTGTGCTTGTGGCCGGGGTTTAAAACCCAATCACACTGCACTCGCATCAAGCGCCCACACTTATCGGTTGTTTAATTGTTAAAGAGCGGTACTGCTAAATTCGGTACTACTTACTGCCTGCTCGCTTCGCTACGCCGCTTTCGCTGGCGCCGCGTTGTTTGCAGCAGAGAAACGAGATTATGAAGAAATTTTATCGCTTGTCAAGTACGCGTCACATCCATCGTTACGCTTTCTTGCCTGCGACCTCTTCAGGTCCGCCTCTCTTTAGCAGCTATCGAAATATCAGGGTTAACCCTAAGTTTTCGGCAACTACCAAGCCCAAGACTATAACACGATTTTTGCAGATTGCGCAACTGGCTTTTGCCTAACTTGCTGCAATCCTTGCAATCACCGCGCACCGCTCATCTCTGAACGCTTTGCGGCAGACCTGGCTCGAATCTTCTTGCCCGACCTGTTGTGCTTGCTTGGCTTCGCGGTTCAAAACTGTCTGAACTGCGAAGGAGCGAGACTATAGCACAAGTTTTTCGCCTGTCATGACGCGCAGCCAAAATATTTGTTCTAGTCGCGGCTCTGACACCTGCCCTTTTCCGCCACGCGATGCTGCCTATATATAGATAGCGGACAAGACACGCCTCCCCCGGCAAGCACGCGGCCCCGTCCTCTCTATATATAGGTCTATATATAGAGAGGACGGGGCCGCGGCGGGAAAAGAAGGAACGCCGAGCCGCCCATCACGGGCGCGCGCGCCTACCAGCGGAGATAGTCCACGTCGCGAAGCCGCGCCAGGTCGCGCTTGACTGCGGCTTCGTTCATCAACCAGTTGGGAGCGCCCAGATCCTGCAGCATGTGCTCATCCAGGTCGGCGGCAAGATGACGCAGCCGCGTTTCATTGCGACGCTTGCGATAAGCCGCCGCGAGCATGGCAAAGAATCCAAGGCGGGGCGGCGCCAGCTCGGCGGACGGCGCGCCGACTGGCATGGCCGCAGCGGGTTGACGATCCCAAGAGGCCCCGGCCAAGGGCGGAGAAGACGGGGTGCAAAGCTGTGCAGACATGATGGGCTCCAGGTATTTATGCACTTTGGTAAGCGTAGTCGCCCAATGTTCGGCTGAAAATCGAATTGTTTTGGGGATATCGGTAAGCTATGATGACCAATCTCTCACCCCGATCCCAGCCATGCGCCTGCCACTCAGTACCCTCCCCGCCTTCCGAGCCGTGGCCGAGCTGCAGAATCTGCGCGCCGCAGCCGAACGGCTGCACCTCACCCACAGCGCCGTCAGCCAGCAGATCAAGGTGCTGGAAACCCAGTTGGGCTTTCCTCTGTTCGAGCGCAGCGGCCGCGGCATCGTCCTGAATTCAGCCGGCGCCGCGCTTTTGTGCAGTGTGCAAGGCGCCATGGCTCTACTGGATGAAGGCACGATGGCGGCATCGGCCGCGGCCTCGGGCAGCGAGCAGCGTTTGCGCGTTTCGGTGCTGCCGTCCTTCGCGCAGCGCTGGCTGCTACCTCGCATGGCGCGGTGGCGCGAGCGCAATCCGGGCCTGACGCTGGAGATCGAGACTTCCCAGCAAGTGGTGGATCTGCTGCGAGACGGCTTTCACGCGGCGCTGCGTTTTGGGCGCGGTCCCTGGGCGGGCGTGGAGTCGGAACCTTTGTTCGACACGCCCCTGCCCTTGATAGTCCTGGCGTCGCCGGAAACCGCGGCAGCGCTCCCCGACAATTCGCCGCAGACGCTGGCGCGCCAGCCTTTGCTTGGCGAGCGCGAGCTCTGGCAGACCTGGTTCAACGCCGCTGGACTGAACACGCCCATCACGCCGGTGGCCTCCTTCAACGATGCCGGCATGATGATGCAGGCCGCCGAGCAAGGGCTGGGCATCACCCTGGGCCGCCAACTGCTGGCCGCGGACGCGCTGTGCTCGGGCCGGCTGGTGCAGCTGTCGCCCATCAGCATCGAGTATGAGCAGGCGCAGACCTACCACCTGGTCTATCGGCCCAGTCGGCGCGACTGGGCGCCGCTGGTGGAACTGAAGCAGTGGCTGCGCGACGAGCTGGAGATGTCGCGCGAAAATCTGAGCGCCCCCAAGTCCGGCCCCCGCAAGAAGCCGCAGGCAAAAAAAAGGTAAAGCAGCATCTGCTGCTTTACCTCTACCCAATCGCGGCGCCAGCGGAAACCACGATCCGCAGGCCGGGATACGCTACGCACGCCTGACCCGGCAGACGCCGCGGCGGCAGCAGCCTCAGGTGGCGGCGGACCTCAGGCCACCTTGCGCGCAGCCGGCTTGGCCGGCCGCATCGTATCGGTTTCGTTGAAGCGCTGGTGCCAGGAGTACGCTTCCTCCAGCAGATGCGGCGTCTGGCCGCCGCGCTCGCAAGCGCGGTCGAAATAGTCCTGCAAGGCCTCGCGGTAGGATGGGTGCACGCAATTCTGGATGACTGCGCGCGCGCGTTCGCGAGGCGCCAGGCCGCGCAGGTCGGCGAGGCCGCATTCGGTGACCAGCACGTCCACGTCGTGCTCGGTATGGTCCACATGGGACACCATGGGTACCACGCTGGAGATGTCGCCGTTCTTGGCCATGGACTTGGACACGAAGATCGCCAGGTGCGCGTTGCGGGCGAAGTCGCCCGAGCCGCCGATGCCGTTCATCATGTGCGTGCCGCCCACGTGCGTGGAATTCACATTGCCGTAGAGATCGAATTCCAGCGCGGTGTTGATGGCGATGATGCCCAGGCGGCGCACGATCTCGGGCGCGTTGCTGATCTCTTGCGGACGCAGCACGATGCGCTCGCGGTAGTGCTCCATATTGGCCAGGATCTTTTCGTAGACCGGCTTGGACACCGTGATCGAAGAGGCCGACGCGAACGCGAGCTTGCCCTGGTCCAGCAGTTCGATGGCGCTGTCCTGCAGTACCTCGGAGTACATCGTCAGGTTCTCGAAGCTCGAGGACTCGAAGCCATGCAGCACGGCGTTGGCGATGGTGCCGATGCCGGCCTGCAGCGGCAGCAATTCATTGGTCAGGCGGCCGGCGTCGACCTCGCGGCGCAGGAAGGCGTTGATGTGGCCGGCGATGGCATTGGTTTCCTCGTCGGGCGGCAAGGCGTTGGACGGGCTGTCCGGTTCCTGCGTGATGACGATGGCGGCAATCTTGGCCGGGTCGACTTCGATGCAGGACTGGCCGATGCGCTGGTCGGGCGAAACCAGGCCGATGGGCTGGCGCGCCGGACGGGCTTCGGGCACGTAGATGTCGTGCAGGCCTTCGATGGCGGCCGGCACGCCCATGTTCAGCTCGATGATGATGACGTCCGCCTGCTGCGCGAAGGAGGCGGAGTTGCCCACCGACATGGTCGGCACGATGGCGCCGGTCTCGGTGATGGCGGCGGCCTCGATGATGGCGACGTTGATGGGGCCGATATGGCCCGCGCGCAACTGCTCGACGGTCTCGGACAGGTGCTGGTCGATGAAGGCGATTTCGCCCTGGTTGATCTTGCGGCGCAGGGTCGTGTCGACCTGGAACGGCATGCGGCGCGCCAGCGCATTGGCTTGCGCCAGCATCTTGTCCGTATCGTGGCCCAGCGACGCGCCGGTAATCAGGGTGATGGAGAGCGGTTCGCGCTCGGCGCGGGCCGCCAGCGCCGCCGGCACCGACTTACAGTCGCCCGCGCGGGTGAAGCCGCTCATTCCGACGGTCATGCCGTCCTTAACCAGCAAAGCCGCCTGATCGGCGGAAGTGATCTTGGCGCGCAGCCCAGGGTGGCGGATACGGTCGAGATGCATGGTGTCTCCAGATTCAAGGGCCTACGTGCGGCGGGGCGCGGCATTGCCGCCATGCGCCCAGGCGCCGTCTGACGCGGCGTTTCCCGAGGTTCCTGGGCCGACTCGAAGCGGTCCGGGAACGAATTTTCGGCAGTATAGGAAGGCCGGCTCAAATCTCGTAATGACTTAAAATCATCCAGATCAGTCGCTTTTTTCATCGTTTGAATGTTTTGCGCGCATCGCGCGGGGGAATTCCGGTCCATGGACGTGCGCGCGTTGCGGTACTTCGTCGAAACCGTCAGGCATGCCAGCTTCACGCAGGCGGCCAAGACACTGTTCGTGACGCAGTCGACGGTGAGCAAGATGATCCGCCAGCTGGAAGAAGAGGCCGGCACGCCGCTGCTGATCCGCGACGGCCATACGGCCCGCCCCACCGACACGGGCCGGGTCATGTACCAGCGCGGCCTGCAGGTGCTGGAAACGATGCGCCAACTATCGGAAGAACTGCGCCAGACGGCCGACTTGCGCCGCGGCGCGTTGGAGGTCGGCATTCCGCCCATGATCAACCTGCTGTTCACGCCTGTGGTCAAGCGCTTCCGCGAACTGCATCCCGGCATCCACCTGACGCTGCGCGAAGGCACCGGCCAGGCCGTGGAGGGGCTGGTCGCCAGCGGCGAACTGGAAGTGGGCGCGACCATTCTGCCGATCGCGCCGGACAGCGGCCTGGCGGCCCAGCCCTTCGGCAGCTACCCGATCTGGGTGATAGGCCCCCCCGACGCGCCCTGGGCCGGCAAGACCTCGTTCCCGCTCGCCGCGTTGCGCGATGCGCGCCTGCTGATCCCCACGGACGACTTCGCCATGACCCGCCGCTTGCGGCAGGCCTTTGCGGATGCCGGATTTCAACCCGGCATCGCCGCGCAGAGCGCGCATTGGGATTTCCTGGTGGCGATGGCCTCGGCGGGCCTGGGTGTGGCGCTGCTGCCCGAACCGCTGATGCTGCGCATGAAAACGCGCGGCTTGAGCACCGCGAAACTGGCCAAATCCGGCATGCAGTGGGAAGTCGGCCATATCTGGCAGCAATCCGGCTATCTGTCGTATGCCGCCCGCGCCTGGCTGGAGGTGTGCGATACGGTGCTCGGGAAACCGAAAAAAGGCGCCGTGCGCGCCAACCTGCCTGGTTGAGTTGAATCCAAACGTAGGCCAGGTAAACATGCTTTGCCAAAGCTGCCGGCCTCTGGGCCTCGCAGGGTGAATGCTCCGCCCATCCGGCCCTGTTTCTACCCCCGCTTCAGGCTGTCATTCCGGTGTTTGATCGTGCTGTCAAAAATAGGGCCGCAGCGCTCGTTTTTGTTGCAACGGATGGGGCGGCGCCTTGCTATGCTCCCGCCTCGATGCGAGCGACTCGCCCAAGAAACATGACACAGACTTCCCTTACCCTGCCCGCCCGGTCCCGCCGCGCCCGCTACTCCGCCTTGGTGGCGCTGATGGCGGCGCTGCTGCTGGCGCTTTTCCTGCTACCGGCCCACGCCGCAGCGCCGCCTACCCCGGCCGACACCGAAGCGACGCTGGCGGCCGCGCGCAAGCAGATCGATGACATCCGCAAGCGCGTCGCCGACGAAACCGACGACGCCACCCTGGTCAAACAACGCGGCGATGCGCTGGACATCCAGTCCAAGGCCGACGCCGCCGCCGAGGCCCTGACGCCGCAGCTGGCCAGCGTAACGGCCCGGCTGAGCGAGCTGGGCACTCCGCCCGAAGGCGTCAAGGAAGCGTCCGACGTGGCCGCGCAACGCATGCAGCTGGATAAGAACAGCCGCGCGCTGGACGCGCAGATCAAGCTGGCCCGGCTGCTGTCCGTGGACGCCGGACAAACCGCGGAGCAGATCTCGGCGCAACGGCGCAAGCAGTTCCAGGCGCGCCTGGGCGAGCGGCGCGACTCCTTCCTGTCCGGCCAATTCTGGACCGAGTTCCGAGAGGAGTTCCCGCGCGACCTGGAACGCCTGGAAGCCCTGCGCGACGACCTGGCGACCGCGGTCGGCCAGACGCCGAAATGGGGCTGGCTGCTGCTGGGCGCGGCGATCGCGCTGACCATCGCCTTGCGCGTCGCCATCGGCCGGGTGCTGCTGCGGATAACCGCCACGCGCGTCCCGCCCGGGCGCTTGCGCCGTTCCTTTCTTGCGGTCACGCATCTGGTGCTGGCCGTGGCCACGCCGGGCGTCATCGCGCTCTTGATCCATATCGGCCTGGACTGGGATTCGCAGCTGAGCGACAACACCTCGTCGCTGCTCGCGAACCTGGTGGCGACGGTTTGTTTCGGCGGCTACGTGTCCGGCCTGGGCTATGCGCTGCTGTCCGCGAACCGGCCGTCGTGGCGCCTGCCGCCCATCAGCGACGCCGTGGCGCTGCGGCTGCGCTGGCTGCCCGGCGTGTTGGGCGTTCTGGTGGTGATGATCTGGCTGGCCGAGCGCCTGCCGGTGCTGCTGAACGCCAGCCTGACCACCACCATCACGCTGACCGGCATCGTCGCCGTGCTGACCATGGCGACGATAGGCGCGGTGCTGGCCATCAGCCGCCGGCTGCGGCGCCAGGCCATGCAGGAAAGCGAGGCCCCGATCCCGTTCTGGGTGTCGCTGCTGCTGACCTCGGTCTGGACCGTGCTGATCCTGAGCCTGGCCAGCTTGCTGGCCGGCTACGTGGCGTTCGGCAGCTTCATGGTCAAGCAGGTGCTGTGGGTGCTGATCGTGCTGGCCTCGGCCTATCTGTTGTCCACGCTGATCGAGGACGGCTTCAGCACGCTGCTGGGCACCTCGCACCGCGACGGCGGCGAACACGAAGCGCCCAGCATGCGCGACCAGGCGGCCGTGCTGCTGTCGGGCGTCGGCCGCGTGGCGGTCGGCCTGCTGGCCGTGATCCTGCTGCTGGCGCCCTTCGGCGAAGCGCCGATGGACCTGTTGCAGCGCTTCGACCAGCTGCGCAAGGGACTGGCCATCGGTGAAGCCCAGATCCGTCCGGGCGCGGTCCTGCAGGCGCTGCTGGTGCTGGCGCTGTCGCTGCTGGCCGTGAAGATGCTCAAGCGCTGGCTGTCCAACCGCTACCTGCCCACGACCGAGCTGGATCCGGGCATGCAGTTGTCGGCCGCCACGCTGTTCGGCTATGCCGGTTTCGTCACAGCGGTGGCGCTGGCGCTGTCGGCCGCCGGCTTCGGCCTGGAACGCGTGGCGTGGATCGCGAGCGCGCTGTCCGTGGGTATCGGTTTTGGCTTGCAGGCGGTGGTGCAGAACTTCGTGTCCGGCCTGATCCTGCTGGCCGAGCGTCCGGTCAAGGTGGGCGACTGGGTATCGCTGGGCGGGGTCGAGGGCGACATCCTGCGCATCAACGTGCGTGCCACGGAAATCCAGATGGGAGACCGCTCCACGGTGATCGTGCCGAACTCGGAGTTCGTCACCAAGACCGTGCGCAACGTGACCCGCTCGAATCCGCTGGGGCTGGTGCAGATCAAGCTGCCGCTGCCGCTGTCGACCGACGCGGAACAGGTGCGCGAATTGATCCTGCAGGCTTTCTCGGACCACGAGGACGTGCTGGACGCGCCCGCGCCGAACGTCTTCCTGGACGGCATCGAGGGCGGCAACCTGGTCTTCAACGCCAAGGGTTACGTGTCGTCGCCGCGGGCAGCCTACGGCGTGCGCAGCGCCTTGCTGTTCACTCTGCTCAAGCGCCTGCATGACGCCGGCCTGGAGGTGTCGTCGCCGCCCACCATGCTGCTGGCTTCAGCGCCGCCGGCAGCGGCGCCCCTCGCCGTCGCGCCGCCGACCCAGTCCTGAAGCCGCCACATCCTGCCGCCATCCCGCCCCGCCAGGGACCGGCAGGACTTCCGCATCAGCCCGGCGTGTACAGATCGGTGTAGGTCCGGTTGCGCAACGGCGGCGCCGCCAGCGCGGCGCTCTGCACGCTGCGCACTGGATAGGCCCGCGCCTCGGGCGCCGGCGGTTGCGGCGGCGCGGGGCGGTCAGCCAGGACCGGCCCCGAAGGCGCCACCTGCGCCACCGCGTTGCTGTCGAAACGGTGATCCGCGGTCGTCAAGGCAGGATTGGTGCACAGTCCCTGCGCCACCAGCGCCGCCTTGGTGCGGTCGTCGGTCTGGCACAGAATGTCGATGGCCGCGGTTTCCAGGCGGCGCGAACGGTCCGCGTCCTTGGTCGAGGCGGCCGCCTGCATGGTTCGCTCGAAGTTGCGTCGCAGGCTGCACTTCTGATCCTCGATCGGGATCGCGACGTTCAGGCCGAAGCCGACCACGGCGCCGCCGCCGCCCGCCGAAACCATGCAGCTGTCGGAAGAGAACGAACCGTAGAAACTCTGTCCGCCCAGCGGCGGCACGCTGCGCAGCGTGCTGGACCCGCTGTTATTGGAGTTGAGCGTGATGCCCTGATTGTTGCCGGCGTTGGTCGATCCCGACGACGCCGATGTCGTCGCATTGGAACTGCTGGTCTGGGCGCCGGCGGAAAACGCCGCCAGCGACAGGGAAATGGCAAGCACTATAGTCTTCATGATGTCCCCTCGCCCGGACGGCCGGAGCCGTCCGGATAACTGGGTCAGTGATTGAAACCGCCGACATGGCCCACCGGACCGATGCCATGTATCGACCCGAATGCACCCACATTCACCGCATGGAAGGAGCCCGTCGCCGAAGCGCTGGTATCCGTCTTGGCGAACGTGGCGCCGCCATTGGCGATGCTGTCGCCCACCATGATGGGCGCGTTGCCCGACACGTGGCCGTACGAATCGCTGTTGGCGTACTGGCGCGTGCTGGTGACCACTTGCGTGCCATCGCGGCTGAAGCTGCCGCCCACTTCCGCAACGCCACCCGTCATGCCGAACGATACCTGGGTGGATGAACCGTAGCCGTTGATCTGGGTGGCGGCCACGGAGCTGCCTGTGGAAATGGATGATGCGGTGCCATTGATTGCGCCGGCGTGGCCCGTGATTGATCCACCAGGGTCCGCATAAGCCGAAACAGCGAACAAGGACAACGCGGCGACTGCTATGAGCTTTTTCATTTCAGCTCCTCCTGCTCCGTGCATGCACGGATTCACGATTTACCGGCGACCGACCGGCGCGGACCGTTACCGCTCAGCGCCACGCCTGGACAATGACGAAAGGCGTGGGACTTTCGTATTGGTACGGAATGATTGCGCCGTCCTAGGCAAGTCGATATCGCCTAAACGGGCGACCGAATCCCGATGGACGATCCCGGGCTGTAAAACAATCGGCCAGATTTGCGGCAATCTTGCGCGGCGACCCTGCGTATGGACGAGGAAAAACGCGCTGGCTGTGCGCCGTGCGCGTCCGGCTTCAACTTTATGGATGGGAATAAGGCGGACCGCCTCGGGCAAGCTCCCTAACGCGCACAACCGAAGCGGCGAGGCCCGCTGCGCGCCTGGCCCGGGATTTTCAGCCATACTACGGCGGCCAGCCGGGCGCTACCCGGCCTCATCTGTTTGGAGACCAGAACATGATCCAGGAAATTGCCAGCATCCATGTCCGCGAAGGGCAGGAAGCGCTGTTCGAGGCAGGCGTCGCGCAAGCGAAGCCGCTGTTCCTGCGGGCCCGCGGCTGCCACGGCATGGAGCTGTACCGCAGCATCGAGCAGCCGCAGCGCTACACGCTGGTGGTGGATTGGGAAACCGTCGAAAACCACATGGTGGACTTCCGCGAATCCGGCGATTTCCAGGAATGGCGCAAGCTGGTGGCGGGCTTCTTTGTCGAACCGCCCCAAGTGCATCACGAGCAAAAAGTGATTTGACGCGGCCAACCTGGCCGCATCGCGCGCGGGTCAGGACTGTTCAGGCGGATCGTCGTACTTGCGCGCGCTGCCGCGAAAACGATCCGCCGGGTATTTCCGCGCATTCTTGACCATCTTGCCCGCGACCGCATCGGCGATGTTGACGCCGAGCTGATCGGCCAGGGCCACCAGGTACATCTGCACATCCGCGATTTCGTCCGCGGCATCCGCCAGCTTTTCGGGCGGCATCTGGCGCGACTCGGCCTCGCTCAGCCATTGGAACAGGGACACGAGTTCGCCCGCCTCTCCGGCCAGCGCCATCGCCAGGTTCTTGGGCGTGTGGAACGGCTGCCACTCCCGCTCTTCGGTAAAGCGGCGCACGGCCAGCCGGATCTGTTCCAGGTCGGACATGGCTACTCCTGGCCCGCGGCCAGGCGGGAACTGGCGGCCAGCGCCACCGCCACGGTCGTGCGCACGTCGGCCAGCGCGCGGTGGGTGGGATCGGAAGCGCCCACATGGCGCGCCAGGATTTCCAGCTTGTGCGAGGGCAGCTCCGGCCAGGCGCGCCGCGCCAGCGCCAGGGTGCAATGGGTGGAATTGGCGAATGGCAGGCCGGTCTGGTCCGCCGCCGCACCCAGGAAGCGCCGGTCGAACGACGCATTGTGGAAAAACACAGGCAGGTCTTCCACGAAATCCAGGAAGGAGGAAAACGCCTGCACCACCGGCACGCCATCGCGGTCGACTTCGGCCTGCGTGATGCCGGTCAGCCGGCTGATGAAGGACGGCACCGGACCGCGGGTACGCACGACTTGCGTGTACTCGCGCTCCAGCGCCCCCGCCTCGCCCACGCGCACCGCCGCGAACTCCAGGATCTCGCAGGTCGCGGTGGACAGGCCGGTGGTTTCCAGGTCGGCCACGATGAACGGGCCGCGCAATGCCTGCAGCGCCGCGGCCAGGGCCTCCGCGCCCGCGTTGCCGCCCGCCGCCCGGACGGGAGAGGCGCCGCTCGCGCGCGGCCGGCGATAGAAGTACGTCACAGCCTTACTCCGCCGGCCGCAACGGCGCAAAGCGCGGCGCGCCATCGGGCAACTGGCCGAAGAACATGTCCGCCGGACGCACCCACAGGCCGCGCTCGTGCGGCCACAGGTGTTCGTAGACGACCAGGGACTCCTCGGTTTCGGAGTGGCGGGCGGTGCCCACATAGAGGTAGAGGCCGCCCTTGTAATGGCGGTGTGAGGCGAGAGCCAGTGCTTCGGATTCGGTCATGGACGGTAGCCGCAAATGGCGCGGCCCGGGCGGAATGGCTCCTGCCCGGGCCTGCGGGTTCAGATCAATACCGTCTTTATAGCGCATCGGGCCGGCAGCGCCGGCTCAGTAGCGCACGTATTGCCGCTCGGCCTGCGGTTGCAGCGGTCCATTGGCCGCCGGCCTAGCCCGCAGGGCTGGCGCCACGGGCCTGACCGCGGCGGTTGGCGGCGCGGTGCGCGCAGGCTCGCCGGCCCGCTGCGTGATGTCCTCGGTGACCTCGCCCAGCCGGGCGGACTGGGCCAGCGACACCTCCACCACCTCCGCCATGATTTCAGTCACGCGGCGCGACGACGCGACGATATCGTCCATGGTCGTGCCGGCCGACTGAACCTGGCGCGCCCCGCTCTCGACCTGCTGCACCGAGGACGTGATCAGGTCCTTGATTTCCTTGGCCGCTGCCGCGCTGTTCTGCGCCAGGCTGCGGACCTCCGACGCCACGACAGCGAAGCCTTTGCCGTGCGGGCCGGCGCGCGCGGCCTCGACCGCGGCGTTCAGCGCCAGGATATTGGTCTGGAACGCGATGCCGTCCATCACCCCGATGATTTCCGAGATGCGCCGCGAACTCTGGGTGATGCCGCCCATGGTCTGCACCACTTCCTGCACCGTATGGCCGCCCTGCTCGGCCACGCGACAGGCGTCCTGCGCCAGCGTATTGGCCTGGCCCGCGCGCTCGGCGTTTTCGGTCAGGCCCTGGACCGCGACGCGCAGGGTCTGGGCGGCGGTAAAGCGCCGCGTGATGTCGGTGGCGTACTTGACGACTTTCACCGGGCGGCCCTCGGCGTCGAAGATCGGGTTGTAGCTGGCTTCGATCCAGACCTGGCGTCCGCCCTTGCCGAGGCGCAGATACTGCCCGGTGTCGTGCTTGCCATTGCGCAGCCTGCGCCAGAATTCCTTGTACGCCTGACCGCGCGCCTCTTCCGGCGGGACGAACATGCTGTGGTGCCGCCCCTGGATCTCGTCCGCGCGATACCCCACGGCGTCCAGGAACAGGTCGTTGGCGCGGATGATGGTGCCGTCGAGTTCGAACTCGATGATGGCCTGCACCTTGGAGATCGCCGCCAACTGGCCTTCCACGTCCGCCTGCCGCTGCTGTTGCTCGGTGATGTCGACGGCGTACTTCACCACTTTGACCAGCCTGCCGTGGCGGTCGAGGATCGGGTTGTAGGAGGCTTGCAGCCAGACGTCGCTGCCGTCCTTGCGGATCCGGCGATAGCGCCCGGCATCGCGGCCGCCCTGCCGCAGGCGGCTCCAGAATTCCGCATAGCCGGCCGATGCGCCCTCTGCCGGATCGACGAACATGCGGTGGTGCCGCCCCTCGATCTCGTCCAGCGCGTAGCCCATGGTGTGCAGGAAGTTCGGGTTCGCCGCCAGGACGTGGCCGTCCAGGTCGAACTCGATGACGGCCTGGGCGTTGTGGATCGCAGCGATCTGCCCGAGCATGTCGGCCTTCTGCATGCCGCGGTCCATGCGCAGCAGTTGGCTGAGGGTAATCCATTTCATCGTGACGTCTCCTACCCGGAACCCGGGTGGTTTGATGCCGTTCGACCTATCTGCCGCGAGACAAATGGATATATTTATCTAACAATTTGCAAACATTTAATCTTAAAAATGAGTAGGTCTCAAGATTTTCAAGAGACTCCTCAAAAAAATCGGCATCCAGCAACACCAGGGTTTATCCCGACTCAAGCGGCGTCCAATTCGCGATATTGGCGAAAGATTCCTTCTCCGAAAGGCAAGCGCCTGCCGCTTTCGAAGTAAGGCTGCAATGCCGGCAGCGACGCCACGCGCGCATGCAGCGCCATGACGTTCGGATAGCGCACGGCCAGGGTGGCCATGCGCTTGGGGAAGGCGAAGAGCAGGCCATCGACCAGCTGGAACAAGGACAGGTCAGCATAGGTCCAGCGCCTGCCGCCCGCCAGCCATGCTTGCTCGCCGCCCAGCACGCGTTCGAAGTAACCCAGGAACTTGGGCATCCGTTCTTCCCGGAAGCTGCGTGCGCGGCGCGCGGCCTCGACCTTCTGGTCTTCGTAGTATTCGCTGGCGGATATTGGATGATGCGTATCGTGCGCTTCGGCCACCATGTCGGCGATGGTGAGCTGCAATTGGTTCACCCACAGCCGCCCTTCCAGCGAGTCCGGCGCCAAGCCGTGCTTTTCGCCCAGGAACAGCAGGATGTTGGCGGTCTGTGCCAGCGTCATCTTGCCCGCCACCAGATAGGGCGGCGCGAACGGCGGATGCTTGCGCTCCGCGCTCAGGTCCGCGACCAGCGTGCCTTCATCCGCGCCCGGCTGGCGCGCGCATTCGCGATAGGGGATGCCGCCAGCCTCCAGGGCCAAGCGCACGAACTCGCCGCGCCCGGGTATGCCGTCCCAATACCAAAGGTCATAGGTCATGTCGTCTCCTTCCGTTGATACGCCCAGGACCCGCCTGCTCCGGAACGAGCCGTGCACGGGCCCTAGGCGGGAAACACGCTGACGCCGCTGTCGCGATCCGCCGCCTGCTGATACTGGCGCGGCGACTGGCCGAAATGCGCGCGGAAGTCACGCGAGAAATGCGCGCCGTCGGCAAAGCCGCAATCCAGCGCGATCTGCGTGATGCTGCTGGGATTGTTCAAGAGCAGCCAACTGCCGTATTCCAGCCGCAACTGCCGCTGGAACGCCATGGGCGACATGCCCGTCGCCAGGCGGAAGGCGCGCTCCAGCTGCCTGCGCCCCACGCCGACGTAGCGCGCGATCGCGTCCAGCGGCGGCGGGTTGTCGATGCGCTGTTCGATGAAGTGCGCGGCCTGGCGCACGCGCAGGTCCTGGATGCCCGACAGATCCGTGCGGAAGTGCGCTTGCGGCACGCGCCCCGGGCGCACGCCTTGCAGCATCATGTGCCGCATCGCCTGCTGCGCCTTGTCGCGCCCGCAATGGCGGGCCACCAGGTACAGCGCCAGGTCGATTGCAGCCGTGGAGCCGGCGCAGGAAATCAGGTCGCCTTCGTCCACGAACAGTCGGTCCACCACCGCGCGGGCTTGCGGAAAGCGCTCGCGGAAGGTGTCCAGGACGTTCCAGTGCACGCAGACCGTGCGCGGCCCGATGACGTCCGCCTGCGCCAGCGCGAAGGTGCCAGTGCATATGCCCAGCAGCCGCACGCGCTGCGCCGCCGCCAGCCGCAGCCAGTCGCGCAAAGGTTCGGGCAGGCGGCCGTTGAAGTAGTCGTTGCCGCCGCAAACCGCCACATAGTCGAACTGGGTCGGGTCCTCGGGCAGGCCGTCGGCCACATCTATGGTCAGGCCCGCGCTGCAGCAGCGCGGCTTGCCATCCCAGCTCATGACGCGCCAGGCGGTATGGATCTGGCGGCTGCGTCCGCCGTGGTCGCCCGCCAGCCGCAACACGTCCACCAATCCGGCAAAGGCGGCCAGCGTGAACTGGTCCAGCAGCACGATGCCTACGGTCAGTGCGGGTTTCCCCTGAGGCAGGCCGCTGAACTCGTCGTCATAGGAGAAAGACGGCGCCGCGGCGGGTGTAGCGGTTTCCATGTCGCAATTATTCAAGTTTTTGTCCCAGGCCTTCAAGCTGGTTTTCCCGGGGATCGCCCAAGATGCATCTATGGCACCGTGCTGCCGCGCCCGCCGGCGCAGTCGCAACGGGCCGATAAATCGACAAGGGGAATCCGACATGGCAACACCTACCCGCAGCGCGATCCGCGCCGCCTTGCTGGGAACCGGCCTGCTGCTCGCAGGCCAGGCGCTGGCCCAGCAACAGAAGATCACGGTCGCCTGGTACGGCGGCAACTGGGGCGATGCGTTCCGCGCCTGCGTGGCCGAGCCCTACACCAAGGCGACCGGCGTGGCCGTGGTGCCGGAAGTCGGCACGTCCACCACCACGCTGGCCAAGCTGCAACAGCAGAAGGGCGCGCCCACCATAGACGTGGCCTGGATGGACGGCGGCATCAGCGAACTGGCCGCCGAAGCGGGCGTGCTGGACGCGCTGGATCCCGCCGGCATCCCCAACCTGAAGAACGTCATCGACCAGGGCGTGTACCGCAATGGCGCTGGCGCCTACGCCGTCAGCACCGGCTACTACTCGCTGGGCATCGCCTACAACACCAAGGAAGTGCCGCAACCGCCCACCAGCTGGAAGGACCTGTGGAAGCCCGAGTACGCGGGCGCCGTCGCCATTCCCTCGCCGGCGAACTCGTCGGGCGTGCCGTTCATCTTCTTCCTGGCGCGGGTGTTCTCCGTCGACCCGTCCAATCTGGCGCCGCTGTACGCCAAGCTGGCGTCGCTGGACACCGCGCTGTTCTTCGACAGTTCGGGCGCGGCCACCAACGCCTACCAGAGCGGCGAGGCCATCATCGGCGCGCACTTCAACGTGGGCGCCTGGGACTTGATCGACAAGGGCCTGCCCATCGGCTTCGCCGTGCCCAAGGAAGGCGCCTGGGCCACGGATGCGCGCCTGCATCTGGTGAAGAACGCGCCGAACAAGGCCGCCGCGCAGAAGTTCATCGACACCGCGCTCACGCCGGATGCCGCCGCCTGCCTGGCCACGCGCCTGTACCTGGGGCCCGCCGTCAAGGACGTGCAGGTGTCCAAGGACGTGGCCCGCAAGCTGCCCTGGGGCGCGGACGGCTCGGTCAAGAACCTGAGCCTGTTCGACTGGAACCTCATCAACAGCCGCCGCGCCGAGGTCACGGACGCCTGGAACCGCCAGGTTGCCCGCAAGCGCTAGGGATAGAACATGTCCGCTTTGCTCACCATCGAAGGCGTATCGATGCGCTTTGGCGCCTACCAGGCGCTGGACCGCATCGACCTGGAGATCCAGCAGGGAGAGTTCGTGGCCTTGCTCGGTCCCAGCGGCTGCGGCAAGACCACCCTGCTGCGCTCGATCGCCGGATTCCTTCGGCCCGAAGCCGGCCGCATCCTGATCGAAGGCCAGGACATCAGCCGCCTGGCCGCGCACCAGCGGCCGCTGAATACCGTGTTCCAGAACTACGCGCTGTTTCCCCACATGAGCGTGCTGGAAAACGTGGCCTATGGTCCGCGACGCCAGGGCGCGTCGAAGCAGGACGCGGCCGGGCGCGCGCGCGCCGCGCTGGACATGGTGGGGCTGGCGGACTTCGGCCCGCGCTATCCGCGCGAAATGTCCGGCGGCCAGCAGCAGCGCGTGGCGTTGGCGCGCGCCATCGTGAACCAGCCCAAGCTGCTGTTGCTGGACGAACCGCTGTCGGCGCTGGACCTGAAACTGCGCAAGCGCATGCAGCTGGAGCTCAAGCACCTGCAGGCCAAGCTGGGCATCGCCTTCATCTTCGTCACGCACGACCAGGAAGAAGCCATGACCATGGCCGACCGGGTGGTCGTCATGCATGCGGGCAAGATCGAACAGGTGGGCGGCGGGACGGAAATCTACCGGCATCCCGCCACGCGCTTCGTGGCGGAGTTCATCGGCGACGCCAACCTCATGCCGTTCACGGCCATCGACGGCGATGCACTGCAGATGGATGCCCAAGGCCTGCGCGTGCGGCTCCCGGGCAAGACCGCGCCCGCGCGTGGCGTCGCGGTTCTGCGGCCCGAGGACCTGCGCCTGGCCGATGCATCGGCGGCCACGGCCCTGAGCGGCACGGTCACCGACGTCATCAACGTGGGCAGCCATTGCATGATCCACGTGGACATCGGCGGACAGGTCCTGGTGGCGCGCCACGGCGGCATCGCGCCGTCCGGCCTGGGCCCGGGCGCAGCGGCGCGCCTGGCATTCGCGGCGGAACACCTGCACCTGATCGGTGAACAGCCATGAGCATGCGCGCCTGGCGTTCGCCCTGCGTGCTGCTGGCGGCTCCCGTGCTGTTCTTCGCGGCCTTCTTCCTGGCGCCGCTGGCGGTGGTGGCGCTGGCCAGCATCACCGGCGGGCCTGACGGCCTGAGCTTCACCCCGCAGCAATACTTGCGCGTGCTGGGCGACCAGTACCACTGGGACGTGATCCTGGTGACCTTCCGGCTGGCGCTCTTCACTACCGTCGCCTGCGTGCTCCTGGGCTATCCGCTGGCCTGGTATCTGGTGCGGGTGGTGCGCTGGCAGGCCTGGCGGCGCTTCTGCGTCATCCTGCTGGTGGTGCCGCTGTTCACCAGCAACATCGTGCGCGCCTTCGGCTGGATGGTGCTGCTGGGCCGCAACGGCCTGGTCAACCAGGCGCTGGTGGGCGTGGGCGCCGCCGATCGCCCGGTGCGCTTCATCGGCACCGAGCTGGGCATCCTGATCGGCATGGTCTACGTGCTGCTGCCCTTCGTGGTGCTGGCGGTGGGCAATGCGCTGGCGCGGGTCGATCCGGCCTGCGAGCAGGCCTCGGCCGACCTGGGCGCCAGCCCCGCGGCCACCTTCTTCCACATCACCTGGCCGCTGACCCTGCCCGGCGTGGTGTCCGGCGCCATCATGGTCTTCACCCTGGCCGTCAGCGCCTACGTCACGCCGGCCCTGCTGTCGGGCGGCCGCGTGTCGGTGCTGTCGATGCTGATCTTCCAGCAGTACAGCACGGTGTTCGACTTCCATTACGGCGGCGCGCTGAGCATGGTGCTGCTGGTGTTCACCTTGATATTGGTGGCGCTGGCCAACCGCGCCGCCGTCCTGCCGGGAGCCGCGCGATGATCGCCCGCAACCTGATCCGCCTGATCGCCCTGGGCGTGCTGGCCTACCTGGCCCTGCCGCTAGTGGTGATCCTGGGCTCCTCGTTCACGGCCACGCCTTATCTGGCGTTTCCGCCCAAGGGCTTCACGCTGGACTGGTACCGCACCCTGCTGATCGAAGCCGGCTATGTCGCCGCGTTCACGACCAGCACGGTGCTGGCCCTGGCCGCCACGGCCGCGGCCGTGCTGCTGACGGTGCCCGCCGCGCTGGCTGTGGCGCGCTACGAGTTCCCGGGCAAGGCCGCGCTGACCTCGGTGCTGATGTCGCCGCTGGTGCTGCCCCACATCGTGCTGGGCGCGGCGCTGTTGCAGTACGGCGCGTACTTCGGCCTGACGCGCAGCTTCCTGTCGCTGCTGATCGGGCACATCGTCATCATCGCGCCCTTCGTGCTGCGGTCCACGCTGACCTTGCTGACGCCGGAGCAGCGCGCCCTGGAGGAAGCTTCGGCGGACCTGGGTGCGAATCCCTGGACGACCTTCTTCCTGGTGGTGCTGCCGCAGATCCGGCCGGGCATCGTCACCGGTTCGATCTTCGCCTTCATCTCTTCGTGGATCAACGTGGAGTTGTCCATTTTCAACACCACGGCGGACCTCAACACCATCCCCGTGAAGCTCTTCAACTACGTGCAATACACGATAGATCCGACCATCGCAGCCGTATCGGGCGCCACGATCGTGGTTGCGGTGATCGCCATCGTCATCCTGGATTTGACCGTCGGGCTGGACATGCTGTCCGAACGCGGCAAATAACTTTTCCCTACCTTACTTGTCTGGAGCCACAGTCATGCGCAAGCAAGACGCGTTCGATGTCATCTATACCCATACCGAAGGCGAGCCCCTGTGCATCGTGCATAGCGGCATCCCCTACCCCGCCGGCTCCACCATCCTGGAGAAGCGCGCCTTCCTTGAACAGAACTACGACTGGCTGCGCAAGGCGCTGATGCGCGAGCCGCGCGGCCACAAGGACATGTTCGGCGTGTTCCTGACCCCGCCGTCCAGCCCGGAGTTCGACGCCGGCCTGATCTACATCGACGGCACCGAGTATTCGCACATGTGCGGCCACGGCACCATCGCGGTCAGCATGGCCATGGTGGCCCACGGCCTGGTGCCGCGCGGCAAGGACGGCATCACCAAGATCCGCTTTGAGACCACCGCCGGCCTGGTGGTGTCGGAAGTGGCGTCCGAAGGCGACAACGTGCTGTGGACCCGCTTCGAGAACGTGCCCGCCTATGTAGCCGCGCAGGACATCCCGGTGGAGCTGCCGGGCTACGGCAAGCTGTCCGCCGACATCGTCTGGGGCGGCAACTACTTCGGCATCGTCGACCTGTCCGGCTGCGACCTGCGCATTTCGCCGGACAACGGCACCGAGCTGTCGCGCATGGGCCTGATCGTGCGCGACCAGCTCAACGCCCGCCAACGCATCCAGCATCCGACCGAGGCCCACATCAACAACCTGAACTTCATCACCTTCTGGCACCAGCCGACCATCGAGGGCGCGTTCTACAAGAACGTGCACGTGTTCAGCGCCGGCCAGCTGGACCGCTCGCCCGGCGGCACCGGCACCAGCGCGATGATGGCCATGTTCGAGGCGCGCGGCAAGATGGGCCTGAACCAGCCGATCAAGTCGGAAGGCCTGCTGGGCAGCGGCGTGTTCGAGGGCTGCCTGCTGGGTGAAGTCGATCTGAACGGCACCCGCGCCGTGCGCCCAACGGTCAAGGGCACGGCCAGCATCCTGGGCACGGCGCGCTGGGTGATCGACAAGAACGACCCCGTTGGCGCCGGATTCCTCATCCGCTGAGGGGCAAAGGCGCACGGAGCCAATTGGTCCGTGCGCCTTTGTCCAAGCCAGGCGCGGCTACGCTCGCGCCGCATCCTCCAGGATCATCTCCGCGCCGCGCTCGGCCACCATCATGACGGCGGCCTGGGTGTTGCCGGAGACCATCTTCGGCATCACCGAGGCATCCACCACGCGCAGGCCCGACAAGCCGTTCACGCGCAGCCGCACGTCGGTGACGGCGGCGGGGTCCGAACCCATGCGGCAGGTGCCTATCGGGTGATAAATGGTCTGCCCATTGCGCCGCGCGAAGTCCAGCCATTCGTCGTAGCTGTCCACCGCCGCGCCTGGGCTGATCTCGGATTCCACGTAACGCCGCATGGCCGGCTGGCCGACGATGCGCCGGGCCACTTGCATGCCGCCCACCAGGCTGTCGCGGTCCACCTGGGCGGACAGAAAGTTGGGGCGGATCGCGGGCCCGGCCTGCGGGTCCGCCGACTTGATGTGGATGGATCCGACCGATTCGGGCCGCAGCTGCGCCACGCCTATCGTCATGCCCGGATGCCGGTCCAGGATGCGTTCGGCCGCGTTGGCGTAGCTGGCGTGCACGAAGAAGTACTGCACGTCGGGCGCGGGCAGGTCCGGCGCGCTTTTCACGAAGCCGTGCACCAGCCCCGTGCCCAGGGTCAGGATGCCCTTGTGGCTGGCGTAGTAGCGCGCCACCTGCTGCGCCAGGCGCCAGCCGCGCGACATCTCGTTCAACGTCACCGTGTCCTTCACCCGCCAGTTCATGCGCGTGGCAAAGTGGTCGATGTAGTTCTCCCCCACCTGCGGCTGCGCCAGCACCGGCGCAATGCCGAACGATTGCAGCAAGGCCGGGTTGCCGATGCCGGACAACTCCAGCAACTGCGGCGACTGCACCGCGCCCATGCACAGCAGCGTCTCTCGCCGCGCGCGCACGATGTGTTCCTGCCCGTTCTTGCGATAGGCCACGCCCACGCAGCGCTTGCCCTCGAACACCAGCCGGGTCACGTGCGCGCCGCATTCCACGCTGAGATTCTTGCGGCCGGCGGCCGGTTTCAGGTAGCCGTCCACCACGCTCCAGCGCCTGCCCCGGTGCTGCAGCACCTGGTAGTAGCCCACGCCTTCCTGGCTGCCACCGTTGTAATCGGGGTTCAAGGGCTGCCCGTCTTCCTGCGCCGCCCGCAAGAAGGCATCTGCGATGGGAAAGCGTTCGGCCACCTCTTCCAGGTGCATGGGGCCGTTCTTGCCGCGGCTGCCATCGCCGGGTTCATAGCATTCGATCTTGCGGAAGACGCGCTCGGCCTGGTTGTAGCCCCAGCCGGTGGCGCCGGCCGCCTCCCAGCCGTCGTAATCCTGCGGCTGGCCGCGGACGTAGATCATGCCGTTTATCAAGGTCGAACCGCCCACGCCCTTGCCGCGCGGCACGGCGATGGTGCGGCCATGGACGTTGTCTTCCGGCTCGGTGGCAAAACGCCAGTTGTATTCCGGATTCACCAGCAGCTTGGAAAAGCCCGCCGGAATGGAGATCCACATGCTGCGGGCTTCGTGGCCGGCCTCCAGCATCAGCACGCGATGCTTGCCGTCGGCGCTCAGGCGGTTGGCCAGGATGCAGCCCGCCGTGCCGCCCCCGGCGATGATGAAGTCGTAGTCGCTCATGCGGGTCAGCGTCCTGTGCCGGTCGGCAGGTCCGCTGCCACGCCCAGCATCTGCGCCATCAGCTCGATCTGGCAGGCCAGCATCGGCGCGCCGTAATGCACCTTGCAGCCGCGGGCCTGCGCCGCCAACAGCAAGGCGGTGTCCTTGGGCTGCATGATGACTTCGCAGACCAGTTGGTCCGGCGTCAGCCGGCTGGCGTCCAGCGGCAGCGCGTCCTCCGGCTTCATGCCCAGCGAGGTGCCGTTGACCACCAGGTCATGCCCCGACGGGTCGGCCGTCCCCACGTCGATCCGGGCATCGGGATGCAGCGACAGGATGCGCGCCTTCAGATCCTCGGCCTTGGCCGTGGTGCGGTTGGCGATGGTCAGCCGCGCCACGCCGGCCTGCACCAGTGCGAAGCCTATGGCATTGGCCGCGCCGCCCGCCCCCGCCAGGTAGGCGCTCTTGCCCTCGGGCGACACGCCCGCGCTCCGCAAGCCGCGCACGAAGCCTTCGCCATCCAGCATGTGCGCCACCAGCTTGCCGTCGGCCTCGCGCCGCACCACATTGGCCGCGCCGATCTTGCGCGCCACGGGAGTGGCGTCGTCCACCAGGTCCAGGATGGCGGTCTTGTGCGGAACGGTGACGATGACGCCGCCCAGGTTTTCCAGCCGCCGCAGGCCTGCCACCACCTCCGCCAGGTTGTCCGGCCGGGCGTGGAACGGCACGCACACGCCGTCGAAACCGATGGCGGCGAAATGCTCGTTCATGCGCTGCGGCGTCTTCACGTGGTGGATGGGATCGGCCAGGATGCCGAACAGGCGCGTGGTTCCGGTGATTTCCTTCATGCTTGTCTCCGTGTTTCAGGGCTGGAGCGTGGCGCGCGCGACCTCGGCGATGCCGGCGGCGTCCAGCTTGTAATGCGCATACAGGGTGGTGGGCGGCGCGATCAGGCTGTATTCATCGTAGATGCCGTGACGGCGCAGGCGCGTGCCCGTGCCCGCGTCCGCCAGGACCTCGGCCACGGCCGAACCCAGTCCGCCCAGCACGTTGTGCTCTTCCACCGTCATCAGCTGGCGGGACTTGCCCGCCGCGGCCAGCACGGCGTCGCGGTCCAGGGGCTTGATGGTGGGCATGTCGATCACGCCCACCGACAGGCCCTCGCCGCGCAGTTGTTCGGCCGCGGCCAGGGCCGCGTGCACGGTGATGCCGCAGGCGATGATGTTCAGGTCCGAGCCGTTGGAATGGACGATGGCGCGGCCGAATTCGAAAGGCGTGCCGTCTTCATAGACCTGCGGATCGCGGCCGCGGCCGATGCGGAAGTAGATCGGTTCGGGCCAATCCGCCGAAGCCTTGATGGCGGACGCCAGCTGCGGACCGTCGGCGGGCGAGACCACCGTCAGGCCGGCCAAAGCACGCATCGTCGAAATGTCTTCCGTGGCGTGGTGCGAGGTGCCGTAAAAGCCCAGGCTGATGCCGGTATGGTGGCCGATCAGGCGCACCGGCAGTTTGGTATAGGCCACGTCCATGCGGATCTGTTCGCAGCACAGGAGGCCCAGGAAGGACGCGAAGGTCGCGACGAAGGGCATCATGCCCGTGGTCGCCAGCCCAGCGGCCGCCGACACCATGTTCTGCTCGGAAATGCCGAACTGGACGTAGCGGTCGGGGTAGGCCTGCGCAAAACGATTCAGGCCGTTGGAATACTGCAGGTCGGCCGAGCCTGCCACCACGGGGTGTCCCGCCTGCGCCAATTCAATCAGCGCGTCGGAAAGATAGGACAGCCCGGGATTCACCGCGTTCAGGGCGCGGTACTGCCAGGAGTCGGGAGAGAGGACTTGTGCCTGTGCCATTCAAATCTCGCGGGAAAGGATTTCGTCGACAGCGCTTTGCGCGTCTTGCGGCGCAAGGTAGCCCAGGTGCCAGCCCGGCTCGGTTTCCATATAGGACACGCCTTTGCCCTTGATGGTCTTCGCGATCACGCAGGCCGGCTTGGCGCGCGCCTCGTCCGCGCGCAGGCGGCGCAGCAAGGCGGTCAACTCCGCCAGGTTATGGCCATCCACTTCGTGCACTTCCCAGCCGAAGGCCTGCCATTTTTCCTTCAGAGACTCCACGCCCATGACGTCGTCGACCTTGCCGTCCAGCTGGTAGCCGTTGCGGTCGATGATGGCGACCAGGCGCGACAGGCGGTTGTGCGCGGCGAACAGCGCGGCCTCCCAGACCTGGCCTTCCTGCATCTCGCCGTCCCCCAGCAGCACGAAGACGTTGAAGTCGCGTCCGCTCATGCGCCCGCCCACCGCCATGCCCACGCCATTGGACAGCGCGTGGCCGATGGAGCCCGAGCTGAAATCCACGCCCGGCACCTTGCTCATGTCGGGATGGTCGCCCAGCGGACTGCCCAGGCGGGTGTAGCCGTCCAGCAGTTCGCGGTCTATGAAGCCGTGGTCGGCCAGCACCGGAAAGAGGCCCACGGCGGCATGGCCCTTGCCCATCAGGAAGCGGTCGCGGTCGGGCCACTGCGGTTCGCCCGGCCGCAGGCGCATCACGTCGTAGTACAGCGCGGCGAAGATTTCCGCGCACGAGAACACCGAGCTGTAATGCCCGACCTTGGCGATTTCGATCAGCCTGATGGTCTCCAGCCGGATGTGGCGGGCCTTTTCCCGCAGCATCCCGACCTCCCCTTCGGTAGGGGCCTCCCTGTCACTGCTCATGGCGCTTCCTTTTCGCTGTTAGGATATATGATATATAATATACCCATCGCGCTCGAATTTGCCATGGCGGGATAGAATTCATCCCGAATCCACCCGCCCCCATCAATACAGCAAGCCTGAGCCCTGTCATGTCCAGCCTCAAACCGGTAAAGAAAGAGAACCTCTCCGTCAGGGTCTACAACGAAATCCGCAATGCCCTGATCAACGGGCAGTACGAACCCGGCGAACGCCTGATCATTGGCGAACTGGCCCAGGAAATGGGCGTCTCCATCACGCCCGTGCGCGAAGCGATCTTCCGGCTGATCAGCGAGCAGGGCCTGGAAATGCAGGCGGCCACCGCGGTCTACGTGCCTTACGTCAATTCGGAAAAACTGCGCGAAATCCAGCAGATCCGTTTCCACCTGGAAGGCATGGGCGCGGCCGAGGCCGCCCAGAACATCACGCGCAAGCAGCTGGACAACCTGATCGCGCTGCAACGGGATTTCATCTCCTGCACTTCCAGCGATCCCAAGCGCGCCAGCTATCTGAACCGCAAGTTCCACTTCGCCATCCTGGAAGCCAGCAACAAGCCCATCCTGCGCGCCACGGTGGAATCGTTCTGGGTGATCACCGGCCCCATCCTCAAGGTGTTCCACGTCAAGACCTCGGGGCTGGATTACTCGCAGAACGAGCACCGCCACGAGGCCGTGCTGGAAGCCCTGGAAGCGCGCGACTCCGAAGCGGCCAGGCAAGCCATCCAGGCCGACCTGGTCTGGGGCGGCAAGATCATGATCGACTGGCTGGTCGAGCGCGAAAAGGAACTCGACTACCGCCCTCCCGCTGCCCGCAAATAGGAACAACCCATGCTGAAGATTTTTGGCGCGCCCTACCGCTACATTCAGGGCGCCGGCGCCCTGGACACCCTGGGCGAGTACGCCGCCCTGTTCGGCCGCCGGGCCGCCCTGGTCATCGACAGCTACGTGCATGGCGTGCTGGGGCCAAGAATCGAAGCCTTGTGCGCGGCGCAAAACGTGTCGCTGATACCGCTGATCGTCGAAGGCGACCTGACGCCGGCCGTGATCACGCAGTTGCGCGCGCAGGCCGCGCCGGCCGGCATCGACATGGTGATCGCGGTGGGCGGCGGCAAGTCGCTGGACGCGGGCAAGGCGGTGGCCAAGTCCTCGCACTGCCATCTCATCACCGTGCCCACCGTTGCCTCCAACGACGCGCCTACCAGCAAGAACTACGTCCTGTACGACGCCCATCACAATCTCCTGGCGGTGGAGCACATGCTGTTCAACCCCACCATGGTGCTGGTGGACACGGCCGTCATCGCCACCGCGCCGGCGCACTTCTTCCGCGCCGGCCTGGGCGATGCGGTCTCGAAAAAGTTCGAGGCCGAGCAGTGCGCCCGCAATGGCGGCAAGAACATGTATGACGGCGCGCCGCCCCTCGCTGCCCAGTTCATCGCCGACGGCTGCCTGCGCACCCTGCTGGCCGACGGCGTGGACGCTGTTGTCGCGGCCGGTAGCGGCCAGCCCACGCCGGCCTTCGAACGCGTGGTGGAAGCGATGATCCTCATGAGCGGCCTCGGTTTCGAAAGCGGCGGCCTGTCCATCGCCCACGCGCTGACGCGCGGGCTGCCCAAGATCAGCGGCGTGGCGAGCGCGCCGCACGGCCTGCAGGTGGCCGTCGGCCTGCTGGTGCAGCTGGACCTGGAAAACCGGACGGACGGCATGCTGGCCGAACTGACCCGCTGGTATGAACAAGTGGGCTTGCCCACGACCTTGCGCGAACTGGGCGCGGCCGACATGCCGGACGACGCGGAACTGCACCTGGCCGCGGAGCTGAGCCTGAAGGCCCGCCACGCCGCCAACTTCGACCGCGCGCTCGACACCGATACCTTGGCCGCCGCGCTGCGCCGTTACGCCTGACAGGCAGGCGCCGGCCCCGCCGGCGCCCCACCGCATCAGAACGCGACGTTGTCCTTGCCCTTCAGATCCAGCTTGGCGCGCGCTTCTTCGGGCGTGGCGATTTCCAGGTTCAATGCTTCCAGGATGGTGCGGATGCGCTCCACCTGGACCTGATTGGACTGCGCCATTTCGCCCGGCCCGATCCACAACGAATCCTCCAGCCCCACCCGCACGTTCGACCCCATGGCGGCGCCGATGGTCGCCAGCGGGATCTGGCCGCGGCCAGCGCCCAGGATCGACCATTCATAGTCGTTGCCGAACAGCCGGTCGGCCGTGCGCTTCATGTGCATCAGGTCTTCGGGGTGCGGGCCGATGCCGCCCAGGATGCCGAACACCGACTGGATGAAGGGCGGCGACTTGACCAGGCCGCGGTCGACGAAATGCGCCAGGTTGTACAGATGGCTGATGTCGTAGCACTCGAACTCGAAACGGGTGCCGTTGGCGTTGCCCAGCGCCAGGATGGACTCGATGTCCTGGTAGGTATTGCGGAACACCAGCGAGCGGCTGTTCTCCAGATGCTCGCGCTCCCAGTCGTGCTTGAATTCCTTGAAGCGGCCCAGCATCGGGTACAGGCCGAAGTTCATGGACCCCATGTTCAGCGACGCCAGCTCCGGCTTGAAGGTGGTGGCCGGACGCATGCGCTCTTCCACCGTCATATGCGGGCTGCCGCCGGTGGTGATGTTGATGATGGCATCCGTTTCCCGCTTGATCCGTTCCAGGAAGGGCTTGAACAAGGCCGGATCCTGCGAAGGCTTGCCGGTCTGCGGATCGCGCGCATGCAGGTGCAGCACCGCCGCGCCGGCCTTGGCCGCGCCGATGGCCGCTTCCGCGATCTCGTCGGCCGTGACCGGCAGGTGCGGCGACATGCTGGGGGTGTGGATGGCGCCCGTCACGGCGCAAGTGATGATGACTTTCTGCTTGGGCTTAGCCATTGTTGTCTCCGTTGTCCTGTTTGTGGCGCATGAGGCGCATCAGTTTTTCGTCGCGCCAGAAGCGGCGCTTGGCAAGATCTTCCCGCGGCAGCAAACCGCGGCGCTCGTCCGACAAGGCATCGACCAGCGCGCCGTCCCAGGCGACGGGTTCGCCCTGGGTCCCGCCGATGGACTGGTACAGCCCGCCGTAGCGTGCGCAATAGTCGGCAATGCCGCCGGGCGCGTTGAGGTCTATGGTTTCGAACGGCCCCATGAACGACCAGCGCAGGCCCAGGCCGTCCTTCACCGTGGTGTCGATATCCTCGGCGCTGGCGATGCCGGCGCTGGCCAGGCGGAACGCCTCGTGCAGCAACGCGCCCTGCAGGCGGTTGAGAATGAAGCCTTCGATTTCGCGGCGCACCAGCACGGGCTTCTGGCCGATGCCCGTCATGATGGCGCGGGCAGCAGCCACGGCCTCGGGGCTGGTCCAGGGCGCGGGACACAGTTCCACCACCGGGATCAGGTAGGGCGGATTCACGGGATGCGCCACCAGGCAACGGTGCCGTCCGGGCAGGTGTCCGGTGAATTCGCTGGCGGGAATGCTGGATGTGGAACTGCCGATGATGGCGTCGGGTTCGGCCGCGGCGTCCAGTTGCGTGAACAACGCCCGCTTGATCTCGACGTTTTCCGGCGAGTTTTCCTGGATGTAGCGGGCGCCCTTCAAGGCATCCGCCAGGCTGTTTGCCACATGGACGCGGCCACCGATGGCCTCGGCGTCCTTGAGCAAACCCTGGGTTTCAAGTTCCCGCAGCTGCTGCAGGATCAGGCCTCGCGCCTCGGCCAGCATGGCGGCGTTGACGTCGTACAGGCGCACTTCCCAACCCATGCGGGCAAACACGATAGCCCAGCCCTGGCCTATCAATCCGGTGCCGACGATGGCGGCGCAGTGCGCATTGGACGCGGCGCCCATCAGTAAAGCTTCTGCGTGAAACCGTCCACCACGATGGCCTGCCCCGAGACGCTGCGGGCGGCCTCGCTGGCGTTGAACAGCACCATGTTGGCGATATCGCGAGCGGTGACCATGCGGCCCAGGGCCGCCTGGTTCTCGTACTGTGCGGCGATCTCCTCCACCGGCCGGCCCAGCGTATCCGCCTTGGCCGCGATGACGGCGCGGATGCGCGGCCCTTCGACCGCGCCCGGCAGGATCGCGTTGACGCGGATGCCATGCGGCCCCAGCTCGATGGCCAGGGACTTGGTGAAGCCTATCACCGCCCACTTCGATGCCGAATAGACCGAACGTCCGGCAAAACCCAGATGCCCGGCCGCGGACGACAGGTTGATCATGACGCCGGCCTTGGATTCCTTGAGCAAGGGGATGGCCTGGCGCGCGCACAGGAACTGTCCGGTGATGTTCACGGCCAGCGTGCGGTCCCAGTCGGCCTTGGACAGGGTTTCGACATAGCCGGTGGGACCGGCCACGCCCGCGTTGTTGACCAGGATGTCCAGGCCGCCCAACTGGGCGCGGACCTGGTTGAACAGCGCGCTGACGCTGTCTTCGTCCGAAACGTCGGCCAGGGCCGCATGCACGCCAGGCAATTCGGCCGGCAGCGCGGCCAGGCGCTCCTGGTTCACGTCGCATACGAATACGGAGGCGCCGGCATGGCGGAACACCTTCGCCATTTCCAGGCCCAGCCCGTCCGCGCCGGCGGTGATAAGCACCCTTTTCCCGGCGAAATCCACTTCCTCGAACATGCCTCTGTCTCCTAGATTCTTATGAAAAGCAGGCAATTGATGATATACGATATATGAAAAAAACAACTGTGGCCTGATGTTTTTGGCAACCGTTGCCTCAGCCAAAAAGAGTCATCCCAAAGCAGGATGAAAACCCGTATTTGCGCTGGATCAGCCCGCTAAGTCTTTATTCATGCGGCTTTAGGGAATTCCCCGATTCGGCCGGTTACGGCCCCCACTAGAATCCAAGGCGGGGTTTGCTACCCGGCCGGCAGATATATCATATATTCAAAAAAACGGACCAAACAAGAAAGTCCGCATCCCATACCGACAAAGGAGCGTAGACAGTGTTCAAGTTCAACAAAATTGCTTTGGCGCTGGGCGTGTGCGGCGCGCTGGCAAGCGGCACCGCAGCGGCCGACATGAAGGTAGGCGCCCTCTTCCCGTTCAGCGGCGCGCTCGCGCTCCTGGGACAAGAGAGCTATCGCGGCCTGGAACTGGCCGTCAATGAGATCAACGCCGCCGGCGGGGTCAACGGCGAAAAGATCGAAATCATCAAGGCCGACGCCGTCGACCCGACCCAGGCCGTGTCGGAAACCAAGCGCCTGATTTCCTCCAACGTGGTCGGCGTGTTCGGCAGCTACGCTTCGGGCATTTCCTACGCGGCCTCGCCCGTCACCGAGCTGGCCGGCGTGCCCTACTTCGAGCTGGGCGCCACCGCGCACAAGATCACCACGCGCGGCTACAAGTACCTGTTCCGCAGCAACCCCAACACCGCGCTGTATGGCGTGTCGGTGGTCAATGCGCTGCACGACACCATCGCGCCGGGCATGGGGCTGAACCCCAAGGACATCAAGATCGGCATCATCCACGAGGACGGCCCCTACGGCACCGACGTGGCCGCCACCGAGAAGAAGCGCGCGCAGGAGCTGGGCTATACGGTGGCGGAAGTGCTGCCGTATTCGGCCAAGACTGTGGACCTGTCCTCGCTCATCCTGCGCCTGAAGGGCGCCAAGGTCGACGTGGTGTTGCAGACGGCCTACCAGAACGACGCCATCCTGTTCTTCAGCCAGGCGCGCGCCGCGGGCTTCAAGCCCAAGGTCGTGATCGGCGCGGGCGGCGGCTATTCGCTGGCCGACACGGCCAAGGCCGTGGGCGCCGACATGAACGGCGTGTTCGACCTGGACTTCCCCCAGTCGTCCATCAATCCGGCGGGCGCGCCCGGCCTGGACAAGTTCCTGGAAGCCTACAAGGCCACCTACAAGAGCGATCCGCAGTCCGGCCACAGCCTGACCAACTATGTCGGCGCCAAGGCCTTCTTCGAAGCCATCGGCAACGCCAAGTCCACGGATAAGGACAAGATCCGCGCGGCGGTCCTGGCCTACAAGAAGCCGGCCGGCCAGACCGCCAACGGCTGGGCCTTCGACTTCGGCGAAGACGGCCAGAACAATGCATCCACGTTCTACGTGATGCAGTGGCAGGACGGCAAGCTCGTCACCATCGCGCCCAGCAACCTCGCACTCGGCAAGCCGGTCTTCAAGAAATAAGCGCCACGCCAGTGCTCAGGCGCTCGGGGGCGCCTGACGTATCCCGGGGTCCGCGCGCCCTGGTTCGGCCGACAGCTCGGCCGAACCAGGGCCGCTACCCGCTCTAAGAGGTTGCAACATGGAACTATTCATTCAACTGGTCATCAACGGCCTGTTGCTGGGCGGCGCGTATACCATCATCAGCCTGGGGCTGACGCTGATCTTCGGCGTGGTGCGCGTGGTGAACTTCGCGCATGGCGAATTCCTGATGATAGGCATGTACATGGTCTATCTGATCGCGGCGCAATTCGGCGTGCATCCCTATGCCGGCCTGGTGCCGGTGGCAGTCATCCTGTTCGCGCTGGGCGCGCTGACGCAGAAGGGCATCATCCAGCCGCTGCTCAACGCCGACCAGCACATCCAGATCTTCGCCACGGTGGGCGTATCCACCATTCTCCTGAACCTGGCCCTGGTGATCTTCGGCGCCAACGTCTACCGCGCGCCGGTGGAACTGGGCACCAACGCCATCGACATCGGCCCCTATTCGATGGTGACCGGACAGCTGATTACCTTCGTGATCGGCCTGAGCCTGGCGGTGCTGCTACACCTGTTCATGCACCGCACCTATCTGGGCCGCGCGCTGCGGGCGGTGGCGCAACACCGCTACGCCGCCACCCTGATGGGCGTGAACGTCAACAACGTCTACGCCATCGCCTTCGGCCTGGGCACGGCCTTCGTCGGCATCGCCGCCGGCCTGCTGGCGCCGCAGTATCCGGTGTTTCCCACCGTGGGTACGTACTTCGTGCTGACGGCGTTCGTGATCGTCGTCCTGGGCGGCCTGGGCAGCCTGTACGGCGCCGTGGCCGGCTCCATGATCATCGGCATCGTCGACACGCTGGCCGGCTTCTACATCGCCCCCGACCTGAAAGAGGTCGTGTATTTCGGGATCTTCCTCTTGATCCTGGTGCTGCGTCCGAACGGCCTGTTCGGCGTCGGCACAGAGTGATCAGAGCAACAAGGAGCGAGATGTGTTTCCCGATATTCGACACCCCAAGACCTACGTCAGCCTGATCCTGCTGATCTCGATGTTCCTGGTGCCCGTGGTCATGGGCACGCCTTTCTGGACCAATCTGTTCGTGCTGCTGTTCGTGTTCTCGGCCCTGTCGGTGGCCTGGAACATCGTCGGCGGCTACGCCGGCCAACTGTCCCTGGGCCACGCCGTGTTCTACGGCATCGGCGGCTATACCGCCACGCTGCTGACGCAGAACTTCGGCATTTCACCGTGGTTCGGCATGCTGGCGGGCGCGGTCATCTCGGGCGCGGTGGCCATCCTGATCAGCTACCCCACCCTGCGGCTGCGAGGCCCGTTCTTCGCGCTGGCCACCATCGCCATCCTGGAAGTGGTGCGCCTCCTGGTCATCCACGAAGAAAGCTGGACCGGCGGCTCCAGCGGCATCAGCCTGCCGTTGAACATAGGCTGGACCTGGATCGTGTTCCGCGAGAAGGTCAATTACGTGATCATCGCCTTCGGCCTGTTCCTGCTGGTGACCTGGGCATCCTGGTACATCCGCAAATCGCGCATCGGCCACTACCTGATCGCGATCCGCGAACGCGAGGACGCTGCGCTGGCGGTGGGCATCCATACCGTGCGCATGAAGATCATCGCCGCGGTCGTGTCCGCCATGCTGACCAGCATCATCGGCACCTTCCACATCACCTACCTGACCTTCGTCGATCCCAGTTCGGCGTTTTCGCTGGAATTGTCGATTCAGGTAGCCATGTTCGCCCTGATCGGCGGCCTGGGCACGGTGGCCGGCCCCATCGCCGGCACCTTCCTCGTGCTGCCCATCGCCGAACTGGCGCGCGGCTGGCTCAGCAGCGTGGGCAACGGCATGCACGGACTGATCTACGGCCTGATCCTGGTGGCGGTAGTGCTGACCATTCCGCGCGGCCTGGCCGGCGCCTTCGGTCCGACCATCGAGCGCTGGCTGTCGCGCCTGCCCTATCTGGGCACGCCGCGCGCCAAGCTCAAGCTGGCCGATGAACTGCGCCTGCGCAGCGCCGAACGCACCGATCAGCCGGTGCTGAAAGCCGAAAAACTGTTCAAGAGCTTCGGCGGCCTGCGCGCCACCAACGACGTGTCGCTGACGCTGAACCAGAACGAGATCCTGGGCATGATAGGCCCGAACGGCGCGGGCAAGACCACGGTGTTCAACCTGCTGTCGGGCTTCCTGTCGCCAGACAAGGGCGGCATCAGCATGCTGGACGCGCACGGCAAGTGGGTCACCTGCAAGACGCCCGACGAGTTCGCGCACCAGGGACTGGGCCGCACCTTCCAGATCGCCAAGCCCTTCACCGGCCTGACCGTACTCGAGAACATCATGCTGGGCGCCTTCATCCGGACCTCGAACCGCGATGAGGCCGAGCAGATCGCCATGAAGGTGGCCGAGCAGACCGACCTGGTGAAGTCCCTGGACATCGAGGCGCGCAACCTGACCGTGGGCGGCATGAAGCGCCTGGAGGTCGCCCGCGCGTTGGCGATCAAGCCGCGCATCCTGCTGCTGGACGAGGTGATGGCGGGCCTGAATCCGACCGACATCGAGAAGTCGATCCAGATGATCCGGCGCATCCGCGATTCGGGCGTGTCGGTACTGCTGATCGAACACATGATGCAGGCCACCATGGCGCTGTCCGACCGCATCATCGTGCTGAACGAAGGCGCGGTGCTGGTCAGCGGCGCGCCCAAGGACGTGGTCGAGAATCCGGCCGTCATCGAAGCCTATTTGGGCAAGGAGTACCAGGATGCTTAAGGTTTCGAATCTGTCCTCGGGCTACGGCAAGAGCCAGGTCCTGAACGGCCTGAACTTCGAGGTCCAAGCCGGCGAGATCGTCACGCTGATCGGCGCCAACGGCGCGGGCAAGACCACCACCTTGAAGACGCTTTGCGGCGTCATCGGCGCGATGGAAGGCAAGGTCGAATTCGAAGGCGTGGACCTGACCAACCGCAAGCCCTACGACATCGTGGACGCCGGCATCACCATGATTCCCGAAGGCCGCCAGCTGTTCCCGCACTTCACGGTGCGCGACAACCTGCTGATGGGTTCATACAAGCGCGCCGCCCGCCCCATCGTGCAGCGCAAGCTGGACGAAGTGCTGGGCATTTTTCCGCGGGTGAAGGAACGACTGAACCAATACGCCGGATCGCTCTCCGGCGGCGAACAGCAGATGGTGGCGATCGCGCGCGGCATGATGGCCGATCCCAAGCTGCTGGTGTTCGACGAGCCCTCGCTGGGCCTGTCGCCGCTGCTGGTGCAGCAGATGTTCGACATCATCCGCGGCGTCACCGCCCACGGCGTGACCGTGCTGCTGGTGGAGCAGAACGTGTTCCGCACGCTGCGGCTGGCGGACCGCGGCTACGTGCTGGAGAACGGCGCCATCGTGCGCACCGGCACCGGCGCGGAACTGCTGAGCGACCCGCATGTGAAGAAGGCCTATCTGGGCCACTGATACCAAGGATTCTCTTTTATGTCTTTACGCTGCACATACATCGACCACGGCCAGGGCGGCGCGCCCGATTGCATGCGCCTGGCCGAACGCGACATGGAAGCGCCCGCCGGTCGGCAGGTGCTGATCGAGGTCGCCTACGCCGGGGTCAATCGCCCCGACGTGCTGCAACGCTCCGGCTCCTACCCGCCGCCGCCGGGCGCCTCGCCCCATCTGGGGCTGGAGGTATCCGGCACCGTCATCGCCACCGGCCCCGAGGCCAGCCTCTGGAAGGTTGGCGACCAGGTCTGCGCGCTGACGCCGGGCGGAGGCTATGCCCAGTACTGCCTGGCTGACGAGCGCCATTGCCTGCCGGTGCCGCGCGGCCTGGACCTGCTGACGGCCGCCGCCATCCCCGAAAACTACTTCACGGTGTGGACCAATGTGTTCGACCGCGCCCGCCTGGCGGCCGGCGAGCGCTTCTTGGTGCACGGCGGATCCAGCGGCATCGGCCTGACCGCGATCCAGCTGGCCCGCGCCTTCGGCGCCGAGGTCTGGACCACCGTGGGCAACCAGGAAAAGGCCGAGGCCTGCCTGGCCGCCGGCGCGCATCACGCCGTGCTGTACCGCGAGGCCGACTTCGAGGCCGAGGTACGCCAGGGCAGCGGCGGTCCGGGGGTGGACGTGATCCTGGACATGGTGGGCGGCGCCTACATCAACAAGAACCTGCGGCTGCTGGCGGTCAACGGCCGGCTGGTGCAGATCGCCTTCCTGGAGGGCAGCAAGGCCGAGATCGATGCCATGCCCATCATGATCAAGCGGCTGCAGTTCACCGGATCCACCCTGCGCCCCCGCTCCGACGAAGACAAGGGCGCGATCGCCCAAGCGCTGGCGGATAAGGTGCTGCCGCTGATGGAGCAAGGGCAATGCCTGCCGCGCATCCACCAGGTGTTCCCGTTGGCCGAAGCGGCCCAGGCGCACGCGCTGATGGAAAGCAGCAAGCACATCGGCAAGATCATGCTGAAGGTGGGCGCATGAGCGGGCGCTTCCAGGATCAGGTCGCCATCGTCACCGGCGCCGTCGGCGGCATAGGCTCGGCCATCGTCGAGGGCTTCCTGGCCGAGGGCGGCCGCGTGGGGCTGATCGACTTCAATTCGCAGGGCGGCCAGGCCTACGAGAAGGAACTGCGCAAGCGCGGCCATGAAGTGTGCTTCGTGCACGCCGACGTGGCGCGTTTCGAGGAATGCCAGGCGGCCTATGAGCGCATCAGCCGCGAGCTGGGCGCCGCCACCATTCTGGTCAACAACGTCGGCATTTCGCCCAAGACGGACGGGCGCGCGCTGAAGGTCTGGGAGATGCCGCCGCGGGAATGGGAGAACGTGGTCGCCGTCAACCTGAACAGCGTGTTCTACATGACGCACCTGGCCACGCCGCACATGGTGCGCGAGCGCCAAGGGCGCGTGATCAACATGTCTTCGGTAGCCGGCCGGGCTTACTGCGACATCGTGGCGGCGCACTATGCGGCCACCAAGGCCGGCCTGATCGGCCTGACGCGCCACTGGGCCGCCGAACTGGGCGAACACGAGGTCACGGTCAATGCGCTGGCGCCCGGACGCATCAGCACGCCTCTGCTGAAATCCGTACCCAAGGAAATCAATGACGCCGTGGCTCAGGTGACCGCGCTGCGCCGCCTGGGCACGCCGGAGGAAGTGGCGGATGCCTGCCTGTTCTTCGCGTCGGACCAGGCCCGCTTCGTCACCGGTCAGGTGCTGGACGTAGCCGGCGGCTGGCTGATGACTTGATGTCGTGATGAAAAGCGCCCGCCTGAAAACTCAGGCGGGCGTCTCCTTCATTCCTGCGTGCCCAGGTGGTAGACCACCGTGTCCAGCCGGCTCACGCCGGCGGCCAGGAACTTGGGTTCCTTTTCCAGGATGTCGCGGCGGTCGATGATCCTGGCCGGCGACACGCCTGCAAAGATCGCCTGCACTTCGCTGTCCACCACCGAGAACGGCGGCCCCGACATTTCCTCTTGAGGATAGTCCAGCGTGATCAGCAGGCCCTGGCAGGCGGGCGACAGATTGCCGTAGACGTGGCGCACGTAGTCCGCGCGCATGGCTTCGGGCAACGCCACCAGCGCGGCGCGGTCATAGGCGCCGACGCAATGCGACAGCAGCTGCGCGTCCAGCTTGAAGATATCGCCGCAGATAATCTCGATGCTGCCCGCCACGTAATGCTTGCCATAGACGGACACGTGCGTCAGCGGCTTGAGTTCGTTCTCTTCGAAGAACTGCTCCACTGCGAGCTGCGACAGCTCGACGCCCAGCACGGAATGCCCCTGCGCCGCGATCCACACCATGTCCAGCGACTTGCCGCAAAGCGGCACCAGTACGCGGCCGTCCTTGGGCACGCCCAGCGTAGGCCAGTACTTCTGCAGCAGCGGGGTCACCCGCGATTGATGAAAATGCGTGCGCCCTTCGCGCCAGCGCTCAAGCCAGAATTCCGCGTCCATGCCTGCTCTGCCTCCTGTGTAGTCGTTGCGAGGCATTGTAGTGCTGGCTTATGCCGCGCCGGAATCGCTCAGCTGCTTGCGCCGGTACTCGCCCTGGCGCACGTGCATCCAGCCCGGATACTCCGGCGGCAAGGCGCTGACCTGATCCAGTTCGGCCAGTTCGTCGGCCGTCAGCCGGATGGCAGTCACCGCCAGATTGTCGTCCAGCTGCTCCACACGCTTGGCGCCGATGATGACGCTGGTCACGGCCTGCTGGTGCAGCAGCCAGGCCAGGGCCACTTGCGCCACGGACACGCCGCGCGCGCCGGCAATGCGACGCAGGACGTCGATGCTGTTGTAGGCGCGATCCTGGTTCACCGGCGGGAAGTCGAAGGCGGCGCGGCGGCTGCCGGCCTCAGCCTGGCCGTCGCGGCTGTACTTGCCGCTGAGCAGGCCGCCCGCCAGCGGACTCCACACCATCAGCCCGACGCCTTCGCTTTGCAGCATGGGCACGATCTCGCGCTCCAGGTCGCGGCCGGCGATCGTGTAGTAGGCCTGCAGCGACTCGAAGCGCGCCAGGCCCAGGCGTTCGGCGATGCCCAGCGCCTTCATGATCTGCCAGGCAGCCCAGTTGGACACGCCGACGTAGCGCACGTGGCCGTGCTGCACCAGATTGTCCAGCGCCCTGACCGTTTCCTCCACCGGCGTGGCGGGATCGAAGCCGTGGATCTGGTAGAGGTCGATATGGTCCAGCTGCAGGCGCGACAGGCTCTTCTTGACGCCGTCCATGATGTGCGAGCGCGAGTTGCCGCGCGCATTGACGCCGGCCCCCGTCTGGCCGAACACCTTGGTCGCGATGACGACGTCCTCGCGCGCCACTTTCAGGTCGCGTAGCGCCTGGCCGGTGATGACTTCGGAACGGCCCTCGGAATACACGTCGGCCGTGTCGATGAAGTTGACGCCGGCATCCAGCGCCCGGCCCACCAGCCGGTTGGCGTCTTCCTGCTGCAGGCTGCCGATCTTGCTCCAGAGCTCGCCTTCGCCGCCGAAGGTCATGGTGCCCAGACAGAGTTCCGACACGAACAGGCCAGTACTGCCGAATTTCTTGTACCGCATGGTTGCACTCCTTCAAGGGCTCGACGGGAGCCGGCACTCCAGGATGGAAGAGTCTCAGCCCGTCTGCCGGGATGGAGGCAGTATGCGTCCGGCGCCGGCCGCAGGCGCTGCTTGATCCTGCCCTTTTTTTGCCTGATTCTCCGGCAACGCCAGGCATCCAATCGGCGTGCGCTCATTCCTCCGGATTTCCTGCCCATTTCTCCGTGAAAGAGACGGCGCCCTGGAAGCAGCCCCGCTTGGGCATACACTGAAAGCCGCCCGATTCTCCGATTTTCCTCCGCCGCCCGCCTTCCCGGCGCGGTGCGCCACGGGAGCCCCCATGACCATGACAACCGCCATTACCGACCACCGCGCCGGCCCGACGCTGGACGCCGCCTACGAGCCGGCGCGGCGCGAGCTGCTCTGCACGCTGGAACGCATGACCGGCGATCTGGAGGGCTCGCTGGACACGCCCATCGAGGGCCTGTTCCTGCACCGCCTTTCGCAGCCCACCGGCGCCAAGCCCGGCCTGCAAAAGGCAGCGTTCGCGGTCATCGCGCAAGGGTCCAAGCGCCTGCTCATCGGCGACGAGGCCTACGAGTACGATCCCTTCCACTATCTGATTTCCTCGGTGGAACTGCCGGTCGTGGCCAAGGTCTCCGTCGCCAGCCCGACCCTGCCCTACCTGGGCTTGCGGCTGGACCTGAACGTGGAGGAAATCACCGCGCTGATCAGCGACGAAAACCTGCCCGCCCAGCCGCCTGCCGAGGCCGGACGCGCGCTTTGCGTCAATCCGCTGGGCAGCGTTTTGCTGGACGCGGTACTGCGCCTGCTGCGCCTGCTGGACACGCCGCGCGACATCCCCATCCTGGCGCCCCTGGTCAAGCGCGAACTGCTGTACCGCCTGCTGATGAACGGCCAGGGCACGGTGCTGCGCCAATCGGTGCTGCAAGACAGCCAACTCAACCGCGTAGCCAAGGCCATCCGCATCCTGCGCGACAACTATGCGCAGCCCCTGCGCGTGGAAGAGATCGCGCGCGACGTGCACATGAGCGTGTCGTCGCTGCACCATCATTTCAAGCAGGCCACCGCCATGAGCCCGCTGCAATACCAGAAGCACCTGCGCCTGCAGGAAGCGCGGCGGCTGATGCTGACCGATGACGCCGGCGTGGCGCTGGCGGCCCATGCCGTGGGCTATGAAAGCTCTTCGCAGTTCAGCCGCGAATACAGCCGCCTGTTCGGCTCGCCGCCCTTGCGCGACAAGCAGCGCTGGAAGGACGAAACCGCGCTGGCGCCGGCTTGAAACGCCGGTTTTCGCTTTCCTAGGGATTGCCCTAATCCTAATTTGACAACGTTACCATTAGACTGCCGCCATCAAATGATAACGTTGTCATATCCCTGAATCCTTCTTCGGCGGCCGCATGAATCCCTTCCTGGAAACCCTGCTCGATACTCCACTGGACGACACCTACCGGGGCATTCCTCCGGGCGAGCCAGCGGTTGCGCTGCGCGCCGTGGCGGCCCGCGGCTGGCAGCCCAGCAGCGGCAACATGGCCCTGCCCGTCCTGACGCTGGACGAGGCGGCCTTCGCCCACAACGTCGAACAGATCTTCCAGTACGCCCGCAGCCACGGCGCGGCGCTGGCGCCGCATGCCAAGACGCCGATGTCGCCGCAGATCGTGCAGCGGTTGCTGGATGCCGGCGCCTGGGGCGCCACCGTCGCCAACCTGCAGCAAGCCGCGGTGCTGCTGCGCGCCGGCGTCTCCCGCCTGATGCTGGGCAACGAGATCGGCGGCGCGGCCAGCGGCGCCCGCCTGGGCAAGCTGCTGGCGGCCTACCCCGATGCGCGCCTGCTGGCCTTCGCGGATTCCGCCGCCACGGTGCGGTCGCTGGCCGCCGCGGCGGCTGAAGCCGGCCGGCCGGTGGAGGTGCTGGTGGAAGTCGGCGGCGGCCGCGCGGGCGCACGCGACGATGCCGCGGTCGCGGCCATCCTGGACGCGATCGGCGAACAGGGCGACAAACTGGCGCTGGCGGGCGTGGCCACCTATGAAGGCGCCGTCGCCTCGTCTGACGTTGCGCTCACCGCGCAGAACATCGCCGCACTGATGGCGCGCGCCGCCCGGGTGTTCCAACACGTGCGCGCCCTGGCGCCACAAGCGCCGCTGGTATTCACGGCAGGCGGCTCGGCCTTCTTCGACCATGTCACCCAAGCGGCCAAAAGCTGGCTCGCCGAGGACGGAAATGCCCAGCTGGTGCTGCGCAGCGGCGCCATCTTCTTCCATGACCACGGCACCTATCAGCGCGCGCTGCAAGCCATGGACGCCCGCGCGGGCTTCCAGGTCGACGGCCAGGCGCGCAGCGCCGCCACCGATTTCCGGCCGGCCCTGCGCCTGTGGGGCGAAGTCCTGTCGCGCCCGGAGCCGGGCCTGGCGATCTGCGGCTTCGGCATGCGCGACGTGTCCTACGACCAGGACCTGCCTGCGCCGCTGGCGGCCTTCCGCGGCGGCGCGGCCCTGCCCGGCTGGGATGCGCAGGCCCGCGTCACGCGGCTCAACGACCAGCACGCCTTCCTGGCCATCGCGCCGGACAGCGAGCTGGCGCCGGGCGATGTGATCGAGTTCGGCATTTCCCACCCCTGCACCTGTCTGGACCGCTGGCGCGTCTTCTTCGGCCTGGACGCCGACGGCCGCGTGCAGTCGGCGTATCGCACGTTCTTCGGGTAAGCCATGCAACAGCTGAACTTCCAACAGGTCTGGCGCTACCGCGAACAGCTCTGGGACGGCATCCAGGTGACGCTGGAGCTGACCATCATCGCCGTGGTCGCCGGACTGGCCATCGGACTGGCCGGCGCCGTGTTGACGCGCCACGGCCCCAAGCCGGTCAAGCTGGCGCTGCGCGCCTATGTCGAGGTGTTCCGCAACACGCCGTCGCTGATCCAGTTGTTCGTGGTGTTCTTCGTCCTGCCGGGACTGGGCCTGCGCATGCCGCCCTTCGTGGCCGCGGCGCTGGCGCTCAGCCTGTACTTCGGCGCCTATGCCATCGAGATCCTGCGGGCCGGCCTGGACTCCATTCCGCGCAGCCAGATCGAGGCCGGTCACTGCCTGGGCCTGAGCACCTGGCAGGTGTACCGCCACATCGTGCTGGCGCCCGCCCTGCGCAACGTCTATCCGGCCCTGGGCACGCAGCTGGTCATCCTGCTGCTGGGCACCTCGCTGGCCTCGCAGGTGTCGGCCGAAGACCTGTTCCATGCCGGCAGCTTCATCGAAAGCCGCACCTACCGCAGCTTCGAGGTCTATGCCGTGATCTGCGGCATCTATTTCACGCTGGTACTGATCACCAAGGCCCTGCTGGCCCTGGCCGGCCGCCTGACGTTCACTTGGCCCGTGCGCCGCTAGGAGCTGCAAGCATGCGTACGTTTACCCTGAGCGATTTCGCGTCCCTCATCAGCGCGCTGCAATGGACCGTGGCCCTGGTGCTGATCGCGCTGGCCATCGGCGCGCCGCTGGGCCTGGGGCTGGCGCTGTTGCGCGGCCACCGTTCGGCGCCGTTGCGCTGGCTGGCCGCGGCCCTGCAGCAGCTGGTCCAGGGCGTGCCGCTATTGGGCCTGCTGATGTTCTTCTACTTCGGCATGCCGGTGTTCCTGGGCATCGAAGTGCCCGCGCTGACCGCCGTCAGCGTCGCCTTCATCATCTACACCGCGGCCTTCCTGGGCCAGATCTGGTACGGCGGCATCCAGGCCGTGAAGCACGAGCAGTGGGAAGCGGCCGCCTGCCTGGGCCTGTCCAAATGGCACCAGTTCCGCCACGTGATCGCGCCGCAGGCCTTCCGCCTGTCGCTGCCGCCCACGGTGGGTTTCCTGGTCCAGCTCATCAAGGGCACTTCGCTGGCCTCGGTGGTGGGCTTCGTCGAACTGGCGCGCGCCGGGCAGATCGCCAGCGCCGCCACCTTCCAGCCCCTGCTGGTCTATTCCTGCGTCGCGTTGCTGTACTTCGCGGCGTGCCTGCCCCTGACGATGTGGGCCCGTAACCTGGAGGGCCGCTTCCATGGCGCTCGTTGAAGTCTCCAATATCCACAAACGCTTCGGCGCCAACGCGGTGCTCAACGGCGTCTCGCTCGAGGTCAACGAAGGCGAGATCGTCACCATCATCGGCCGCTCTGGTTCGGGCAAGTCGACCCTGCTGCGCTGCCTGAACGCGCTGGAAACGGTGGACGACGGCGACATCCGCATCGGCGGCGAACAGATCCATGCCGGCATGCCCGGACTGCGCCAGTTCCGCCAACGCGTGGGCATCGTGTTCCAGCAGTTCAATCTGTTCCCGCACCTGAACGTGGAACGCAACATCACGCTGGCGCCCACGCTCAACGGCAAGATCGCCAAGTCGCAGGGCCGCGCGCTGGCGCTGGACGTGCTGCGTCGCGTCGGCCTGGCCGAAAAGATCGACGCCTATCCGGCCCTGCTGTCGGGCGGCCAGCAGCAGCGCGTGGCGATCGCCCGCTGCCTGGCCATGGCGCCGCAGTTGATGCTGTTCGACGAAGTCACCTCGGCGCTGGACCCGGAGCTGGTGGGCGAGGTGCTGAAGGTCATGGAAGACATGGCGCGCCAGGGCATGACCATGGTGCTGGTGACGCACGAAATGGCCTTCGCCCGCAATGTCGCGTCCAAGGTGGTGTTCATGCACCAGGGCCGCGTCTGGGAACAAGGCCCGCCCGCCGAACTCTTCGCCAACCCCCAAACCCCCGAGCTGCGCCAGTTCATCGGCACGGCCGCGCCTTCCACTCACTGAAGCACCCGCCCCTGGAGTCATCGCATGAAACTGTACGCCAAGCTGGCCGCCGCCGCGGCCCTCTGTCTCTCCCTGGCCGCGCCCGCCTCGGCCGCCGACAAACTGCAGGACGTGCTGGGCGCGGGCAAGCTGCGCGTGGGCGTGCTGATGGATGCCGCGCCCTGGGGTTTCAAGGACGCCAAGGGCGAGGCCGCCGGCCTGGACATCGACCTGGCCAAACTGATGGCCGCCGACATGGGCGTGAAGCTGGAGCTGGTGCAGGTCACCGGCGCCAGCCGCATCCCCAGCCTGCTGGCCGGCAAGGTCGACGTGCTGATCGCAGCCGCCGGCGCCACCCCGGAGCGCGCCCAGCAGGTCATGTTCTCGCAGCCCTACGCCGCGGTGAACCTGGGCGTCTATGGCGGCGACGCTATGCCGCAGGCCAAGAGCGTCGACGAACTCAAGGGCCACAGCATCGCGGTCGCCAAGGGCTCCACGCTGGACATCTGGCTGACCGACAACGCGCCCGGCGCCAAGCTGGTGCGCTTCGAGGACACGCCGTCGGCGGTGGCCGCCTATCTGGCCGGCCAGTCGGAGTCGTTCGCCGAGAACAGCGCCATCGCGCTCAAGGTGACCGAAGACAATCCCGCCCGCGCACCCCAGCTCAAGTTCCTGATCCGCCAGTCGCCGGCCCACGCCGCCGTGCAGCAGGGCCAGCAGAACCTGCTGAACTGGATCAACACCTTCCTCTTCACCAACCGCCTGAACGGCAAGCTGCCGGCCCTGCAGCAGAAGTGGTTCAAGGAAGCCCAGACCCTGCCGCAGATGTAATCGGCCGAATCAAAAGGACTCGCATGATCAAACGCTACAAATCCGGCTCGCGCATGAGCCAGGCCGTCTCGTACAACGGCTTCGTGTTCATCGCCGGCCAGGTCGCCGACAACCGCCAGGGTTCGCTCGAATCGCAGACCCGCGAAGTGCTGGCCAAGATCGAGGCGCTGCTGGCCGAGGCCGGCAGCGACAAATCCCGCCTGCTGGCGGTGGACGTATTCCTGCCCGCCATCGGCGACTTCGACGCCATGAACCGCGTCTACGACGCCTGGATCGACCCCGCCAACCCGCCGGCCCGCGCCTGCGTCGAAGCGCGCCTGGCCGACCCCGACCTGCGGGTCGAGATGACCGCGGTCGCCGCGCTGCGCTAAGGCGCGTTGCCTAGGCCTTCCGATCCCTTTTTCGCGCCGCCTTGCGCGGCGCCGTTGTATCTCCCCATGCATACCGGCCTGTTTCACGAGATAGATTTCGACGCCGACGGCAAGGCGCTCAGCTTCCTGGGCACCCCCTATTCGGTCGACCGTTCGCCCTACTACCAGATCAAGACTCCCATCTGCCGCATCCGCAACGGCAGCGGCCCGCGCGTGCTGCTCATGGCCGGCAACCACGGCGACGAGTACGAAGGCGAGGTCGCCCTGGGCCGCCTGATCCGCCGCCTGGAACCCGCCCGCATGCGTGGCGAGGTCACGATCCTGCCGCTGGCCAACCTGCCCGCCGTCATGGCGGCGCGGCGGCGCTCGCCGCTGGACAACGGCAATCTCAACCGCGCCTTCCCCGGCGTGCCCGGCGGCACGCCGACCGAACGCCTGGCGCACTTCCTGGAACATGAACTGTTCCCGCGCCACGACGTGGTGTTCGACATCCATTCCGGCGGCACCTCGATGGCGCACCTGCCCACCGCCCTGATCGAGCGCCAGGACTCGCCCGAGCGCATGACGCGCGCGCTGGACCTGATGGGTTCGCTGGGCATGGGCCACGCCTTCGTCGCCGCCAACGGCCGCGATGCGCCTACCTCCATGGCGGCAGCCGCGCGCGCGGGCGCCATCGGCATCAGCGGCGAATTCGGCGGCGGCGGCACGCTGACCCCGGCCACGCTGGCCGCCACCCAGCGCGCCATCGACAATCTGCTGCAGAAGCTGGGCGTGACCGACGCGCCGCTGCTCGGCCCGCACGCGCCCGGCGCGCCCGCCATGCAGCTGCTCGAACTGGACAGCCACGAGCAGAACATCTTCGCCACCCGCCGCGGCTGGTTCGAGCCGGCGGTCGACATCGGCGCCACGGTCCGCGCAGGCGATGTCGCGGGCTACTACCATGACCTCAACCAGCTGGATGCGGAAGAGGAAATCCTGCGCTTCCGCCAGTCGGGCATCGTCATTTCCCGGCGCTTGCATACCGACTGCGAATCCGGCGACAGCCTGATCCAGGTTGCGCGTCCGGTCGGCCAGACTGATATCCTGACGGCTGCCGCCTGACCCCGGAACAATCAAAAGAAATCGCATGAGCCACCGGCCCGCGCCTCCTTCCGCCCCCACCTATGACGACGTGCTGCGCGTGCGTCCCGAGGGCGCAGCCGCGCCCGCGCGCGCCGCCGTCCCCGCCAAACCGCCGCGCATCGAGGAGGTGGCCAGGCTGGCGGGGGTGTCGCCCATCACCGTATCGCGGGCCTTGCGCCAGCCCGAGAAAGTGGCGCAGGAAAAGCGCGACCGCATCCTGCAGGTAGTGGCGCAGACCGGCTATGCCTCCAACCCGCATGCGCGGGCCCTGCGCTCCGGGCAGTCCAGCGTGGTGGCGGCCTTCGTCTCCAACATCCTCAGCCAGCAGTTCGCGCTGGCCGTGCAGGGCTGCGCCGAAGTGCTGGAGCCGCAGGGCTACCAGCTCATGGTGGGACAGACCTCGTATTCCTACGCCAAGGAAACCAGCATGATTGCGTCGCTGCGCGCCCTGCGGCCCGCGGCGGTGCTGTTCACCGGCGTCATCGAACTCGAGGAAAACCGCCAGTCGCTGCGCGAGCTGGGCATCCCCATCATGGAGACCTGGGCCTATCCGCGCGATCCCATCGACATGCTGGTGGGCTTTTCCAACTATGACGGCGGGGTCATGGCCGCGCGCCATCTGGCCGCGCGCGGCTACCGGCGCGTTGCCTTCGTCGCCCGCCAGGGCGGCCGCGGCGACTTGCGCCGCCAGGGCTTCAACGCCGCCGCCACCGAGCTAGGCCTGCAAGTGGTGGCCGAACTGGCCGTGGACAACGCGCAGACCATCGCCGACGGACGCGCGGCCTTCACCCGCCTGCTCGCCATGGGCCAGGCCTTCGACGCCGTGTTCTGCGCCAATGACCTGCTGGCGGTGGGCGCCTTGTTCGAGGCGCGCGACCGTCAGCTCGCCATTCCGCGCGACGTCGCCATCCTGGGCTTCGGCGATACCGACATCGCCAGCGAAATCGAACCGGGCCTGACCACCATAGGCGTGGACAGCCGCAAGCTCGGCGCGCGCGCCGGCGAACTGCTATTGCAGCGCCTGAATGGCGGCGCGCCCGCCGCGCGCCAGGAAGTGTTTCCGCTGACGCTCAACCAGCGCGCCAGCGCCTAGGCTCGCGGGCCGGCCGGCAACGGCCGGCGCAAGATCACTCGTCGAACACGATGCGCAAGCCCGGCAGGCCAATGCCGTCCAGCGCGGTGCTCCATGTTTCGCCCGGATGCACCGGCCAAGCCTTGGTCAGCGTGCCTGTCGTGACCAGTTCGCCCGCCTGGATCGCCTCGTCGGCCGGCCGTTCCGCCACCACCGCCAGCAGATGGGCCAGCGCCGCCAGCGGGCTGCCCAACACGTTGGCGCCGGTCCCGGTTTCGCGGTGGATGCCGTTGCAGGACAGGTCTATCCGGAAGTCCGCCAGCCGTTGGACCAGCCCCGGCCCGAGCTCGGCGGCCTCCACCAGCGGCCCGATGAATAGCGCGCCATGCAAGGCGTTGTCCGCCACCGTGTCGGCGGCCTGGAACTGCCAGGCGGGATAGTGTGATTGCACCAGCTCAAAGCCGTGGGCGATCCAGTCCACGCACTCCAGTATCGCGGCCGGGTCTCGCGTCCGCGGCGGCGCGGCATGGAAATGCAGCACGATCTCCGGCTCGATACGCGGTTCGACATAGCGGCCCAGGCGGCAATGGACTTCGCCGGTGTCGTCGTAGATCGCGCTATGCTCGTAGACCCGTCCCCATACCGGAAAGTCCACGCCCAGCGCCGCCCACATCGCGGCATTGGTGAACCCGATCTTGCGGCCGACGAGCAGCGCGCCTTCCGCCAGCCGCGCCTGATGGATCCGCGCCGCCACGTCGTAGGCGGCGTCCAGGTCGAAGCGCGGCCGCCTGGCCGTGGGCGGCGCGAGGTAAGCGGCATGATCCTGCGCCGCCTTGATTTCGCGCGCGAGCGACGCGGGGTCGGAAGCTGGCATGGAGGCTCCTGAGGGTAGGCTCAAATGTAAAAGAAAAGCTGCCCGCGCAATACCGCAGCCGTTATATGCTCCCCTCTGATGTCCTATTTTCAGAACAGTTGGGGGAAGCAATGCACGACTTGAATGACCTCTATTACTTCGTCCAGGTCGTCAAGAACGGCGGCTTCGCGCCTGCGGGACGGGCGCTCGGCATACCCAAGTCCCGCCTCAGCCGGCGCATCGCGCTGCTGGAAGACCGGCTGGGCGTGCGGCTCATTCAGCGTTCCACGCGCAGCTTCGCCGTGACCGAATTGGGTCAGGAATATTACGAACAATGCCTGTCGATGCTGGCGGGTGCGGAAGCAGCCCAGGAAGTCATCGACCGCACCCGGGCCGAACCGCAAGGCACGATACGCATGAGCGCCCCGCCCGCGCTGATCTACTACTTTCTGGGCGATCTGGTGGCCCGCTTCATGGTCCGCTGCCCCAAGGTCCACGTGTTCTTGAAGAGCTTCAGCCGGCCCGTGGACGTACTGCGCGAGGGCTTCGACATCGCCGTGCGCGTGCGCTTCGGGCCCATCGAGAGCAGCGACCTCATCATGAAGCCCTTGGGCATGAGCTGCCAATGCCTGGTGGCCAGTCCAGCGCTGGCGCGCAGCATCGCGCTGCCCGCCGATCCCCACGCCCTGAGCGAATTGCCGACGCTGGCTCTGGGCACCGAACAGCGCGAATCCCATTGGCGGCTGGACGGGCCGGACGGCGCGCGCATCGTCGTGCCGTTCACGCCGCGCCTGGTGACGGACGACATGCTGGCCCTCAAACAGGCCGCCTTGCGCGGCGTGGGCGTGGTCGCCCTGCCCCTGCTGATGATCCGCGACGAACTGGACGCAGGCACCCTGGTGGACGTGGGCGCTCCCTGGCAGCCGGAGGCCGGCAGCGTGCACGCCATCTTCCCGTCGCGCCGCGGCCTGCTGCCCGGTGTGCGGGAACTGCTGGACTTCCTCAGTTCCGAATACCAGGAGGTGGCCAAGCGCGAACACGACACGCAGGTGCGCCACAAGCTGCCCACCTTGAAGTAGCTCCGGGGCTGGGCCAGCGTTCGACGAGTGGGACGCAGAAACCCATTTTCCCCGCCTACCCAGCGGCCCGCGTTGCTCCTAGCATGGTTAGCCCCACCTCACCTGGAGCACACCATGAGCGTCCCCGCCAACTTCAACGGCCAGCGCCCCGTCATCGATCCCAACGATGCCGCCATGCTGCTGATCGATCATCAGAGCGGTCTGTTCCAGACGGTTGCCGACATGCCGATGACCGAGCTGCGCTCGCTGGCCGGCGCGCTGGCCTCCATGGCCACCCTGGCAAAGCTGCCTGTCATCACCACCGCCTCCGTGCCGCAAGGCCCCAACGGCCCCCTGATTCCGGAAATCCACGAGAACGCGCCGCATGCGAAATACGTCGCACGCAAAGGTGAAATCAATGCCTGGGACAATCCTGAATTCGTCGCGGCGGTCAAGGCGACCGGCCGCAAGACCCTGATCATCGCCGGCACCATTACCAGCGTCTGCATGGCCTTCCCTGCCATCAGCGCGGTGGCCGAGGGCTACAAGGTCTTCGTGGTGGTCGACGCCTCGGGCACCTACAGCAAGATGGCCCAGGAAATCACCCTGGCGCGCGTGGTGCAGGCCGGCGTCGTGCCCATGGACACAGGCGCCGTCGCGGCCGAGCTGCAAAAGACCTGGAACCGCGAAGACGCCGCCAAGTGGGCCGAGGTCTATACCAAGATCTTCCCGCCCTACCAGTTGCTGATCGAAAGCTACAACCGGGCCCAGGAAGTCATCAAGAAGGGCGAGCAGCTCGACTCCCAGCGTTGAGCCGGCCCTGATGTTCCCCGCACGCCGCAAGGCGCGCAATTCCCTCATGGAGTATGCAATGACCAAGCCCTATGTGAAACTCGACAAGACCCAGGCCGCGGTGCTGCTGGTCGACCACCAGGTGGGCCTGCTGTCCCTGGTCCGGGACTTCCAGCCCGACCAGTTCAAGAACAACGTCCTGGCGCTGGCCGACCTGGCCGAATATTTCAAGCTGCCCACCATCCTGACCACCAGTTTCGAAGACGGCCCCAACGGCCCGCTGGTGCAGGAACTGAAAGACAAATTCCCCAAGGCGCCCTATATCGCCCGTCCGGGCAACATCAACGCCTGGGACAACGAAGACTTCGTCAAGGCCGTCAAGGCCACCGGCAAGAAGCAGTTGATCATCGCCGGCGTGGTCACCGAAGTCTGCGTGGCGTTCCCGGCGCTGTCGGCCCTGGAGGAAGGCTTTGACGTGTTCGTCGTGACCGACGCGTCCGGCACCTTCAATGAAGTGACCCGCAACGCCGCCTGGAGCCGCATGGAGCAGGCCGGCGCGCAATTGTTGAGTTGGTTCGGTGTGGCGTGCGAGCTGCACCGCGACTGGCGCAACGACATCGAAGGCCTGGGGACCTTGTTCTCCAACCACATCCCCGACTACCGCAACCTGATGGCGGCCTACTCCACCGTCAAGGGCAACAGGTAATGTCCCGGCCGGCCGCGCCCAGGCGCTGAGCCGGCTGACGGCATCTTCGGCGGCGGCGCGCATCGGGCGCGCCGCCGTTTCATTTCTTGCGGGCGAACGGGTAGGCCTGCTGTGCCAGGAAGGTGCCCGGCATGTCGTTGTCCAGGATGCCGTAGTTCTCGGGCAGGCGCTTGCTCACGCCGCGCACCGCCGTGCCGAACGCGTAATCGATGAACGAGAAGTGCGCGGCATAGTTCCGGTCGATCGCCTCGGTGTCCGAGGAGTGGTGCCAGTGGTGAGAGTCCGGCGTCACGATGATGTAACGCAGCCAGCCCCAGGGCAGCCTCACATTGGAATGGATCAGCACCGCCTGGAAGCCGACGATGATGATGTAGGCGTCCAGCACCGGCTTGGAAAAGCCCAGCGCGAACAGCACGCCCAGCACCGCGACCCGGGTGATCAGCAATTCGACGATGTGCAGGCGCGAACCGGCCAGCCAGTCCAGCGTGCGGGTACTGTGGTGCACCGCGTGGATGCGCCACAGGAACGGCACTTCGTGATACGCGCGGTGCGCCGCGTACTGCACCAGATCCGCCACCAGCACGGCCAGGAACAACTCCGCCAGATAAGGCAGCGACACGATCGCCTGCTGCAGGGGCTCGTAGGCCGCCCAGGAAAACAGCCGGTGCACGAAGAAGTTGATGCACAGCAGCACCGCCCCCACCGACAGGTGGTTGAACAGAAAGTGCTTCATGTCCACCTGCCATTCGCCGCGGAACACCGGCTGGCCCGGGTACAGCGGGAACAATTTCTCGAAAATGATGAACACGGTGCTGGAAGCCAAGAGGTCCAGGATGAACCAGTCCAGCCCCAGATAGGGATGGTTGCCGGTATTGGACGAGGTCACCACCACATTGCTGCCGCCCGCGGCCACCGCCCCGCACACCAGCACGAAGGCCGCGATGTTCAGCCAGCGCTGACGGCCCAGCACGGTATTGGCCAGCGCGATCGTGCCCGACACCAGCAGCGCCCCGAACAGCAGGCCGCGCATCACGTCCACGTTGTAGAAGCTGCGCAGCTCCGGCGTGGTCAGGTAAGCGGGAAAGTGGAACGCCAGGACCCCCAGCACCGCCAGGATGGCCAGGAACAGCGCAATCACGCCGCTCATCATGCCCGTTCCCGGGTGGATTCTCCCGTCCTGCTTGAAAAGATCAAAGACCTGGCGAAGGATGGACGCGCGCTGATTCATTTCAAATTTATGGCAGACCACGGGGAAGCGAGTGTATCGCCGGGGACGGATCTGCATGTAAGCAAAGGTGATCAGCCGCGACAGAATCAGTGCCGGCCGGGCTTGCGCGGCATCAATCCGCCGGCTGGCCGCGGCCGCCCGGGCGGTTGACAACGGCGCGGGCTTGGCGTGTCATGGAATCGAAAGCTTTATGGATCATCAGGTTCCCCGGTTTCCCGCAGTGCCCATCAACCGGTTCTTTAAAGAGGCCCCTATGTTCCCTGAATACCGCCACCTCATTACCCAACTGAAATCCGAAAACGCGCATTTCTCAGCGCTGTTCCAGCGTCACAATGACTTGGACCAGGAAATCAAGAACATGGAGGCCGGCATCCAGCCGGCGTCGGGCAACGAGGTCGAAGTGCTGAAGAAGGAGAAACTGCACCTGAAGGACAAGCTGTACGGCATCCTGCGCGCTGCCGACCAGGGCGGCAGCTGAGTTCACCGCACCGCTACGGGCGGCATCGGACTACTCCGGTCCCGTGCCGCCATCGCCGGCCCCTTCCGACCGGCGGAATGCGCCGCGAAAATTAGCAGAACTGAATAAGGATTAGGATAATTAGTTTTCCTAATCTTTTGGCAAAGGCTAGTCTGTCGCCCTTCCCTGAAGGGTATCGATGACCACCGCCTACATTCCCGGATTCCTGCTCGGCCTGAGCCTCATCATGGCGATCGGCGCGCAGAACGCGTTCGTCCTGCGCCAAGGACTGCGCCAGGAACATGTCTTTGCCGTCTGCCTGGCCTGTGCCCTGTCGGACGCCATCCTGATCAGCGCCGGCGTGGCCGGTTTCGGCCTGGCGGTCGGCGCCCTGCCCTGGCTGGAACCCGCCCTGCGCTATGGCGGCGCCCTGTTCCTGTTTGCCTATGCCGCGCGCAGCCTGAGGTCGGCGTTGCGCGCCCGCCATGACAACCTGACGCCGTCCTCCACCCAGACGGCGGGACGCGCAGCCGCGCTGGCGACCTGCCTGGCCCTGACCTGGCTCAATCCCCACGTATACCTGGACACGGTGGTCCTGCTGGGATCGGTGTCCAGCCAGTACGACGGCCACAAGACCGCCTTCGCGCTGGGCGCGATTTCGGCCTCGTTCGCTTTCTTCTTTGCCCTGGGCTATGGCGCGCGCCTGCTGCGGCCCATCTTCGCCAATCCCGACGCGTGGCGGGTCCTGGACGGCTGCGTCGCCGCGGCCATGTTCGCCATCGGGCTGAAGCTGGTGCTCTGACCGCCCGGCCAGCAGTTCCTGTCCGGTTTACCGGCTCTTGCCTGACCCGGCCGACGCGTTCACGTAGTCCTTGACCGTGCGGTCCTTGTTGAAGATCACCGTCAAGGTCTGCTGGTTGTCCATCGCGCCGTAGGCGCTGTTGTCGAAATAGAACCAGGTGGCCGTGGTCAGTCCATCCCGATTAACGCTCTGGGAGCGGGGCGGGCCGTAGTCCCGGACCATCTCGTCGTAGGTCGTGACATTGAGCTTGATGGCCGCTACTTTCGATTCGCTCAGCAGGTCGCCGGAACTGGTGCTGGCGCAGCCCGTCACGATGGCAGCCACGAAAAGCAAGGATGTTCTCATTCTGTTTTCCCCGGTCTGGCGGGCCGCAAGCTGCGGCCGGCGTGTTGGCGCTAGCTTCATAGACCGCGATTAGAACGTAAATTTTCCTCGGCGGCGCGGCTATTCCACCTGCATCTTGCCGATGTCGGGCGCAAACCCCTCCGGAGGCTTGCTGGCGATGGAACGGCACAGCAGTTCGGACATGCCTTTGGCCAGCTGTTTATTGTTCCATTCCCCCGCGTCCGAATACCACTTCGGCACCCAATTCACGGCACCAAAAATGGAAAAGATGGCCAGCTTCGGATCGCACTGGATAATGCTGCCGTCCTCCATGCCCTCGCGCACGAAGGCGCGCAGCTTGGCTTCGAAGCGGTCGCGCTGCTTGACGATCTCGGCGCGGTCGTCCGGTTCGAGCGCATGCTCTTCTGTAATGATGACGCAGCGGCTCATTTCGCTGAGCGTCACCTCCAGGTACTCGCGCAACGCGAGCTGCAGCTTTTCCAGGCCGGTGCCGCCATGGCGTTCGGCCGCCTCGATGGCCTCGAACCCCACTCGCAACGCCTCGGCGAACGCCTCATACAGCAGGGCATGCTTGTTCGGGAAATAGTGATAGAGCGCGGCCTTGGTCACGCCCAGGCTGGTCGCGATATCTCCCAGCGAAGTAGCGTGGAACCCTTTCTGATTGAAGGCGGCAATCGCCTGGCGCAGCAGCGCTTCGCGCTTCAATTGGTGCATCGCCTTGTGCGTCGGCACCGAATTATTCCATGTTGCCACTGATCAAACCCTCCCGGTGAATTGCGTGGACCGGCCGCATACTTAACTTTTTTTCCCAGAGAGGAACAACTCGGTGAGCGTCCCCTCATAGGCCTCGGCGGCAAACGCCAGCGTCTCCGACAAGGTCGGGTGCGGGTGTATGGTAAGCGCGATGTCACCGGGCTCCGCGCCCATCTCGATGGCCAGCGCCGCTTCAGAGATCAGATCGCCCGCCTGCGGCCCCACCATGCCCACCCCCAGCAAGGCGCGAGTCCGTGGCTCGACCAGGATCTTGGTCAGTCCCTCTCCGCGTCCCAGGCTCAGCGCGCGGCCGCTGGCCGCCCAGGGGAAGCTGGCCGACTCGAACGCCACGCCGTCCCGGCGCGCGGCGGTCTCGGTCAAGCCCACCCACGCCACTTCCGGATCCGTGTAGGCGACTGCCGGAATTACCTTGGCATCGTTGCCTGCCTTCTTGCCCGCCGCTATCTCGGCCGCCACCTTGCCCTCGTAGGCCGCCTTGTGCGCCAGCATCGGTTCACCGACGACATCGCCTATGGCCAGAATATGCGGGACATTGGTGCGCTGGCGTTCATCCACCGCAATGAAACCGCGTTCGTCCACGAGGACTCCGGCGCGGTCTGCTCCGATCCGGGCCCCGTTGGGCCGGCGGCCAGCCGCGACCAAGACGGCATCATACACCTGGGGTCCGACGCCATGCGGCCCGCTGAACACGACGTGCACCCCGTCCTCCCGCGCGCTGGCCGAGACCACCCGAGTGCCAGTCAGAATGGCCTCGTATCGGCTGGCCACCCGCTGCTCCAGGGGCTTCACCAGATCGCGGTCGCATCCCGGCAGGAGGCCGTCGGTCAGTTCCACCACCGTCACCCTCGTGCCAAGCGCCGCGTACACCGTGGCAAGTTCCATGCCGATGATGCCGCCACCCACCACGAGCAGGCGCTGGGGCACACTCTCAAGCGCCAGGGCATCACTGGAATCCATGATGCGAGGATCGTCCGGCAAGCCCGCCAAGCGCACGGGATGCGAGCCCACGGCAATGATGGCCTGTTTGAAGCGCACGGTTTGGCCGCCGGCGACCTCCAGGGTGTTGGACCCAGTGAACTGCCCCAGGCCATGCACCACGCGAACCTTGCGCCGTTTTGCCAGCCCCGCCAGTCCGCCGTTCAGTTTGGCGACCAACGCCTCCTTCCACCGCCGCAACTTGTCGAGGCGAATGCGCGGCTCGCCAAACTCGATGCCCAGCTCGTGCAGGCCTCGCGTCTCTTCCAGAGCACGGGCTGCGTGCAGCAGCGCCTTGGAAGGGATGCAACCCACGTTCAGGCATACGCCTCCGAGGGCCGGCCGTTCCTCGACCAGCGTCACCGCCAGCCCCAGATCGGCGGCGCGGAAGGCCGCCGTATAACCGCCCGGCCCGCCGCCCAGTACCAGCAGTTCGGTATCGATGTTTTCGCCCACGGGCGGCCTGTCCTTGTTTTCGGTCTGCATGTCTGCCTATTCCGTTCTGCCTGCGCCCAGATAGGCGCTGGACAGCGCCGCCCCCGCGCCGCCCGTCAGCACTTCGCGTGTGCCCTCGAAGACCGTCGTACCGTGCTTGAGCACGTAGCCGAAATCGGCCACTCTGAGCGCCAGGCTGGCCATCTGCTCGCTGAGCAAAACCATACGGCCGCCCTGCGCGCAATACTGTTTGATGAAGTCGAATATCTGCGCGACGACGATGGGCGCCAGCCCCAGGGACGGCTCGTCCAGCAGCACGCAGCGCGGCTCATGCAACGTGGCCATCGACAGGATCAGCATCTGCTGCTGGCCGCCGCTCAGGGTCCCCGCCTTCGCTGCCCGGCGTTGCGCCAAAACCGGAAAATTGCCGTACACCTGTTCCAGCGCTGTCTTGAAATTGCCTCTGGGTTTGCGAAAGTGCCAAGCCGTAATAAGGTTTTCCTCTACCGTGTGTTGATGGAAGATGCGCCGTCCCTCCATGGCGTGCGCCAGCCCCCGCCGCGCGCGCTCGTGCGGAGGCAGGCGAGATATGTCCTCGCCATCCAGCAGAATCTGTCCGCCCTTGATCGGCGTCACTCCTGATATCGCTCGCATCAGCGACGATTTGCCGGCGCCGTTCGCGCCTATCAGAGCCGTGATGCCGTCAGGACGCGCCGTCAGGCTGACACCACGCACGGCATCGATCGCGCCGTAACTTACTTGCAGATTGCGGACTTCAAGCATGGGCCGGCTCCTCGACGCCAAGATAGGCCTGGATCACGGCCCGGTCGGCGCGCATGCCGTCCATGTCACCCCGGTAGATTTCCTCGCCGGCTTCGAACACCACCACTTCGTCGACCAGTTCGGCCAGGAAATCCATGTGGTGATCAATGATCATGATGGCCACGCCATGATCGCGCGCCAGGCGAACCAGCCTGACCAGGTGTTCGGACTCCACTTCGGACAGGCCGGCGGCGGGTTCGTCCAGCAGCAACAGCTCCGGATCGCTCGCCAGGGCGCGGGCAACCTCGGCCAGGCGCTGTATGCCGTAGGGCAATTCGCTCATGATGGCGTCCGCGTGCCCGGCCAACCCGGCCGCCTGCATCAAGGCTTCGACCTGGCGCAGCAGGGCGCCCTCCTCGCGCCTCGCACCGGGCGTATTGAAAGCTGCGGCAAGGGCGCCGTGCCGATAGCGGCGATGGGCCCCCATCAGGATGTTCTCGCGCACTGTAAAGCTGGGCACGTTGCGCGGATCCTGGAAGGTTCGGGTGATGCCAGCCTGCGCCACCCTGTGGGAGGGCCAGCCGGCGATGTCCTGGCCTTTGTAAAGAATGCGCCCCGAAGTCGGCGCATAGATGCCGCTGATGACGTTGACCAGCGTGCTCTTGCCCGAGCCATTGGGGCCGACCAGCGCGGTGATGCTGCCGGCGCTGAGCTCGAGCGACACTCCTGCCAGCGCGCGCAGGCCGGAAAACTCCATGACCACGCCCTCGACACGCACCAACGCTTGTCCTCCACCAATGCCTGCCGCGGGCTGCCGCCGCGACATTGGCGGCTCGGCCGCGCTGCCCGCTGCGGGGCGCAATTGGTCGAACTTGCTGTAGCGTGTCTGCGTGCGCAGCAAGCCAGCCAGGCCCTTGGGCAACAAGGAGAAGATGAACACCAGAATCAAGCCATAGACGATGTACTGATAGTCATTGAAAGCCTGCAGCTTCTGCGGCAGGTAGGTGAACAGCACCGCCCCGTATACCTGTCCCGCGAGCGAACCCAGGCCGCCCACGATGGACATCACCAGGATCTCGATGGACCGCATCAGGCCGAAGCTCTCCGGCGTCAGATAGCCGATCATGTGCGCATAGAAACCCCCTGCCAGGCCCGCGAGCCCGCCGCTGATGGCATAGGCGGCACGTTTGACGGCGGCCTGGGATATGCCCAGTGAACCGGCGGCGATTTCGCTGACGTGCACGGCGTAGAACGCCCTGCCGAAATGGCTTTTGACGAAGTTGCGCAACATCAGCATGACGACCAGCAACACCACCAGCAGAATGCGGAAGTACGCAACGGTGTCGATGCTCCAACCGAAGATCTGCAAGGTTCCTATCTGCGACGACGGAATGCCGCGCATGCCCATCACCCCTCCCGTCACGCCGCGCAACTCGCGCGCCAGTTCATAGACGATCAGGCCGAAGCCCAGCGACATCATCGCCAGATAGAACTCGCGCACTCGGCCCGCAGGGCCCGCCAGTAGCAAGCCGATCGCCGCAGCGCCAAAGGTGGCCAGTACCAGCGCCACGGGGAACGGCACCCCCCAGGATTTCATCGCGATGGCGCTGGCATAGGCGCCGATGGCGAAGAATCCGGCGTGGCCCAGCGAAATCTGCCCGCTGATGCCGGTCAGCAGATTGATGCCCTGTGCGAGCAGGATATTGATGATGACGAAGCTCCACATCTGGACCGTGCCGGTGGCGACATGGCCGGCGCCCACCGCCAGCGCCACGGCCAGCGCACCAAGCGTCCAGGAGTTCGACAGGATTTTTCCTAGCTGTTTCATCGTCCTCACACCTTCACCGTTTCGCGCTTGCCAAACAGGCCCTGCGGCCGGATCGTCAACACGCCTATCAAGAGCACGAAGGCCACGACCTCGGCCGCAGCGGGCGAGACATAGCCGCCCACCAGCTTTTCCAGGATGCCCAGGATCAACCCGCCCACCAGCGAGCCGAACGCACTGCCCATGCCGCCCATGACGGCCGCAACGAACGCCAGGATCAACAGATGCAGGCCGAAGTTCGGATCCACCGTGCCCGATACCTGCGACACCAGAATGCCGGCGATGCCCGCCAGCACGCCGCTCACGAGGAAGGAGAAGACGACCACGCGGTAGACCGGTATGCCCATCAGCGACGCCAGGTCGCGGTCATGGGCGACCGCGCGCACGCCGTAGCCCCAGATGGAATGGCGCAGGAACAGTTCCATCAGGCCGACGATCATCACACTGATGACGAAAACGGCGATGTATTGCAGGGAGATATAGGCGCCCATGAACTCCACCGTATCCGTGCTGCTGAAGAGCACGTCCGGAAACGCCACGGCCTGGGTGCCGAACAGCCAGCTCGCCACTCCTTGCAGGAATATGCCTATTCCAAGCGTGGATACCACCCATCCCATGCTGCCGGCGACGCGCCGCGTAGGCCGCACGCCGACGACCTCGACCACCCACAGGATGAAGGCCGTTGCCAGCAACGACACGCCCACGGCCAGGAACACGTTGACGCCGGCGCCGACCATGACGGCCGTCAGCATCGCGCCGGCCATCAGAACCGAACCCTGTCCGAAATTGAGCACGCGCGTGGTCCAGAACGTCAGGTTCAGGCCCAGACCGATCAGCGCATAGGCAGCGCCGACGCTCAGTCCCGACACGATCATTTGGATAAAGAAATCCATATCACCCTCATCCATGCAGGCGGGCGACCGTCCGGCGTCACCGCGCCGGACGGTCGCCGCACCGATTACTGGGCGACCGGCTGCAGCCGGACCTTGTCGTCCTTCTTGACGTACTCGAACACCTTGACGCCGTCCGTCTCGATGCCGTGATGGCGTTCCTTCGAGAAGTTGTAGGTGGTGTTGACGCCCTGGAAGTCCTTGATCGATTCGATCGCCGCGATGATGGCCTTGGGGTCGGTCGAGTTGGCCATCCTGATGCCTTCGAACAGCACGTTCGCGGCGTCGTAGCCGTTGGACACCGAGATCGCCATGAACAGCTGCGGATTCTCGGAATCGTTGCCCCACCAGCGGTCGGCGCCGTACTTCGCCTTATAGGCCTTGGCGAACTCCGCCGCTGCTGGACGCATGGGATTTCCAAACGCACCGATCATCGTGCCCAAGGTGCCCAGCGTCAGTTCACCCGCGCCTTCCTGGTAGGGCTGTCCCAAGGCGCCATTGGATGCCACCAGCGGCACATTCACGTTCAGCCTGGCCATGGTCCGGCGCAGCACGGCCAGGTCCTTGCCCAGACCGATGGCGGCGATCGCGTCGACGTTGGCGCGCTTCAGGCGCGCAACCTGCGCGGTCATGTCCTGAGCGCCCTGGTTGTAGGAATCGGTCGCGACAGGCTTGGCGCCACCGTTCTTGCCTATGGCGGCGGACAGGTAGTCAACGCCCGTCACGCCGTAGGCGGTGCTTTCATGCACGATGCCGATGCGCTTGAAACGCTTGGCCAGGTATTCGCCCATCGCCACGGCCTCGATGTCGTTCTGCAGCGCGAACGAGAACACGTTGGGCCGCGGCTTCTCCCCGGTCTTCTCGCCCGCGTAGGTCACGACAGGTGTCTGCGCGATCGGATTCATGTAGGGCCGGCCGTCGGCCTGGGCCATGTCGATCACGGCTAGCGTCGGACCGCTGCCCGCCGGGCCGATGATGCCGACGATTTCCTTGTTGTCCAGGATGGCGCGCATGTTCTGCACCGCGCGGTCCGGATTCAACTGATCGTCCAGCAGCATCGCGATCTCGATTTTCTTGCCGTTGATGCCGCCCTTCGCGTTCCATTGCTCGACCGCAAGCTCGACGGCGCGGCGGTTGCCCTCGCCGAACTCGCTATAGGGGCCGGTCAGGGCCGACGTCATGCCGATCTTGACCGTATCGGCCGCCAACGCGGTTCCCGAAACCAATGCCGCCACTGCGACCGCCAGCCACGCAGGCGTGGATTTCCTGTACCAGGACATGTTGTCTCCTCCTAGGTTCTTGCACGTTGTAGTGACGCGCTCCGAGGTCGCGGAGCGCCATCCGCCGGCCTCTCAGCGGGCCGTCTGGATCTCTTTGAAAGCGGCGAGGACATCGTCCAGGTCCGCATCCGGCAGCGCAGCCGCGAATCGTTCGATATGGTCATAGGCGCGCTGCGCCACGCCGGTTTCCTCGCCTATGCCGCGGATCAGCGCCGACACCCGCGTCCGGTCATAGCTGTATTCCGTGTGATCCGTGTCCATCCGCACCGCCAGCGGTTCGCCCTCGCCCTCCAGCTCCGCCTCGATACGGCAGGCCAGCAGGCCGAGTGATTCATCGGCGTGCAGCCGGATCCGCGGGATCAGGCCCGCGACGGCCGCATCGTCGAATTCAGCCATGCGCGCGATGGTCGGGGTCCCGTGCAGCAAGGTCGTGGCGACGCAGAACTGCGTGCTCATCAGCGTCCCCGAAATGCTTCGGAACGGCCCCTCCTTGTCCATGCCCGCATAGCCCACGACGGTGGGGTTCAGATACACGCGCAGGGCCTTGAGCGCGCCTGCGCGCGCACCCAGCAGGTCGCGCAGCCGCAGGCTGGCGCGCACCGGCGTCTGGTTGAGCGCGCAGACAGGGTATGGTTTGAAAGTCACCTTAAGCAGTGACCAATCCTTGCCCAAACGGCCGGCAATGGCGTCGACGTCGCACTCCGTCCTGACAAAGGCCCGGGCGAAGCCGGACGCACCCTCGAAGGCTCCGTCCGCGGATGTGGAACCATGGACCGCCAGCGCCGCCGCGGCCAGCCCGTTGCGCCCGGCCATTCCAACCTGATAGCGCCATTCATCGGTGCCGTCGCCGAAGGACTGCAGGATGCCGCCCGTGAACGAGGCCGCGTTGGACAGGGCCGCGGCGGTCCGATCCACGGACAGCCGCCACAGCCGGGCAACCGCGGCCGCGGCGGCGATCGTGCCGTACAGCGGCGAAGCGCGCAGGCCCACTGCCGTCGTGCGGGCCGAATAGGCCGACTCCAGCGCACCGCCGACCTCGTAGCCCGCCACCAGCGCCGGCAAGAAGTCCTCCATGGCGCCCTCGCCCTGCTCCACCAATGCGGTCAGGAGCGGCAGCAGGATGGCGCCGAAATGCGCCACACCGCAGGTGTCTTCCTGGGCCCGCCCGTGGAACAGCGCGGCATTGGCCAGCGCCGCTCCGGCGACGGTGCTGCGACGGCCGCTGCCCAGCAGCGTGGCGCCGCCGGGGCGCACGCCATCCATGGCCAGGACGGCCTGTTCGGCCACGCCAAAGAACGGCGTGGGGTGCGAGCCCAATGCAATGCCGTAGCCATTGAGTACGCAGGCGCGGGCCTTTTCAACCACTGGCTCCGGCAGGTTTCCGACGACAAGGCTCGTCGAGAACGTCGCGAATTTTCTGGCCAGATTCATTTTTTTCCCCTTGTGTTCCTGTGCTGTTCCCGCCGCGGCGGCATCAGGCGTTGTAGCGGTCCCGCAGTACCCGCTTGAGAACCTTTCCCGAAGGATTGCGCGGCAGTTCCTCCACCACTTTCAGCTCCCGCGGCACCTTGAAATTGGCCACGCGCTTGCGGCAGTAGCCGGCCAGTTCTTCCAACGTCAATGTCTGGCCCGGGTTGAGCACCACCACAGCCGTGATGCGTTCGCCCCATTGCTCGTCGTGCACGCCGATGACCGCCGCTTCGGCGATCTGGGGCATTTCGTAAAGCACTGCCTCGACTTCGCTGGAAGCCACGTTCTCCGCACCGGTCAGGATCATGTCCTTGGTCCGGTCGGTGACGAACAGGAATCCTTCCTCGTCCAGGTAGCCCACATCCCCGCTACGCAGCCAGTCGCCGAAGAAAGCTTCGGCGGTTTTCTCAGGCGCGTTCCAGTAGCCCTTGGTGACCTTGGGCCCGCGCACGCAGATCTCCCCCTTCTCGCCGGCGGGTAACCAGCGACCTTCGTCATCGGCGATACGGATCTCGACGTGCGGCAGCGCGCGCCCGGTGGAGCCGATCTTCTCGATTTCGCGGCCTGGCTCCATGAGGGTGTCGCCGCTGCACGTTTCCGTCATACCGAAGCCGTCGATGAAGCGGCCGCGCGTGAACACGCGAGTGAAGTCGCGTATGCGGGATTCGGGTGTTTTCTCGCCGCCAGCAATACACCAACCAAAGGTATCCAGGGCGTACCGTCCAGGGTTCTGTACGGCCAGCACGCGACTCAGCATGACGGGCGCCATCCAGCCGCAAGTCAGCCGGTGGCGTTCAATGGATGCAAGTACCGCTTCCGGATCGAATTCGCGGTGGACGCAGAGCGTGCCACCTACCCACAACACCGCGATGCCCGGCAGATCGAAGGCCCCGACGTGGTAGAGCGGTCCCACCACCAGCAGACGTTCCTGATGCGTCAGGCCCAGCGCGATCACGTGATCGATCGACTTCCAGTGGATGTTGCCGTAGGTGTGCATCACGCCCTTCGGCCGCGAGGTCGTGCCGGACGTGTACATCAGCCGCAGCAGATCATCCTGCGTCGTGGCGGCCGGCTCCGGAACGGCCAGCCCCGGTTTGCCGAGACGGCGCGAGTCGGCCTGCGCAGCGGCGTCGAGCACCACCTTGGGCACTTCGAGCGCCGCCACCTCCGCGAACTCCTCGTCCACGAACAGCAGCTTGGCGCGGGCGTCGCCAAGGATGTAGCCGGCCTCGGGCGCCGCCAACCGGTAGTTGACCGGCAGGAATATCGCGCCCAGATAGCTGGCGGCGAACGCCAGTTCCAAGAAGGCGGCGCTGTTCTTCATGAAGAGCGCGACCACATCGCCGCGGCCGACGCCATGTGACTGGAGCAGCGCCGCCGCCAGGCGGATGCGTTCATGGAAATCGGCGTAGCTGACCGCTACGTCGCGATAGATGATGGCGGCACGATCGGGCGCGCGCCGGGCGTGGAAGGCGATGGCTGCGCTCAGATTGAACATGGTGGGTCTCCCTTGGATGGCGGCTCGGCGCGGGTGACGACCTGAGCCGGTCCCGCGTCTCGATTCTGGCGCTTCAGTATGACTTCGGCATGCCGAGGTCGTGTATGGCGATGTAGTTCAGGATCATTTCTTCCGACACCGGCGCAAACTTGAACAGTCGCGCGTCGCGCCACAGGCGCTCAACATGGAATTCGCGCGCGTAGCCCATGCCTCCCATGGTCTGCATGCTGCGCTCGATGGCATGGCTGGCGGCTTGCGATCCTATCAGCTTGGCAATGTTCGCCTCGGTGCCATAGGGCAATCCCTGATCGCACAGCGAGGCCGCGTTCAGGTTCATGAGACGGGCGCACTGCAGTTCCGCATGCGATTGCGCCAGTGGAAACTGCAGGCCTTGGTATGCGCTGATGGGCTTGCCGCCAAACACCTTGCGATCGTTCGCATACTGCACCGCCAGACGTTCCGCCAGCCGACCCGCGCCCACCAGACTGGCGGTCGTGACGATACGTTCGGTGTTAAGCACATCCAGCAGTTCGCGAAAGCCCTTGTCGAGCGTGCCCACCAGTTCATGCGGTTCGATGCGCACATTGTCAAAGAACACCGAGCAGGCGCTGAGCGTCTGGGTTCCCACCTTCTCGATGGCCGAATAGGTCAGGCCCTCGCGTTCGACGTCGATGATGAACATGGAAATGCCATCGGTGGGGCGCGCCCCTTCGACCGGTTTGGCAGTGCGCGCCACGACCAGCATTTTTTGCGCCGCGTCGACGGCGGTGATCCAGATCTTGCGTCCGTCCAACCGCCAGCTGCCATCAGGCTGCGCCGCGGCGAAACTCTTCATCGCCAGCGTGTTGGTGCCGGCGTCGGGTTCGGTGAGCGCCATGCAGAAGTTGATCTTGCCGCTGGTCAGCCCGGGCAACAGCTCCCGCTTCATCTGCTCGCTGCCAAATTTGGAGATCGGCACGCCGCCGAAGATGGGATTGATCATGAACAGCTGGCCCAGCGTCGAACCACCGCCGCCTGCGGAAAGCTCCTCCACAATGAGCGCCAGCTCCACCATGCCCAGGCCCGATCCGCCATGCTCCTCGGGCAGGGCCGCGCCCGCCAGGCCGGCTTCGCAGATGGCCTGCCAGCACGCCTGGGGGAAGGCATTCTTGCGGTCCTGCTCATACCAGTAATCCACGCCATACGTTTCACCGATGCGGCGCGCGGTCTCGACGATCAGCTTCTGCTCGTCCGAAAGCGAAAAGTCCATTTGATCTATCCTTGAATAGGGGTGCGCAGCAGCCGGTACGGGTCCTGCAGCAACTCGATGACGTAGTTGAGGAATTTCAGCGCGCCGGCGCCATCGTGCAGCCGGTGGTCCGCCGCCAGCACGAGGCCCATTTCGCGCCGCAAGGCCGGCGCGCCTTGCGCGTCGGGCCGGAACACCTCGCGGATGCTGCCCACGCCCAAGATCGCCGACTGGGGCGGATTGATGATGGGCGTCATGTATGTGACGTTGAACATGCCGGCGTTGGAAATTGAAATGGCCCCGCCGCTCATGTCGTTGCGGGTGGCATTTCCCGATCGCACGCGCTCCAGCAAGGCGTCCGACTGCCGCGCGATGCCATCCAAGGTAGCGCCTGCCAGGCCATGCAACACCGGCGCCATCAGGCCGCGTTCGGTAGTGACCGCCACGCCTATGTCGATGTCCTGGAACTGCACGATGTGGTCGTCGTTCCAGATGCGGTTCTGTTGCGGCAAGGCCGCAAGCGCCCGCGCCACGGCGGCAATGACGAAGTGGTTCAGCGTCAGCCTGGGCGCATCGGGCTGGCCATTCAAGCGGCCGCGCAAGGCCAGCAGTTCGCTGACCTCGGCCTCGGCCGATAGATAGAAGTGCGGAACCTGCTTGGCCTGCGTCATGCGCCGGGCCATGGACTGCACCAGTCCGCTGGCGACGATGCGCTGTCCGCCGTCCATGACAGGAACAGCTTGTTCAGCGGCATTCTCGACCTGTGCGGCCTGCCCCGGTTCGCCCGCCTGACGCACGTCCGCAGCCTTGATGCGCCCGCCCGGCCCGGTACCGCCAACTTTCGCCAGATCCACGTCCAGTTCGCGGGCCAGGCGCCGGGCCAGCGGCGTGGCCACGATCCGACCGCCAGCGGCCGTAGCGGGTTGTACCGGCGTCTGCGCCGCCAGCATGGGCGCAGAAGCGGAGGTTGTCCCGTCCCCGCCTGCTGCATCTGACTCCAGGTCCGACTTCTGGCCCGGTCCGGTCCAACGCGCGACCACGGCGCCCACCGGTACCGTTACACCGGCCGGCACGAGGATCTCGCCGATCAAACCATCCGCCTCGGCCGCGATTTCGCTGGCGACCTTATCCGTTTCCACCACGAACAGCGGATCGCCGGCTTTTACCTGGTCGCCGGCGGCCACGCTCCATTCGATCAGCATGCCCTCGGTCATGGTCAGGCCGAGCTTAGGCATCAGAAGGTCATTCAGCGCGCCCATGGGCTATTGCCCCGCGAAGCGCGCTTCGCGCTTTTCAAGGAACGCGCCGACGCCTTCATGGGCATCGCGCGTGTCCAGCACCAGACCTATCATGGCCTGCTCGTGCGCCAGCGCATTGGCCAGCGGCATATCGGCGCCATCGCGCAGGGTGCGCTTGAGCAGCTTGAGCACCAGCGGCGACTTTCCTGCGATCTGTTCCGCCAGCGCCAGGACCTGCGCCATAAGTTGGTCCTTCGGCACCGCGCGATTGGCCAGGCCGATGCGCACCGCTTCGTCTGCGCTGATGCGCCCGCCGGTAAACATGAGTTCCTTCGCCAGGCAAGGCGCGACTTGCCGGATGATGCGCTGCGTGCCGCCCGCGCCGGGAAACAGGCCCAGGTTGATCTCCGTCAGCGCAATCATGGCGCTGTCGGCCAGGATGCGCAGGTCCATCGCCAGCAACAGTTCGGTGCCGCCGCCGAGCGCCCAGCCATTGACCGCGGCGATCGTGGGTTTGTCGCTGATTTCGATGCGCCGGAATACGCGATGGATATCTTCGGCAAACTCCTGGTAGTGCGCCAGGCCCTGGCGCGAGTTCAGGTCCGCCAGATCGCCCCCGGCCACGAACGATTTTTCCCCCGCGCCGGTAATGACGATGACGCGGCAATCTTCGCGGGCCTCCAATGCGGCGAATGCCCGTTCCAGTTCAATCAAAGTCGGAATATCCAGCGCGTTATGCACCGTGGGGCGGTTTATCGTGATGATGCCCACGCGGTTGCGGACGTCGGTAAGAATGCTGGGTTCGTTCATGCTGTCTCCAGGGATCAGGCGCAAAGCTTGCGCGCCGCGGCGATGACATCGGCCTCTTGGGGCTGATACTGTTCTTCGAGCGCCGGCGCGAAGGGCACCGGAACAAAGGGGGCCGCGACGCGGACGATAGGCGCGTCGAGCTCGTCGAAGCCAATATCGGCCATGCGCGCGGCAATCTCTGCGCCCACGCCGAATGCCTCGACCGCTTCGTGCACGATAAGCAGCCGATGGGTGGACTTGATCGAGGCCAACACCGCCTGCTCGTCCCAGGGTTGGATACTGCGCAAGTCCAGCACCTCGGCCTCGATTCCGTCGGCTGCCAGGACCTCGGCGGCCCGCAATGCCTTGTGCACGGTCGCGCCGTAACTGACTATGGTCAGGTCGCGGCCCGGGCGCGCCACACGCGCCTGGCCTAGCGGTATTGGCCCGGCGTTGTCCGCCACTTCGCCCTTGAGGGCGTACAAGGCCTTGTTCTCCACGAACACCACCGGGTCCGGGTCGCGGATCGCCGACTTCAGCAGGCCATAGGCGTCGGCGGGGTTGCTGGGGCACACCACCTTCAATCCAGGGATATGGGCGAACCACGCTTCCAGGCATTGGGAATGCTGCGGGCCGGCGCTGATGCCGCCGCCGTGCGGTGTGCGCACCACCAAGGGCACGCTGGCCTGTCCGCCGAACATGAAGCGGGCCTTGGCAGCCTGATTGACCAGCGCGTCCATGGTCAGTGTCATGAAATCCATGAACATGATTTCAAGCACCGGCTTCAAGCCGGACAATGCCGCCCCCACGGCCGCATTGGCCATGGTGGCTTCGGAGATCGGCGTGTCGCGGATGCGGTCCGGACCGAATCGGGCATGCAGCCCGCGGGTCACGCCGAACGGACCGCCGGCTTCGGCTATGTCTTCGCCGAACAGGAATACCGTGGGATCTTCCTCCATGCACTCGGCCAACGCGCGGTTGATGGCATGGGCAAAACGTAGTTCAGCCATCTCAGTTTGCCTCGATAGGGGTGTAGACATCGTTGCAGGCCGCGTGCCAGATCGGTTGGCGGCCCAGCCGCGCGCGCTCCACCGCTCGCTCGACCTGAGCCTGGACCTCGTCGAAAACCTGTTCACGCTGCGCCTTGGTCACCCCTTTCTTGTCCAGCGCCGCTTCGAAGCGCGCCACCGGATCGTGCTCGCCCAAGCCTTCGATCTCTTCCGAAGGGCGGTACTTCTGGGGATCGCCTTCGTAATGGCCACGCCAGCGGTGGGTGATGCATTCCAGTACCCGCGGGCCTTCGCCGGCGCGTATGCTGGCCACGGCAGCGCTTGCGGCCTCGGCGACCCGCAGCACGTCGTTGCCATCGATTTTTTCGTGCGGAATGGAAAACGCGGCCGACAGCTTGTCCAGCGGTGCGACGAACTGCTTATGGGTGGGGGAGAACTCGGCCCAGCCGTTGTTTTCGCAGAGAAACAGCAGCGGCAGACGCCACAGCGCGGCCAGGTTGAGGCTTTCGTGCAGCACGCCTTCAGCCATGGCGCCGTCACCGAAAAAGGCCACCGCCAGGGAGTCCTTTTTCCTGACCTGATGAGCCAACGCGCTGCCCAGAGCTATCGGTATGCTGGCGCCAACAATGGCATTGGCGCCCAGCATGCCGATGGACAAGTTGGCCACGTGCATGGAGCCGCCGCGGCCCTTGCAGATGCCTTCCTCGCGCGCCATCAGTTCCAGGAAGAACTCTTCGATGTCGATGCCCTTGGCTAACGCGTGCCCATGCCCGCGATGGGTCGAGGCGACGGTATCGTCTGGCCGCAGCACCATGCCCATCGCGGCAGCAACGGCTTCCTGGCCGATGCTCAGGTGGATGAAGCCGGGGACTTCCCCATCCGCGAACAAGCGTCCCAGCCTCAGTTCCGCCAATCGGATGCGCAACATGCGCCGGTACGCGTCCAGCAACTGCTCTTTGTTGGCGCTAGCCACCATTGCCTCCTCGTAACAACCGTTCTCTGGTTCGACGCGGCGTGCTGGCCGCCGTTTCGTTACATATAAGTTATCAGTCGGTTAATTTACTAACCGTACGGTTAGATGAATCATAAGCAAAGGTTCTCGCGAACGTCAATCAGGTTTTTCAGGGAGTCTTGGCCGCGCCCGGACGGACGGCAGCCGCCCTGCCCCTTGCGGTCAAGGAGCAGGGACTTATCGAGGGCAGAGATTCAGAGAATCAGGCGCGGCCGCCGGACAAGGCGCGCGTGATCAGCACGGCGCGGTCGCGCAAGTCCGCCCCCAGGCGTTCCAGGGCGTCGCCCGAAACCTGCGCGCTGAAACCGACCGCGCTGATGGCCATGGCCGGTTTGCCGAACTCGTCGAGCACGGCGGCGGAAACGGTGCTCACGCCCTTCACATAGTTGCCGGCGTCCACCGCATAACCCTTGTCGCGCGCTTCCCGAACGCCTTCCAGATATTCCTGGAAAGGGGGCTTGTCATCCCACCTCAGGTTATCGAAACGCTGCCGCAATTCCTGGTCGTCCAGGCCTGAATGGGCCGCCATGCAACGGCCCAACGCCGCGATGTACATGGGCAAACGTTGGCCCACGCTCATGTGCACTCGCACGGAACTGTCGGTGTCGGCGCGGTCCACGAGCACCACGCGTTCGTTCGAAGTGCGCTGCCAGAGCGTCGCCGTGACGCCGTGGCCGCGCGCGATGTCACGCAAATGCGGGTGGACCAGTCGCACGTAGGATCCCTGCTCCAGCACGCCCTTGGCCAGCTCGACCAGTCCCAGGGCGATGGAGTACGTCTTGGTGGCTTCATCGAAGGTCACCAGGCCTTCATACACCAACGTCTTGAGGAAGTTGTAGCAAGTGCTGGAATTGAGCTGAAGATCGCGCGCCACCCGGGTGACCCCGACGCCCGAGGGCGCGGCGCTCAGGTAACGCAGGACGCGCAATCCGCCCACGAGGGCGCCCACGAGTTTTTCCGGTTGTTCGGTCGTCATTCTGAAGACAGAGAATTTCTCTGGATAGAAAAGAGCAAAAATTGTGACACAGAGCCCCTGCCCACACAAACCAGACCGGCCCCTGTCAATCGGCGCACTTGGCGCGCATGCCGGCAAGATAGGCGCGTATTTTTTCCTGCACGCCCGGCCGGCTGAAGTTCTCGTGCATGAGCGGCTCCAGCGCCTCGATACGGTCGATGCCGGGATCGGGCGGCTCCAGCAGCAGGCGCGCATTGCGGGCTATCGACAAGGCTTCCCGGCGCGCCAGGTAGAACGCCAGGCGGTCAGCGGCAAGCCGCTCGAAATCCTCGGCCGGGAGCACATCGGTTACCAGTCCTAGCTCGCGCGCGGACGCCGCCTCCAGCAGCTGGCCGCTCAGACACAGCTGCCTGGCCCGCGCGGCGCTGATCTTGGTTTCCAGCGCGGCCTGGACCATGACGGGATACATGTTGAAGGCGATTTCCGGACACGCGAGCGTCAGATCGGCCGCGGCGATGACGATATCGGTCATCGCCAGCAGAATGACGCCAGCGCCAGCGGCCTTGCCCCGGGCTAGCGCCAGGATGGGCGCCGGGCAGCGCGCCATGGCTGCCATGAGTTCGCGCAAGCCCTGGCCCTGCGCCTCCAGCAACGCCGGACTGCGGACGAACTCCTCTATATCGCCGCCGGCGCAGAACAGGTAAGGCGAGGCGCTGCGCAGAACGATCAGGCCGATGCCGTCTTGCTGCGCGCTTTCGACCGCGCGCCGCAAGACGGCGAGCATCTCCACGTTCAAGGCGTTGGCCTTGGCGGCCCGGTTCAATATGAGCGTGCGTACGCCATCGGCATCGTGAACCTGGACAAAGTGCGCGGCGTCCGTCATTCGAATCTGCTTACCACGGCATCGAGCACCCAGGCCTGGCCACCGCTCACTGCCAGCGGATTGATCTCGATCTCGGCGAGGTCTGGCCGCATCAGGAATACCTCGCACAAGCACGCGATCTGTCGCGCCAGGGCGGGCAGGTCGACCGCGCCGCGGCCGCGGAATCCTTGCAGCAACCTGGCCGAACGCAAGCTCTCGATCATCTCCTGGATTCGCGACGGATCCAGAGGCAACAGGCGGCTGGCCACGTCGGGGTCCAGTTCCACCTCGACGCCGCCACGGCCCAAGGTCAGCATGGGGCCGAATCTGGCATCGCGGCGCAGCCCCAACAGCAATTCATGATCGAAACGCTGCATGGATTCGAGCAGGATGCCCATCGCCTTGATGCCCCGGTCGCGCGCGATTCCGCGCAGGCGCAGCAGCGCCTCGCGCAACTGCTCATCGTCGGAGATTCCCAGCACCACGCCGCCTATGTCGCTCTTGTGCAGCACCTCATTGGCCTGCAGCTTGGCGACGACCGGATAGGACAAAGGCGCGGGCAGCCCATTGGGCAGGTCGCCGTCCACCAGCACGCCGTCGGGAATGCCGACAACACCGAGTTCGCGCAACAGTCTCTTGCTATCGCACTCCGCCAGGAATATGGTCTGACCGGCCGGCGCCATGGCGCATGGGCGTTCCGGCAGCGCAGGCGCCGTCAGCGCCGCGTGGCGCAGCCCGTTCAGGCGCACCGCGGCGCCCAGGGCCGCGACCGCTGGCGGGATATCGCGGAACACGGGGATTCGCGCCTGCTCCAGCACAGTCACCGACTCTTCCTTGGCGCCGATCCAGATCACGAAGATGGGCCGATGGGTACGCTGGCGAGCCTGGGCGATGGCGTCGGTGAACGCCGTCGCGATGCTGTGCATCAGGCCAACGAACAGCACGATGGCGTCGTTGCCCGGATCGCGCGCCACGGCTTCCAGCGCCCGCGAAATACTGGCCGTGTCCTGCACGACATTACCCGTCAGATCCAGCGGATTGGCCGCCTTGACGAAGGAAGGCAGCACCGGCGCCAGCGCCTCAGCTGTCTGCGGTGCCAGGGCGGGCAGTTCGAGCCCCCAGCGTTCGGCTTCATCGGCGATGAGCACGCCCGCACCACCCGACACGGACATGACAGCCAGGCGCTTGCCTTGCGGCACGCTATCGAACAGGAACAGCCGGGCCACGTCCATCATCTGGCCCAGCGAATCCACGCGCAAGGCGCCGTGCTGGCGCAGGCAGGCGTCATACAGAGTGTCATCGCCGGCCAGTGCGCCTGTATGCGAAGCGGCCGCCGCAGCGCCCGCGCGCGAGCGGCCGGCCTTGATCGCTATGACAGGCTTGCCAGCGGCCGCGGCGCGCAGCAGGGCCCGCCGGAACGCCTCGGCATCCCTGATGTCTTCGACGTAGAGACCGATGACGCGCGTCAGCGGATCGTCGGCCAGATACGCAACGGCCGCGGCCGCATCCATATCGCACTCATTGCCGGTCGTGATCCATTTGCTGAATCCCAAGCCCGACCGCAGGCAGATATCCATCCAATATGCGCCCAGCGCCCCGCTCTGGCTGACGAAGGCGAAACCGCCCTGCTTGATCGGCGTCTCCTCCAGCGCGGTGGTAAAGGAAGCGATGAGTCCGGTGGCGCTATTGGCCACGCCCAGGCAGTTGGGGCCGAGCACCGTGACGCCTTTGGCGCGCGCAAGTTCGCCCAGCCGTCGCTGCAGCGCGGCGCCCTCCTCGCTCGTTTCGGAAAAGCCCGACGAGAACACCACGAACGCCTTGACGCCCGCTGCCACACCCTCGCGGATCACATCCTCGACCAGCGCCGCCGGCGTACCGACAATGGCCAGATCCACAGGCTCGCCTATCGCGGCCAGCGAGGGATAGCTCTTGAGGCCCTGCACCTGGTCGCGCGTGGGATTGACCGGAAACAGCTTGCCCACGAAGCCGCGCGACAACATGTAGGCCAAGGGGCGGCCCGCGATCTTGCCCGGGTCGGCGGAAGCCCCCACGATGGCCACGCTGCGCGCCTCCAACACGGCTGCCGCACGCGCGGCCCCCTCCGGCGCCAGCGGCATGGCGGTCGCGGCGCCGCCGGCGATAGTCACGTCGTCCGTCATTTCAGTTCGCATCGATGCCTGCCGTCTTGATGACCTGGGCCCAGCGCTTCATCTCGCTGTCCAGGAACTCGCTGAAAGCCTGCGGCGCAGAGGCGACCGGAATGACGCCCTGCCCGAGCAGGCGCTTGCGCACCACGGGATCTTCGAACTCCGCCCGCACCGCTCCCTGCAGCTTTTCGACGATACCCTTGGGCACGCCGGCCGGGGCAACCAGACCCAGCCAGGTGTTGCCGTTGAAACCCGGCAAGCCCGACTCATTCAGCGTGGGATAGTCTGGATAGGCCGGCGACCGCTCCAGGCCGGTAATGGCGATCAGCTTCAGCTTCCCCGACTTTACATAGGGTTCGGCCGACAGCGCGTCGACGAACATCACCGACAGCGAACCGCCGAGCAGGTCCGTCAGTGCCTGGGCGCTGCCCCGGTAGGGCACATGCACCAGCTTGATGCCAGCCGCCTGCTGCAGCAATTCGCCTGACAGATGGTTGGATTGCCCGACCCCTGCGGACCCGTAGGTCAGGGTACTCGGCTTGGCCTTCGCCAGCGCGATGAATTCCTTCAGATTGGACGCTGGAATCGACGGATTGGCGACCAGGAAGTTGGTCAGCTCCACCATCTGCGTAATGTTGCTGAAGCCGCGCGCCGTGTCGTACTGCAGCTTGGCGTACATGCTGGGGTTGATTGCGTGGCTGGTCGCCACCGCTCCCAGGGTGTAGCCGTCGCCCGGCGCGCGGGCCACCGCCTGCGTGCCGATGGTGCCGCCGCCGCCCGGCAGGTTCTTGACCACCGCGGGCTGGCCCAGGCGCTCGATTCCGTGCGCGGCAGTGCGCGCGATAGTGTCCAGAATGCCGCCGGCCGAAGAGGCCACGATCACCTCGATCGGCTTGGAGGGGTAAGCAGGCTCGGAGGCCGCCGCACCTGAGCCCAGGGCCATAAAGGCAGCCACGGCGGCGCTGGCCACCCGCGATGAGAATGAGGATTGAAGCAGAGGTCTTCCGGTCTTCATATTGTCTCCTTTATTCTTTATAGCGAATATTTATCTTTATAGCGAATAAAGTCTAGGATTGACCCTTTGGCTTGTCAAGAACAAAACCGAACACCCCAATGATTGACGCATCAACGAACGCTGGCTATTATATTTTTTCACGAGAATATTTTTCTCTATAACGAATATTTAGCCGCCCGAGATTGATGATAGCGGGCGTCATCCGCAGAGACAAAAGGAGCCTATCCGTGAGCTTGAGCTTTGCCTTTTCCACCGAGCACGAAGCCGTCCGCGACACCGTGCGGCGTCTTTGCCAGGACGAACTCTCCTCCCTGGTCTTCGACGCGGAAGAACAGGAAGCCTTCCCCAAGCACGTATTCCAGCGCTGGGGCGACCTGGGCCTGCTGGGCGTGCGCTACCCGGAAGCCGATGGCGGCAGCGGCCTGGACAAGGTCAGCGATTGCATCGTGCGCGAAGAACTGAGCTATCTGTCCCAGGGGTTCGCCTCGACCTGGTCGGCGCATACCCATCTAGGCATCTGGCCCATCTGGAAGGCCGGCACGCCCGCGCAGAAGGCCCGCTTCCTGGCGCCGGCGCTGGCGGGACGAAAAGTGGCCGGATTCGGCCTGAGCGAACCCGACGGTGGCTCCAACGTGCGCGCCATGAAGACGCGGGCCGAACGCGTCGAAGGTGGCTGGCGCCTGCACGGCAGCAAGCTGTACATCACCAATGCGCCCTTCGCCGACTTCCTGCTGGTGGCCGCACGCACCAGCCCCGAGCTCCGCCCGGAATCGATCAGCCTCTTCATCGTCGAGCTGCCCAATCCGGGCTTCGATATTTCCAAGCTCAAGAAGGAAGGGATACGCGCCTCGGAAACGGCGTTGATCCACATCGACGACGCCTTCGTGCCCGACGACTGCCTGCTGGGCGAGACCGAAGGCACGTATCCGCTGATCCTGGAATCGCTCAGCGAAAACCGCGTAGGCGTGGCGGCCAATGCGCTGGGCATGGCGCGCGCCGCCTTCGACGCCGCCACCGCCTACGCCAACGACCGCCTGGTGGCTGGCAAGCGCATCGGCCAATACCAGGCCATCGGCCACAAGCTCGCCGAAATGTCAGCGCAGATCGAGGCGGCGCGCTGGCTGGTCTACTACGGCGCCTGGCGGGTCGACCAGGGAACCCTGGACGCCGCCACCGCCGCGCGCGTCAAGCTGGTCGCCAGTGAAACCGCCGTGTCGGTCAGCGAACAGGCCATCCGCATATTCGGCGGCGCCGGCATCATGCGCGAATACCCGGTGGGCCGCATCCACCGCGACGCTCTCGTCTACATCATCGGCGAGGGCACCAGCGAAATCCAGAAGAACATCATCGCCAACAGCCTGGGGTTCAAGCCATGAACGACTTCGTCCTGCGCGAGCGCCGCGGCGCGACGCTCATCATCACCCTTAACCGCCCCGAACGGCGCAATGCCTTCGACCTCGATGTGCGCCAAAGCCTGGCTGAAGCCGTCCTCGAAGCGCGCGACGACGATGCCGTGAAGGCGGTAGTCATAACAGGCGCCCAAGGCGTGTTCTGCGCGGGCGGCGACCTGAAATCGCTGTCCGAAGCCAAGCGCCCGGTCTACAAGGACCGGGACCGCATACGCCGCCTGCATACCTGGTTCCACGAACTGGTCAACCTGGAAAAGCCCGTCATCGCGGCGGTGGACGGCCCCGCCTTCGGCGCCGGCTTCAATCTGGCGCTGGCCTGCGATTTCATACTCGGCACCCCCGCAGCGCGTTTCTGCGCCGTGTTCGGACGCATCGGCCTGGTGCCCGACCTGGGCGGCTTTTTCCTGCTGCCGCGCATCGTCGGGCTGCAGCGCGCCAAGGAACTGGTGTTCTCTGCGCGCGAAGTGGATGCCGATGAAGCGCGCGCACTCGGCATTCTGTACGGTATCGTCCAAGCGCCGTCCTTGCTGGACGAAGCTTTGGCGCTTGCCGCCCGCTTCCATAGCGCCTCGACCGAGGCGCTGGGCATGTCCAAGAACATCCTCAACCGCTCCTTCAATCTCGACCAGAATACGCTGGCGGAACTGGAAGCCCATGCGCAGGCGTTGGCCTTGCACACGGCCTATCATGACGACGCCGTGGCACGCTTTCTGGACAAGCAGCCCCTCGCGTTCAACTGGCCCGCCAAGCCCGGCAAGGACGGCGCCGCATGAGCATGAACGCCTACATCACCGGCGCCTGCGATACCCGCGTCGGCGAGCTGCCCGGCTCCAGCTGCATGGGCCTGCACGCGGAAGCGGCATTCGGCGCGATACGCGATGCTGGCCTGGAGGCCGGCGATATCGACGGCGTGCTGTGCGCCTACTCGTTTACCGAACCCCACCTGATGCTGGGCTCCGTGTTCTGCGAATACGCCGGATTGAGCCCGAGTTTCTGCACCGCCATACAGGCAGGCGGAGCCAGCGCCTGCATCATGGTCATGCAGGCCGCTGCGCTGGTGGCCAGCGGCCAGTGCAACCATGTTTTGGTCGTTGCGGGCGACAACCGCCTGACGGGGCTGTCTCGCGACGGCGCGGTGGCAGCGCTAGCCGAAGTCGGCCACCCCCAGTTCGAGCGGCCCTTCGGCATCAGCGTGCCCGCCTCCTATGCGCTGGTCGCGCAGCGCTACATGCATGACTACGATGTGACGTCCGAACATCTTGCAGCCATCGCGGTGGAGCACCGCCGCCATGCCAGGCGGCACCCCAAGGCGCACAAGCGTGAACCGATTTCCATCGACGACGTATTGAACTCCCGCGAAATCAGTACGCCGCTGCGCATGCTCGACTGCTGCCTGGTTTCCGACGGCGGCGCGGCGCTGGTGATCAGCCGCCGCCCCCGCAGCGATGGCCTGCGCCCCGCCATCGAGATCCTTGGGGCGGGCCAGGGCCATACGCACGAACACATTGTGTCCGCTCCCAGCCTGGTCGACTTCGGCTGCAAGGCCTCGTCGGCCCGTGCGTTCGCGGCGGCGGGGCTGAAGCCGGCCGATATCGATGTCGCGCTCATCTATGACTCGTTCACCATCACCTTGCTGGTCGAACTGGAATCCATTGGCTTCTTCGCTCGCGGCGAAGCCGGGCCTGCCGCCCTGCAAGGCGAGCTGGGCCTGGGTGGCGCGTTGCCTTGCAATACGCACGGCGGCTTGCTGTCCTATGGTCACTCCGGCGCGGCCGGAGGCATGTTCCACGCCGTCGAAGCCGTCCACCAGCTGCGCGGCCAGGCCGACGAACGCCAGGTGGATGGCGCCAGACTGGCCTTCGTGCATGGGGACGGCGGCATCCTGTCCGCCCATTGCTCACTCGTCCTGGGAGCCGCCTGACATGGAAAAACCCTCGATACGCCCCACCGCCGAAACCCGGCCCTTCTGGGATGGCTGCCGCGACGGCAAACTGCGCTACCAGACCTGCGCCGATTGCGGCGCGGTGCAGCGCATTCCGCGCAGTGTCTGCACCCATTGCCATGGACTGCGACTGGACTGGAACGAGTCCGCCGGCTTGGGCACCGTGCTCAGCCACACCACGGTGCATCGCGCCCCGACGCCGGCTTTCAAGACCAAAACGCCCTATGTGATCGCCCTGGTCGACCTGGACGAGGGATTCCGGCTGATGGTCAACACGCGCGGCGGCGCCAACCCGCCTCTCGCCATCGGCCAGCGGGTGCGGATCGGATTCGAGCCCCGCGGCGACTACCTGCTGCCGATCGCGGAACCGGAGATGCCATGAGCACGCTGTACACCTATGACAGCTTCACTCCCGGCTCGGTGCTGGGCGATTGGGAAGAACCCCTGGACGCCAGGCTGCTGGCGCTCTGGGAACGCCTGTTCGGCTCGCACGCGCAGGACGCGCCTGCCCGGCAGGCTGGCCTGGCCGTCGCGCTGATGATGCGCGCCTACCTGAACGTGGTCACGCCGCGCCCGCCCGGCAACATTCATGCGCGGCAGGCGCTATCCGTCCTTGGTCTGCCGCAGGCCGGCGAGCGGATCCGCTCCACGGTGCGCTGCGTAAGCAAGGAAATGCGGGGCGAACGCCGCTACCTCCAGTTGGAAGTCGCCGGCGAGGGCGCGGCGCGACGCCCCCTGTATACCGGCCGCATGAACCTGATCTGGGCCGCCTAGGACATGCCATGACGCCTACCCTTGAAGCAGTCTCCATGACGGTCACGCAGGCGGACATCGATCTCTACGCCGAACTGACCAACGACTTCAATCCCCTGCACGTAGACCCGGCGTTCGCTGCCGCCACACCCATGGGCGGCACCATCGCCCATGGCACGCTTTCGGTCAACCTGATCTGGCAATCACTGGCGCGCACCTTTGGCGCCGGCGCCCTGGAACGCTTCGATCTGGACATCCGCTTTCTCAAGCCGCTGCACGCCGGCAGCCTCATCACCGCCGGCGGCGAGCGCCTCGCCGATTCGCCGGGACACTATGACGTGTGGGTCAAGGATACCGGCGGCGTCGCGCTGATCGCCGGCCAGGTAGCGCTCGCCGGCGCCGGCACGCCGACCGCCAACTGAACCAACCAGGAACCGCCATGCACTTCACCCACGAACATCGCGAACTCGAGCGGACCACCCGTCGAATCATCGCCGAACACCTCGATCCCTATCTGGACGAATGGGAGGCCGAGCAGATATTCCCCGCCCACCGCGTCATGAAGGCATTGGGTTCCGCGGGCTTGCTGGGCATAGGCAAGGCCGCGGAGTACGGCGGCATGGAGCTGGACTTCAGCTACGAAATGGTCTTCGCCGAGACCCTGGGCGAAGTCCGGTCCAGCGGGCTGACCTCGGCCATCGGCGTGCAGAGCACGATGTGCACCCCTGCCCTGGCGCACCATGGCAGCGATGCGCTCAAACGTGAATACCTGGCGCCGACCATCGCGGGCGACCTGGTCGGTTGCATCGGCGTGAGCGAGGCATCGGCGGGATCGGACGTGTCGCGGATCAAGACCTGGGCGCGGCGCGACGGCGACGACTACATCATCAACGGATCGAAGATGTGGATCACCAACGGCGTCCAGGGCGACTGGATCTGCCTGCTGTGCAACACCTCGCAAGAAGGCGGGCCGCACAAGAACAAGTCGCTCATCATCGTGCCGTTGAAATCGCCCGGCGTCAGCGTCTCGCGCAAGCTGGACAAGCTGGTCCTGCGCGCCTCGGATACCGCCGAATTGTTCTTCGACGACGTGCGGGTGCCGGCGAGCAACTGCATCGGCGAAGAGAACATGGGCTTCATCTACCAGATGGAGCAGTTCCAGGAAGAACGCATGTTCGTGGCGGCGCGCAGCATGCGCTCGATGGAGCGGGCCATCGAAGAAACCATCGAATATGCGGGCCAAAGGCAGGTATTTGGCGGCACGATCCTGTCCAATCAGGTCGTGTACCACAAGCTGGCCGAGATGCAGACCGAGATTCAGGCCCTGCGTTCGCTGCTGTACCGCGCCATCGATCTATACATGGATGGCCAGGATATCGCCCAGTTCGCCTCCATGGCCAAATACTACGCGGGCAAGCTGTCCATGAAGATCCCGAACGAATGCCTGCAATTCTGGGGGGGCCAAGGGGTCATGAACGAGAACTGGATTTCGCGCGCCTATCGCGACTTGCGGCAGACGGCCATCGGCGGCGGCGCCAACGAGATCATGCTGGAGGTCATCGCGAAGACCATGGGTATACATCCCGGCAAACGTGCATAGCGCCAGCGTGTTCTCAGCCCGCCCCGCCCCGCTGCGCCATGTACGCATGCCGGAAGTAGTCCCGCACCACCTGCATGGCGGGCGACACTTCCGCCCCCCGGCGCCAGGCCAGCCCCACGTTCATGGGCGGGATCGGGTCTTTGAGCTGGACGGTCTCGATGCGGCGGCCTTCCAGCGACCAGGGCCGGTACACCATGTCCGACAGCAGCGCCACGCCGCTGCCGTTGGCCACCATGCTGCGCACCGCTTCGACCGACGAGGTGCGCAGCCGCACGTCGGGCTTGAAGGGCGTTTCGTTCCAGTAGCGCAGGGCGGTGTAGGCCGCCTCGTCCACGGTCAGCATGATGAACGGCTCGCGCGACACGTCCTCCAGCGTCACCGCATCCGCCGCCAGCAGCGGATGCCTGGCCGGTAGCCACAGGCGCCGCGGCGAACCAAAGAAGTGCTCCACCGCCAGGTCAGGATTGGCGACGTTGGAGGTCAGCAGCACCGCCATGTCATAGCGGTTTGCGATCAGGCCCTCCTCGATGGCGCTGCGGTTCAGTTCGTGCAGCTGGATCTCCAGGCGCGGATATAGCTGCGACAGCCGCTGCAGGTGATACGGCAGGAAGTAACCGATCACCGTGTAGGACGCCGCCAGCAACAGGCGGCCCGAAACCTCTTCCGCCGCCGCCGGCATGCGCAAGGCTTCGTCGACCGAGGACAGGATGTTGTAGGCGTGGTTAAGAAAGGTGCGGCCGCTATGGGTCAGCGTCACGCCGTGCGCGCCGCGCAGGAACAGGGCTGTGCCCACCGTTTCCTCCAGTTCGCGGATGGCGCTGGTGATGGCGGACTGCGATATCGCCAACTGGATCGCCGCCTGCGAAATCTGGCCGAGTTCGGCCGCTGCGATGAAGTATTTGAGCTGGCGTAGGGTAATCGACATGGCTGACCTTATCTATTAAATCGATATCTCGGCGTCAGAATATCTGCAAATTCTTCCCCGAACCTGATCCTTCAGCTCAGGGGTATCCCTTACTTTTCATAGAAAAACTGTTCAGACACTCGTGGCAATCGGGAAGATATTTATCTGAAAAACAGATATCGATGGATCAATAAAAAGATCTTTTTATCCCCTGCCGGCTTGGCTAATGTTCACGTCACACGCCGCGTCGAATGCGGCGAGCAACGCGAAGGAGCCACCCGCAATGAGCAAGCGCAGCATCGACCTCAACTCGGACATGGGCGAAGGCTTCGGCCCGTGGACCATCGGGGACGGCGTGGACGAGGCGATCATGCCCTTGATCAGTTCGGCCAACATCGCCACGGGATTCCATGCCGGCGATCCGCGGATCATGAACCGCACGGTGCTGCAGGCCCGCGAACATGGCGTCTGCATCGGCGCCCACCCCGGCTTTCGCGACCTGGTGGGTTTCGGCCGGCGGGACATGCGCGAAAGCGCCGAAGCGCTGGTGCATGACATCGTCTATCAGCTGGGCGCCCTGCGCGAATTCGCCCGGCTGCACGGCTTGCGGCTGCAACACATCAAGCCCCATGGCGCGCTGTACATGCAGGCCGCGCGCGACGAAACCCTGTCGCGGCGCCTGATCGAAACGCTGCAGGAACTGGAGCCCACCTTGGCGCTGTACTGCATGGAAAGCTCGGTCACCTACCGGCTGGCGCGGGAGTTGAACCAGCCCGTGGTGCGCGAGTTCTACGCCGACCGCGACTACGACGCCAGCGGCTCCATCGTCTTCACCCGCTATACGCAGCCGCTGGATCCCGCCCAGGTCGCCGAAAAAGTGCTGCGCGCCTGCACCGAGGGGCGCGTGCGCACGGTCGAAGGCCAGGACATCGCCATCGATTTCGACTCCGTCTGCATACACAGCGACACGCCCGGCGCCTTGTCCCTGGTGCGCGCCACCCGCGAAAAGCTGGAGGCCCACGGCATCCGGATCGCGCCTCCCAGCGTGACCGGCCCCTGAACCGCAAGCCACCCGAACAATATTCCAAGGAGAAAACCATGCCGTTGCACGATATTCCCAGCCCCCTGCCCGGAACCTTCTATCGCCGTCCCAGCCCCGACGCAGCGCCCTTCGTGGAACCGGGCGCCACGGTGGCCGCCGGCGCCGTGATCGGCATCGTCGAGGTCATGAAGCAGTTCAACCAGATCGAAACGCCCACCGGCGGCGTGGTGGCCGAGATCCTGGTGGAAGACGGCGAACCGGTGGAAGCCGGGCAGCCCCTGCTGCGCATCGAGGGATAGGCCGCGCCATGTCCGACCTCACTATCCCATACCGCCCCCGCAACATCCATAAGGTGCTGGTGGCCAACCGCGGCGAAATCGCGCTGCGCATCATCCGCGCCGCGCGCGAGCTGGGCATGCGCACCGTGGCCGTCTACAGCGAAGCGGACCGCGACGCGCTGGCCACGCGCATGGCCGACGAAGCGGTGCTCATCGGCCCCTCGCACGCCACGCGCAGCTATCTCAATACCGAAGCGCTGCTGGACGCCGCGCGCAGCACCGGCGTCCAGGCGGTGCATCCCGGCTACGGTTTCCTGTCGGAGAACGCGGCATTCGCGCAGGCCGTGAGCGACGCCGGCCTGATCTTCGTCGGGCCGGACGCCGCCACCATCCGCACCATGGGCGACAAGGCCGCGGCGCGCGCCTGCGCGCAGGCGGCCGGCGTGCCCACCGTGCCGGGCAGCGCCGGCGTGCTGTCCTCGCTGGACGAGGCCCTGACCCATGCGGCGCTTATCGGCTACCCACTCATGATCAAGGCGGCCGCTGGCGGCGGCGGACGCGGCATCCGCGTGGTGCGCGACGAGGCCGAACTGCGCGCGCAGATGCCGCAGGCCCAGGCCGAGGCGCAGGCGGCCTTTGGCGAAGCCGGCGTCTACCTGGAACGCTATCTGCCGCGCGCCCGCCACATCGAAGTGCAGGTCCTGGGCGACGGCGACAACGCCGTGCACCTGTACGAACGCGAATGCTCGCTGCAGCGGCGCCGGCAGAAGGTGCTGGAAGAAGCACCCTCGCCAGCCCTGGACCCCGCTACCCGCCAGAAGCTGTGCGAATCCGCGGCGCAGCTGGCGCGCTCGGTCGGCTACCGGGGCGCGGGCACGCTGGAATACCTGTATGACGACAGCCGCGGCGCGGGCGAGTTCTTTTTCATCGAAATGAACACGCGCATCCAGGTCGAGCACCCCATCACCGAAGCCATTACCGGCGTGGACCTGGTGCGCGAAATGCTGCGCATCGCCGACGGCGAACCCTTGCGCTGGCGCCAGCAAGACATCGCCATCCGCGGCGCGGCGATCGAATGCCGCATCAATGCCGAAGATCCCACGCGCAACTTCGCCCCCAGCCCGGGCCGGGTGGAACACGTGCGCTGGCCCGGCGGACCGGGCGTGCGCGTGGACTCGATGCTGTATCCCGGCTGCACCGTCCCGCCCTACTATGACTCTCTGCTGGCCAAGCTGATCGTCTGGGACGAAAGCCGCGCGGCAGCCTTGGCGCGCATGACGCGCGCGCTCGACGAAGTCGAACTGGTCGGCGTGCACTCGACGCTGGCCCTGCACCGCGAGCTGCTGGAGGATGCGGACGTGCTGGCCGGCCGCTACCACACCAACTATCTTGAAGCCTGGATGCAAAGGGATCGGGAGGAAAGGCAATGAGCTTGCGCTACACCCACGGCGGCGACGAGTTCATCTTCGTCGAAATCAGCGAAGACATGTCGCTGGAGTCCTTTTTCAAGGGCATGGCGATCACGCGGGCGCTGCGCGAACGCGCGGTCGACGGCGTGACCGAGATCTGCCCGGCCAACGCGTCCTACCAGGTGCGGTACGACCCCGACCGCATCGCCCCGGACGCCCTGCTGGGCCTGCTGCGCGAACTGGAGGCCGGCATGGACCTGGCCAACCTGACGCTGGCGACCCGTATCATCGAAGTGCCGGTGTACTACAACGATCCCTGGACTCACGAGACCCTGATGCGGTTTCGCGAAAGGCATCAGGATCCTGAATCAACGGATCTGGAGTACGCGGCGCGCATCAACGGCCACGACTCGGTGCAAGGCTTCATCGACGCCCATTCCGGCTCGCCCTGGTTCGTATCCATGGTGGGCTTCGTGGCCGGCCTGCCCTTCATGTACCAAATGGTCGAGCGCGAGCGCCAGCTGCAGGTTCCGAAATACCTGCGCCCCCGCACCGACACCCCCAAGCACACGGTGGGGCATGGCGGCTGCTTCGGCTGCATCTATTCGGTGCGCGGCGCGGGCGGCTACCAGATGTTCGGCGTCACGCCCGCGCCGATCTTCGAGCCGGCCCAGCGCCAGGCGCATCTGCGTGATTCCATGGTGTTCTTCCGTCCGGGCGACATTGTGAAGTTCAAGCCCATCACCCGCGACGAGTACGACCACGCCACCGCGCAGGTCGAGGCCGGCAGCTTCGAGCTGCGCATCCGGCCCGTGTCGTTCTCGCTGGCCGAGTTCCAGCGCGCGCCCGATGCCTGCAACGCCCAACTGCTGGAGACGCTCCATGCCTAACGATTCCATCATCGAAGTCATCAAGCCCGGCCTGGCCACGTCGGTGCAGGACACAGGCCGACTAGGCCACTACCACCTGGGCATTCCGCCGTCGGGCGCGCTCGACCAGTACGCGCTGGTGGCGGCCAACCTGCTGGTGGGCAACGCCGCCGACGCCGCCGTGCTGGAATGCACCCTGCTCGGCCCCGAACTGCTGTTTCACCGCGCCGCCGTCATCGCCGTCACGGGCGCCAGCATGATCCCCAAGATCGATGGCGTGACCCAGGCCTGCAATGTGGCGCTGGCGGTGCCGGCCGGCAGCCGTCTGTCCTTCGACTTCGTGCAGGCCGGCGCCCGCGCCTGCCTGGCCGTGGCCGGCGGCATCGACGTGCCGGTGGTGCTGGGCAGCCGCTCGACCTATGCGCTGGGCGCCATCGGCGGCCACGAAGGCCGCAAGCTGCAGGCCGGCGACCGGCTGGCGGTGGGGCCGGCTTCCATCCGCACGCGCGTCGGCCGCGAACTGCCCGCTGCGCTGGCTGTGGCCCCGCCCAAGTCGCAGACGCTGCGCGTGCTGCCCGGCCTTTACGACCATCGCCTGGAATCCGAATCCGCCGCCACCTTCTATGAAGACGCCTGGACCGTGACCTCGGAGGCCGACCGCATCGGCTACCGCTACAAGCAAGGCCGCCCGCTGCGCTTTCGCGCCCGCGAGCAGCCCTTCGGCGCGGGCGCGGATCCATCGAATATCGTCGACGCCTGCTATCCCATCGGCTCGATCCAGGTGCCGGCAGGCGTGGAGCCCATCATCCTGCACCGCGACGCGGTGTCCGGCGGCGGCTACGCCATGATAGGCACCGTCATCAGCGCCGACCTGGACAAGGTCGGCCAGATGCAGCCCAACCAGAGCGCCCGGTTCGAAAGGGTGACGCTGGAACAGGCCGTCGCCGCGCGGCGCGACTATCGCGCCCGCTTCGAGCGCCTGCACCAGGCGCTTAGCGGCTGACCCCAGGGGCGCGGCCGGTCCGCGCCTAACTTCCAGGTTTTTCCAGCATCCCGGCCTTGCCCCCTGGCAAGGCCGGAGGGCGACGCGCGCCCGTTCCGCAGTCGAACCGCAGCATCCGATCCCGCCAGGAGATCCGACATGGCCAATCTGACCCCACGCAAACCGTCCGATGAGACGGACAACTCGCTGCACGCCGTCGCCGACGGCGACCGCATGCCCCGCTACGCGCTCACCATGGCCTGGTGGGCCGTGTGCAGCGCCGTGTTCTATATCGTCGTCGGCGCGACGCTGGCGCTGAAGTACGGCGCCCGCAACGCCATCATCGGCATGGTGTTGTCGGTGATCAGTTACGGGCTGATCAACGGCGTCATCAGCCGCTACGCCATCCGCACCGGCCTGTCGGTGGCGCTGTTCTCGCGCCGGCTGTTCGGCACCTCTGGCGCGGCGCTGGCCACGCTGATCTTCTTCGCCACCGCCATCTACTACGCGGTGTTCGAAGGCGCGGTGATGTCGGTCGCCGCGCATCATCTGTACCCGGCCGTGCCGTATTGGCTGGTGGCGCTGGTGGTGGTCATTTACAGCGTGCTGCTGATCTTCGGCAGCGTGCAGCGCTGGCTGGACAAGTTCAATGGCGTACTGCTTCCGTTCTATCTGCTGGGCCTGTTGCTGGCCGTCGTGATGGCAACGCAGGAATACGGCTACAGCGACGCCTGGCTGTCGTTCGGACCGCCCGAAGGCCCCGTCCCCGGCGGCTGGTGGGACGCCTTCGTCTACTACATGGGCGTGTGGGTGCTGATGATGTTCACCTTCGACTATGCCCGCTTCGGCAAGCGCGAGGACCAGACTTACCACAGCCGCTACAACTTCGGCATGCCGTTCTACCTGGTGACCTTCCTGCTCAACGGCGTCGCCGGCATCTATCTGGTCAGCACCATCCCCAGCGACGCCGCGCTGTCGGAAGTGTCGGTGGTGCTTGCGCTCCTGAAACTGATGGGGCTGGGCGGACTGCTGTTCGTCTGGATCACGCAAACCCGCATCAATACCGCCAACTACTACCTGGCCACCATCAACATGCAGGCGTTCTTCGCGCGCTGGCCGGGCATGCGCTGGCCCAAGGCGATGTGGGCCGTCATCGTGGGCGCGGTGACCTACGCGCTGATGCTGCTGGACGTGTTCTCTTATCTGCTCCAGGCGCTGGCCTACCAGGGCATCTTCGTGGTGTCGTGGGTGGCGGTGGCGCTGGTCCACATTCTTGGCAACGCGGAATCCGCGCCGCAGCATGGCGGCGCGGCATTCAACCGCGCCGGCCTGGCAGGATGGTTCGCCGGCGCCATCTGCGGCCTGGCGCTGATGCACACGGCCGGCTTCGCGGCCACCCTGGCCGCGCCCGCCAGCTTCGTGGTGTCGGCGCTGGTGTACCGGATCTGCTCCACGGCGGCGGGACGGATGCAGACGCAGGGCGGCTGACGCCACTCCAGGGCCGCGTCCCGGCGCGGCTTGGAACCGCCCTGTGTACACTTTCCGCCAGACCCGGAACTGATGGAAAGCAATGAACCTGCGCGAAGATTTGGCGGCCTTGCGGCCGCAACTCATACAGATAGCCCGAAGCGCGGATACCGGCGACGGCGCCCATGACCTGAGCCATCTGGAACGCGTCTGGAAGGCCGCCCACAGCATGCTGGCGCACCATCCCGAAGCCGACGCCATGGTCGTCATGGCCGCCAGCTACCTGCATGACCTGGTCAACCTGCCCAAGAACCATCCCGACCGGGCGCGCGCCTCGACGCTGGCAGCCGGCCAGGCCGTGCGGGAGCTGCAGGCTATCGGCTACCCCGCCGCCAGGCTCGAAGGTGTGCATCACGCCATCGAAGCCCACAGCTACTCCGCCAACATCCCGCCCCGGACCATCGAGGCCCGCATCGTGCAGGATGCCGACCGCCTGGACGCGCTCGGGCCGGTGGGACTGGCCCGCATGTTCCATGTCGGCGGGCAACTCGGACGCGCCCTGGCCCATCCCGCCGATCCTCTCGGAACGCAACGGGAACTGGACGACGGTGCCTATGCCCTGGATCACATCGAAGTGAAGCTCGCGCGCATCGCCGCCTCGATGCAGACCGAAGGCGGCCGCTTGCTGGCCCGCTCCCGCATGGACTGGATACGGCGGTTCCGCGACGATTTCTTGGCAGATTGGTCGGCCTGACCCAGCGCTCTCACCGATCGGCAAGCGCCCATGTTATATAATAAGAATTATTCTCATAAACACTGATGCCGGCCGAATCCAGGTCCGACGCGCGGTGGGGGACTTGCCGTGCCGGCCAGCAAATTCGCGTTTCCGCAGCAGAACATTGAAGGTCTGTACATTGACCACGGCGGTTGGCTGAAAGGCTGGCTGCGGCGCAAGCTCGGCGATGCCAGCAGCGCCGCCGACCTGGCGCATGACACGTTCGTGCGCCTGCTAGCCAAGGATGCCTTGCCCGAAATACGCGAGCCGCGCGCGCTGCTGACCACTATCGCGCACGGGCTGGTCCTGAATCTGCGCCGCCGCCAGCGCATAGAGCAGGCTTACCTGGAAGCCCTGGCGCTTCTGCCGGAACCGCAGACGCCATCGCCCGAAACCCAGGCCATCCTGCTCGAAACCCTGCTCGAGATCGATCGCCTGCTCGACGCCCTGCCCCGGCTGGTGAGGCAAGCTTTTCTGCTGTCCCAGATCGACGGCAAGCGCCAAAGCGAGATCGCGGTCGAACTCGGGGTGTCGGTTCCCACGGTCAAGCGCTACATCGCCAAGGCTTTGGCGCACTGCTGCTTCGCGTGACCCCGAGTTGCAAGGAACCCGGCCCATGACCCCCATCGCCGCCAGCGTCCGTCTTCAGGCAGCGCAATGGCTGGTCGAACTTCAGGCGGACAGCGTAGCCTCTGACACGCTTCGGAGCTGGCGGGAATGGCGCGCGGCGGATCCCGAACACGAACGGGCATGGCAGCATGTCGAAGGCTTTCAAGCCAGATTGCAGGGCGTGCCCGCCCCCTTGGCCCGAGCGGCCCTCAGCGCGCCCGGCTCCCTCGCGCGGCGCAGGCTCGTCAAGGCGCTGGCGCTTGCCGTCTTTGCCGGCGGCGCGGGCTCGATGCTGGACGAACAGCGTACCTGGCGGCGCTGGACGTCCGATAACCGGACCGGCACGGGCGAGCTTCTGAACCGTGTGCTTCCCGACGGCACCCAGGTCGCGCTCAACGCCGGCACCGCCATCGATATCCAGTTTTCGCAGACAGCGCGCGCGTTGCGCCTCATCAGCGGCGAACTGCTGGTCACCACCGCGCCGGATCCGGCAGCGGGCGGCCCTCGTCCCTTCATCGTGCGCACCGGCCAAGGCAGCATCCGCGCCCTGGGCACACGCTTTTCCGTACGCGACCTGGACGGACGCAGCAGTGCGGAAAGCCTGGTCGCCGTATTCGAAGGCGCCGTGGAACTGGCTCCAGCCAGCGGCGCGCCTGCCCTTTTGCAAGCCGGACAGCAAGGCAGGCTCGGACGCCATGCCGCTAGCGCGGCAGGTCCCGCCAACGAAGACACGCTGGCCTGGACGCAAGGCATCATCGTCGCCCAGGACATGCCTCTGCCGGCATTCCTGGCTGAACTTGCACGCTATCGTCCCGGCCGCCTGGCCTGGGACGAAACAGTGGCGCATCTCAAGGTCACGGGCACCTATCCCACCGCCGACACCGACCGCGTCCTGGAAATGCTCGCCGACACCCTGCCCGTCAGCCTGAGCCACCTCACCCGCTATTGGGTGACCGTGCGGTCCCGTCCGGCCGGAAAGAATCGCAGCGGTTGATCCCTTTTCAATTTTCGCGGGGCAAGAAGAGTAGGACCACACATTGCCTTCATTCTTGCTCCGGGGAACTGCATATGGGTTTGAACCGCCCGACACCAACGACTTCCATTCCGGCGGCCAGGCGCCTGCGCCTGCACGCCCTGGCCAGCATGGCCATGCGCGGCCTGCCGGCTTGCGCCGCCATCGCCCCGCTTGTCCTGGGCGTCCCCATGGCGCAAGCGCAGGCCGTGGAGGAACAACGCTACTACGACATCCCCGCCGGTCCGTTGACGGCCGCGCTCAACCGCTACGGCCGTGAGTCCGGCCTGATGCTGTCCTTCTCGACCGAGCAGACCAACGGCCTCCAAAGCAAGGGAATCCAGGGCCGCTACACGGCGCAGGGCGGTTTGCAGGCATTGCTGGCAGGCACCGGTTTCGAGGCCGCCGCGCGGCCCAGCGGAGGCTATGTGCTACGGCCCAGCGGCGCCCAGGTGCTTTCTGCCGTCGAGGTAGTCGGCGCGCATGAAACCGCCGCAGGCCCCTTCTACGGCTACGCGGCCACGCGCAGCGCCACCGGCACCAAGACCGACACGCCGCTGATGGAGACGCCGCAATCCATCACCGTCGTCGGCGCCGAGGAAATCGAAATGCTCAAGCCGCAGAACCTGCAAGACGCGCTGGGCTACGTCGCTGGGGTCAACCGCTCGGAAGGGCTGGATCGCACCTCTGACACGCTGCTCGTCCGCGGCTTCCAGCTCGACGGCAACGGCAACCAGTACCGCGACGGCACCAAGTACACCGTCAACATCTTCAACGGTCAGCAGGAACCCTATGGCCTGGAACGCATCGAGGTGCTCAAGGGCGCGTCCTCGGTGCTTTACGGCGCGGCGGCGCCCGGCGGCATCATCAACACCATCAGCAAGCGGCCGCCGGCCACGGCGTTGCGCGAGTTGAACGTCGACGCCGGCAGCTTCGACCGCAAGCAGGTCTCCGGCGATTTCGGCGGACCGCTGGACGAAGCCGGCGTCTGGTCGTACCGGCTGACCTTCCTGGGCCGCGACGCCGACACCTTCATCGACCACGTTCCCGATCGCCGGGCCTTTGTAGCGCCCGCGCTGACCTGGCGGCCCAGCGCCGCCACGACGCTGACGCTGCTCGCCGACTACCAGCACGACCGCACCGGCTACGTCTACGGCCTGCCCGAAAGCGGCACCATCCTGCCCAACCCCAACGGCAAGATTCCGCGCGACCGGTTCACCGGCGAGCCCGGCTACGACAAGTTCGACCTGGAGCGCTACTCGGTCGGCTATCTGTTCGAACATGCCTTCAACGACCAGATGAAGCTGCGCAACAGCCTGCGCTACATGCACGCCAGCAACGAGTACCGCTCGGTCTGGATCAGCGGCCTGCAGGACGACGGCCGCACTACCGCCTATCGGGGCGCGGCGCCGCGTTGGGACCGCTCTTCAGGCGTCGTCTCGGACACATCGCTGCAATACCAGTTGCGCACGGGGCCGGTGGAACACACCTTTCTTGCCGGTATCGACTACTCCGTCGCCCACCACGAATCCGAGCGGTATCAGCGCGAACTCGGCAATATCGACCTCTACGCCCCTGTCTATGGCATGCCGATAAGCGACGTCGAAACGCAAAACCCCTATGCCTGGAAAAGCGATACCAACCGCCTGGGCCTGTACTTCCAGGATCAGATGAAAATCGCGGAGCGGTGGGTGGTGCTGCTGGGCGGCCGCCAGGATTGGGTGCGGTTCGACTCGAGCAACTTCTTCACGGGCGAAAAGACCGCCGACAACGAGAAGAGCAAGGCCTTCACCGGGCGGGCCGGATTGGTCTATCTCGCCCCCAATGGTCTCGCGCCCTTCCTGAGCTACAGCGAGTCCTTCGAACCCACCGAAGGCAACGATCGCACCGGCGGCCGCTTCAAGCCGACCACCGGCCAGCAATACGAGGCCGGCCTGCGCTATCAGCCGCCCGGCTCCAGCACCCTGGTGTCGGCCGCCCTCTACCAGATCACCCGCAAGAACCAGCTGGTCGCCGATCCTTCCGATCCGACGATGACCTATTCGGTACAGGCCGGCGAAGTCCGCTCGCGCGGATTCGAGTTCGAAGTCCGCTCGGCCCTCACCCGCGACCTAAACCTCATCGCCGCCTACGCCTATACCGACGCCCGGACCACGCGCTCCAGCCCCTTGCAGCCTGAATTGGAAGGCCAGCGCACTCCCGGCGTCCCGTACAACCAGCTTTCGGTCTGGGCTGACTACAGCTTCGGCCGCTTCGGGCTGCCCGGCCTGAAGGCAGGCGCCGGCATGCGCTATGTGGGCAGCACGCGCAGCCAAACCAACGCCGAAGTGCCCGCCTTCACGCTGTTCGATGCCATGATCAGCTACAGCACCGGCCCCTGGCGCCTGGCGCTCAACGGCACCAACCTGGCGGACAAGACCTACATCGGAAACTGCACCTATGGGTGCTTTTACGGCGAACCCAGACGGGTGATCGGAACGGTGAGTTATCGGTGGTAGAAAAATTCAGAACGTCACCGAGCAGCGGATGCCCGACGGAATCGCATTGCCCTCGTTGGGCATCCGCAGCAGCACGGTAAAGGTGCCGCTGGCCGCGTCCATCACCCGGTCTATCCGCCAGACCTTGGCGTCCAGTGGCTTGTCGGCGATGGCCTGGTTGACGCTGACCTGCGCCTGGGCGTCTGCCTTGATCTGGCCGTACAGGCTTTCGGGCACGACGACCTTGACCAACAAGGGATTGATCTGCGCCAGTTTGACGATCTTGTTGTCGTTGACTCGGTCGCCGGGGCCGGCAAAGCGCTCGGCGACCACGCCGTCGAACGGGCTCTTGATGCTGCGTTCGGCCAGGATCGCCTGTTGCAGCGCCACCTGCAGCTGCGCCTGGCGGCTGCGCGAGGTCATTTCGTCGTAATCGCCCGCGGGCAGCAGCTGGCGCTTGAACAGGTCGGTGTTGCGGTCGACGACACGGCTCAGGTAGGCCGCTTCGGCGCGGCGCAGGCCCAGGGTGGCCTCGTCGACGCTGGTGTTCAGTTCGGCTACCACCTGGCCTTTCTTGACCACATCGCCACGCTGCACCAGCACGCTGCTCAGCACGCCGGCCGACGCGCTGCCCAGCTCAGACACCTGGAAGGGTTCGATCAGGCAGGCCAGGGGGGCATTCAGGTTGCCCCCCTGCGCCGACAGGGCCGGCTCGGCCAGCACCGGCAAACGGACATCGGGCGGCAGGCCCTGGGCAGCGGCGGCAGTGGCGGCGAGCAGGCAAGCCAGCAGGGCCGGGCGGAACAGTCGGTGGCATGGCGTCATGGGATCGGGCCTTTGCATATCAGTCGCCCTGCCCCGAAAAGGACAGGGAATTCTCCAGTTCTTCATCCGCGGCCACCATTTGGCGGCGCTCGCGGGCCAGTTTTCGTTCGGTGCGGGCCTGCGCGAAGCGCAGCCAGCGGGCCGCCAGCCGGCTGCTATCCCGCCTGCGTGCGCGCAGCAGCCGCAAGGGAGCCGCCCAGACGCCACTGGCGACGCTGTCCAGCACAGAGTCTTCCAGCGACAGGATCGCTTCGACATGGCCGGGGTCGCCCTGGCGTCCGCTGCGGCCTTCCAGTTGCCGGTCGATGCGGGCGGACTCGTGCCGCTCGGTCAGGATGACGTGCAGGCCGCCGGCCGCACGCGCCGCGTCCGACAAGGGGATATCCGTGCCCCGGCCTGCCATGTTGGTAGCGATCATGATGCTGCCGGGTTCGCCGGCGCGCGCAATCATGTCGGCCTCGTCGGCATCCTGCTTGGCATTGAGCACCACGGCGGGCAGGCCGGCCTGGGCCAGCACCCGGGCCACCTGCTCGGAGGCGGCGACCGAGCGCGTGCCGATCAGGATGGGCACCCCTTGCTGGTGCAGGACGCGCGTGCGGTCGCGCACCGCCGCCCACTTTTCGTCCAACGTGGGGTACACGGCGTCGGGCGCATGGCGCCGCCGCGACTTGCGGTGCGTGGGGATGCGGACCACCGGCAGATCGTAGACGCGGCCGAGTTCGGCACGGATTTCGGCGGCTGTGCCCGTCATGCCGGACAGCAGCAGATAGTGCTTGAAGAAGCGCTGATAGCTGATGCTCTTGAGGGTGGCGCGCGGCTCGCTCAGTTCCAGCCCCTCTTTGTGCTCCAGCATCTGGTGCAGGCCCTGGCCCCAGGACCGGTCCGGCATCACGCGGCCGGTGAACTCGTCGACCACCATGATCTTGCCGTCGCGGATGATGTATTGCTCGTCGAGCCGGTACAGGTGCAGCACGGTGAGGGCGCTGAGGACCAGCTCCTCGCGCCGGAACGGGATGCTCCAGGGCGCCGCCAGCGCAGCGCATGCGCCACCCAGATGCTCGCGTCCCAGTTCGGTCAGGGTCACGCGGCGTTCGCCGCGGTGTAGGCGGTAATGCCCGGGCGCCATGCCGCCGGCCAGTTCCATGGCCTGGCGCGTCACCGCGGCGGTATCGTCCTCTTGCACGCCCGAGATGATCAGCGGCGTGCGCGCCTCGTCCACCAGCACGCTATCCGCCTCGTCCACGATGGCAAAGCACAGGCCGCGCAGGTACAGCTGGCCCAGCCTGCCCTGCGCTCCGCGCAAGCGTTCCAGACGCAGCGCGTCTTCATCCTTGTCGCTGTCCAGCACGATCAGGTCCCGCAGATAGTCGAACACCAGGGTCTTGTTGGAGCAGTACACCACGTCCGCCTGATAGGCCTTGCGCCGCGTGGGTATGTCCATTTCCATGCTGACCCAGGCCACCGACAGGCCCAGCGCCTCGTAGAGGGGGCCCATGATCTGCGCATCGCGTTCGACCAGGTAGTCATTGGTGGTGATGACATGCACTGGCAGGCCGGCCATGGCGACCGTGGCGGCCGGCAGCGTAGCCGTCAGCGTCTTGCCCTCGCCGGTGTTCATCTCCGCCACCATGCCTTGCAGCATGGCCCAGCCGCCCAGCAGCTGCACGTCGAAATGCGCCTTGCCCAGCGCCAGCCGGCCCGCCTGCCGGATCAGCGCGAAAGCGCGCGCCGCGCTTTCCGCGTTGATGCCGTTGGCGCGCAGGTCGAACGCGATCTCGTCGGCGCGCCGGCGCACGCCCGCCAGATCGATGTCGCCCAGCGTCTCGGTCTCGCGCCGCACCTGCGCCAGGATGCGGCGAGTGCGCCACAGGGGCTGGCGGCGCTTGCGGCTCAGCCAGCGCAGGGCAGCCGTGCCCCAGGCCTCCAGCTTATTGGCGTGGCGCTCGCTTTCCTTTTCAGGATAGAGCGGGTCGGGGCAGAGGGCGTCGAAGGCGCGCATGTCAGAAGCGGAACTGGCGCAGCACCATCTGCCGCACCGCGTCGTAGGCTTGCAGTGCCAGCGGCCGGGGCTGGTGCGAGAACTTCACGTAGACCCGGGCTCCCAGGTAGGCGCGCGGCGCGTCCGCGGGCAGCGTCAGGTCCATCACGAACAGGTTCTCCGCGGACTTGGCGCGCCCTTCCTGCGACTTGCGCGGGTCGACACCTATGCTGCCCCCGCCCTGCAGGCTGAGCGCCAGGCTGGGCAGTTCGTCGGTGGCGGCCGGCACCTCGCGCGCGATCGTGGCCGTGAACTCCTTGCCGCTGTCCTGCACCAGCCGCACGCGCACGTCCCTGAGCGAGCGGTGGATGCGCTCCAGGCTGGATTGCGGCACCACCACGCGCACGGTTTCGGCATCGGCCAACACATAACCCAGCAGCTCGCCGCGCTGCACATAGCGGCCTGTCATGTCCTCGGGCTGCGCCGGCACATAGCGCCCGGCGTGCGGGCTGCGCACCTGCTGCGCCAGTACCTGTTCCTGGATCGTTCGCCGCTCTGTCTGCAGGCTGGTCCATTGGTGGCGCATGATGGCCGCCTGCACCTGGTTCTGCGCGTAGGCCTGCACATAGCGGGCCTGATACTCGTCGACCTGGGCGGCCAGCATGGCGTCGCGTCGTATCAGCTCGTCGTTTTCCAGCGTCAGCAGGGGCGCGCCCTGCCCCACCGGCGCATCGTCGGCCGCTTGCCACGCGCGGACGAAGCCAGCCACCGGCGCCCTGACCTGGGCGGAAGGCGGCACCCAGACCACGCCCTCCGTATCGGTGGACGAAGGCAACGGCACGGCGCCCACCAGGCCCGCCGCCCCAACCACGCACAATCCGCAGATCAGATAGGAGCGCAAGCGGTGCGCCTGGATCTGCGGATCGGCGTAGAACTGGCGGCCCAGGCGCCACAGCGGCATCACGATGGTGTTGAACAGCGCCCACATCGCCAGCAGCACGCCAAAGAAAAAGAACTGTCCGGCCATGATGAAGATGGCCAGGAACATGATGAACATGCGATAGCAGAAGGACAGCACCGCGTAGCCGGCGAACCAGGCGCGCTCGCCGGGCGTGGCGCGCGGCGCTTCCACGCCGCGCAGGCCTAGCGCATAGCGCTTGAACAGATAGCCCAGGTAGCCGTTGGCGCGCTGGCCCAGATTGGGAATCTCAATGGCGTCGGACAGCACGTAATAGCCGTCATAGCGCAACAGCGGATTGCCGTTCATGAACAGCGTGGAAACGCCGCACAGGACGATGACGGTATAAGCCAGCGAACGTCCCAGCCCGGGATCCAGCTGGGTCCAGGCTATCATCGCCACGGCCGCCAGGAACAGTTCCACCAGGATGCCGGCTCCGCCCGCCAGCATGCGCCAGCGTTTGTCCGCGAAAGCCGATGCCGCCGAGGCGTCCACGTAGGGAATGGGCACCAGCAGCAGGAACATCAGGCCGATCTCGTGCACCTCTCCCCCGCGCGCCTTCACGGCGCAGGCGTGGCCGAGTTCGTGGATGGCCTTCACCACCGGATAGACCAGCGCCATCGCCAGCACGTTGCCGGTGGAGAACACCTGGTCCCAGATATTGTGTGTCAACGTCTGCCAATGCATGGCGCCCAGCGCCGCGCCCGTGCCGACCACGCCCAGCCAGAGCAAGGCGCCCAGCCAGGTGAACAGCCAGCGGTAATACGGCAGCGCCCGGGTCAACCAGCGGTCCGGATCCAGCAGCGGCATTTTCAGCGCGCTGGGGTTGCCGACGTACTGCTTGATCTTCTGCATGCGCTGGCGCTTGCGGCGCTCGACCAGGTCGCGCACGTCCGGCGCGCGGTCGGTGGTCAGCACGTCGGCCCGGTGCAGCTGGGCCATCAGACGGATGACCTCGTCCTGTGGCATGGCATCGCCCTCCAGCTGGCCGCAGGCGATCTCCCAGATCTCCTGCACCGTGCGGCGCCCATCCAGCAGGCTGATCATCAGATTGGCCTCGGGCGTATAGCGATGGAATTCGCCATTGCTCTGGTCCTGCATCACGTACCAGACCTGCCCCCGGTAAACGTGGCGGTGGATATGGATGTGCGAACGCAACCGCGGGCGCAGCGCGCTGACCCGGTGCCAGGAATTGCTATAGAGCGCGGTACCAGACATCTTCTGCTCTTCAGCCGAACCAGGCCCACCATTTCAGGCGGAGCCAATCGAAAAATCCGTGCGTCCAGATCCAGACGTAGCGGCGCTCGTCGATATCGATGCGGCCCACGCCTTCCATGCCCGGCCGCAGCGCCTGCGCCGCCTTCTCATCCAGGCTGGCCTCCAGACGGAACACCGTTTTGCCCTCCTGCACCTGGGCCAGCGGAACGATGCGCGTGACCGTGAAAGGGATCTGCCGGTCAGGCATGGCCGCCAAGGCAACCCGGCCCGTCTGCCCTACCGCCACGTCGTCGATCAGCCGGTCTTCGACGTCCAGCCACAGCCGGTAACCATCTGGCGGCGACAGCTTGAACAGTTCTTGCCCGCGCTTGACGGCTTCGCCCAGCTGCTGGCTCAGGTCGCCGCTGACTATCGTGCCGTCGAACGGCGCGCGCAGGGTCGAACGCTGGATCTGTTCGCGGTGGAACTGCATCTGCGCCAGCGCCTGGCGCGCCTGCGCCTGCGCAATCGCCGACGCCGCGCTGTCGCCGCGCGCCGAGGCCTCTTCGGCCTGTCGGCGGTACTGCACTTCCAGGTTGCCGGCGCGCAGCAGTTCCAGCTCGGTTTCGCGCGTATCGAGCGCGGCCAGGGTATCGCCCTGCTTCACCTGGTCGCCGGCGCGGCGCGTCGCCTCGCTGATGTAGCCGTCGAAAGGCGCCGCCAGCACGCGCTGCACCACGCCCTGCACGGTGGCGGTAGCGCTGATGCGGTACGGCCCGTGCGCGAACACGCCCAGCGCCACCGCGGCCACCAATGCCATCGCGGCCAACTTGCGTCCGATATGGCGCGGCCCCAGCAGACGGCCCGCTTCGCGCACCGCCCCATCGCGCCACTTGCGCCAGAAGGGGCGCTCCTGCCTCAGCCGCTGGTACAGCACGCGGCCGGCGAGCAGCACCACGCTCTGGCACAGCTCGATGCTCTGCCGGTCAAAGGGCAGCTTGTCCGGCCGCTCGAACACGAGGGCGCCACGCGCCTCATCCTCGGGCGCGAACGGCACGGTCAGCACATTGCCGTTGCCAAACTCGCGCGCCAGCTTCTGATGCGCGCGTAGCTGGATGGTGCGGGCCTCGTCCTGCGGCAGGCACAGCGTCGTGTTCTGGTCGATGGCCTCGTCCATGGCCTCGGCGACGGCGCGCATCAGATTCATGTTCTGCACCAGCCGGCTGCTGTGCGACAACGCATATACCTTGGAGCGTCCGTCCTGGCGAAAGCCGATGCTGACGCGGTCGCATTCCAGGCGGGTGGCCAGATCCGTGACCAGCGTCAGCGCCACATCCTTGAACTGGCCTTCCTTGAGGGCGCGCGCCACGCTGTTGATCACCACCATCAGCCGCTCGACGGTCTGCGCGCTGTCGGTTTCCTGGCGCTGCAACAGCCAGAACTCCAGCACTCCCGCGCCCCAGCGCAAGGCCTGCACCACGGGCTCGGGCGCCTGCACCGCGGTTTCGAACGCGGCTACGCCATGAATGCGCCCGCCCAGCACGATGGGATAGGCGACCACCAGCCCCCGCGCGTCGGCCGCTACCGCAACCTCCCGCTCTTGCAGCGATTCGTCGACCGCGCCATAGAACGCCGCGCCGGCGCGGCTGCCCGCCGGGTATTGCGACACCACTTCGAATGGACCGGCATCCGGTTCGCCCAGGATCAAGGCCGCATGACGCACCGCCGCCAGTTGGCCGGCCTGCAAGGCCAACCAGGCGTCCAGGAAAGACTGGCGGTCGCTGGCAGCCGACAACGCCGACCACCAGGCCAGGTCCGCGCGCTTCACCTGCGCGGGCACGACTGCATCATTCATCCTCGCTTCCAATCCCCGTAAGCTCGGGTTCCCGGCGCCGCACGCTCAATCCGCGCTTGCGGGCAGCCTTGGGTTCCCATGTATTGGTCTTCGAATTGAACACGACCGTACCCTTGCCCGCCGCGCCCAACGCCCCGCTCAAGCCCAGCAAGCCCACCCCTGCCGCCATCGCCGCCCGTTCGGCCGCGGACGCGTCGGACACCGGAACCTCGGCCTGCGCCCTGGCATCCGGCTGCGCGGCTTGCGCGGCGTCCTCAACCGCCGGCGCGGCATCCTGCCGCACGGAGTCTTCCTCCGGCCGGGACTGCGGCGCCGGGGCTGGCGCAGCGTTCTGCACGCCGCCAGCGTGGCTTTGGCCGCCATCCTGCACCGTCTGATCCGTGCGCATCGACACCTGATGCGGCGCAGCCGACGAAGCATAGTCGGAAAGCCCGCCGTCGTGGCGCTCGATCACGATGTCGGGCCGCGCCGCGCCCAGGCTGACGCGCGCGGCCATGGCACGCCCGTCCACGCCCGAGTGCCCATCCGTCGCGCCCCTGCCGGCAAGCGCGCCGAATGCCGGCCGCGGCCAATCGCCGAAGTTGCCGCTCCAGGAGTACAGGTTCTCCATGGCCCGCGTGATCAGGTCGGGCGTATTGCCACCCTGGCCGAAGCGGATCAGGTTGATGATGCGGCCACTGGCCGGGTCGATGTAGATCGCCGCGAAGTCGCCCACCATCACATCCTTGGAGAAGTCGCCGCGGAACTTGTCCGCACCCAGGCCGCCCAGCATGTAGTTGCCGCCCGGCCCCGCCAACAGGATGTCGTCGCCGCCAAAGGCGATATCGGTGGTCTCGATCAGGCTGACGCGGTCGTTGACGAAGACCACGCGGCCGTTGTCGCCCAGCATGACGTTTTTGCCCGCGCCGCTCTCCAGCTGGTCCGCGCCCATCCCCCCGAGCATCACACCCTCGCCATTGTTGTAGAGGTTGTCCGAGCCGCCCGCGGACGAGTACAAGGTTTCGAACTGGGCGATGCGGCCGGCGGCGGTGTACAGCGCCCGGGCGCCGTCGCCGGCGATCAGGTTAAAGCCGCCCGCGCCCGCCGCGCGGATGAGGTCCTCACCCATTCCGCCGAACAAGGCATTGCGGCCCGCGCCCACCGTGATGGTGTTCAACCCGCCCGCCGGCAGATTGATCGTCTCCAGCATCCGTAAACCAGCGCCCGCCAGATAGCGCGCACCGGCGCCCGGCGCCGCGGTGTCGATGAAGTCGCCGCGGTCGCGCAGGTAGTTCACCGGGTCCACGGTGACGATGCGGCCGAAGTTGGCGAATACGATGTTGTTGCCGTCGCCCGCCGCAATCGTGTTGCCCCCGGCGGCCAACCCGTCGGCCATGCTGCCCACGGCCAGGCCGGCGGCCTGCTCCGGTGTCAACACCAGAGTCAGCGCCGCCAACGATTGCAGATCCGCCCGCGCCGCCGCGCCCATGTCCATCGGCGCGCCCAGGTCGATGTTCATGCCGGCGTTCCCGAACACGATGTTATTGCCCTGGCCCGCGTCGATGGTGTTGTGGCCGCCGCCGCCCGCGATCAAATCGTTGCCCAAGCCGCCGAGTATCCGGTCGTTGCCCGCGCCGCCATACAGGATGACGCCCTGCGTGGTGCTGCGCGCATCCAGCACGTTGTTGCCGGCCGCGCCGAAATGCAGAGCCTGGCCCGCCTGGCGCTGGCCGGGCCGCGCGGTGTAGTAGGCATCGTCCTGGCTGGTCGAACCGAACAGCAGCACCGGACGGTCAGCGCCGCCCACCGTGCCGCCCTCGGCCACCAGCAGGTTGTTGCCGCCGCCGCCCTGCACCAGCGTTACCGTGCCGACCGTGGCGTGGCGCACCGTGTAGGTGTCGTCGCCCTGGCCTAGCATGGTGTTGACCGACTGCACGCCATGGAAGATGACGCCGCGGTCATACACATGGGTCCCGGCCTGGCCGGTCAGCGACACCGTGCCGCCCGCGCCGCCCAGGCCTGGCGTCATGCCCAGTCCGGTGATGCGGCCGAAATCGGCCGCCTGCGCGTTGTCGTACAGCCGGCCCAGCCCGCCCAGGTTGTCCACCTGGTCCTGCATGCCCGTCTGGCCAGCGCTCGTGCCATCGTCGAAGATCCGGATACGGTCGTTGGCAGGAGCCGTCGGCGCCGCGCCGTCGTAGCGCGCGCCCAATACGCCGTCCGACTCGCCCGGCAGCCCCACGCCGGCATGCAGCGCGCCGTCGTAGCCCGGACGGTCCAGCGTGCCCCCTTCGACCAGCAGGGTTCCCTGGATGCCCGACACATCGTGCGGCTGATCGCCGAAATTGGCGTAGCCGATGCCCGTGGCAGGGTCGACCGCGATGACCGGCTGGTCGGTAGCGCGCGGGCTGCGGACCTTGCCCGGTTCGTTGGCCGGACCGGCATAGGCCGGGTCTGCCACTCGCACCAGGATGGGCGGCAGCGACACATCCTGCAGGCCCGGCAAAGTGGTGAAGAGCGAGGCGGACAGATGCAGATCGCGGCCCGCCAGACTCAGCGCCGGCAGGCCGACACCGGTTCCGTCCTCGACTTTGATCAAAACCTGCTGCGCGGCGCCCCAGGCCTGCGCCCCGTTTCCATTGGCGTCGAAAGCCAGCACCACGCTTTGATGCCAGGTCTGGCCCCCGTCCGTGGACAGCAGCACGCCCCGCCCCTGCAAGCCCTGCATCGCAGCCGCCAGCGCGTCCGAGGAAGACAGGCCCGTGCCTTGGGACAGCGATCCGTACAGGGCCGAAGCCACCATCGCGCTGCTCAAGGACACATAGGCCTGGCCGGAAGCCGGGCGCGGCAGCACGCTGGCATCCAGGCTCACCGACAGCGACAAGGTGTTGCCACCGTGGGCATTCAACTCGCCCGGCTGCGCCGCGATACTGACCGGCTGCGCGCCATCGAATACATCGCGCGAACCGCCGCGGCCCGTGACGATGGTGTTGCCCGCCACATCTCCCGACAGGTCGAAGGTATCGCTGCCGCTGCCGCCAATCAGGGTCGTGATGACGTTGCTGCGGGTGGACAGCACATAGATGTGGTCATTGCCTTCGCGCGCATCCAGATTGACGCGCTGGATGTTCTGGTAGCTGGTGTTCAGCCCCGCGCCGCGTATGCCTTCCTGCGTCAGCGCAAAGGCGTCGGCGTCCTCGGAACCCAGTATGGTGTAGGTGTTCAGGCCCGCACCGCCATCGATGGCCACCGGCCCATTGACGACATAGCCACGTTCGCCGTTGGCCTGCGCTTGCGCCTGCTTGAAGGCGTACACCATGAACTCGTCGTCGCGCTTGCCGCCATGCAAGGCCAGCGGCGCGGCATTGCTGTAGACGCGGAACACATTGCTGCTGTTCTCCGCGCCATACAGCGTCATGCCATAGCTGTTGCCGCGCGACAGATAGCCCTGCGTCGTCAGCACCGTGCCGATCGGGTCGGCGCCAGCCACTTGCGGAAGCTGGCGGTCCAGCGCGTACAACTGCCCGACCTGGTACTCGTTGCGCTTGGCCGGGTCGCTGCCCAGGCCGCCGTCTATGACCACATGGGTGCCGGTGTCGTCGATATAGAAGCGGTTGCCGCCATCCACCGCATTCAGGCGCAGGCCGCCCGTCATGCTGCGGTCGTAGTTCACGCGTTGCACCGCATCGGCGTAGCCGGTGCCTTGCGGCGTAATCCTGGCAACGTAGTTGGCGCGGATCAGGAAGCTCTCGTCCTGCGCCGTGCCGTTGATGGTCAGCTTGTTGACGTCGGCCAGGTTCTCGCGGCTGTGGTCGTCGGAATCGTGGACGTTGACGATGATGGAGGTCAGCGCCGCGTTCAGGTTCACGATGATGTGATCCACGCCGCGGCCCGCGTCCACGTCCACGCGGTCCGTCACGCCAGGACCGCCTTGCTGGCTGGTCAGGGACGGCAGCTGATCCAGCACGATGAGATCGTTGCCGTCGTTGCCGCGCAGCGAAATCCCGCCCGCCAGCGCACGCGCCGACAGGTAGATGTAGTCATCGCCCTCCCCCCCCTGTACTGCGGCGCCGCGGGCCAGCAGAATCCGGGACATCCAGACCTTGTCATCGCCCGCGCCGGCGTCCACGGCCAGATGGCCCAGGAAGTCAGACTCCGACAGGGTGACCAGGTCCGCGCCGGAACCCGTCGTGATGACGGAATTGCCGCCTACGGTCACGGTGTGCAGCAGCACGGCGTTGTCGCCATTGCCCGCTTCCACCGTCAGTGCGCCAGCCAGGCCGCTATCAAGCAAAGTGATCTGATCGGCGCCAGAGCCGGTCGTGATCAGCGTATTACCTCCGACTGTCACCGTGTTCAGCAGAACGGCGTTGTCGCCATCGCCCGCTTCCATGGTCAGCGCACCGGTCAAGCGGCTATCCAGCAGCGTGATCTGATCGACGCCAGAGCCGGTCGTGATGCCGGTGTTGCCACCCACGGTCGCGTGGTTCAGCAGAACGGTGTTGGCGCCATTGCCTGCGACCACCGTCAGCGTACCGGCCAGGCCGCTACCTTGCAGCGTGATCTGGTCGACGCCGGAACCGGTCGTGATGGCGGTGTTGCCGCCCACGGTCGTGCTGTCCAGCAGAACGATGTTGTCGCCATCGCCCGCGCCCACCGTCAGCGCTCCCGACAGACCGCTATCCCGCAGCGTGATCTGATCGACGCCGGAACCGGTAGTGATGGTGACATTGCCGTCCACGGTCGTGCTGTCCAGCAGAACGGTGTTGTCGCCATCGCCTGCGTCCACCGTCAGCGCTCCCGACAGACCGCTATCCCGCAGCGTGATCTGATCGACTCCGGAACCGGTCGTGATGGCGGTATTGCCGCCCACGGTCGCGGTGTCCAGCAGAACCACGTTGTCGCCCTCGCCGGCCTGCACGGTTAGCGCACCGGCAATCCGCGTATTCAGCACAGACACCGCGTCGTCACCCAACCCGGTCTGCACCAGGGCATTGCCGCGCAGCTCGGAGGTATCGAACACCACTGCATCGTCGCCGTCCAGGGTACGCACGACGGTATCCTGCTGATCGATCAACTGCGCCAGCAGCGTCACGCGGTCCCGGCCCGAACCGCCGGTCACGTCCAGCAAGACCCCCTGGGTCAAAGCCCCATTGCCATCCACACCGCCGCCGATCTCGGCGGTGGTGCCGAACGTGATGGCGTTGTCGCCCGTTGCACTGCCGTAGACATGGACCTGCGGCGCCAGCAGACGGCCATTGATGTCCGCCACCGCGGCCTTGCCGTAGCCGGCCTGGCCGCGATCGTCGCGGTCCACGCGCAGGTTGATGCGCTGGCCCGCCTGGACCAGCGCGCCCGGCATCAGGCCGCCGCGGCCCGCCACCGACAGATTGTTACCCGCCAGCAGACTGAGCACACCCATGACGCTGATCACGGAATCCGCCGCCAGGACGATATCGCCCGACGCCGTGGCCTGGCCGGTTTCGTGGCGCGCCACCAGCCATGCGTTATTTGCCTCGATGCGGCCGACGTTCATGGACAGCGCCTGCGACACGCCTTGCGCGTCATCCGCCGCGCCCACCTGCACCAGCGCCACATCGCCGCCCGCCAGGGCGTTGATCGTAGCCTGCGGCCCCACCGCCGCCACGATCAAGGCGTCGTTGACCTGCCCGCCGGCGGTGTCTGACTGCGCATAGCCGCCTACCGAGCCGCCCGCCGTGAAGTACAGGCTGCCGCCCGTCACGACCGCGTCCGTCCGGCTGCTGGAAACTCCCGGATGCGCCGTCTTGTCGTTGACGATGCTGGCCTGGCTGGCCAGATGCACCTCGTCGCGTGCGCGCGACTCCACCCGCGACAGCGTCAGGTCATGGACGCCCAACTGGCTGAGCGATATCGAGCCCTGGGCCGAGGCCACCAGATGGCCGGACATGTCCGTCAGCAGCGGCGAGCCCAACTCGCCTATCGTGCCGGACAGGGTTTCCAGCCACACATTGCGCGCCGTGACGGCGGCCTGGCCGGACGCCGTGCCGTTCAGGATCGAATCCAGCGCGTAGATGCGTGCATCCCCGCGGACCCCGTTGGCATCGACCACATCGATGCCGCCCAGGCGCAGACTGTGCATGCCGTACAGATTGACGCCTTGGGCCGCCGAGGCGCGCACCACCGCCTGCGAGTCGCCCTGCGAGATGCTGATCAACAGCGGCGTGCCCTGTTGCGACAGGTCCGCGCCCAACTGGCCCACGGACTTGCCCGCGATCAGGACCACCTCCCGCGTGTAGCCCAATGCGGCAAGGTCCGTCGCGCTCAGATCCGACAGCACCACGTTCGCATACTGCCGCTGCCCTGCGGCCGTGGCGTTCAGGATCGATTGCCCCGCCTGCAACGTCACACTGCCGGCCGACACCACCTGGCCGACCAGCAGATTGGCGTCCGCTTGGTAGGACGAGCCGCCTGCCGCCGTGCCCTTGGTGTGAGCCAGGACCAGGTTCAGGTCCTGCGCGCCCAGCTGCGACACGCGCGCCACGCCGCCTGCTTCCACGTACAGGGAGTGGCCGGCGCCCAGGTTCAGCTGCAGGTGCTTGCCGCCATCGTATTGATAGATGCCGTTGGCGTCGCGCGTGCTGCCCACGACGTCCTTGTCGGCCACCAGGCTGACCTGGCCGACGCTCTCCAGCGTGCCGGCGTCGGTGCCGATGATGGAGCCGCCCTGTGCGCTGACCGTGATGGTGATGCCTTCCTTGGCATGGATGTCGCCCAGGCGGATGCTGCCCTGCGGCGAGTCCAGGCCCACCGTGGTGTCGCTATACGCGGACACCACGCCGTTGACGGCCTGCACCGCGAGCGAGCGCGTCAGTTTCAGCGTCAGATAGCGCGGGTCACGCATGTCGCCCACCAGCATGCCGGCGCTCAGCGCCTGCGGGCTGGCGCCATCCTGCGCCATGTACGGCACGCTGATCTGGCTCCATACCGGATCCAGGAAACCGCTGCCGATATCCACCACCTGCACGCCGTTGGCGCGCGCGGCATCGATATTGGCCTGCAGCTGGCTGCGCTGGCCGGCCGTTGCGCCCTCCAGCATCTTGCTGTTGTAGATGAAGACGTCGCGGCTGTTCTGGTACAGGTCGAAACGGTCGGCAAACAGGAACTGGACGGCGCTGTTGGCCGTCAGCGTCCTGCCCAGCATCAGCGACGCATCGTTGGAGAACAGCGGCTCGAAGCGCTGCCACAGCGACGTGTCGGAGAAATCGACGCTGGCGCGGTCCAGCGGCATGGTGCCGGCCGGGCCGATGTAGCGGTAAAGCGTGTGATAGACGCCCGCCAGATTGACCGCGTTGGCGCGCGACAGGATGGCCTTGTCGGCCTCCGGCAGCGAGTCGAACACGTTGGCGCGGTCGGCCTCCGACAGCCCGCCCAGGCTGGGCAGTTGCAGGGTGTAGTCGCCGAGTTCGGCGCCGATCGAGCCCTGGCCCGAGGTGCGCAGCACGATGTCCGCGCCCGCCTTCACGTTCAGGAAGCGGTCGGCGGGCGGTGCGCCCTCGCCGCTGCCTTCCAGGTCGAAGACCTGCTCGTTGATGGCCGCCGACACCGGATACAGCAGGTTGTTCTCGATATTGCGCAACGTCGCCGTCGAGAAATAGAAGAAATGGCCCGCATCATAGGTCTGGCCGTACAGGGCGATCTCCTGCGCGGTCTGCGCGGGCGCGTCGGCACGCACCGAATAGACGCGCGTATACGCCTCTACCCCCGCCCCGTTCAGGCTGGACGCGTCGAACGCCAGCGTGATGGCCTGGCCCAGGTTCGGGTACAGCGCCAGCAAGCCGTCGTTCTGCCCGGCGCCGGTCTGGTAGAGCATGGCGTCGGCCAGCGATGCCGCCAACCGGATCGCGCCGTCCGCGCCGACGACGGCGTAATAGGCCGTGTCGGCCCGCACGTCGCCCACGGAATGCCGGAAATAGATCTCGTCGCCCGTGCGCAAGGCACGCAATTGCCCGGTGCCGTCATCGACGATATTCATGTTGGCCAGCTTGAAACTGCCATCCGCCACGGCGATCAGTCCGGAGACTGCCGTTCCAAGGGCGGATTCCAGCCGATCGCGCCAGTAGTTGTGGTACTCGGCCGTCTGCGCCAGTTCCTTGTCGACCACATAGTCGTAGACGACCTGATTGCGCGTCGACTTGACCAGGTCCTTGGTCGCTGCGATGTCCAGCGCGGCCGGCAGGTAGTTGGGATCGAAGCCCTGGTTGCGCAACTGTTCATGCAACGCTTGCAGCTGGGCGCTCAGGCCCTCGGTGGAACCCGCCGCCTGCGTCTGGAACAGATGCGTGGAAACGGTGAACATGCCGCGCACGTCCGCCGCCGCAAAGCCGCGCAGCAGTTCACCCGTGATGCCGGCATCCGTGAACAGCGCCTTGGCCAGCGCCTGCCCTTCGGCCGTCTGGTTCAACGCCTGGATCTGCTGATACAGCACCGCCTGTTCCTTGGAGGCGAACAGCTGGATCGTATTGTTGGCGCCCACCAGCACGTAATAGGCCACATTGGTCTGCAGGCTCGACACCTTGCCGGTCTGCAGGCGCACGTCGTTCAGGTACACCCGGTCGAAATCCTGCAAGCCGCGGTAGCCCGTCACCTGACCGTTGGCGTCAGTGACCGGCACGATATTCATGTCGGTCAGCGTGATCACGTTGTCGGCCTGCACCGAAGCGCCGCTCGCGGCCGCGTCCAACAGCCTGACAGTAACTGCTCCCGGAGCATTGCCCGCCAGGGCCAGGATCTTGCCCACCGTGACGGGGTCGCCGCCGTTGAAGGCGCCGTCCACGCTGTCGGACAAGGTCACCACGCGCCCGTTCACGCTCTGCACGTAGTAGATGACCGTCTGCGTCGAATTCGCAAAGCTCAGTTCGACGCGCTGGCCCTGCACCAGGCGGTCCGTGCCCGGCAGCGTCAGCGTGGCCACGCCGAACTGCGTCAGGGACTGTTGCGCGAAGCCCGAATCGACCAGGCGGATGCCTGCATTGACGGTCTTGCCCTGCAAGGTCGGCGTATAGGCGCCGGTTGCGGCCGGATCGTGGACGTTGGTGTTCTTGTATACGTCCAAGTCCATCAATTGCGATTTCTGCGCGTAGACCTTGCCGCTGAAGGTGATGCGGCCGGTCAGCCAGTCGCTATCGGAACTGGAGGCCGTCAGCGGATTGCCGTTGGCATCGACGATGGTCAGGATGTGCAGCGTGCCGTTGTCGTAGACGCCCAGCTCGTGGCCCTGCAAGGCGCCGTTCTGGTTGGTCATGTACAGCTCCAGACCCGCCAGCGAGATCGACTGCCCGCTCTGCAGCAGCGCCTTGATGCTGTTGGCCAGCTGCGTCCGCGCGCTGTCGCTCAAGCCCGCGCCGGTCAGATCCCAGCTGAAGCTGTTGCCCATGTCCACGTACTCGGCGTAGCCCGCGCCGGAGCCCGATTTCTCCGTATAGGTGTGGAATGGCAACAGGTTGCTGCCATACCAACCCCAGTAGGACGTCGGCGTATCGGAAGTCAGCACGCCCTGCTTGAGCGCAGAGGCGCCGAAGCCGCGCTGCACCGTGTAGGCCACGGCCAGCGACGCCGCGCCCGAACTCGTACCCTTGCCCAGGCCGGTCAGGCCGTACACCAGTTCCGCCGGCAGGCGGGTCGAAACCACCGTGCCCAGGCCGTTGCGGATGTAGTAGTTCTTCGTCTCCACCGCCGCACCGGAGAAGGTCACGGACACGTGGTTCTGCGAGTTGTACAGGCTGTTGGCGGGCGAACCGTCCGCCTGGACCAGGCTCAGGGACTCGATGCGGCGCGTATAGCTCACGCCGTCTATCGTGAAGGTGATCTCGCTGCCGATCAACCCGTTCCCGGCATTGTTCATCCACTGGTTGTAGGCCTGCACCGAGGAGACGCTTCCTGGCATGCTCCAGCCCAACTGCGTGCCCGAAAGCAGCAGCTGATTGGAGACCACGGAGCGTTCGACCACGGACCATGCGCTATTCGGCGCGGTGGCAGTCAGGTTCGCGTATAGCGATCCTGCGCCCGTGCCGATCTGGTCGTTCGGGTTCGCCAGGTTGTGCTGCAGGATCGCGTTGACGATGGCCGACGTGATGTCCTGGTCGCCCGCTTGCGGCGAGCCGATGGCGCCCACCGCCGGCACAGCGGGCCGCACCGTGTCGGTGGTTCCGGTGTAGCTGCCGGCCCCGGCCGTATCGGTGCCATTGCTCAGCACGATGTTCAGTTCGCGGTGGCCGTTGGGATCGGCCGTGGTCAGATCGCCCACATAGGGCGACTTGAGCCGGATGAGGACGGTATCGAAACTGTTCGACCCCCACCATGATCCCGTGGGCAGGATCTGGTCGATCGACAGCACCTGCCCGCCCACCAGTATGGTGGTGTAGCTGCGCATTCCCGCCAGCACGCGCTGGGCGTAATCGACGATAGACGGGTCCGCCTTGGCGGCGAATTGCGTCATCTGATCGGCGCTGAGCTGCAAGCGCAGCGTGTCCGATCCCTGCTGCGTGGTCAGGGCGCCCGTGGGCAAAGTGAAGGAGATCGGCAGATTGGAGTTGGACTGCTCGGCCGCTCCCGCCAGCGCATACGACGGTCCGTACAGCACCCCCTGGCTGCCGGCGGTATAGCCCAGCGAAGCCAGCGACACCGGCCCGGCGCCCGGGTTGGACGGATCGTACAGCGTGAAGCTGAACTGATAGACGCCATTCGCGCCGCTACCCGCCACCAGCCCCAGATACCCCAGGATCTCGGTGCGGGCGTTGCCGTTCAGGGTGTTGTTGTACGCCAGACGCACCAGGCGTTGGCCGTCGACGGCCGCCTGCAATACCGCTGCATACTCGTCGGCCGCCATGCTGACCGCCAGGTACTGGCCGCCTTCGGCCTGCGTGCTCAGGTAGGTGCCCGCGCCGCCCAGCGTCACGCTGGCGGTCTGCAGCGAACGCACGCCGGACCAGTAACTGTCGTATTGCGCCAGCTGCGCGCTCAGTTCGGCCAGGATCTTGGCCGTGACCGTGGGGTAGGCCTTTTCTGTCGCGGTGCGCGTGTCGGCCAATTCGCCGTCCAGCAGCGAGCCGCCGTTCAGGCTGATGTGCACGCCGCCCAGCTCCGCATAGACGGCCGCTTGCGGGTTGCTCCAGTTCACCGGCTTGACCAACGTGAGATCGGCGTTCAGGACGTTCTGCGCCAGATAGATGCTCTTGTCGGCGCCGGCAGGGCCGCCAGCCAGGCCCGCCTGGGCCGCGAAACCCTGGCGCGCGTGGATGACCAGCGCCTTGGATGCCGTGCCGATAGCGCCATAACCGGCGTTCAGCTCGATCCGGTTGCCCGAGACCACCGTGTCGTTGCCGGCGGACGCATGGCTGAAGATGCCGTTGAGCGCTTCGATGTAGACCGTGCCCGCGGACGACGCCACCTTTTTCAGCGAGGCCCAGGAACTGGCGCCGCCGTCCGAGAAGTAGTTCAGCCGGATGTCGTTGCGCGCTTCGGCCCGGGTGTAGCCGTTCGAACCCATGATATTCAGGTTGATCGCGCCGCCCAGCGCGATGGCGTCGACGTTGACCACGGCGGATGCGCCGGACGGCATCTGGCCGTTGACGTCGCGCGCCATGATGCCGACTTCGCCCTGCATCGTGATGGAGGTCGGCGTGGAGGCCGAGACGGCCTCGATGTGCACGGTCTTGCCATTGCCGACGATCAGGTTGCCGGCCAGCGTCACGTTGCCGTTGCTACGGATGTAGATGGCGTTGTCGCTGTTGCTGGAGCCCAGGAAGCTCAGCGTGATCTCCTGCGATGCAGGAACATAGAAGGTGAACAGCTCCTGCTGCTTCTTCTCGACCACCTGCGTGAGCGTGGTGGTCTTGGTGCGCAGCCAGCCGCCGCCGCTGGTGTGCGGGCCGTCGTTGCGCACGATCACGCCGGTATTGAACTTGCGGTAGGCCACGCTGAACGCGGACGTATCCAGCGCGGTGCCGCCCGACGATTCCAGGCGGTAATGCTTGCCGTCGGGGCCGACGATGTCGCCGTTGGCATCCTCGACCAGGCTCTGCGTGCCGCTGCCTTCAATCGTGGACGGCAGCAACGCATCGTTCAATTTGCCGCTGGCTTGCAGCTGCTGCTTGAGCGCGTCCGGCACCGAATTGATGCCGTCGTAGGCCAGGACGGTGGACACCAGCACGGGGCGCGGCGTCTCATAGACCGTCACCGGCCCGGACTTGGTGGTGTCGTTGTCCGTCAGCCAACCCAATGGGTCCCAGTCTCCGAACAGGTTGAAGCGCTTGGTGGTGTAGACCGTGGTAGTGGTCTCACCCGACGTCCAGCCCATGACCCAGACCATCATCTGGCCGGTCTGCGGCTTGTATGACAGGGTCAGCGTGCGGCCATCCTGCAGCGTGCCGGCGGAATTCTTCAATCCGCCCGCATCGCGCTGGCCCGCAGCGTTCTCGTAGACCCAGATCCAGCTGAGCGCGAGAGGATCGGCCGGGTCGGGCGTGACCTGCACGAACTTGTTCCAGACCGTGTGCACGACATTGTTCAGGCCCTGCAGTTCGTACAGGTCCTTCTGGCCGCGCGACGTGTCGATGATTTCGATGCGGCCGCGGCGATAGGTACTGACGTCGATATCGTGCGTCACCAGCGCGTAGGTGGTCTGGTTATCGATATGGACCGAGGCGTAGCCGTTGGCCACGACCAGGTTGCCGTTGCCCACCGACACGATCTGCCCGGTCAGCGAAATGCTGCCCCCCGCCAGCCTGATCGGGTCCAGGATGATGGTCTGCGTGGCGTAGTCGAAGCGGCCCGTGATGGCGCCATAGCGGTTCAAGGATCCGTCCGCGCTGAACGATACGCCGTTGATGGCGTAGCCATTGCCATCCTGCAAGGCCTTGTCCTGATCGCCGCGGAACGAGCTGTCGATCTTGATGTAGGCATCGGTGACGCCGCTCTGGATCTTGCCGTCGATATTCAGCGTCAAGGCCGAAATGCTGATGGCGCCCAGGGCGAAAATTCGCGAATCCCGCGCTGCCGGATTGTCATTCAGGTACTTCGAGAACGGATCGAGCTTGGTGTAGCCCCACTTCAGCAGCACGTTCTGCATCGTGTCATCGATGCCGGTGCTGACGCCGCTGTTCTTCAGGGCGTTGATGACGCTCTGCCACTTGTCGTTCAGGAACGTGGGATCGACGCCCGAGTTGTACCAGCCTTCGCTTTGCAGGCTGAAGTTGCCCTTGGCCACGATGTCCAGGCTGAGCGCCTGGATGGTTCCCGACACGTTGATGCTGCCCAGCGCGTTGACCACCGACACCTTGCCCAGCGGGTTGACCACCGCGCCCATCAGGCTCAGGTCGACCGGCGCGTTCGCAATCATCTTCGCCAGGCCATTGTCCGGGTCTGACGGATCGTTCAAGGCCCCGCCGAACGGGTCCGCGGCCCAGCCGTTCTTGATCTGGCTGATGCTGACCTCGGCCGTGTCGGCCCCCGACGCGCCCTTCACGGACGCGTCGTTGACGTACAGGTGTCCGGTCTTGAAGACCTTGAGCTGGCCGTCGGACCCCGGGCGGATGATGGTGCCGTCCAGCACGACCGCGTCCCTGACGTTCATCAGCATCGGCGAGTCGTTGACGATATTGATCTGGGTGTTGGCGCGGGCGTCGATGCCCGACCGGTACACGCCGCCGGTATCAGTCGCGTTCACATAGACCGAGCCGCCGGACGCATACATATCCGGCATGTCGATGAAGAACGTGCTGAACGAATCCAGGTAGCGGATCTGCCCGTTCTGCAGCTTCACGCCCATCTGGATGCTTTGCAGCTGCTGCTGCAAGGCGGCGATGTTGGCCTGATAGCGCGCGACGGCCTGCGGGTTCGAGGCATGCTCGGCCTGCATCCGCGTCAGCGTGCGGATCTGCTCGCTGATGACATTCTGCTGGCTGGCGTAGCGCAGCGTGGGCTGGGCGATGTCCACCGTCTTCAGCACGAAGTACAGCTTGCCGACGTTGCCGGCGGCTGTGCTGCCGAAGTTCGACTTCAGGGCGTCGCCCACCTGGGTGGCAGTCGGATTGCTCAAGTACATCCAATAGCTGCTATTGGCGTAGTCCTCCGCCGCCAGATCCAGATCGCGGCTGTTCGGGCTGTTGTAGCGGTAGTAGCTGCCGTTGTGCTCGATGATCATCCCGGCCGTGACGTTGACCTTGATGTCGCTGGCGCTGAACGCCGTCAGCTCATAGCGCACGTCGATATTGACCGTGCCTGGCGCTCCGTCCAGGCTGGTCTTGCCCGCGCCCAGCAGTTTCTCCAGGATCGCCTTGACCGCGGGCGAATTCGAGTCGAACCGCAGAGGAGCTCCCGCAGCGGGTAGCGTGGCGCTGGTATAGCCCAGTTGCTCCAGCAGTTCGGCCGGGATGACGAACAGGTTGGCCGCATTGTTCACGCCCGCAATGATGCGCGTGGCCGCTCCCGTGGCCACCCTGCTGGACGTGGTGTCCACCACACTGTCGGCCAGCTTGACCGTGGGATTCAGGTTCAGGCCGATCACCTGCACCGAACCGTTCACGCGCGCCTGGTCCAGCTTCGAGGGATTGGTCTCCAGCCGCACGTTGCGTTGGGCTTTGAGCAGCGAGCCGTTGGCCGCTACCCCGTCGATCAGCACAGTGTTGATCTGGCGCGCCTTGGCGCCGCTGTCCACCGCCGGCACCTGGGCGATTCCGACCAGCGTGAACGACACGTTATCGTTGGCCAGCAGATAGCCGGTCGACAGCGGGTCGGTCGCTTTGCCGTTGCCTGCCAGCGCCAGGATGTTGTCGCCTTCGATCGAGGCATTGTCGATCTGGATGGCGTTGCGCACCGTCAGATCGTTGTTGCTGTCCGACTTGCTGAAGCTGGACACGGAAACCACCAGCAGATCGCTGATGGTGGTTGTCACGCCGCGCGTGTTCGCGGCCATGACCACGTCGCCGAAGGCATTGCGCAGGAATGCGCCGTTTACCTTGACCTGGGCGAGCGTGCCGTCGGTGCTGAGGTTGTTGGTCGACAGCGTCACGGACACGCCGGACACGCCGGTGATCTTGTTACGCTGGGTGTAGATGATGTCGTTGGTCGCCACCAGGTCCAGCATGCCCGGGGTATCGAAATTGCCCCGCGCCTGCACCACGGTCATGCCCGCCGTGTCGATCGTGCTGCCGGCCTGCCGCGCGCCGCTGACGCTGATGGTCGACTCGGGCTTGAGCGTGACCGTGTGCTTGCTGACGTCGGCCCCCGCCACTCTGACCGAATAGCCGCTCAGGGTGGAGGTACCGCGCACGGTATTGTTGCTGCGGATATCCAGCTTGTTGCCGATCACTTGCGCGCCGCCGCCGATGTCGATGGCGGACTTGCCGCCCACCACGACATCGATCTTGCCTTGTCGTCCGGCCACCAGCGCAATCGTGCCGGCGTCCATCTTGACGTCCACCGACTGCACCTGGTCCGCCGTGATGCTCAGCAGGGTGCCATCGATGCGGGCGTTGTTGCCGATCTGCACGCGCGTATCCAGCGCGGTCGTCAGCGTGGCGCTGTCTATCGATACCGTCACCCCGCCCACTTCCAGCGAACGGGCCTCGGCCAGCAGGCCGGCCTCGCCGTTGCGCTCGGTGGTTCCCTTTGCCGTAACGCCGATGATGGCGCCCTGCAGCGTCGCGTTATCCACCGACGCCTTGAGCGAGCCGCCCAGTCGGGTTTCGGCGCTCATCACTCCCACACCGATCACGCCGCCGGTGATCGCCTTCGAATAGGCGCGGCCGTAGTACGTGCCCTGCGCGTTGATATTGACCATGCCCGGGTTCTCGCCCTGGCCCGGGGCGCTGACCGACAGGCCCTGCAGCACCGCGCCATTGCGCGCTTCGGCCAGGGTTGTCGTGGCGATGTCCACCAGCGCCTTGTTCACATTGACGGCCAGCCCCGTGGTGGCGGCCACGCCGGCGGTCTGGGTCTGGCCGAAGTCCACGCTCACCAACGCGTTCATGTCCACCAGCGGCGCGCTGACGGTCGCGCCGTCCACGGTTGCCGTGGTCGCGTCGCGCGCGATGTTCTCGGCAATGCCTACGCCGATCGCCGCGCCCACCATGCCCACCGCAACGCTGACCTGGGTCAGGTCGATGTCGGCGCGGACCTGGGTATCGGCCTTGATCTCGACCTTGCCCAGCGCCCCCACCTTGCCCGTGCCCGAAATCCGCGCGCTGACATTGTTGCGGGTGGTGTTGGTCACTCGCACCCCCGCGCCCGCGGCCGCGATGCCGCCACCCACCGCCACCGAGGCGGTGACCGCGTCCAGGCCCTTGAATTCGGTCTTCTCGACGGCCACGACGGAGACCGCGTCTTGCGCGCCGACGTTCCTGCCGCTGGCGGTATCGATATACGCGCTGACCTCGTTGGCCGCCACGCTATCCACCAGCGTCACAGCCAGGGCCAGGTTCAAGCCGAAATTTCCCGGCACAGGCAGCGAGGCCGCCACCGCCACGCCATAGGCGCCGGACTTCAGGATGGTGCTGCTGTCCTGGGCGCGCACATTTATGGAGCCGGCCCCGCCGGAGATGCCAGCTATGGCCTGCGACCCCGCGATATAGGCCGACGTCGCCGTGGCAAAACGGTTGCTGACCTGCACCCCGGAACCGGCGGCAGACCCGCCAAAACCCGCCACCGCCACGCTGCCGGCGAAATTGACGCTGGTCAGCGTTTCGCTGGACGTGGCCAGCACGTCCACATTGCCGCGATTGACGGAGATAGTGCTGTTCTCGATGTAGGCCAGCGCGCGGTTCGAGCGGTTCACGCCGTCGCCAGCGTGCACGCCGAAAGTATTCCGGGCGATGGAGACGCCGATGCTGGCCCCCAGGCCCGCGCCCGTGACGCTCACCGACACCGCGCCGCTGACCGCCTTGATGCTGGAGCTGTTGTCCGCCTTGACCGACACGCCCGTGCCGGCGGTGATGACGGATCCGCTGATGTAGCCGCCTACGTCGTTGGCGACCGTCTGCGTGCTTTCGGCGCCCGCCCCCGACACCGCCACGCCCGCAAAGCCCGCCGCCACCGAGGCAGCGACCGACACGCCGTCCAGCGTCACGGTTTCCTTGGCCGACACCGCCACGGCGTCCGACACCTTCAGCGTCGACGAGGTCACGGAAGACTGCACGCTCATGGCAGCGACGTTGCGCGCCACCGAGGCGCCCACCGACAGCGATCCTCCCTGCATCGCGAACGCCAGCGACGCGCCGATGGCCTTGGCCTCCAGGGTCGCAGTGTCCTCGGCGACAATGGTCGCCCGCGCCATCTGCGCCCCCGCGCCGGCGCTAAGCACCGAATTCGACAGCGCCGCCTCGACCGCGCCCAGCGCCTTGTTGCTGGCCAGCGCCACGCCGACCGACAACGCCAGGCCTTGGGAGGTGCCGGCCAGGCTTGCGCCTGCGGCGGTCGCCTTGAGAGTGGATTGGTTGGACGCCTTGATGTACAAGCTGTCCGCGGCGCGCACGTCGGGATCGATCTGCGTCAAACCGTTGACCTCGGCGCGCGTGACGGCGCGCGAGGTGTTATAGGCCGACGATCCGGCCGCGGCGAGCGCAGCCCCCTGATACGCGATCCCCACGGCGCCGGCCACCACCACCGCTTCCAGCGTCTGCACGGTATCGGCAGTGACGTTGATGGCGCCCAGATTGGACACCTGGGTGTTGGCGAGGCTGGCGCGCGCGCCTGCCGCCTGCGTGATCTCATTCTCGGCCAGCGAAGCGCCGATGGCCAACGAGCCGCCCGCGGCCGTGAAGGCCACGCTGGCGACCACCACCGTGGCCTTGATCGTGCCGCTCATGCCGGCGTCTATCGTCAGCGCGTTGGCGCCATTGCCACTGACGCGCGAATTGCTCATGATCGCCACGGCGGACGACCCGATCACGTTGTGCGCGTCGGCGCCGCCGCCCGCCAGCGAAATCCCGCCCAGGCTGACGCCGGCGGCGATCGACACCGCCACCGCAACCGTGTGGATGCTGGCTTGGCTATCCGCCTTGACCGTGATCACCGGCGCGCCGGTGAAGTTCACGCCATCCACCTTGGCCAGCGTGTCGTTGGCGACCTCGTTCTGGGCCAGCGACACGGCCACCGACAGCGACGCCGTCGCGCCCAGCGACACCGCGACCGAAATTGCCACGGCGGCAATCGTGCTGTCTATGCGTGACTGGTCCGTCGCCATGACGGACACACTGGCCGCGTTCCAGGCGTGGGCCTGATTCTGGTCGGTGATGCGGGCCGTGATGGCGGTCTTGATCTTGTTGACCGCCCGCGCCCCCGCGCCAGCTCCCGATACCGCGAGGCTGGCGCCATCGACGATAGGCGGCGCGTAGGCCACCGATACCGCCACCGCGCCCGCCACCACCACGGCGTCTATGCTCTGTTGCCAGTCGACGCTGCCATCGCCCTTGAATTTCACATTGCTGGCATCCACCGTGACGGCGCCCGCGGTCACCGTACTGCGGTCGATCGACGCCGTGATCTCGTTGACCGGCCGGCCGGCCCCCAACGCGACCACCTGGCCGGCGCTGTTGACGTCGTAGCCGATGACGTTTTCCGCCATGGCCACGCCCACGGACGCCGAAGCGGCGGCGTAGTGGCTGACCGACACCGACGCGGACATGCCCAGCACCACCGCGTTGATCCGGGACAGGCCCAGGGCCCGCACGTCCAGCCCGCCCTTCGTCCCGCCCGCGCCCTCCGTGCTGATGAATGCATCCGAGATACCAGCCTGCACGCTGGCCGAGATGACGTTGCGCGCCAACGCGCCACCGCCGCCGATGGCGGCATTGGCGCTGTCGCCCACCGACACCGCCACGGACGCGCCCAACACCACCGACAGAATGTCGGCCTGCTGGCTCGCGCTGACGGACAGTCCGGCTCCTGCCGTCTGGATATTGCCGCCCCGGATGTCGGCATGCACCGTATTGAAAACCTTGTTGACCGCAACGCTGGTGCCGACCGCGATCGCCACGCCTGCACTGCCGGCCTGCACGCTGACCGCGCCGCCAACGGCAATGGCCGTGATCGTGGCCCGGTCCGACGCCGACACCGTTACGCCCTGACCCGTGCCGTTCGTCCGGATCACGGAGTTTTCGACCAGCGCGCGCACTGTCGTGCTGATTTCACTGATCGCCACCGACACGCCCACCGACGCGCCCGCGCCCATGCCGCCCGCGGAAACCGCCACCGCCAAGGCACCTGCGACGGTCACGATGCTGCCCGTGTTTTCGGCGTTGACGCGTACGTCCCCGGCAATATATCCATTGTTCAGCGGGACCACATTTTTCAGCGTGGCCTCCACCGATCCGCCGATGGTATTGCCGCTGCCCGCGCCGGCGCCCGCCCCGGCGAATCCCTGCCCCACGGCGACTGCCGCCGCTACGCCTATCGATACCGAAACGATGCGCGATTCGTTGATCGCGTCCACCGCGATGCCATGCGCCGAACCGATGGCCGTATTCAGGTTGCCGTTGCCGGCGCCGCTGCCGTCGATATACGCCCGCGTCTGGTTGTTGACGGTATTGTGGGTCGCCGACACTCCGGCCGCGATGCCCGCGCCGCTGCCCGGCGACACCGCCACGCCCAGGCCGCCGGCCACGGCCAGCACATAGCCGTCGTCGCGCGCCTGCACGGCCACGCCCGGCGCGCCGCCTGCCGACAGCGCCTCGACCAGGCGTGCGTTGCGTATGCCCGCGTCGTTCTTGCTGTTCAGGCGGTTGACCGACACCGCGCCGCCCGCCGACACCGCCGCCGTACCCACGGCCACGCTGCCCGCCACGGTCACGTTGTGGATCTGCCCCTTGAAGAGCGAGGCCACCTCCACGTGCGCGCCGCGCACGGCGCCCTGCGTATCGCGGATCTGCGCCGAAATCGAGTGCTCGCGCGCGTTGCCCGCGGGCGCGCCGCCCAGATAGTTGTAGGACAGGCTGGCGCCCACCGCGACGCTCGCGCCCTGCGATCCCAGCCCCAGGGCCACCGCGCCCGCCAGGCTGTTGATCGTGGATTCGTCGCTGGCCCGGACCACGATATCGCCGCCAGCCGCAACATCCTGTCCGACCGCAGTCTCGCCGATCTCGGCCTTGATGCTGTTGGCGATCCAGTTCAGCACAGCCGATCCGCCAAAGCCCACATTGGCGCCGGACCCACCGGCCGCGACCGCGCCGCTGACCGCCATCGCCGAAATCTGCGCATTCAACCCGGGCGACAAGTCATCGGGCTTGGCAAAGGCGGCCTGCACCACGATATCGCCAGTCGCCGACAAGGAAGAACGCAGCGCGCCCGCGTACACCGTATCGAAGACCTGGTTGACCGCGAAAGCCATGCCGGCGGCCACGCGGCCGCCCACGGATACCGCCACATTGCCGGCCAACGCCGCGATGCTGGCGACGTCGCGCGCGACGATGCGGATATCGCCCGAGGTCGCCGTCACCGACGAGTCGCGGATCTGCGCGTGCACCGTGTTCTGGATCGTGTTGACGGCCAGCGATCCGCTTACCGCCACGCCCGCGCCGCCGGCCAGGCCGATCGACACGTTGTAGATGCTGGCGCGCTCTTCGGCGCGCACCTGCACGGCCTGGGCCTCGACGGTCGCCTGCGCGATCGCCGCGCGCACGCCATTGCGCATGTCCGCCACGCTCACGGACGCGCCGATGGCGGCCGATGCTCCCTGGGTGATGGAGATGCCCAGCGCGCCCGTGGCCGTCACGATGCGGCTGGCGTCCTGCGCCGACACCGACACCGCGCCAGCCTCGGCCCGCACCTTGTGTCCGGCTGCCGCGCCCGTGTTGTCGATGATGGCACTGACCTCGGAGCGCGAAATGTTCACGCCCACGGCGCCCGCGCCGCCCAGCGACTTGCCGCCAGCGCCGGCCACCGTGATGCTCAACATGCTGTTGCTCAGCGCATGGCCTTGCGTCAGCGAACCGATGTCCAGCGAGATCAGGCCGCCGGACGTGATGCGATCCACCGCCTTCTGCAGGCTGATGCCGCCCGTGCCCGTGGCCGCGCCCAGCTTCATGGCGATGCCGTCGCGAGCATTCTCCAGCGAGCTCGCCAGCTGATAGCGGAAGGCGCCGCCTTGCGAGGCATTGATCACGTAGTAGCGCTGGCCGTCCACCAGGCCAGCGATGTTGGCGCCCTGGCTGCGGTAGATGACCACGTCGCCCGTGGCCAAGCCCGCGTCGCTGGCGAACGAGAAGCTGTTTTCGCCTATGGCCTGACTCTGGGCCGAGGAGGCCGACAGCGTTGCGTCGGTCGGCGTGCCCTGGGTGATGCTGGTGTTCTGGGTGCCGTCGCTGCCCGTGCTGGTCGAGGTCTGCGAGGTCTGGCGCACCAGCGCAACCTGCGTGAATGCGACCATCGCGTCCGGATTGACCGAAATCGGCTTGTTCTGCGCGTCCAGCAGCTTGACGCCATTGGCATCGGTCAGGAAATACTCGTAGCGCTTGGTGGCGGCGTTGAACTCCGGCACATAGGCCAATTTGCCCAACGTCACCGCGGCGCCGTTCACGTCCTTGAAGCGCAGCGTGGTGCTGTTGACGACTTCAACCACATAGACGTGGTCGTCGGACAGACCCGTCAGCACGCCGTTTGCCGCCAGGTTGACGACGACCTTGTCCCCCGTGGCCAGGCCATGGGCCTTGGGCAAGGTCAGGCTGCCGTCCGCGTTCAGGGCCGCCCCCGCCGGATTGTTGACGCTGAAGCGCTGCAGCGCGCCGCCCACCGCCGCGCCGCTGAAATCGACCAGGTTGCCTTGACCGTCGCGCAGCTGGAACGAACGCTGGTCGGCGCTCAGGTTGACGACGTAATAGGTCACGCCGACTTTCAAGACATCCTTGCCCTGGGCCAGGATGCGGTTGGCCAGCACGTCCTCGATCTGGCCGTTGGCGCCGACCGAACCGCTGTAAACGATGGCCGCCCCTTCCTGCACGCCCGGGAACGGCAGCGCCAGGGTCAGCGTATTGGCGCCGGTATTCACCGTCGCGCCGGCATCCACGCCGTGGAAGGGTTGCAGGTTGACGCTGGTCGCTTCCTGCATGCGCACATGCGCGAAGCCGATCACGGCCAGGTTGGTCACGCTGCCGAATTGCAGCGCTTTGCCGCGCAGGGCGTCTTCCTGGGTATCCGCCAGCTGGATGATGGCCTGGCCGTCAGGAGCCTCGCGCCGGATCACGTAGTACACGCGGTCATTGCGCAGGGCCGTGCCGTCTGCCAGCGTGATGTTGCCGGCGCCCGAACTCAGGTAGACGCCGTCGCCGGTCTGCCAGCCCGAGAATTCGCCGCCCGTGCCGCCAGTTTGCGCCGGCATGCCGGCGTTGCCGCTATCGTCCTTGGCGCCGTTGATGACGGCCGCCGCATCGCCCGTGAAGGTCAGCGTGCTGCCGCCCTGGTCCACCCGGATGTCGCCGTCCCCCACCGGCAATTGGCCGCCGCCGTTGAGCTGGGCATTGCCGCCCGCGGCCATGGGGTCCACCAGGCCGGCGAATACGTTGACGTTGCCCTGCACCGCATGCACGTCGCTGCGCAGAATGGAAGCCGCGACCTTGGGATTGGCGGCGGCGCCGCCGTTGTCGGCCACGCCCACGGTGGTGACGGCTGCGCCCGAATCGGCCAGTGTCGTATTGTTGAAGGCCAGCAGATCACGGTCGAAAGCCGTATTGCCGCCCATGATGTTGACGGCCACGGCCAGTCCCACCGCCGCGCCCTGGGTCGCGATCGCGCCCGCCACCGTGATGGCGTACAGGGCCGACGCGTCCGAAGCATTGACGCGCACGGCGTCGCCCGTAAAGCCTGCCTGGCTACCTGCCTTGACGGTGCTGTCGCTGATGCGGGCCTCGGTGGCCGCGCGCATCATGTTGACGTTGACCGCTCCGGCCAGCGCGAACTTCTTGGACAGCGCGCCCGCCGCCCCCACCGATACCAGCAGCGGCGACGAATGCGCCGACACGTCTACCTTGCCGGTGACGTCCACATCCGCGTATTCGATCAGCGCGCTGGTGCGCGAGCTGAACTCGTTGACGCTGACCGACGCGCCCACGGCCACCGAGCCGCCGGCCGTGACCGCAACCCCGCCGGTCACCGCGACCAGCGTATTGTTCTCGGTCGCCTCGACCGTCAGCGACGAGGCGTCGATGCGGCTGCGCGCCGTGACTGCGCCGTTGCTGTCGCGGCTCGGCAGCACATAGGCCGCCACGGCGGACCCGACGCGGTTGACCTGCACCGAGCCCGCGCCCGCGAACTTCGCCTCGCCCATGCCCACGCCGACGCCGACCGCTCCGCCCCCCAGCGAGGACGTATCCTTGGCGGTGAGCTTCACCGCGCCATGGCCGCCGGTATCCACGGTCGAACCCTGGATGCCGGCCATGACGGCGTTGCCAATTTCGTTGTAGCTGACGGCGATGCCCACGCCCGCCTTCTTGCCTACGCCCGCAGCGCCGGTAACGGCGACCAGCGTGGTCTTGTCCTGAGCCCGCACGGTGACGTCATGGCTGCCGCTGGCGGCGCCGTCATAGACGACCTTGCTGTTGAGCAGATAGCTTTCGACGCGGTTGGACATGACATTGACGGACACCGATCCGCCCACGCCCGCGCCATCTCGCGCCGCGCCCAGCGCGCCCGCGAAGCCCACCGCAACCTGGGTGGATTCCGCCGACACATCGACACGGCCTGTGTACAACAGCTCGGTCACCTGGCGGATGCCCGCCTCGACCTTGCTGGTGCTGACGTTGACCGCGACCGCCGCGCCCACGCCGGCCTTGCCGTCCGAGCTGGCGACCGCGCCCGCCACCGTGGCCAGCACGCTCAGGTCGCGGGCCTCCAATGTCACGTCGCGCGCACTGACCTTGGCTGCGTTACCCAGCAGCGCGATGTTGGCGTAATCCGCCACGCCGACGGCGGCCGAACCGGCCACCGCCACGCCCTTCTGCCCCTTGGCGCCGGCCATGCCGGCGGCGATGGTCACGGCCACGCCGGTACGCCGCGCGGCCAGCGCCAGATCCGCCGCCACCACCAGTTCGCCCACGGCCAGCACCTGGGCGCGCGCTTCGCCGCCCAGCATGTTCATGCTATAGGCGCCCGCGACCCCCACGTTGGACTTTGCGCTATCCGACTGCGCGAGCGCAGCCGAACCCGAAAGGGCCAGCGTATGGGTGCCGTTTTGCGCCTCGACCTTGGCGTCCCCGCCTATCGTGATCTTCATGCCGGCGGCGTTGACGTAGGCCTGCGCGAAGTCGCTGACCATGTTGACCGCCACCGCACCCGAAATGGCTACGCCAGCCTTGGATTGCTGGCTGCCGGAGCCGCCTCCCGGCGCCGCGCCCGCATCCTGCGTCAGCTGAGTCACCTGACCGCTCAGCCCCTCCAGCTTGGAGCCCAGGTCGGTGGTTGACGCAGGCGCGGAACTGTCCGTGCCCGGCGCCGCATCGCCCTGACTAGTGGGCAGCTTGAGGTTGTCCAGGCTGGTACCCGTACCCCCTGCCCCGCCCGTGCCGCCCGCCCCCGTGCCGCCGCCCGCGCCCGCGCCCGCCACCGGGCTGGACACGCGCGAACCCGCCACGGCCAGATTGCCGACAAAGCCCTTGTTCTCCGCCCGGATCGTCAGCGCGGCCGCCGAGAACGATCCCACCGGCAAGGCCGTAGGCGCGCCATCCGCCGCGCGCAGCGTGTCGCCGATCAGGGCCTGCGTCCAGCGGTTGACGTCATTGATGGACACGCTCATGCCCACGCCCACTGCCTGCGATCCGGCGGCGGCGCCCGCCACCGTGCCAACCCAGGTCGCATCCGTCGCCTGGATGTCCGCCGCGCCTGCCGCCACGATGCGGGCGCCCCGGCCGACCTGGGCCAGGGTGGTCGCGCTGGTGGAGTTGACCAGCACCACGCCGTTGAGCGCCAGGGTCTTGGCCTGGCCGCCCGATGCCCCCAGCGTTACCGAAATCAGTTCATTGTCCGCATCGACCGTCAGCTTGCCCGCATTGATCTCGGCAGTGTCGCTGACCACGGCACGGGTTTCGTGCCTGGCCGCGTTCACGTACACCGACACGCCGATGGCCGAGCCTTCCTTCGAGCTGCTGCCGTACTCGAAGCCTTGGTACTTCGGCGTCAGGAATCCCTTGACCCGGTCCTTGCCATAGCTGAAGCGGCCCTCGGACGCGCCGCGGGGAGCGGCCTGCTGGAGCGACTTCGCCCCGCCCAGGGATATCGACGGCAGGATGATGTTGCCCACCAGGTTCAGGCGCTGCGAGGAGTTTTCCGCTTGCACCGTCACATCGCCGGCCGTGCCGCCGGACAGCGTCGTATTGATCTTGCCCGCGGCCTGGGCCTGGGTCTTGGTGTCCTGCACCAGCACCGTGAACGCGCCGGACAGGGCCAGCTTCTTGCTCTTGGCCGTGGCGCTGGCCCAGCTGCTGAAGCTGGACGAGATGCCGCCGGTGCTGGTCAGCGTGGCCTGCAGATTGTTGAGGAAGGACGCGGCCGCCTTGCCCGCCACCTCCGCCTTTGCCTTGGTGCCGTCGGCGTCGTTCCACTTGGTGTTGATGCCGTCGAACGGCGCGTACAGATTGACCAGCCACAGCTTTTTCGGGTCGATCTGGTTCAGGCTGCTGGCGGTGACCGCCACGTCGCCGCCCTGGGTGGTAATCGTGGCGAACTGGCTGACGGTCGCCTGGGTCTTGACATTGTCGATGCCGATGACCACGGCAGCCGCGGCGCCGAAGTCAGAACCGTCCGGACCGGCCGCGCGCTCGGGCTGGTTGGTCGTCAGGTTGTTCTTCTTTTTCAGGAAGGCCTGCTTGTCGGCGATGGGCTGGTCATCCACCCCGCTCATGACCGTGAGCTTGGTGTTGTATTGCGTCTGCGCATTGACGATGACGTCGCCGCCCGCCGTGCTGACCGTGGCCGCCGCCACGCCGTTGCCGATGCGGGCCGTGGTCGTGATGTTGTTCATCGACATGCCCAGCGCCGCGCCGACCTGGAACTCGGTGGAGGGGTTGTCGATTTCTTTCTGGATGTCGGAGTCGTACTTGGCGCGGTCCTCGAAATCCTTCTCTTGCTTGATTTCCTTGATCTTGTCGCCGAACTTGCCGCCCCGGCTATCCGACACCAGCGCGCTGAAGAAACTCTTGGTGTACTGTGCCCCGGTGCCCAGGCCGCCCAGGGCGCCGCTCACGATGGGGCTGACGGTCTTGGCGATGGCCGCGTTCTTGGCCTCGGTCTGCGCCGCCGTGAGGAAATCGCTGCCGGTGGCCGCGCGGCCGCCCAGTATGGTCTTGACGGCGATGGCGCTGCCGGCGTCCTGCGCCTTGGCCTCGACGGTCACCTTGCCCGCATTGCGCGCCACCACCGTGCCGTCCATAAAGGCCTCAGTGGTCAGCTGGTTGTACGCAAAGCCCACTGCCACGCCGACCTTGGCGTAGCCGGCCTTGTACTTGCCCGCTTCCTTGGAAGGATCGATCTTGCCGTCGGCCCCCGTCACCGGCTTGGTGTCGTCGCTTTCGGCCATCGCACCCGCGGCCGATATCGAAATCGTGCTCTTGTGGCTGGTCAGGGCCTGGATCGTCACGTCTCCGCCCACGCCGCTCAGCGCGTGGGTGATCGGATCGGTGGCATGCAGCAAGCCGGTTTCCAGTCTGGCGCCCGCGCCGATGTGCACGGTGGATTCGCTGATGATGACCGCCACGCCCACGCCGATCACCGCCGGCACGGCGCCGACCTGGCCCGGCAGCAGCGCGATCTCCATTTCGTTGGTGAGATCGGACTTGATCGTGATCGACTTGGATGCGATCACCGTGCCCTGCACATCGATGGTCGACTTGTTCTGCAGCACGCCCACCGCTATGCCGGCGATCTTCGCGACCAAGGGGCTCAGCTTGACCGTGGCCGACGTCGTGGACGTGATGCTCACGTCGCCGTTGGACACCAGCCGCGCCTGCGTGCCGACCTTGATCGACGAGTTGTATTCAATGCCGGCCCAGGCCGCCATGGCGCTGGCGCCGTCCAGGAACTTCATCAGGGCGTCGAAGGCCGAGTTGACGCCGCCCGCCAGCCCGCCCAGCACGCCGCCCTGGTTTGCGCCGTTCTTGATCAGCGGATCCAGATCGTAGTCTTTGCTATCGATCTTGCTGGTCAAGCTGACCCCGGATCCGCCGGTGTCCTTGGCCCACAGCGTCGCGTTGTTGACCGTGATGGCGGCGTCCAGCTTGTAGATCTGGGCCATCGCGCTACGCCATGGGCGGTAGCGTTGCGCCGCCAGCTCGATCGCGCCGGCCGCCAGCACGATATTTGCGCCGTTGCTGGCGCCGACGGTGATTTTCTCGCCTTCCAGACGCAGGGCATAGCCCGCATCCAGCGTAATGTTCTGCAGCACCGAGTACGACTGGCCGCGGATGATGACGTTGCGGCCGCTGACCGTCAACGCCTGATCGAGCGTGCCGCTGCCGATGTCCAGCACGTAATCCAACTTGTCCGTATTCGCGCCCAGCGTCACCCCGGCGATCGTGCCGGTCGTGGAGATCAGATTCGACAAGGCGGCGCTGCCGCCCAGCGCCATGACCTGCAGGCTGTTGCCTGTGCCGCTGTTGGACGCCAGCGTCACGGTCACGGTGCCTGCGGCGGTATCCGCCGGCTGCGTCACCACGAAGGAAACGTTGCTGGTATTGCCTTTGAGGGTGTCGTAGCCGCCGCGAGTGGCCAGCGTGACGGCCGGGGTCCAGATGCTGGCGTCCAGCGTGGTCGCGCCGCTGGTGTTGGTGGCGATGACCGTGGCGTCCGAGAATGGCGCGCCCGCGAATGTCACCAGGCTCGTATTGGAGCCGCCATCGACATAGTGCACATTGGCGTTCGACAGCACCGCGCCGACGCCGGTATTGACCACCAGGCTGTTGCGCGCGCCGGATTGCGTGGCGATGCTGTTGCCGGCGCCGGTATTCTGGCCGGGCTGGCCATAGTTCACGACGAACGTATTTTCCCCGCCGCCTGAGCGGATGGTCGAGTTGGAGCCAGCCAGTACGAACTGCGTCTGATGGCCGATGGCGAGCGCCGCGCCCGTCAGAACGCCCGTGCCGTTGGAGCTGCTTTGCACCTGTCCGGCCGCGATCAGGCCCAGCTTGTAGGCCGCGTCCGACAGGCTGACCGTCGAATTCGACACCGTGCCGTCGGCGTTCAGCGCCGTCTGCATGCCGGGCGCCAGCGAGAACACGCCGGAGTAGCCTGCCGCAATCGCGTCCTGGCTGTAGCTGATCTGCAGACGCCCCTGCACGTCCAGACTGGCCGTCAGCGCGTAGAGATAATCCCAAGGCGTGCTGCTGTCGCTGGCCGGAATCAGCTTGCCGGCATTGGGGCCGCCGACCGCGATACGCAGCGGCTCGCCCGCCGCGTTGACCATGATGCCGGCACCGATGGCGTCCAGCAGGTCCTGGATGGTGCGTACGCCTTCCAGGCCAACATCGACCCGCGCGTTAGCGTGGTTGGGAAACACGAACGCCAGCGCCGGCCCTTCCGCCGGCGTATAGCCCGAGCTCAGATCCGACAGATAGGTCCGCGTGGTCACACCCGTGTGGGCCGTGGTGTCCACGATGTTGGCGCTGCTGCCTTCCACCACGAAGCGGAAGTCGTTGACGTTGGTGAACGTGCTGTTGACCTGCGACGCGCCCGCCCCGATCTTCACCTGGCTATTGTCCAGGGACACGCTCCTGCCGCCGGTGAACAGCTCTATCGTGTTCGACCCCGCGGACCCGATCACCTGGGTGGCGTAGGCATTGCTGATAATGAAATAGTTGGACAAGCCGGCTATGCCGTCCAGCACCGCCGCCCCGGCAAAGCGCGAGGTATCGATCCAGTTGCCGTATTCGCCGCCGATGACGCGCACGCTGGAGATGCCGGCATAGGTGGAAGCGGTGGTTTGGGACTCGTTGGCCGCGCGCTGGATCCAGCCGGTGGCGCCCGTCTGCTGGAACGACACATAGCCCACGCCGCCGCTGGCCGCCATCTGCGACTGGTAGCCCGCGCCGTCCGTGCCCGTCAGGCCGTCGGCCGCCACCACCAGTTCGGTGGCCGCATTGGTGCCCGTGCCGCCGTACAGGTTGTAGCGGCCGCCCAGCAGCATGATCTGGTGCCGGGTGTTGTCGCCCGAACCCGCGCGGATCACGCCGCCCGCCATCAGGCCGCTGACCAGCACCGTATTGCCGCTGAAGGCCGACGCATCGATCAGCGTCGAGCCCAGGCCGCCGTTCAGGCGCGCCTGGCTGAAGGCGCCGTTCAGCGTATTGCTCAAGGTGGGAACCGGCACCCCGGTACCCAGGGGCGTGCCATCGGAGGCGTAGCTTGCCGACAGCTGATTGTTGGTAAGCGTGAAATTCCACTGGCCGTTCTCGTCCAGCGTGTTGCTTTGCGCGCCCGCCTGCGCCCACAGCTGGTTGGCGCCTTGATAGCCGGTAAAAGTATTGTGGCCCAGGCCGCCCAGCAGGACGTTGGCGCCCGCGCTGCCGATCAGCGTCAGGTCGCCACGGTAGTTCGTGCCGTCCAGCGTGACGCTGGTGGCGGCGTGATTCGTGCTGCCCGCCGCTGCCGCGGCGTCGATGGTGCGATAGTCCTGCAAGGTCACGGCGTTCACGCCGCGCAGGGTCACCGTGCTTGCGGTGCCCGCGCCCGGCGGCATGTTCGTCAACGTGGCCGAGGTCTTGTCGCCACTGAGCGCGGCGTCGCTTTCCACGCCCGCGATGTATTCGGTTGCGCCGCCTGCGGCCAGGTTGCCGATCACCAGATCGTTCCCGCCGCCGCCGCTGATGCGGTTCTGTCCGCGGCTGTAGGCCACGGTGATGATGTTGTCGCCCAGGCTGCCGACGATGTCGTTGCCATAGTCGCCACCCGCGCCGATGACGTTGCTGATGTTCAGCACGCCCGCCAGGCCGCTGGCGTCGTAGAGGCCGGTATTGCCGTCCTGGAAGTTCAGGTTGACGGTGACGTTGTCTTCATAGCCCGAGTAATCCAGCGTCGTCCTGCCCGCCACGCCGAAGAACATCTGTACATCGAGGTTGTTGACCAGCGCAGTCGCCAGGCCGTTGACGCTGCCGTCGGCCGCCACGCCCGCGCCCATGAAGACGCTGATGCCTCCGCCGGTCTGCACGCGGGCCGTGACATCAGTACCGAATTGGGTGAGGTCCAGTGTGTTGCCGCTCTGGCCGGCCTGCTGGGTCAGGGTGAAACCGAGGGTGCCGCCCGCGGCGATGTAGGTATTGCCGCCGCCGCTGCCCTTGACGATGTCTTGCGAGTTATTGATCGTGACCGTGGTGTCGCCCACCACCGTGATTCTGTTGCCGCCCTGCGTGGAACCCTTGACTCCGCTGATCGCGCGCACATAGCCGAATCCGGTCGGCGGCGGCGGCGGAACTTCTTCGCCATTGGAGTCCGCCGTGGGGCCGGACAGATCGACCGTCACGCCGGTCGCATAGCCGCTGTAGTCCAATATGGTCTTGCCGCTCTGCGCCGTGCCGATCAGGTTGAAGGTCTTGTCGCCGATCTTCAGGCTTTGCGTACCGTCGGCCGACTTGAACACCACGTTGACGACGCGCTGGGTCCAGTTGTTGCCGGCATCCACCGTCGAATACGTGATCTGGTAGGCGTCGTTGCTGCTGATGATGGCCGTGACATTGCCCCGGATGCCCGAGAAATCCAGCGTGTTATTGCTATTGTCGTCGTCTTCGTTGCGTATCCAGACGCCGTTCTCCAGCTTCATTCCCTGGCGCACTTCGATCGTCGTCAGCGCCGCGGTGGAATTGTTGTCGAACACGAATGTGTTATTGCTGCCGTAGCCGATCAAATGGTCATTGACCGCCACGCCCTGCAAGGTGGAACCGCCGCTCTGCAGACCGGCGGCGCTGGCCATCACGCCGTTCCAGCTGGCGACCGTCACCGTGTTGGCGTCGATCACGCCGCGGCGGTAATCCAGCGCCCAATCGCCGCCCAGCGCGGCGCTGCCCACGGTATGCGTGGCCGCCGCCACGTCGGCGCGCGTGATGGCCGCCAGGCTGTCCACGAAAGCGATGCCCGCGCGGCCCGAAGCGACATTGCAGCCATAGAGCAGGATGTCGCCATCATCCGACAGGGCGTCGCCCCAGGCGCGCAACTGATCCTTATAGGCGTCCAGCTGGCCGGCGCCCAGCGCGGCAGTGCCCAGCGTCAACGATCCAACGCTGCCGTGGCTCATGATCTGCACCGCGGCCAGGTCCCGATGCTGGCCCAGGACCTGCGTGATCTGGTCCACGCCGTCGTAGCGGCCGTCCAGCACGATGATCTCCGTGTCGTGGCTGCGCAGCACCTGCAATTGCGGGCCGTCGCCGGTGGGCCTTGCCAGCCCGTCCAGGCCTTCGGTCTTGCCGCTGATCAGGCCGTACAGGCCTTGTACGATCTGCTCGGCGTTGTCCACCGCCGGATCCACGAAGATGATCTGGCGCACCGGTGTCTGTTCGGAGTTCGTGGTGTAGCCGGGGATGTTGGCGGCCATCGCGGACGGCCGGGCCTGTCCCGCTTCCTGGCCTGGCAGCCAGGCCTTGGCATCGCCCTGGCGCGTGGCGTTGGCCTTGGCGTATTGCTCCAGCGTCAGCATCTCGCTGTGCTGGGTAGCGGTCTTGAAGGCAGCCCGCTCCACCAGGTAGGGATGCGAGCCGGGCGCGCTGGGCGTCTTGCCCTGGGCGCCGGCGGCCGGACCGCCGGCCCCGGGATGGGCAGGCGCCACCACCGGAGCCTGGTCGCTGGCGGGCGGCGGCGGCGGCACCAGCAATTCGGCCGACATGAGATAGCGGCGCTCCAGCGCCTCGAAGAGCGGCCGCCTGCGAAACAGGGATTGCTGCACCTCGCGGGAGGAACGGCCGGTCCAGAGTTTGCGCGCCAGTTTCTTCATGCTCATATCGTCGCTCGACACTTTTTGTGCGGACGCATGCAGCGCCCTGATTTAAACGATTCCGAGCCATCCGGCGCAACGCCGGACGGCCCTGTTGTAGTCTTGCCCGCGTACCGCCGGGCCTGCGCGTGGCGCCGCAAGCCCGTCTTGCCCTACAGCATCTGCTGGCTGATCGCCGCGATGTCCGCGGCGTTCAGCGTGCCGGCGGCCTGCTTGAGCTTCAGGCCGTCCAGCAGGAAGTTGTAGCCAGCCTCCGCCTGCTGGCGCTTGGCGTTGTATAGATTGCGCGTCGCGTCCAGCACGCTGACGATGTCGTTCAGCCCTGCCTGGAAGCCCTCTTCCTTGAGTTTCAGCGCCAGCTCGAACGATTCCACCGAGCTGTTCAGCGCCTTGATCCGGTCGATGCCGATCACGATGTTCTGGAACGACGAGAACACCTGGCGCTGCACCTTGCGGCGGGTCAGGCTCAGGTCGGACGAGGCCGCGCTCAGACGGCTGGCCGCCGCGTGGCTCATGCCGTAGGTGTAGCCGCCCTGGAAGATCGGCACCGACAGGTTCACCGTGAAGCGGGTGTCAGCCACGGTGCTGCCACCGCCAAACAGGCTGCCCCCCGTTTCATTGCGCCCCGTGGAGGCGCGCAGATTCACGCTGGGGTAGTAGCCGGCCTTCTGCACCGACACCTCCTTCTCCGCCACCGCCACGCCTGCCGAGGCCGCGCGGATCGACCAGTTCTGGTCCAGCGCCGTGCGCAGCCAGGCCTGGGGATCGTTGGGCAGGGGCAGCGTCATCGGCAGATCCTTGCGCACCGGACGCAACTTCAGGTTGCCGTAGCCGACGATCTCCTGCACGGCCTGCTGCTTGTCGAGGTAGTCGTTCCTCGCCAGCAGGGTGTTGGCGTCCTGGATGTCCAGGCGGGCCTGGACTTCGCTCAGGCCAACGCGGGTTTCCTGGCCGCTTTGGTAGCGCGCCTGCACCAGCTCCTGCTGCTTCCGGGTGGTGTGGCGTTCGGCCTCGGTCAGTTCGATCTGATCCTGCGCGGCCAGGACGCTGAGATAGGCGGTTGCCGTGCGCAGCATCAGGTCTTGCTGTGCATAGGCGTAGCTGGCCACCTCCTTGCGCTCGGCCTCCTGCGACTGGCGCCACTTGTGATATGCGCCCAGCTCGAAGATCGGCTGGTTCAGGGTCAGCGCCCAGCCGTTCTCGGCCCAGTTGGCGCGGCCCGTCTGGTAGACGCTATTTTCGCTGTCGACCACGTTCTGACGTACGCGGCTGCGATTGACTTCGCCGCTGATGCTGGGCAAGAGACCCGCGCGGGCGGACATGACGCCATATCCTACGGCCTGCAGCTCCTGGTAGGCCCCCTGCATCTGCGGATCATTCTGCAGCGCCATCATGTAGACCTGATCCAGCGTCATCGGATCGGCCTGGTCCGGCAACTGGGCGCCGTTGTACGCCGGCATGTTCTCCGCCAGGTACGACGCTGGCGCCGGGAACGTGGTGTTCTCGTCGAAACGCGGCGCGGGCGCGGGCGGAACCTCGTCCATCTGGGCGCTGGGCGTCGTCTTGCCAAAGCCCGAGTCCTCTTGCGGGGTGTGCTGGCCGATCTTGAGCGTGCCGCTTTCGGTTTGCGGACTGGAGGACGCCGCAGCCGAAGCAGACGCGGTCGCGGAAGCCGTTGCGGGAGTGGACGCGACCGGCGCTTTCTGGTCGCGCGTCGCGCAACCCGCCATGCCCAATGCGGCCAGCGCCGCCACCGCCAGCAGGCCCTTGCGCGCATGCGCCAGGCGGAAGAGAAGCTTGTCGTTGTCAGTCATAGTAGACAGTCAGAAACTCGTGTCCGTCCCGCGCGGCCCCGGCGGCCAGGCTATAGAGGCTGCGGGGCTCGTCGGGCAAAAGAAAACCCAGCACATCGCTTTCCGCCAGAGCCAGGCTGGCGGCAAGACGCAAGAGGTCGGGAATGAAAGCTCTCAAGGGCAGGTCTGCCCCGCGAAAGGTCAGCGTGAACGAATCGCGCCGGGTATCGGGCTCGTCCACTTCCAGGAACATGAAGCCGGCCGGGTCGGCTGCCACGCATGCTTGCGCCACGATCGCCTGCGCGACCTGCCGCAGCACCGGGTTGGCGAGCTTGGCCAAATAGGGCTCCAGATGCGCATCGAACGCCGCGCGGTCCTGCAGATAACGCATGCGATAAGTGGTCACGGCCGCCTCGCGCTGCGTGGCCGGATGCCATTTGTAGCCGCAGCCCAAAGGCAGGACGCCATGCTGGCGCAGCGCCTCGGACGTGGGCATGAACTCCAGGTAGACGCGGTACGTGCCGGCGGCGCCGTCGGGTTCGTAGGCGAAGAACATGGCGCGCGCATGCTCCATGTCCTGCACCACCCGCATCCACAGCGACTGCGGCATGGCGAGCGCGCGCGACAACGTGGCCAGGTCCAGCTGGCGCCAGTTTTCGCGCTGGATGCCCAGCATGAAGCGATTGCCGACCAGGCCCGCGGCCGAAAACTTCATCGACCACTCGACCCCGTCGATCTGCCGGTTCTTGAACACCGCGAGCAGGCGGTCCGCCCAGATCCGTTGCTCCCCCCGCAGGGTATGCAGGGGGATCTGGATCTCGGGCTCGGCGCCGGCTTGGCTGGGGGCCGGGCCGATCGCGGGAGTCAAGGTGGCGGTCAGCATGGCCCTGCGGCGCGGATCAGGCCGCGGACGCGGCGGGCGCGGCGGCGCTGGTGGGCGCAGCGTCCTGCTGCTGCGCCTTCAAGCGGCGTTGCTCGTCCAGTTGCATGGCCAGGCGCTGGACGTTGCCCAGCGACGCGCGATGCAGTTCGATCAGGCGCAGGATGCCGGCACGGTGCAGCTCGGTCACGCGGGCATCGTCGATGCCGGCGAACTTCTGCTCGTCCACGACCCAGAAGCCGCTCAGGTAGCGGTCGCCGTCGGCCTGCGAAATCGTGATGGTCTTGGCCGTGAGCAGACCCAGCTCGTTCAGGCGCTGGGCCATGCTCTTGGTCAGTTCCATCTCGCCCTGGAACACGCGCAGGAATTCCATCATCTGCGTCAGGTAGCCGGTTTCCTTGCCGTCTTCGAACAAAGCCACGCCATCGGCGGTATTGACGCCGGGATAGGACTCATCGATGCACACGGCCAGTCGGTCGGCCTCGGCCGTAGTGCCCAGCACGAAGGGATAGCGGCGGGCAAAGGCAGGCACATAGGTGTCGGCCTTCCAGGTGCCCAACTCGGTCACGAACAGGTTGGACTTGTCTTCCAGGCCCAGCAGCACGGCTACGTGGAAGTTGCCGGCGTCGTCGCCCACGAACACGATGGGATAGTGGCGGCCCGCGTCGGCGAATTCGCTGGCTGCGATGGGTAGCGCATTCGTGTCCTGCGCGAATGCGTAATGATCCGGCTGAATCTGGATCCTGGTGTCCTGGTGCGCTGCCCGATCCAGCGCCACAGCCCGTTCATAAAACACAGTCGCTGACATGCTTCCAACCCTCCTTGCCTGTTTTTGCCAGTCACTAACCAGAGCATTACGTAAAAGTTGCACACACTGTTTCTGAAATGCAGCCTTTTTCGCTCAAGTCAATGCATCATTTTGTCTATTGACTGCAAGTATTAGACGGTGATTGAAACTCTTCGTCTATACCTGAAACTAGGTATATCTCTGTATGGCGTAAGGCTTTTTTCTGAGTTACAACTAGTAATATCGTAATAAATTGATGTATTTCACATTGATGCGAGCAATGGTGCGTAAAAAAACCCGCCGCCGGGGCAACGGGTTCTTGATTGCGTTGGCTAGCTTGTCGGCCCCAGCGTTCCCGGCGCGAATTGCCTCACGCCAGTCCCGCAAACCCTGCCGCTCGCGTCACGCCCATCAGCTGGCGGCCTGACAAGCCAACAGTTCCTTGTCGGTAATCACCCACTTGTCGGCGCCGTCGATCTGGACATCTTCGAGCACGCACTGATCGCCGTCCTCGTCGACGACACGGACATCCCACTTGCCCCGGGTCACGCCGGACAGAGTGAGCGAATCGCCCTTTTGCAGCACGTCCTTGTCCAGGTGGTCTTCGCCCCAGCTTTTTTGCTTGCCGGGCGAAAAGTAGATCTCGTGGATTTCCCAGGACGACTGATTGACGAACACGACGTCCGCAGCCGAGGCGACGATGGGAAAGCATGCCAAAACCGCGGCTGCAAATTGCCGAACCTTCATTTATTCACCGTTGGTAGAGTGGGTTGAAATAGTTGATGCGCACTCTAGCCAACGAAGTCATGCGCGCCTATCACTGAAATCAGTGATATTGCGTCGTCCGAAGGTCATGCAGTCCAGCTCAAGACCAGCCCTTCACGCCAGCCGATGAGACCCATAGCCGGGCTGAGTCCCGCCGCGGTCCGCTCTGTCAAGAAGTAAACAGACAGCCCGCTGCCAACGCACGTAGATTGCTCCTGACGCGGCCTGGCCGCATGGGCCACGGCCATCGGAGACCATCTTGAGCATACGCGGCAAAGCCTACATCGTCGGCGCCTACGAACATCCTCTGCGCTACGCCCCCCAACATTCCGTGGCGCAACTGCATGCCGAATGCGCGCTAGGCGCGCTGGCCGATGCCGGCCTGAGCCTGGCCGACGTGGACGGCTACTTCTGTGCCGGCGACGCAGGCGTGAGCCCCGCCATGCTTGTCGATCATATGAATCTGCGGTTGCGCCACGTCGACGGCACCGAAATCGGTGGCGGATCGTATCTGGCGCTGATCGGCCACGCCGCGCAGGCGATTGCCAGCGGGAAATGCCGCGTGGCGCTCATCACTCTCGCGGGCAAGCCGCGCAGCGCAGGCCAGGCAACCGGCACGGAAGCGCGTCAACTAGGACCAGACCGCCCCGCGGCGGCCTGGGAAGCTCCCTACCGCTGGACCGTCGCAGGCATCTACGGAAATTTCGCGCGCCGCCACATGCATGAGTACGGCACCACTCCCGAGCAACTGGCCTGGGTCAAGGTCGCGGCTTCGCATCACGCGCAGCACAACCCGCACGCGTTGCTGCGCAAGGTGTATAGCGTCGACGACGTGCTGGCCTCCCCCATGATCGCGGATCCGCTGCGCCGGCTGGACTGCTGCGTCATCACCGATGGCGGCGGCGCGCTGGTGCTGGTCGCGCCCGAGGTGGCGCGCAGCCTTTCCCGTCCGCGCATCCGGGTGCTGGGCTGCGGCGAAACCATACGCACCAACAACGGCGGCCATCACGCCGACATGCTCCACACCGGCGCAACACGCTCCGGTCCGGCGGCCTTTTCCGAGGCTGGAATTACGCCGCGCGACGTCAAGTATGCGTCGGTGTACGACAACTTCACCATCATGGTGATCATGCAGCTCGAAGACCTGGGCTTCTGCGAGAAAGGCGCAGGCGGGCGTTTTGTCGCCGACGGCAACCTGATATCGGGTGTCGGACGGCTGCCCTGGAACACCGACGGCGGCGGACTCTGCAACAACCACCCGGCTAATCGCGGCGGCATCACCAAGGCCATCGAAGCCGTGCGCCAACTGCGCGGCGAAGCCCATCCCGCCGTACAAGTCCCCAACTGCAACCTGGCCCTGGCCGCCGGCCCCGGGCTGGTGTTCGGCATAGGCCACTCGCACGCCACCGTCATCCTGGAACGCGAATGAACATGGAAAGCCACGCCAAGAACCTCGAGCATGATCCCTATGCGCAGGCCAACCCGGAAAGCCTGCCGTTCTGGGAAGCTGCGGCGCAATGCCGCCTGGTGCTGCCGCGCTGCCGCGCCTGCGGGAAATGCCATTGGTATCCACGCGGCATCTGCCCGCTGTGCGGCTCCACCTCGCTCGACTGGGTCGACGCGCAGGGTTCCGGCACGCTGTATTCCTTCAGCGTCATGCGGGCCGCAGCTCAGCCGTACGCCATCGCCTACGTGCAACTGGCTGAAGGACCGCTGCTGCTCACCAATATCGTCGACTGCGATCTCGACCGCCTGCGCATCGGCCAGGGCGTGCGTGCCGCCTTCCGGCCCACTCCCGAGGGACGCTGCGTCCCCGTATTCACCGTCATGCCTGACTGAAGGAAACGCCGCATGAAAATCGAATCCATCGGCCGAAACGCTCCGGCCCGGCCCAACAGCACCCGCCGCGCGCTGCTGGCCGCCATCCCGGCGCTGATGCTGGGCGGCGGCGCCCTCGCCCAGAAAGCCGGTTTTCCCGCGCAACGCGTCACGCTGCTGGTGCCGTACACGGCCGGCACCGCGGCCGACGCCGTGGCGCGTTTCATCGCCGCCAAGCTGACCGGCCTGTGGGGGATCACTGTGATGGTGGAGAACAAGGCCGGCGCCGACGGCGTCGTAGGCACCCGGGCCGTGTTGCAGGTCGCCGCCGACGGCCACACCGTGCTGTTCACCGGCCCGCCGTTTCTCTACAACACCGAGATGCTGGACTCTGCGCCCTATGTGCCGCTGCGCGACTTCCAACCGGTCGCGCGCTGCTCCAGCGCCATGTGGCTGTTTGCGGCCAGCAAGCATGCGCCATTCACCAGCCTGCGCGAGCTGATCGAGTTGAACCGGCGCCAAGGCGGCAGCGTGGATATCGCCGTTTCCGGGTCCGCGGCCATGGCGGTCGCGACCGCGCTGAAATCGACCACTGGCGTGCGTTTCAACATCGTTCCCTACACCAGCACCTCCCAGGCCATAACGGATGCCGCAGCCGGTCACGTGGACGCCGTTGCCGCGGCCATCGCTGGCGTCGCGCCGATGGTGCGCGCCGGCAAGCTCAACGCGCTGGGTGTCAGCGGCCCGACGCGCTCCCTGGCCGTGCCGGAAATTCCCACGCTGGCCGAAGCCGGCGCCACGGGATTCGGCTTCGTGTCCTGGAACGCCGCATTCGTGCGTAGCGGCACGCCGCAGGCAGCCATTGCCGCGCTGGCCGATGGCATGCGCAGCGTCACGATGAGCGCCGAGTTCCGCGAGTTCGCCCGAGAACAAGGGGTGGAGCCTTCCTTCATGGGGCCCGACGCCTGGCCGGCCGAAGCAGCCGCCGAACAAGCGCGCTGGTCAGCGCTGCTGCGCCAGGCGGGATTCATCAAACCCAAACAAGGCTGAACCTGAATCATGGAGCACTCACGGTGCATCACCCCTCCCGCGTCCTCCATCGACGTCCACGCCGCGTTCGGTGACATGCGTCACTGGACCACCGGCCACATCATCGCCAGGCGCGCGGCGGCCAACGGTTCCGACATTTTTCTGCGCGACATGGCGGACGGCAGTCTCCATACCTATATGGACCTGCACCGCCGCAGCAATGGCATCGCTCAGGCGCTGCAGGCCCAGGGTATCGCCCATCGCGACCATGTCGCGGTGATGCTGGAAAACTGCGCCGCCCAGGTCTTCTGCTACGCCGCGCTAGGCAAACTGGGCGCCGTATCGGTGCCGATCAATACCGCCGCGAAAGGCCAACTGCTGCGCTACTACCTGGACCATGCCGACTGTTCGGCGATCGTCGTGTCGGACAGCCTGGCCGGGTCGCTTTGCGACATCATTGCCGACTTGCCGCGCCTGAAGCGCATTTTCATCGTCGGCCACGCTGGCGCGGCCGCGCAACGGCTGGCGGCCGCCGCCTCGATCCATGCCTTTGCGGCCGATGCGGCCTGCGATGAAGCGCCTGATTCGTCCGTGCGCTTCGACGACCTCGCCTACCTGCTCTACACGTCAGGCACCACCGGCCCGTCCAAGGCCATCATGATCACGCATGCCTGCGCCCACTTCTGGGGCGAACAGAACATACGCTATCGCCACTTCCGGCCCGACGACGTCGACTATGTTTTCCTGCCGCTGTTCCACGCCAATGCTCTGCTGCTGGGCATGACCACCGCGCTCATGGCGGGCAGCGCCATCGCGCTGGCACGGCGTTTCTCCGCCAGCCGCTTCTGGGATGAGGTGCGCGCAGCCGGCGCCACCCGCTTCAACGCCATCGGCGCGGTCGGTAACTTCCTGTATGCCCAACCGCCCGACGGGCGCGATCCAGAACACCAGGTCCGGGTCTGCTCGCTGGCGCCGCCACCGCCCTTTGTTCACGATTTCGAACGACGCTTCGGCATCAAGGTGCTCAATGGCTACGCGCTCAGCGACTACTGCGCCGCCACCTGGAGTCCCCTGGATGCGCCTGCTGAAAAGATCTTCAGCGTGGGCCTGGCACGCGACAACGTCCGGCTACGGATCGTCGACGATGACGATTTCGATGTCCCCGCCGGAGCCTCCGGCGAAATCCTGTTGCGCGTCGAACAGCCCTGGGCAACGCCGCTGGGCTATTACAAGATGCCCGAGGCCACGATCGCCGCGCACCGCAATGGCTGGTTCCATACCGGCGACCGCGGCCGCATCGATGCCGACGGCTACCTGCATTTCACCGATCGCAAGAAAGACGCGATCCGGCGCCGGGGCGAGAACATCTCTGCCTACGAAGTGGAGAGCATCCTCCAGGCCCACCCGGCCATACGCCAGGCGGCAGTCTATCCGGTGCGCTCCGAATTCACCGAAGACGAGGTCGCGGCCTCGGTCATCCTACGCGACGGCCAGGTGCTGGCAGCCGATGAACTGGTCAGGTACTGCCAGGAAAACATGAGCAAGTTCATGGTTCCGCGCTTTGTCGAGTTCGTCGCCGAGCTGCCCCTGACGCTGACCAACAAAGTCGAGAAGTACAAACTGCGCGCGCGCGCCGAATCCAACCTGCAAAACCTGTGGGACAGCCAGCGGCCGCTCCCCGCCGCAATCGAGAGGCAGGAACCATGACCAGGCACAAACTAGTGGTCTTCACCAACCCCGTCGAAGGACGGGAAGAGGAATTCGACGATTGGTATATGAACACGCACATGCCGGACGTCATGCGCGTGCCTGGCTTCGTGTCAGGCCAGCGATACGCGTGGTCGCATGCGCAGGCCAGGCAATATCCCCAGACCTGGCGTTACATGACCATCCTGGAGATCGACACCGAGGACCTGCAGAGTACGCTGGATGATCTGCTGTCGCGCGCCGGCACGCCTGCCATGCGCATGTGCGACGCGCTGGACGAGCACCGCATCGTCTATGCGTTCACGGCGGCCACGCCTGTATTCACGGCGGGGCCTGCAGGCGGCATTGTTTACGCCTGCTAGCGCCCACAGCCCCAGGCGGCTTTCAGCGCCGCGGAGGCTGCCATAGCCCGCGGCTGTAGCTGGCCAGCGCGTCCAGATCCGGAATGACGATGATGGCGCGCCGGTAATCCAGCAGGCCCAGCGCTTCCAGATGGCCGAGCTTGGTGGCCACCCAGCTGCGCGAAGCATGCACCATGGCGGCCAGGTCCTGCTGGGTCAGGCCATGGATTTCGCCGCGCGGTCCCGCGCCGTCGAGCGTGGCCAGTTCGCACAGGACCTGGGCAAGCTGCAGCGGCGTCTGCTCTTCGGCGCGATAGCGGCGCTGCACGCTGGTGGCGCCAAAGCGCGCCAAGGTCATGGCGATGTTCAGCGATAGGCGCGGCATTGTTTCCATCAGGCGCAGCAGGTTGGCGCGATCGAGCTGCGCCACCACCGTCCGGTCCAGGGTTTCCAGCGACGCAAAGGCCGGTTCGTCGAGCATGGTCGATATCACGCCCAGCATGGCGTTCCTGCCGAACACGTTGCTGGATTCCCTGCCATCGCGGGCGACCTGGACGCTGCGCATCCGCCCGCTGACGATCACACTGATGCATCCGGCCTTGGATCCCTGCCGCAGCAGGACCGTCCGGGGAGCCAGTTCACGCCGCGTCATGCATTCCCCAATATGCTGCCGCTGGGCCTCGGAAAGCCCGTCCAGCGCGGTATCCCACATCCTCGCCTCCTCCTGCTCGAGGCTCATTCTAGAGCGCGCAACACAGGTTTTTCCACGAGGGATGGATCTGCCGCATCATCGCTTTCCCGGAGAAGGCACGCGGCGGCCGGCCCTGGCCGGCCGCCCGACCCGTCAAGGCACTTCGTTGCGCGGGTCGTCCTGCAGCACAAGCTCCCAGGCTGCCCTGCCGATCGGCTGCGTCTTCTCTTCGACCAGATGCGCCAGCAAGCCAGCCGAGCGGCCCACCAGGGCCAGACCCCGCGCCACCATCGGATCCAGTTCCATGTCGGCAACGATCGAGGCGATCGCGCCCACCGCGTTCAAGGGCAGCTTCTTGCCCTTCTCCTGGATCAGGACCTCGCTGATCGCGTCCATCAGGCGCCAATGCACGCCGTAGTAATCATTGGCGCGCGACAGCTCGCGCAGCGTCGCCACCCTCGGGTCGCCATTGACGTGGATGGGATGGCCCACACCGTACAAGGGCCGCCGCTCCTGCTTGTAGCGTTGGATCAGCGCTCTCGCCGCGTCGCGCACCGCGCCGTCGCTTGCGTCCGGACCCAGCTCGCGCCCCGCCTCGATCAACATCTCGGCGGCGTTCTGCATGGTGCCCAGGAACACGCTGCCCGCGCCCAGCAACCCCGCCGCGACGGCGGCCTGCATGGCCTCGGGCGCGCCCGCGTAGGTCAGGCGCGCCGCCAGCGAACTGGGCGTGATGCCATGGTCCGCCGTGGTGACCAGTATGGCGGTCACCATGGTCTTTTCGCGCGCGCTGGGCATGCGCGCGAAGGTAGTGTGGTAGATCATGTCGATGAAATCGAACTTGCCGATGATCTCCTTGGACAGGTCGCGTCCGCGCACCACGATGGCATCCACCGTGGTGTAGCCGATATCCGTCTTCACCATGTCTTCTTCTCCGTTGCGTCAAAGCTCAGCACTGCATCCAGCGCCATCACGCCCTGCCCGCGAGGCCGCACGGCCAGGGGGTTGATTTCCAGCTCCTCGATCCTGTCGGCATGCCCGGCAACGAAATCGCTCATTTTCACCAAGGCCTCGACCAGCGCATCCACGTCATACGGTTCCTGGCCGCGATATCCATTCAGCAGCTGGCTGCAGCGGGTTTCGGCGATCATGGCCCGCGCAGCCTGGGGCGTCAGCGGCAGCAGCCGGCGGCTGACGTCCTTGAACAACTCGATGCTGACGCCGCCCAAGCCGAACGTGCAAACATGGCCGAAGACCGGATCCCGATGGATGCCGACCACGACCTCGACGAACCTCCCCGGCAACATGGCTTCGACCAGCACGCCTTGATTGGCATGCTCCGGGTGCGCCTGGGCCACCTGTTCGCATATCCGGGTATGCGCGGCGCGCGCCGCGTCCGGGGACCGCACACCCAGCTGCACGCCGCCGACGTCGGTCTTGTGCGTGATGGTCGAGCTGATCACCTTCATGACCACGCCGTCGCACCGCAAGACCTCGAACGCGCGCGCGGCCTCGTCAGGCGTGCGGGCGACTTCTCCGCGCGGCACCGGCAGGCCGGCCCGCCCCAGCAGGGCCTTGGCGTCCACCTCGCTCAGCGTGGCCGTCGCGGCCGCCGGACGGGATCGGCCCAGCGGATTCCAGGCGGCATCGAACGCTGCCCTCCAATTTCCATAGTCAATGTAGCGCCGCATAGCCTTGACGGCGTTGCGCACCGAACGCATCGGCATCAAGCCGCCTTCTATCATGTGCCTATGCCCTTCGCCGGTCCGGTCGCTCATCCAGATCGGCACGATCGGCGTCTTCACTTCCCGCTGCACCCGGGCCATGCTCTCGCCCAGCAGCGTGGTGGTCTGCCCGTACTCCACGGGAATGGGCACGACGACCAGATCGGTATTGGGATCCTCCGCCGTCGCCTTCAAGGCCGAGTAGGTGAGCGTCGGATCGACCAGCACCTCCGCGGTCACGTCTACCGGATTGTCGATGGCGGCGTAGTCCGGCAGCATGGTGCGCAGCGTCTGCAGCGTCTGCGGCGTGAATTCCGACATGACCAGGCCGCCCAGGCCTATCTGGTCCGAAGCCAGCGCCGCCGTTCCGCCCGAAAAGCAGTACACGGCAATGCGTTCGCGGCCGGTGGGCTTGCCGCGCACCAACATGGAGGCCGTATCGATCAACTGGTCGACGTCATCGACCTCGATGACGCCAACCTCCTTGAAGACGGCGCTGTTGATCTCCGCCGAGCCCGATATTGCCGCGGTGTGCGACTGCGTCGCCTTGATGCCGTAGTCAGACTTGCCGACCTTCAGCGCAACAATGGGTTTGCCGCGCCGGGCAGCGTGCAAGGCCGCAGCCATGAAGCGCGGCCCGTCCCGCACGCCCTCCAGAACACTGACGATGACCTCGATGTCGGGCGCGTCCGCCATGTAGTGGATGTAGTCGCTGACCTCCAGGTCGGCCTCGTTGCCCCCCGAAAACCACAGGCCCGTGCCCACGCCGCGGTCCATCGCCTGGATGAACGAGCGGCCCAGCCCCCCGCCCTGAGAGGCCACGCCTATCGGCCCGGGCCGTTGGTCGGTACGGAATGCAGGGGAAAAACTCATGCCCAGCCTCCCATTGACGTTAGTCAGCCCAGGGCTATTCGGTCCGTAGATGCGCATGCCCGTATCGGCAACAATTTTCCGCATCTCGGCCTCCAGCGCGCGGCCCGCGTCACCCGTCTCGCCAAAGCCCGAGCTGAAGACGATGGCATAACGCGTTCCGCACTCGCCGCACTGGCGCAGCGTGTCCAGCACCAGTTCGGCGCGCACGGCCAGAATGGCCACGTCGTGCGGCTGGTCCAGATCGCGCACCGAAGGCGCGCAAGGCCGGCCCGCGATGCTCTGGCGGGCGGGGTTAACCAAGGAAAGCCGGCCCTGCCAGCCGGAATGAACCATGAGGTTCTCCAGGGTGCGCTGGCCGATGCTGCCCGGCTTCTCGGACGCTCCCACCAGCACGATGGACTGCGGCAGCACCAGCCGCGACAAGTCCGCGAATCGGATGTCGGGCCCGCTCATGCCTGTTCCTCCGATGGCCGGCGCTTGAGCAGGCAAACGGCTTCCATTTCGCAGACCGTTTCGCCACGCTGATTGACACCCTTGCGCAGGAAGCCGATCAGGCCGCGGTCGGGGCGGCTGGTCGGCTTCTGCTCCATCACCTCGATTTCGACGTGCAGCGTGTCGCCTATCAAGGTCGGCTTGGGATACTTGAGACGGTTCTCCAGCACGCCGAGCACCGCGGCTTCGGTCAGCTGATACGGAATCGAACGCGAGGTCAGCCCCGCCATGTAGGATGCGACCAGCATGCCGTGCGCGATGCGCTGCCCGAACAAGGTCCCTTTGGCGTACTCGGCGTCGACGTGCAGACGGTTGGAATCGCCGGTCAGCGCGGCAAAGGCCACCACGTCGGCCTCGGTAATGGTGCGCGAAGACGTCCGGTAGCGAGTGCCGACCGGCAGGTCTTCCCAATAGATCGCCGTCTGCGCGATATCTTGCAGAGGGTTGGAATCGTTCATGCGCGTTCTCCAGTCTTCAATGCCGAAATGCCCAGAATCTCGCGCCCGATGATGAGCGTCTGGATTTCGGTGGTTCCTTCCGGAATCATTCCCCCGCGCGTATCGCGGAAAATCCGTTCTATCGGATAGTCGGTGGCATAGCCAATGCCGCCGTGCACCTGCAGGGCGTGATTGGCGACCTGATGCGCGGCCTCGGTCGCGTACAGCTTGGCCACCGAGCCCTCGACGCGCGCCGGCAGGCCCGCTTGCATGGCGCGCGCCGCGCGGTAGCCCAAGGCGCGCGCCGCCTGCGTCTTCATCGTCATCTCGACGATGTGGCGCTGCACCAGTTGATAGGCTGCAATGGGCTGCCCGAACTGCTTGCGGGTGCGCGCGTAGTCGATGGACAGGTCCAGCGCGCATTGCGCCGCGCCCACCGCCCCCATCGCCACGTTGAGACGCCCGAAATTGAGCCCGATGAGAATCTGCCGCAGTCCTTCTCCTTCCTGGCCGAGCAGGTTGGCCGCGGGTACCTGGGCATTGTCGAAGGTGTAGGCCGCGGTCCCGGTGCTGCGCACGAACATGGTGTCCACCGGACGCGCATCGAAGCGCGTATGGGCCTTCTCCACCAGGAACAGCGACAGGCCGCCCTGGCAGGTATCGCTGAACGTGCGCGCGACGACGATGCCGAAGTCGGCGAACATGCCATTGGTCACCCACAGCTTGCTGCCGTTCAGTACGTAATGGTCGCCCTGCTTGTCCGCGCGCGTTTTGACTTCGGCCACGTTCGATCCCACATCCGGCTCGGAAATCGAGACGTAGGTGCGCCGTTCATTGCGCAACAGCGGCTGAAGAAACCGTTCCTTCTGTTCCTCGGTGCCATAGGCGTCGAGAATGCCGCCCACGATATTCAGGCCGTTGATCAGCGCCCGCAGCGAAAGCCAGCAGTAGCCCGCCTCCTCCATCATGATGGCCCAGGTCAGGTAATCGATACCCAAGCCGCCCGAGGATTCAGGCAGATAGCCGCCGAGGTAGCCGAAGTCGCGCAGTTCTCCCAGTACTTCGAAGGGAAAGGTCTTGGCGGCTTCATGTTGGTTGATGATGGGGTTGACGCGCGTTTTCAGGAAGCGGCGGATGTTGTCGCGCAACAGGCCGTGCTCGCTCGAAAGGCCGTCCGGATCCAGTTCAACCATAGCGGCCTCCCGTCACGAAGAGCGTGGTGCCAGTGATGTAGCGGGCATGCTCCGAAGCCATGAACGCCACGGCGCCCGCGATATCCGAGGGCTGGCCCGCGAACGGGACCTGGTTCTTGGCCTGCACGTTCTCCAGGATCGTGCTGTAGTTGGGCAGGCTCTTGATGTAGTCGGTCTCGATGAAGCCCGGCGCGATGGCGTTCACCGTCACGCCCTTGCGCGCCTGCTCCAGTGACAAGGCCCGCGTCATGCCTATGATGCCAGCCTTGGCGCTCGAATAGTTGGTCTGGCCGGGGTTGCCGAACAGCGCACGCGAGGCGATGTTGATGATGCGTCCCCACCCGTTCTCGTGCATGTGCGGCAGCGCCGCGCGGCAGCAATGGAACGCGCCTTTGAGCGTGACGTCGATCACCAAATCCCAATCGGCCTCGTCCATCTTGAGCAGCGTGCGGTCTTTCACCAGGCCTGCATTGTTGACCAATACGTCGATGCGGCCGAAAGCCTCATAACCGGCCGCCACCATGGCCTGCACCTGCTCCTGCTCGCGCACGTCGCAACGCACCCCTACCGCGCTGCCGCCCTCGGCTTCGATGGCGCCGGCCATCGCTTGCGCGGCGTCCTGGTCCAGGTCGCTGATCACGACGGCCATGCCTTCCGTGGCGAGAAAACGGGCGGTCTCCGCTCCGATCCCACGCGCCGAACCCGTGACGATTGCCACGCGGCCTTTCAGTTTCAGATCCATACAGTCTCCAGCTTCAATGGAAAAAGAGGTGGCCCAAAGAGGGCCATCAACGATCGCGCTGCGTACGTCGCGCCGCGCGGATATGAGTCGGAGCGCAAGTCTTTTCCGTCCCTTGAAACTGCTATGGACAGGGCAGGAAAAAAAGCCAATACTCCGCCTGCTCGTAGTACTATACGAAATGCCGGAGTACATTCCAACCGTTTTTTTCAAGAGACTGGAGGAGACACCCATGCAAAACCACAATCCCGGCCATCAACTTCCCCAACCGATCCAGCGCATTGCGCTGGCGCTTGCGGTGGGGCTATCGATGGCATCGGCGTCCGCATCTGCCGATACGTATCCCGCCCGCGCGATGACCATTGTTTCCGCGGGTCCTGCCGGCGGCATCACCGATCAGGTAAGCCGCCTGATCGCCAGCAAGGTATCGAAAGGACTGGGCCAACCCGTGGTGGTCGAGAACCGGCCGGGCGCAGGCGGCAACCCTGCGGCCGAGCACGTCGCCCGGGCCAAGCCCGACGGCTACACCCTGCTGATGGGCACGCAGGGAACCCAGGCCACCAATCAGTACTTGTACCAATCCATCAGCTTCAATCCAGAAAAGGACTTTGTCGCCGTGCATGGCGTCATCGCGCTGCCCAACGTGCTGGTGGTCAATGCCGGCCGTCCCTATCGCACGGTCAAGGAACTGGTGGCCTATGCGAACGAACACCCCGGCACCATCACGATGGCCAATGCCGGCAATGGCACCGCCACCCACCTGGAGGCCGAACTGTTCCAGACCGTGGCCGGAATCAAATACGTCAACGTGCCCTATCGCGGCAGCCCGCCGGCCATCAATGATTTGCTGGGCGGACAGGTCGATGCCTCGTTCGACTATCCGGCCACCACGCTGGGACACATTCAGAGCGGAAAGCTGCGCGCCCTGGCAGTCACCAGCGCCACGCGGCTGAGCCTGCTGCCCGACGTCCCGACCATCGCCGAGGCCGGCTATCCGAAGGCGGAGTCGATGTCCTGGATCGGCCTGTTCTTCCCCGCTGGAACGCCCAAGGCCATGATCGACCGCTGGCAGGAGGAGGTAGCGCGCGCGCTGCAGGATCCGGCGGTCATCACCTCGCTTTCCACCATGGGCGGCACGCCGCTGAACCTGGGAGGCGAAAAGTTCGACGAACTGGTGCGCAGCGAACGAATCAAGTGGAAAGCCATCATCGAGCGCACCGGCGCCAGGGCCAGCTGACCGCGCCGTGTTGGCTTTGCATTCAAACCAAAGGAGAACATCTTGCTCGACAAGAATCTTATCGGCCAGTCGCTGGGCACGCGCAGCATCCTGGTGGAGCGCGGCCGCCTGCGCTTCTTCGCCAAGGCGATAGGCGAGACCAACCCGGTCTACCTGGATGAAGAGGCGGCGCGGGCGGCCGGACATCCGCGCCTGCCGGTTCCACCCACCTTCCTTTTCTGCCTGGAGATCGACGCCTTCGATTCGATAGGCACGGCCCGCCTCACCCGCCTGGATGAAAGCCGGATCCTGCATGGCGAACAGCAATTCAGCTACCACGCCATGGCGTACGCCGGAGATACCCTGACCTTCGACCTGACAGTCGCCGACGTCTATCAGAAGAAAGGCGGCGCGCTCGACTTCCTGGTCAAGGATACGCGCGTGACCAATCAGCACGGCTGGCATATTGCCGACCTGCGCGCCATCGTCGTCCAGCGCAACGACTGAAGGAGACACCATGGACATTCCTGCCTACGCCTCGATCACCGTGGGGGATTCGCTGCCCGCGCTGAAAATACCGCCAATCTCCCGCAAGACCCTGGCGCTTTATGCAGGCGCCTCGGCCGACCATCATCCGATGCACATCGACCTCGATTACGCGCGCAGCGCCGGCGCGACTGACGTCTTCGCGCACGGCATGCTATCGGCGGCCTACGTCGGCCGCCTGCTGACCGATTGGGTGCCGCAGCAGCGCATCCGCCGACTGGCGATGCGCTTTACCGGCATCATGCAGCTGGGTGCCGAACCGTTGTGCAGCGCGCGGGTCGCCGAGAAGATGATGGAGGACGGCGAACAGCGCGTGCGCGTCACGCTGAGCTGCGCCGATCAGCACGGCGTCAACAAGATCGTCGGCGAAGCCGTCATCAACCTGGACTGAACGGACAAGACCAACATGCAAGAAGCAAATGTCGTATCAAGCAAGGATGGAGTACTGCGCGGCGTGCGGGTGGTCGAACTCGCGGGCATCGGGCCCGGCCCATTCTGCGCCATGCACCTCGCCGACCTGGGCGCGGACGTCATCTCAGTCCAGCGGCCTGACGGACGGGCGGGCAGCATCGGCTACGAGAATTGCATCCAGCGCGGCAAGCGGGCGATCGCGCTCGACGTCAAGACGCCCGGCGGCCGCGACACCTTGTTGAGCCTGATCGAGCATGCCGATGTGTTCATCGAGGGCATGCGTCCCGGCGTCGCCGAACGCCTGGGACTGGGACCGGACATCTGCCGGGCGCGTAATCCGCGGCTGGTCTACGGCCGCATGACCGGCTGGGGCCAGCATGGCCCCATGGCGCATCTCGCCGGGCATGACGCCAATTACATCGCCCTGTCCGGCGCGTTGTGGCACGCGGGAACCGCCGCGGCTGCGCCCGCCACGCCCTTCTCCGTGGTGGGCGACATCGCCGGCGGCGCCTTGTACCTGGCCGTCGGACTGCTCGGTGGCGTGCTGCAGGCGCGCCGCACCGGCCAGGGCTGCGTGGTGGACGCCGCGGTCAGCGACGGATCGGCGCATTCGATGCAGCTCTTGCTGGCGGCGCGCAGCAAGGGCATCGTGAACGATGACCTCGACCATAGCCTGCCCAACGCCGCGCCCTTTTATGCGTCCTATGGCTGCGCCGACGGCGGCTACATCACGGTCGGCTGCATCGAACCGCAGTTCTATGACCTGCTGCTCGAACGGCTGGGGCTGGCTGACGATCCCGGGTTTACGCCGCAATGGGAAAAAGCCCGCTGGCCGGAACGCAAACAGCGCCTGCAAGCGCTGTTCGCCGGCCGCTCCCGCGCCGAATGGCAGACTGTCTTCAAGGACAGCGACGCGTGCGTGATGCCCGTCCTGAGCCCCGACGAAGCTGCCCGCGATCCGCATAACCTGGCGCGCGCCACCTATTTCGAGCGCGACGGCTGCCTGCAAGCGGCGCCTGCGCCTCGTTTCGACGGCGCATGCGCGCAGCCGGGAGCGGTCCCCCAGGCCGGCCAGCACACCCAAGCCATCCTCGATCTGCTGACCGGCCAAGGGCCTGCGGCCGTGTGGCTCGCCTCCGAGGCAGCTTGACGCGCTGCGGCGCCGACGCGAGCCTGGTAGCGTGGCAAAAAAAAAGGGAGTGACGATGCCACTCCCTTTTTATCGGACTTAGTCCACGCGCTACTGAGGCGACAGGTTCTCGCGCTTGACCAGATCCGCCCAACGGGCGAGTTCCGCTTGCACGAAGTTGCCGAACTCGGCCGGGCCCATGGGCTGCATCTGCAACCCCATATCCGCCAGACGCTTGGCCACATCGGGCTGCGCCACGACGTCCGCGAGGTCGGCCTGCACTTTCTCGATGATGGATGCAGGCGTGCCGGCAGGCGCCATGACGCCGAACCAGAACCCCACTTTCTCCACGCCGGGGTAGCCCTGCTCGGCCATGGTGGGTACATCCGGCAAAGCCGCCAGGCGCTTGGGAAAGACCACCGCCAGGGCCTTGGCGCGGTGTTGCTGTATGACGGGCAGCGCCGAGGTCACCGAGGCGAACAGCAGCTGGATATGCCCGGCCATCAGGTCGCTGACGGCCGGACCGCCGCCTTTGTACGGAACCGGCGTCATCTGGACATCGGCCGCGGTCTCCAGCATGCGCGCGGCCATGTGGATCTGGCTGCCCGAACCCAAGGTGCCATAGTTGACCGTGTTCGGCTGGGCTTTGGCCAACCGCACCACGTCCGCGACGTTGTTGGCTGCGAACCCCGGATTGGCCATCAACACCATGGGCGCCGTGCCCAGAAAGGCGATGGGAGAGAAGTCCTTCATGGTGTCGTACGGCAGTGATTTCACCAGGAAGTTGTTGCTGACGTGCGAATCCAGCGCAATCAGCAGGGTGTAGCCGTCGGGCGCCGCGCGCGCCGCGGCGGTGGTGCCGATGACACCGTTGGCGCCAGCGCGGTTTTCCACGACCACCGGCTGCCCCCACTTCTGCGCCAACGCGGCGCCGACCACCCGCGTCAGCACATCGGAAAATCCGCCGGCCGCGAAAGGCACGATCAGCCGTACCGGCTTATCGGGATAAGCCGGCGCGGCCTGCGCCGCTCCAGCGGCGAACAGCCAACCGGCAAACAGAGAGCATAGGACGGTAGACGCGGCGCGGCGCCGGCCTGGATTCATGGACATGTCATTTCCTTGGGAAAACAGCGAAAACGCTTAGCGAAGCGCGGAGATGCCGAGGGCGCTTTGCGCGATCAGCAATCCAATGATCTGGTTGGTTCCTTCGCCGATGCTCAGATGCCTGGCATCGCGGTAATGTCTCTCCACGGGGAACAGGGAGGTGTAGCCAGCCCCGCCGTGAATTTGCAGGGCGAGTTCCGCCACGCGCAGCGCCGCATCGCTGGCATGGCGCTTGGCCATCGCGCACAGGACGGCGTTATCGGGCAGGCCGCGGTCCAGCGCGTCCGCCGACCGGTAGGCCAGCAGCCGCGAGGTCTCCACCTGCGTCATCATGTCGGCGACCATTTGCTGCACCAACTGGAACCCGCCTATGGGCCGCCCGAACTGCTCTCGTTCGCGCGCAAAGCGCAGGGCTGCCTGCAGCGAAGACTCGGCGATTCCGAGCGCGGCGAACGCCACCACGGAGCGTCCGATGTTGAGATACTTCTTCGCGATCGAAAATGCCTGGCCGGGCTCTCCGATCAGGTTCTCTGCCGGGACCTCGACATCCTCGAACAGCAGTTCGCCGAGTGGGCAGCAATGCATGCCCATTTTCCCTATCGGGCTGCAGGAGAATCCCGGCATGCCGCTTTCGAAGACCAGGCACGAAACGCCGCCGGCGCCCTCGCCGCTCACGTTGCGTGCAAAGACGATGCCCAGGTCGCAGATCGGCCCGTTGGTAATGTAGATCTTGCGGCCGTTGATCCGCCAACCGCCGGACGGCATGCGCTCGACCCGCGTCTGCACGTTCGCGGCATCCGAGCCGATCCCGGGTTCGCTCAACGCAAAACAGCAGATCGCCCGTCCATCCAGAATGGCGGGCAGGTATTTCTCCCGCAAGCCCGCGCTGCCCGCGCCCGCCAGCACCGACGCCGCCAGATTGCTGACGCTGAGCATGCCGCGCAACGACGGCCAGGTGCTGGCCACTTCGGCGATCAGCGTGCCATAGGTGGTCATGGGCAGGCCGAAGCCCCCGTCCGCTTCGGGCAGCAGCCCGCCGATCAGCCCATAGTCGCGCATGGCACGCACGACGGAACGCGGCACGACTTCCTTGGCCGCTTCGTATCGTTCGACCAGCGGCGCGACCTCGGCCTCCAGATATCGTGCGAGCGAGTCCTTCAAGGCCTGCTGCGTGGAATCCAGCAAAAAGTCCATGGCATCGGCCTCCTATTTGGCGGACTCGAAATCCGGGGCCGTCACGACCTTGGTCCACTTGGCCACTTCGGCTTCCATGAAGACGGACACGGCCTCGCTGCCGCCATGCAGCGCCGTGATTTGAAGCCGGCCCAGGAACGCCAGCGTCTCCGGTTCCCGCGAAATCTCCTCGACGCTGGATGCCAGCCTGGCGATCACTTCGGGCGGCGTCTTCGCAGGCGCCATGAGGAAGAAGGTGCCCGTGGTTTCAAAGCCCTTCAGCCCCGCCTCGTCGATGGTGGGCACGTCCGGCAGGCTGGCGTTGCGCGTCGCGCTGCTGACGGCAATGGGACGGAACTTTCCCGCCTCGATAAAGGCCATGGCTCCCGCCATGTTGTCGAACAGCACGTCGACGTCACCCGCCAGCAAAGCTTGTTCCGCGGGCGGCGCAGCGCGATACGGCACATGCGTCATCCGCACCTTGGCCATCTGCTTGAACAATTCCCCCGTCATGTGCATCGACGAGGTGATGCCCGGCGAACCGAAAGTCACGTGGCGGCGCCCTGCCTCGGCGATCAGATCCTGCACGCTGTGTATGGAGGACTTTTGCGGCACCACCAGCACATTGCTGGCATATCCCAGCATCGCGACCGGCGCCAGATCGCGCTGCCAGGAGTAGCTGGCCTTGCCCAGCGCGGTGTCCACCGCGATGCCGGTGGTGCCCATCAACAGGGTGTAGCCGTCCGCAGGGGCCTTGACGGCCGCATTGATCGCCAGCGCGCCTCCCGCCCCGGTCTTGTTCTCGACCACAAAGGGTTGGCCCAGCTTGTCGGCCAGGGACTTGGCGTAGTAACGGGCCAGCAGGTCGGTCCCGCCTCCGGCGCCGAACCCGACCAGCAGGGCCACCGGCTTGGCGGGATAGGTGGATGGACTTTGCGCGTGCGTGGCCACACTGCCCAGGCACAGCAAGACGGATACGGCGGCAGCAAATCGCTTCATGGCGGGTCTCCCTCCTCATCAGTACGAATTATCGTAATTTTCCTCGATAGGCTGTAGAATTAATTACGACTGATCGTACACTACCACGAAATTACGGAGTAAATATGCATGCGTCGCATTGTGGATTTCCCGATCTATCCAGGCTGGTGCGACCGCGCAACGCGGTCGTGGTGCTCGGATCGCAGAGGCCAAACAGCGAAGGCGCCCGCCTGCTGGAGAACCTCTCCTTGCACTCGCGCATGGAGGGCGAGCTTTTCGTCGTGAACCCGCCCATGCGCGGCGACGGGCCGTTCCGCTGCTGGCCATCGATTGCCGACCTGCCGGAAGCCGACATCGACGTGGCGCTGATCATCCTGCGCGCCGCCTACGTGATGGATGCGCTGCGCGATTGCGCCGCACGCGGAATTCCCTATGCCATCGTCATGTCCTCCGGCTTCGGCGAGGCCGGCCCTGAAGGACGGGCGCTGGAGCAACAAATCGCGGCGTTGTGCGAGTCGACCGGGTTGCGCGTCTACGGACCGAATTGCCCTGGCCTGTCGAACTTCCGCGACCGCATGGGCATGACGATCTCCCCTGCCTTCAAGACCGACAAGAACGTGGGGACCATCGGCATCGTCACCCAAGGCGGCGGGGCCGGACGCAATATCGTCCAGGGGCTGTCGTATGGTCCGGGCGCCGCCTTGTGGCTGTCCGCGGGCAACGAAGTCGACCTGGGCGCGCCGGATTTCATCGCTCACCTGGCCCGCGACCCCGAGATCGGCGTCATCGCCGTACTGCTCGAGGGCATCAAGGACGGCAAGCGCCTGGCCGCCGCTCTCGATCTGGCGCGCACGCACGGCAAGCCCGTCATCATTCTCAAGATCGGCCGCTCCGAGTATGGCGTGCGCGCCGCTCAGTCCCACACCGGCTCGATCGCAGGCACGGCTGAAGTCAACAGCGCCATGTTCGCGCAGTTCGGCGCGATCGAGGCGCACGACATGGACGAGCTGGTCGCGCTGGCGCGTCTTGCCGCAAGCGGCAGCGTTCCGACTTCCGACGAACTGGCCGTGGTGACCTTCTCCGGCGGCGCGGCCGCCATGGCCGCCGACCAGATCGGACTCCAGGGATTGCGCCTGGCACAATTTGCGCCGGAAACAACCGAACATCTGCGCGCGAGCCTGCCCGGTTATGCGGCCATCGCCAATCCGGTGGACGTGACCGCCGAAGCGCTCAACAGCATCGAAGGGTTGTCGTCGTGCCTGCGCACGGTGGCTCAGGACCCCAATGTGGGCGCGGTCATCGTGCCGATTCCGGCCGACTATGGAGAGCTCACCGACGGCATCGCGCAGGCCATCATCGATGCCGCCGCCGGCGCATCCCGGCCCATCATTGCGGTCTGGATGAGCCGTCGCCTGGGCAGCGGCTTTCTGCGGCTTGAAGAACACGGTCTGGCGCCATTCCTTTCGCTAGGTTCGGCATTGGCGGCGGTACGAAAAGTGACGCCGCGCCGCATGCTGCCAGACGCGATGGCCGCAGCGCCCGCCATGTCCGCGGCCTCGGGGGATGAATCAGGCGCAGCCGTGGCGTGCACCGAGGCAGCCGCCAAAGCAATGCTGCGCGAAGCAGGCATTGCTGTGCCACAAGGCAGCCTGTGCCGCTCCGCGGAAGAAACTGCCGCCGCCGCGCAGGCGTTGGGATTTCCGGTGGCGCTGAAGATCGTCAGCGCCCAGATCCTGCACAAGACCGAAGTGGGCGGCGTATGGCTGGACGTGCGCACGCCAGGACAAGCGGCCGAGGCCCACACGCGGATGGTGAGCCAGGTCCAGGCACGACGTCCCGACGCTCGCATCGACGGCGTGCTGGTCGAGAAGATGCTGCACGACGCCGGGCGCGAAATGCTGATCGCGATCCGCACCGATCTCATGTACGGTCGAGTCCTCACCATCGGGCTGGGCGGCATATTCGTGGAGCTGCTCAAGGACGTCGCGCACCGCGTCTTGCCGATACAGCCAGCCGATGTGCATGACATGCTGGCGGACCTGCGGCATGGCGCCTACCTGGGCCAATTCCGCAATCTCCCGCCGATGGACACCGATGCATTGGTGCGCCTGGTCATCCAGCTTGCCGAATTCGTGTCGGACCGCCCCGACATCCTGGAAGCCGAATTCAACCCCGTCTGGGTCGGCCCCGCCGGCGAAGGCGCCTGGGTGCTCGACGCCCTGCTTTTGACCTCCCCTACCCCTGAACGACTCTAGCCCTACAAGGACCAACCATCATGTACGAAGGCCTGCTATATGAAATCGAGGACGGCGTGGGCACCATCACGCTGAACCGGCCGGAATCCAAGAACGCCATCGACATTGCCATGCGCACCTCGCTGCGCAAACTGGTGCACGAACTCCGTCACGACCGTGATTTGAAGGTCCTGATCCTGACCGGCGCGGGCGGCAACTTCTGCTCCGGCGGCGACCTCAAGGCCCTGCGCAGCAGCGCCGCCGACGGTGAAGCGACTGCGCAAGGCCGCCGCCAGAGGCTGGTCGATCTGCACGACCTGGTCTCGGCGCTGCTGGATTTCGACCGGCCCGTGATTTCCGCGGTGCAGGGCGTAGCCTACGGCGCGGGCCTGGGCCTGGCGCTGACCGGCGACCTGGTGCTGGCGGCCGACGACGCGCGCTTCTGCATGGCCTTCGGACGCCTCGGCGCGGTCGCCGACTTTGGCACCTTCTATACCTTGCCCCGGTTGGTCGGGGTGCAGCGCGCAAAGGAGCTGCTGTTTTCGGCGCGCGAGTTCGGCGCCACGGAAGCCAGGGAGCTGGGATTGGTGCTGGAAACGATGCCCGCCGAGGACCTGCCCGAGCGTGCGCGCGCCATAGCGCGCTGCCTTGCCCAGGCTTCACCGGTCGCCCTGAGCATCACCAAGCGCGCCTTGAACGTATCCCTGCGCAGCGACCTGCAAACCATGCTCATGCTGGAAAGCGACGGCCAAGGCGTTGCAATGAGCGCCAACTTCCACGCCATGGCCCTGCAACGATTCTTCGATAAGAAGGGCCCGCCCTTCCAGTGGCCCGTGCGGCAATGAATACGCCTTCAGCCCGACAGGGTGTCGCGTATCTCGAACAACGCCTGCAGGTAGGCCTTGCGGTGCTTGTGGACGCGGTCGGAGGGGCCTGCCAGCGACAGCCCCACCGGCAGTTCGCCCAGGACGCCCGCGACGGCCAAGGCCGTCACGCCCTCGACCCCCTCTCCCTCGGAGGCATACCAGCCCTGCTTGCGCCCCTGCGCCACCTCGGTCATCAGCTTCTTCGCGCTGGTGATCGTATGGGGCGTCACGGCCTCCAGCTTGAGCTGCTTGACCTGGGCCTGCAATTCGTCCGTGTCGAGCTGACCCAGCAGCGCCTTGCCTATGGCCGAGGCGTGCAACGCCGCGCGATCGCCGACTTCCATGATGTAGCGCAACGGCCGCCGGCAAGGCAGCACCGCCACCACCTTGACGGCGGAGCGGTCCAGCATGCCGACAAAAGCGCTTTCGTTGGTTTTCTCGACCAGTTGCTGCACGGCTTCCTTGGCCGACTTGGCCAAGGGATCGTTTTCCGCGATCTGGCGCGCGATCTCATACAGCCGCGCGGTGGGATAGAAGCGGCGCGTGCGGGGCGTGCGCATCAGGTAGCCCAGCGCATGCATCGTGCCGAGCAAATCCGAGCAACTGCTGTCGGGCAAGGAAAGCAGGCGCGCCATCTCCGAATTGGACAACTCGCGCTGTTCGCGCGCAAATATCTCGAAGGCGGCCAACGTACGGCTCGTTGCCGGAATCAGGGTAGCCATTTGAAGTTTCCTAAACCTGCCCGCAGGGAAGTCGCGGGCGCCTCATATCATAATGCGCAACCAATCAGGACCATTCCCGATGGACCAATTCTCCCAATTGCAGCTGCACATCCAGGACCACGTTGCGACGCTGTCCTTGAACAATCCTCCGGTCAACGCGCTCAGCCGCAAGCTCAATGATGAGCTGACCACGGCCATGGACCAGCTCTCCGACCTCGACGAGGTGCATGTCGTGGTGCTGACCGGCGCGGGCAAGATCTTCTGCGCGGGCGCCGACCTCAAGCAGCGCGCCGAGAACACGGCCGGCCTGGGCGGCCTGACCATGCATTCGCGGCGCACGCGCGAGTGCTTCCACTCCATACGGGAATGCGCCAAGCCGGTCATCGCCGCCATCAACGGCCCCGCACTGGGCGCCGGCCTGGCCATCGCCGCATCGTGCGACATCCTGATCGCCTCGGAAAAAGCGCTCCTGGGCCTGCCCGAGATCGACGTCGGCGCCATGGGTGGCGGACGGCACGCGATGCGACTGTTCGGGCATTCGCGCACGCGGCGCATGATGCTTACCGGCGAGCGCATTCCGGGCGCCGAGTTGTATCGCCTGGGCATCGTGGAAGCCTGTGTGGCAGCCGAGGACCTGCTGCCCGCAGCGCGCGAGCTGGCCTCCCGCATCGCGTCGAAGCGACCAGCCGCGACACGGCTGGCCAAGCACACGCTCAACACGATAGAGGACATGAGCCTGCGCGACGGCTATCGCTACGAGCAAGACATGACGGCCATCCTGGCCAAAGGCGGCGATGCCCGCACGCAGTGAACGCGAGGCCGGGCGACGCGGGGAAAGGCTCCCCGCCGCCGCGGCGCCATCGACGACCGGGACCAGGATGCGCCGGGATTCCGGCGGTTACAGCGCGCCGGTCAGTTCAGGCACGACCTGGAACAGATCGCCCACCAGGCCATAATCGGCCACACCGAAGATCGGCGCTTCCGGATCCTTGTTGATGGCCACGATGACCTTCGAATCCTTCATGCCGGCCAGATGCTGGATGGCGCCCGAGATACCAACCGCCACATACAGCTGCGGCGCGACGATCTTGCCGGTCTGACCGACTTGCCAGTCGTTAGGCGCATAGCCTGCGTCGACCGCGGCGCGCGAGGCGCCGAGTGCGGCGCCCAGCTTGTCGGCCAGCGGATCCAGGATCTTGAAGTTCTCGGCGCTGCCCAGGCCGCGGCCGCCGGAGACGACGACGCGCGCGCCGGCCAGTTCCGGACGGTCGCTCTTGGCGACTTCGCGGCCCACGAAGGTGGACAGCCCCGAATCGGCGACGGCGGCGATTTCTTCCACCGCGGCGGAACCGCCTTGCGCGGCCACGGCGTCAAAGCCGGTGGTGCGCACGGTGATGACCTTGACGGCGTCGGCCGACTGCACCGTGGCAATCGCGTTGCCGGCGTAGATCGGGCGCTGGAAGGTGTCGGCCGATTCCACGCCGATGATGTCGGAGATCTGCGCCACGTCCAGCTTGGCAGCCACGCGCGGGGCCACGTTCTTGCCCGAGGCGGTCGCCGGGAACAGGATGTGGCTGTAGCCCGAGGCCACCGCCAGCACCTGGGCGGCGACGTTCTCGGCCAGGCCGTCGGCCAGTTGCGGCGCGTCGGCCAGCAGGACCTTGGAGACGCCTGCGGCGGCAGCGGCCTGGTCGGCCACGGCGCGCGCGTTGGCGCCGGCGACCAGCACGTGCACGTCGCCTCCGATCTTGGCGGCGGCGGCGACGGCGTTCAGGGTTGCGCCCTTGAGCTGGGCGTTATCGTGTTCGGCAATAACCAGCGTCGTCATGTTCAGACCACCTTCGCTTCGTTCTTGAGTTTGTCCACCAGGGCCGCGACATCGGACACCTTGATGCCGGCCTTGCGGGCGGGCGGCTCGCTGACCTTCAGCGTCTTCAGGCGCGGCGCGGCGTCCACACCCAGTTCTTCAGGCGTGACGGTGTCCAGTTGCTTCTTCTTGGCCTTCATGATGTTGGGCAGCGTGACGTAGCGCGGCTCGTTCAGGCGCAGGTCGGTGGTGACGATGGCCGGCAGCTTCAAGGTCAGCGTTTCCAGGCCGCCGTCGACTTCGCGCGTGACCATGACCTTGCCGTCGGCCAGCTCGACCTTGCTGGCGAACGTGGCTTGCGGCCAGTCCAGCAGCGCGGCCAGCATCTGGCCGGTCTGGTTGGCGTCGTCGTCGATGGCTTGCTTGCCCAGGATCACCAGCTGCGGCTGTTCCTTGTCGACCAGCGCCTTCAACAGCTTGGCCACGGCCAGCGGCTGCAGCTCGGCATCGGTCTGGACCAGCACGCCGCGGTCGGCGCCGATGGCCATGGCCGTGCGCAGCGTTTCCTGGCATTGCGCAACGCCGCAAGAAACCGCCACGACCTCGGCCACCGCGCCCTTCTCCTTCAGGCGGGTCGCTTCCTCGACGGCAATCTCGTCAAAGGGGTTCATGGACATCTTCACATTGGCGATATCCACGCCGGTTTGATCAGACTTGACGCGCACCTTGACGTTGTAGTCAACGACGCGCTTGACAGGTACCAGTATTTTCATCGGGCAATCTCCCATGGCTTGAATCCTTCATCTCGATGCAGGCGCATCAACGAACCGCCTGCGCCGCGCGCAACCGCGCCACGGCGTCCTCGTCGTAGCCGGCTGCCTGCAGGATTTCGTCCGTATGCTCGCCCAGCAGCGGCGCGCGGCGGCGCACCGCGCCCGGCGACTCGCTCAGCTTGACCGGAACCCCTACGATGCTTACCGGGCGGCAGGCGCCAGGCTGCTCCACCTCCACCAGCATCTCCCGACGCGCATAGTGCTCATCCTGGAATATCTCCGCAGCGGTGTAGACCGGCCCGAATGGCACTTTCCCGCCCAGCGCCGCGCCGATCTCGTCCTTGGTGCGCACGGCGGTGTATGCCTCCACCGCATCGATGACCTGCTGCTGATTCCGCACGCGCGCCGCGTTGGTGGCGAACGCCGGATCCTTGGCCATGTCCGGGCGGCCGATGAGGCCGGCCAGCGTCTCCCAGAACGCATCCGTCGCGCAGGCAATCGACACATGGCCGTCCAACGACCGGAACAAGCCGAACGGACACAGCAAGGGATGCCGGTTCCCCTCCGCCTTGGGCGCCTGGCCGGTATAGGAGTATTGATAGACGATGCGTTCGCACATGGCCAGCACGGCGTCGGTCATGGCCACATCGACGAACTGCCCCCGGCCAGTCCGTTGCACATGGCGGACCGCCGCCAGCACGCCCACGCACAGCATCAGCGCCGGCACCGTGTCGCCCACGCCTGGCCCTACTTTTGTCGGCGTTTCGGCATTCGGCCCGGTGATGCCCATCATTCCGCCCATCGCTTGCGAAACCACGTCATAGGCCGGCCAATGCGCATAGGGACTCGCTCCGCTGCGCGGATCGCCAAAGCCGCGCACCGTGCCGTATATCAGTCGGGGATTGGTCTGCCGCAGCGTTTCATACGCGAGCCCCAGCCGCTCCATCACACCCGCGCGGAAGTTCTCGATGACGATGTCCGCGCCATCGATCAGCTGGCGCAGGATATCCCTGCCGGCTTCGCTCTTCAGATCGATGGCAATGGAACGCTTGTTGCGGTTGATGCTCTGAAAGTACCCGCCGTAGTCCCGGGTCGCATCCTCGGCCAGGAACGGTCCGGTCACCCGGGTTCCGTCGCCGCCCATGCCTTCCACCTTGATGACGTCGGCGCCATGGTCGGCCAATATCTGTGTGCAGAAAGGTCCTGCCAGCATCTGTGTGAGATCGATCACCCGCAATCCGGCGAGCGCGCCCGCCGCTCCCGTGGAGTCCTGGGGGAACGTCCGGCTCATGCCTGCACCTTGCCTAGCAGCGCATCGGAGATGATGCGCATCTGGATTTCAGAAGTGCCCTCGAAGATCTTTGTCAGGCGCGCATCGCGCCAATAGCGCTCCGCGGCGCAATGCGTGGTGTAGCCGGCGCCGCCGTGGACCTGCAGGCCTTCGCTGGTCACCCGTTCGCTCATTTCGCTGGCCAGCAGTTTGACCATGGACGCCTCGGTGTCCGTGCGCACGCCGCGATCGATCTTCTCGCACACGGCGTAGAGCAAGGCGCGGGAGGCCTCGATCTGCGTCGCCATATCGGCGATCTTGAAGCGGATGGCCTGGAAGTCCGCAATCGGCCTGCCGAATTGCGCCCGCTGCTTGGCGTACTGGATCGAATCCTCCAGGCTGCCCTGCGCCAGGCCGATGGAACGCGCCGCGGTGTGCGCACGCGCGGTTTCCAGGCCGGCGCAGGCCAGATAGAACGCCTTGCCCTCGTCGCCCACCATCGCCGAATGCGGCACGCGGCAGTTGTCGAATGCGAGCTCCCACGTCGTCCAGCCGTGATATCCGATCTTGGGGATGACGCTGCCCTGCACGCCCTCCGGCAGTTCGCCGCGCGGCTTTTCGATCATGAACGCGGACAGCCCTTTGTGGCGCGCCTGCGGATCGACCACGGGGTCGCTGCGGCAGATCACCAGAATGAAGTCCGCATCGTCGGCGAACGTGCACCAGTATTTGCTGCCCGTGATCAGCCAGTCGTCGCCGTCGCGCACCGCGCGGCAGGAGATGTTGGCCACATCCGAACCGGCGTTGGGCTCGGACAGGGAGAAAGCGCCTAGGAATTCGCCGCGCGCCATGCGTGGCAGGTACTCCGCCTTCTTCTGTGGCGTCAGGCCCTTGAGCGCGCCGATCAGCCCGTTGCCGCGCGCGATCAGGCTGCCCACGCTCATCCATCCGCGCGACAGTTGCTCCGCCACCAGACAGTACTCGTAGGCGCCCAACCCCAACCCGCCGTACTCCTCGGGAATCAGGATGCCGAAAAAGCCTAGCTCGGCCATTTCATCGATCAGTTCGCGAGGGATCTTCCCTTTCTCCGGGTCCAGTCGATTGGCCACGGGAAGCACGCGTTCCATCGTGAATTGGCGCGCGGCCTCCTGGATCATGCGCCGCTCTTCGCTTTGTGCCTGCATTCTCGTCCTCGCCCAAAAATTGACACTCGTAATGTACGTACATATTATTTGCGGGAAAGCTGCTGTGCAACCCTTTTTGAAAAATAAAATTCGCCTTATAGGCTTGTTCTTCTTGCTTTCCAGGATTTGACATGGAGGTTTTTGATATGCAATATGTACGAACATTAACCAGCAACGCAGCCAGACTGGCGCCGCGCACCCCGGACGGGAGAATGGGCAGATGGGACTGAGCAATGACCGCAGGGGCAATTTCTTCGAGGACTTCCGGCTGGGCATGAAGATCCGCCACGCCACGCCGCGCACCCTCACCGACGGCGACCGCAGCCTCTATATCGGACTCACCGGCAGCCGCAGCGCGCTGCACACCGCCCACAGCAATGCCGAGCTGCTGGGTTGCGGCAACTGGCCTCTCGAGGATCTGCTGGTGTTCAACACCGCCTTCGGCAAGACCGTGCCGGACATTTCATTGAACGCGGCGGCAAACCTGGGCTACGCGGAAGTGCAGTTCATCGCGCCCATGTACCCGGGCGATACCCTCGCCGTCGAGTCCGAGATCATCGGCTTGAAGGAAAACTCCAGCCGCAAGACAGGCGTCGTCTATGTGCGTTCAACCGCAAGCAACCAGCGCCACCAGCAGATCCTGCAATGGGTGCGCTGGGTCATGGTGCACAAGAGGGACCCGCAGGCCGCATGCCCCGAACCCCTGGTGCCCTCAATGCAGGCGGCCATCGGCGCCGCGCAGCTGAGGCAGCACGGATACACGCCGCAAGCCCTGCGCATTACCGAAGTGACGGCCGCCGAGGAACTCTGGGAAGACTACGACGAGGGCCAACGCATCGACCACCCTGGCGCAATGACCATCAATGACAGCGATCACAGCATCGCCACGCGCCTCTACCAGAACACCGCTCGGGCACACTTCGACGGCTACGCGATGAGCGCGCAAGGCGGCCAACGGCTGGTCTATGGCGGGCATGTCATGTCGCTATGCCGCGCCCTGTCCTACGACGGACTGGAAAACGGCCTTTCCATCCTGGCCATCAATGGCGGCAGCCACGTGAACCCCACCTACGCGGGCGACACCATCGCCTGCGCCACCACAGTGTTGCAACGCATCGACCTGGGACAGGCCCACATGGGCGCCCTGCGCCTGCGCACCATCGGCATCAAGAACGCCGGCGCCGCATCCATCGCCTTTCCCGATCCCGGCGTCGGCCGGCCCAGCCATCCGGCGCAAGTCGTGCTGGACATCGACTACACCATCGCCATGCCCAGGCGCCGAGTCTGACCGGCCCGGGCGAACCCGCCTTCAACCACATCCCTTGCGAGCACCGACATGACTACTGCCATCCATCCCCGCGATGCGCTCTTCGCCGGCGAAAGCCCCTTCCCTGTGCTGCCTGTCTGCGAACATTTCGCCGGCAGCGAAAAGCTGATCGGCAAGGCCATGGACCTGCAGGCCGAGTATGGCCCGGTCTTCGACATCACCTGCGATTGCGAGGACGGCGCCGCGGCCGGCCAGGAACGCGTTCATGCCGAGATGGTGGCAGGCATGATCAACTCGGCGCGCAACAAGTTTGACCGGGCCGGCGCGCGCATCCATGATCCGTCCCATCCCGCCTGGCGCCAGGACGTGGACATCATCGTGAGCCAGGCAGGCGGACGCGTCGCCTACATCACCATCCCCAAGGCCACCAGCTGGCAGCAGGCGGCCGAGGTCATCGGCTATATCGGCGAGACCGCGCGCAAGGCCGGCCTGGAAAGACAGATCCCCGCCCACGTCCTGGTGGAGACCCACGGCGCCCTGCGCGATGCCTTCCCGATCGCCGCCCTGCCTACCGTCGAGGTGCTGGATTTCGGCCTGATGGATTTCGTCAGCGGCCACCATGGCGCCATCGCGGCCAGCGCCATGCGCAGCCCGGGTCAGTTCGAACACGCGCTGCTGGTGCGCGCCAAGGCCGAGGTGGTGGCCGCGGCGCTGGCCCATGGCGTCGTCCCAGCCCACAACGTATGCCTGAATCTCAAGGATCCCGGCATCATCGCCGACGACGCCGGGCGCGCTCGCCGGCAGTTCGGCTTCCTGCGCATGTGGAGCATCTATCCCGCGCAGATCCAACCCATTGTGCAGGCGATGCAGCCCGAATTCTCGGAAGTCGAGGATGCCGCCAATATTCTGCTGGCCGCCCAGGACAATGACTGGGGCCCGATCCAGTATGAAGGCGAACTCCACGACCGCGCCACTTACCGCTACTTCTGGGAAGTCCTGCGCAAGGCCAGGATTACCGGCATGACGCTGCCGCCCGAGGCGCAACGCCGCTTCTTCGCCGATTGATCCGCGGGCGGTCCGAAGTCCGCAGGAAGGCGGGGCCTTACAATGCTCCCGAAGCCCACGCTCCCCCCTTCCAGGCACCTCATGACCGCCACCCGAAAGAACACCCCGACCGCATCCGCTGGCGGCCAGCCTCGTTATGTGGAACTGGCCAATACGCTGTTGCGCGACATCCAGGAAGGCCGGCACGTGGTCGGCAGTCTGCTGCCCACGGAACACGAGCTGGCGGACCAGTATGGCGTCAGCCGGCATACGGTGCGCGCATCGCTGAAGAAGCTGGAAGACCTGGGCTATATCTCGCGCAAGAAGGCAGTGGGTACCCTGGTCGAAAGCGCGAACCCGGACACGGCCTTCGTACAATCGTTCGGCACGCCCGAAGACCTGATACGCGTCGCGGCCACGGAAGTGCGTGCCATCGAAGACGTGCGCCACGTCACCCTGGACCGCAACAAGGCGCGGCGCCTGGAGGCGCCCGTGGGCAGTTCCTGGGTCCTGCTCAGCGGAACGCGCGAAGACGTGCGCCGGGCCGGCGCGCCGGTAGCGCAGGCGGACATCTATATCGACGCCACGCTGGCCGGCCTGGTCGACACGATCCGGCTCCAGCCCCAGACCCTGGTCAGTTCGCTGATCGAGCGCGAGTACGCGGTCGTCATCGACGAGATCCGGCAGATGGTCACCGCCACCCTGATCGAAGCCCCGCTGGCTGAGCGCCTGCGGGTCCAGGCCGGCAGCGCCGGCCTGCGTCTCATCCGGCACTACAAGGACGCGACCGGAAGAATCCTCGAAATCACCGACACCACCTACCCGGCCGACCGGGTAACCGTGGCGTTCCAGCTCAAGCGCAGCCTCAAGCCCAGCCTCAATCCGTAGGCTGCGGCCGCTCAAGCCGCGCGCCAGCCGGACCTCGAACCAAGCAGAAACAGCGCCATCAGCGGCAGGACGGCCAGCGCCCCATATGCCACGCCCAGGCTGGAGCGCTCCGCCATGAAGCCGAACGCCGGCGGACCTATCACGACACCGATGTACGTGAAGAACATCGTCCCGCCGGTCACCGACGCCACCTTGCCGGCCGGAGCGAGACGCGCCAGTTCGCCAAGGAATACGCCATTCCAACCGATCGCCGTCGCGCCCAGCATCGCTGCCAGCAGACACAGCACGAGCAGGCTGGATTGCACAGGCGTGAACGCCAGCCCCAGGGCGCAGCCCGCCATCAGCACTGCGATCAGCATCAGCACGCCACGCGGTGAACGCGTCCGATCGGCGATCCTCCCCCATGCCACGCGTCCCACAATGCCCGCGCCCTGGGCTACCGCGTAGACCAACACGGCGCGCGCGACATCCAGTTGCAGATCCCGCTGCAGGAACACCATCAGGTAGCCGCTGACCGAAAGCTGGCACGCGGAAAACAACAATGAAATGCCCGCCATGGTGCGCAGCTGCGGGCGCTGCAATACGTCCATCACCGGCCTGCGCCACTGCCCCGCCCCGCCAGCGCGCGGCACCGCCGGCTCGTCTAATTGCGCGCGCAGCCAGCTGGAGACGAGGGCGACCATGCAGGCCGTCCCCGCCAGGAAAAGCAAAGCCATGCGCCACGACGACAATGCCGCCAGCGCCGGCAGAATGGCCCCGGCCAGCAGGCCTCCCAGCGGCACTCCGGTCTGCTTCAGCGAAAAAACCGTGTACATCCGATCTTGCGCCGTCGTGCGCGCAAGAATGTGCGAACTGGCGGGTGTGATGATGCCGTAACCCAGGCCACACAGCAGCGCGGCGGCGTGCTGCGCAAACGGCGCCTCGACCGTCAGCAACGCCAGGCCCACGGCCTGGAGCGCCAGGGCCAATTGCGATACGCGCACTGCACCCAGCCCTCCGACCAGCACACTACTCAATGCACTGCTCATCATCGCCCCGCCATAGACCACGGCGAGGAACAGGCCCACCTCCGCGGTGCGCGCACCGGGAATCAACGGAGCCAGTACGGCGAACGCCAGCGCGCCGGCGGTGCTGACGGCCTGAATCGCCAGCGTGCAAGCCAGTATCGCCACCTGCCGCCGCCCGTCCCGCTGGACGCCAGCGTCATTCCGCCTTGGCATTGGCCGCCTTCACCGCCTCGCCCCAGCGCTCGACCTCGGCGCCGATAAAAGTGCTGAATTGCGCCGGCCCCATCACCTGCGGAATGGCGCCCAGTTCGGCCATGCGCTTGGTCCATTGCGGCGCCTGGGCAATGCGGGTGATTTCGCCGGCCAGCCTGTCGACGACGGACTGCGGCATGTCCTTCGGTCCCACCACGCCTATCCAGGGATCGCCGCGGAACCCGGCATATCCCGATTCGGCGATGGTCGGCACCGATGCCAGCGTGGCGACACGCTGCTCGCTCGCCACGGCCAGCGCCTTCAACTTCCCGCTGCGCACCAGCGGTTCGGCAATCGACGCGACCTCGAACATGACATCCACCTGCCCACCCACCACATCGGTCATGGCCGCCACGCCACCCTTGTAGGGAATGTGGTTCAGCTTCACCCCGGCGCGCTGCTGGAACATTTCCATCACCAGATGATTGGTCACGCCATTGCCGCCCGATGCGTAGTTGATCGCGCCGGGATGCTTCCTGGCGTATTCGACCAGATCGGCAAGGCTCTTGAAACGGGACTCGGGATGGACGACCAGCACCAGCGGGAAGATGCCTATCATCGCCAGGGGCTGGAAATCCGTCTTGCTGTCATAGCGCAGGTTCTTGTAGATCCAGCCATTGACCGCCAGCGGGCCGCTGGACGTGGCAAGCAGCGTGTAGCCGTCCGGCCGCGATCGCGCCACTTCCTCTGCGGCCAGCCCCGCCCCCACCCCAGGCTTGTTCTCGACGAAGAACGCCTGTCCCAGGTCGCCCGTCAACTGCTGCGCCAGCATGCGCGCAATCACGTCGGTAGTCTGCCCGGCGGGAAACCCCACCAACATCCGCACCGCTTTCTCGGGATACTCCGCGCACGCGGCGCCCGTCCATAGCGCGCACGCCGATAACAAAGCGCGCGATGCAAGTCTTGACCAGCCCATGTTGTCACCTCCGTGCCGACGCTGTAGCGCGTCTGGTCTTTTCGTACATGCCCTGACGGATACGCATCCGTCTGCACCCAGGTCTTTTCTTAGAACTAGGTACGTACATATTACGTTAAAACAAGAATTCAGCCGCTAGGGATTACGATAGTGACTAAATTACTAGCAAATTTTGCTGGAGAGTTTTATGCCTGAGAATTTTCCAACATCTATTTGTACGAACATATAAGAAGGCTGAATCTGCCCAACACGGGTCTACAGCTGGCGTTCCCCCACATCCGCCATCCCGTGCCGGCGGGATGGCGGATGTCCGTGGCTAGGGCATTGCCCCCGCCTGGAGCCAACTCGCCCATCAGAGGACAAAACAATCCGCCGAAGCGCGTACCGTCATGTCGCTGACCGAGACTCCCCAGGGCTGATCGATGGCCAGAAGTACCGCATCGGCGATGGATCCGGGCTCCAGAGGCACATGCGATATGTTCTCCGGATCGCGCAGATCGGAGGGCAGGGAACCTTCCTGCAAGCCCTTGACCATGGTCACGAACTGTTCCATGTTGGCCCCGACTATGCCGACGGCGGCGGCCTGATTGACAACGGACCCGCCGAGCCCGGTGCTAGGCACGCCTGTCGGTTTGATGGTCGTCACCTTGATCTTCCCGCGCGCTTCCATACGCACGGCTTCCGACATGAAATTGACTGCCGCCTTGGTGGCGCCGTAGATTGCCGCGCCCACCACCGGAAAATTCCCGTATATGGACGAGATGTTGACCAGGTGGCCGCGCCCCTGGGAAATCATCTGATCATGGGCCGCAATCATGCCGTTGAGGACGCCCTTCATATTGATGTCGATGCAGCGCATCCAGGCGTCGTAGGCGAGGGCATGGTCGGCGATAAAAGCCAGCGGCATGATGCCTGCGTTGTTGAGCATCACTTCGATCGAGCCATATTTCTGCACACTGGCGTCGACGAGGCGTTTCAGGTCATCCAGGATGCGGACATCCGCGGCCAGGGCCTGCGCCCGGCCGCCAGCCGCGACGATGCCCGCCACGGTTTCTTCCGCCGCCGCGACGTTGACGTCGCCGCACGTCACCAGCGCTCCGCGCGCAGCGGCCTTCTGCGCGACAAGACGCCCGAAGCCCCCGCCCGCGCCGGTGATGACTATGGTCTTGCCTGAGATGTAATCACTCATCGTTCTCTTCCTGGATTGCCGTCATGTATGGAAGCCGCGCCATCCGGCATGACCTGGATGCGACGCGACTTGCCGTGGTTTGCGCCAACCGGCGCACTGAAAGGCCACATGCCGCCACGCGTTCAGTGCGGCCGCTTCGATGACACCGTCCGCAGCACCGTGTACTCCAGCAAACCTTCGGCGCCGTTCTCGATGCCTACGCCCGATTGCTTGTGCCCGGCCATGGGCTTGCCGGGTTTGAGCGTGTGGATCTGATTGACCCAGACCGTGCCGGTGTTCAATCGAAGCGCAACTCTCGTGGCCGCCGCCTGGTCTGCGCCCCACACCGACCCGCCCAAGCCATATTCGCTATCGTTGGCCCGCGCAATGACTTCTTCCTCATTGCGGAACTTGAGCAGCGGCAGGATCGGACCAAAGGGCTCCTCGCGCACCACGCGCGCGGTATCGGGAGGGTTGTCCACCAACGTGACCGGAAAAAAGTAGCCCTTCCCTTCGGGCAGGGCGCCGCCCGCCAGCATGCGATATCCCTGGCTGCGCGTGTCCTCAAGCAGGTTTTTGAGCCGCTCGAACTGGCGGCGGTTCTGCACGGGGCCGAGTTCGACCCCCTCTGCATTGCCGGGTCCGACCTTGGTTTCGCGAGCCAGTCTGGCCAGCGCCTGGGCCATCCGGTCGTAGACATCTTCGTGGATGTACAAGCGTTTGATGGCGAGGCAGTACTGGGCGCTATTGGTGAAGGCTCCCCAAAAGATGATGGGCGCAATCGCGTCGATGTCGGCGTCTGGCATGACGATGGCCGCGTCGTTTCCGCCCAGCTCGAGCGTCAGCCGCTTCAGATTGCCGGCGGCGGAGGCCATCACCGCACGGCCAGTCTGGGTCGACCCGGTAAAACTGATCTTGTCGATGCCCGGATGCCCGGACATCAGCGGACCCAACGCGTCGGACCCGCTGATGACGTTGAGCACCCCCGGAGGCAGTACGTCGCGCAGCAATTCGCCCAGCTTCAATGTCGTCAGCGGCGTGTATGGCGAGGGCTTCAGCACCATGGTGTTGCCCGTGACCAGGGCAGGCGCCACCTTCCAGATTGCCAGTACCAGCGGGAAGTTCCAAGGTACGATGCCGCCCACCACCCCTACCGGCACGCGCAACACCCTGACCAGTTCCTCCGGCGTCTCGCTGCTCACATCGGCGGGAAGATCCAGCCCGGCGGTCTCCGTGCACCAGTATGCGGCCGCCATCAGTTCCTGGCGCGCCGCGGCAAGCGGCTTGCCCTGCTCTTGGGTCAACAACTGCGCCAACGCTTCCTGGTTGGACATGATGACCTCGCCCACACGGGCGACCAGCTTTCGCCGCGCCTCCAAAGGCAACCCGGCCCAGGCCGGTGCCGCACGCCGTGCACTGGCCACGGCCTCATCCAGCTGCTGCGGCGTGGCATCGGGCACGCGGGCCACGATGTTCTCGGTGGCCGGATCCAGCACGTCGAGGCGCGTGGCCCCAAAAACGGCCTTTCCATCTATGGTCATGCTGAACTCAATGGGATTGCCCATGATGATTCGGACCTCAAGGTTGCGGGCCAGGCGAACTTCCAGCGGCCGCGCGTTGGCTGACGGACCTCGGTGCCGAGGGCCGCGACGAAAAATCAGAGATCAAGCACAAGCAGCGGCGATTTCGCGCGCGAGCAGCACGGGGTGAACTGGTTGCCGCTGGCATGCTCTTCGTCGGTAAGGAATACGTCGCGATGATCGGCTTCCCCTTCCACCAGACGCATGACGCAGGAGCCGCAGGACCCCTCCCCGCAGGAGGTATAGATATCCACGCCCGCTGCCAGCAGCACGTCGGCCACGGATTGATCCGCGGGGATATGAAAGAGCTGGCCGGAACTCGCGATCCTTACGTCGAAGGCGCCGTCCTGAGAGGTATCCACGGGCTTGGCGCTGAAGTGCTCGTAGCGCACGCGATGCTTCGGAACGCCTGCCTGATCCGCCGCCTGGCAGACCCAATCGATGAAGCCGGCGGGGCCGCAGACGTAGATCTCTTCTTCCGGTCCCACTTGGGAAAACAGCTCATCCGGATGCAGCTTCTGCTCGTCGGCCTTGTCGTCGTAATGAAAGACGACGTTTTCGCTGAAGGGAGACTGGGCGATGCGGTCCAGGAAAGCCGCCCTCCCCTGATCGCGGGCGCAGTAGTGCAAGGAAAACGCGGTACCCGCCGCATGCAGCGTTTCTGCCATGCACAGCATGGGCGTAATGCCGATTCCGCCCGCAATCAATACGCTTTTAGCCTGCGGCTTCAGCGGGAAGTGATTGCGCGGCGCACTGACCTCGACCACGGATCCGGGTTGCAAGCGTTCGTGGATCGCCACCGAACCGCCGCGCGACTGGGGATCCCTCAAGATGCCGATCACATAGCAATGACGTTCCGACGAGGCGTTGCACAGCGAATACTGCCGGACTATGCCGGGAGCGACATGTACATCGATATGCGCTCCCGCTTCGAAAGGCGGCAAGGCGCCGCCGTCCAACGCTTCCAGCTCCAGACTGATGATGTCGTCGGTTTCCTGACGCCGGTGCGCGACGCGCACCGTGCTCGTTACTTGGGATTGCATCGAGAATGCTCTACGGAAGGAGATGAAGAACCGCTAGTTCATGAAGCATCGGACCGGCAAATGCTTGGGGCCGCCGACGAAGCACGAGGCGCTCATGGCCATATCACCTGCGAGTTCAACTCGCTGCAGCCTTGGAATCATCTCTTCAAACAGGATGCGCATCTCCATCTTTGCCAGGTGTTGCCCCAGACAGATATGCGCCCCCAAGCCGAATGACAGATGACGATTCGGCTTGCGGTCGATGTTGAATTCAAAGGGGTTCTCGAAGACGTCTTCGTCTCGATTGGCGGAGCCGTAGCAGAGCATCAGCCAGTCGCCCTTGTGAATCCGACGACCGCGGATTTCAGTGTCCGCAGCGGCTGTGCGCATGAAGTGCCGCACCGGGGACGCCAGGCGCACCGCTTCGTCGATGAACTGCGGGATCAGGCCCGGGTTGGCTTGAAGCCGCGGCAACAACTCGGGATATTGGCTGAGCGCCCACATGGCGACGGCTGTCGACGACGAGGTCGTGTCGTGCCCCGCCGTGGCGATGATGACGTAGTATCCCAAGCGGCTGTCCTCGCTGAGGGGCACGCCGTCTATGACCGCGTTCGCGAGCAGCGTCGCCACATCATTGCGTGGATTTACGCGCCGATCGGCGGTGACCTTTTCGAAGTAGGCGCGAAAATCGGCCACGATCGCCAGAACATTCTGCGCCAGCGCATCATCGTTGCCGCCCGCGTCCTTCCCTTCGCGTTTGAATTCGGGGTCTTCGGTGCCAAACAATTCCTGCGTCAGCAGCAGCATCCTGGCCTCGTCCTCGGCCGGCACCCCCAGAATGTCCATGATGACGTGCAGCGGATAGTGCAGTGCGATCTGCGTGGCGAAGTCGATGACCTCGCCCTCTGCCGCCGCCAGCTTGTCTACCGTGCGGCACGCCAGGTCGCGGATCCGCTCGTCCAGTTTGAGTATGCTGTTCGGCATGAACCATGCCTGCGTCAACGTCCGCAGCCCCTTGTGTTCGTCTCCGTCCACATGGACCAGCGTCTTGATGCCGCCGTTATAGCTGCCGGTCACGGCCTTGAGGTGGTCGATCATGGCCTTGGGGGCGCTGATGGTGGCATAGTCGCCATTGCGGAAAATCTGGCTATCACGCGAGATGGCAGCCACGTCCGCGTGCTTGGTCACCACCCAGAAAGGATCGAAGCCTTCGTTGACGGCGCGCCCCAACGGGTTGTTGGCGCGTGCCCATGAATAGGTGGAATGCAGTTCGTCAATGTTGGCATAGACCTGAGCATTCACCAGGGCTTTCGCGACATCGCTGGGCAGATCGAAATCGGTATGGTTCATGGTATCGGGCGAGAAGGTTGCGGAGGGGGACGATTCGAGGCGCGCTAACACCTGCGTGGACGACTCGGCATCCTGCGGGCATAATTCACCTTAAATAAGAATCTAAATTCTGATTCTATTATTGAGATGTGCCTCTGCCCCTTCAATGCGGGGTTTCCCTAGGCTCGACACTAACGTGTCGTCCCACCCCGCGCAGGCAAGCGGCAGCCAGGATCAGATCGCTGAAGAGACACGCCGCCGCCCCCGGCGGAATGTTGCGCTCTGCTTCAGATCTGGGTTGTTGTTGCCATGGCCTGCCCGCCCGCTACGGCATAATGTTCCACATTGCTTCAAACCAGGATAGTTGTTGCCATGGCTCCTCCATCGCCAGAAGAAAAAACCAAGACGACACAGGCCCCCGGTGCTCGGAAGACGGTTGCCGCAGCCGCAAGATCATTGCCCGCTCCTCGCCCTCCCAGGCAACTGCGCAGCGAGGAGTCCTTGGCCAAGATGATCCAGGCCGGACGGGAATTGATAGAACGGCACGCAAACCTGGACCTGGTGCTGATCGGTGATGTCATACGCCTGGCAGGCACATCCATCGGCGCGTTCTACGGACGTTTCCAGGACAAGGAAACTTTCCTGGCTGCAGTCCTGGAGGCTGCGGTTACGGAGGCGCAAGCGCGAGCCGACAATCTTGTCTGGCAAGACGCCGTCTGGACCGAAGGCACCGCGTCGGATATCGCCGCCGCCATTGTCGTTTTTTACGTCGATGCCTGTCGCCAAAACCAAGGGATGTACAGGGCGGTGCTGCGGGATTTTGCGGTGGATGCCCCGGAATCGCACCCCTTGCGCGTCTTGAATAGCCACATCCATACCGTGTTCGTCCCTGCCCTGGCGCGCAAGATGCCCGCCAAGGCAGGCGAAGACGTCGAATCGGAGATCCGCAACGCCATGCAGATGCTGATAGGGACGGTCTCGCTGATGATGCTGGCGGACCCGGGTCCGCTGCGCCTCGAAGAGGACGCAGTCAAGCCGAAGCTGACTGAAATGATGCAGCGGCTGTTGCGGCTGGCCTGAGGCCGGTGGCTTTCGGCAGCCAATAGCTGCGCGCAAAAGCAAAAGGCCGTCAGCGATATGTCGCTGACGGCCTTTTTTCATTGGTCGGGGCGGTGGGATTCGAACTCACGACCCTCTGCTCCCAAAGCAGATGCGCTACCAGGCTGCGCTACGCCCCGAAGGGTGGCAACTATACCAGATACCGGACGGCTAGCCTATTCGCGCCCGCAGCGCGGACCAAGCAGGCCCTGCTGCAACAGTAAAAAAACGGCGCGCTTTTCGAAGCGCGCCGTTTTTTCGTAGGGTCGAATCCCGGCGATCAGCCGAAGCGGCCCGTGATGTAGTCTTCCGTTTCCTTGCGCGTAGGCTTGACGAAGATCTGGTCGGTCTGGCCGAATTCCATCAGCTCGCCCAGGTACATATAGGCGGTGTAGTCCGAGCAGCGCGCGGCCTGCTGCATGTTGTGGGTCACGATGACGACGGTGTAGTCGTTCTTCAGTTCGGCGATCAGCTCTTCGATCTTGGCGGTCGAAATCGGGTCCAGCGCCGAACACGGCTCATCGAGCAGCAGCACTTCGGGCTTGATGGCCACGCCGCGCGCGATGCACAGGCGCTGTTGCTGGCCGCCCGACAGGCTGTTGCCGCTCTGGTGCAGCTTGTCCTTCACTTCGTTCCACAGCGCGGCCTTGCTCAGGGCCCATTCCACGCGCTCGTCCATTTCACCCTTGGACAGGCGCTCGAACAGGCGCACGCCGAAGGCGATGTTGTCGTAGATGCTCATGGGGAACGGCGTGGGCTTCTGGAACACCATGCCGACCTTGGCGCGGATCAGCGAGATATCGGTCTTGGCCGTCAGCAGGTTTTCGCCGTCCAGGATGATCTCGCCCTCGGCGCGCTGGCCGGGGTACAGCTCGAACATGCGGTTGAAGGTGCGCAGCAGCGTGGACTTGCCGCAGCCCGACGGGCCGATGAAGGCGGTGACCTTCTTCTCCTGGATCGACATGTTCACATTGCGGATCGCATGGAACTTGCCGTAGTAGAAGTTCAGGTTCTTGACCTCGATCTTGTTCTTGACGGCGGTAGCGGTGTTTTCCATTTGGTTTCCCTTGGCTCCGGCGCGCCCAGCGCGCCGGCAAAGCGATCTTTACTTGCGGAACATGTTGCGGGCAATGATGTTGATGCCCAGCACCAGCAGCGTAATCAGCGTGGCGCCGGCCCATGCCAGGTTGTTCCAGTCCTTGAAGGGGCTGGCGGCGTATTGGTAGATCACGACCGGCAGGTTGGCCATCGGGCCATTCATGTTCAGGGACATGAACTGGTTCGACAGCGCGGTGAACAGCAGCGGCGCGGTTTCGCCGGAGATCCGGGCGATGGCCAGCAGCACGCCGGTGATGATGCCGGTCTTGGCGGCGCGATAGCACACCAGGGTAATCATGCGCCACTTGGGGCAGCCCAGCGCGGCCGCAGCTTCGCGCAGGCTGTTGGGCACCAGCAGCAGCATGTTGTCGGTGGTGCGCACCACGACCGGGATCACCAGGATGGATAGCGCGATGGCGCCGGCCCAGCCCGAGTAGTGTCCGACCTGGGCCACATACACGGCGTAGATGAACAGACCGATGATGATGGACGGGGCTGACAGCAGCACGTCGTTGAGGAAGCGCGTGGCGGGCGCCAGCCAGCCGCGCTGGCCGTACTCGGCCAGGTAGGTGCCGGCCAGAATGCCCACGGGCGTGCCGATGAGCGTGCCCACGCCAGCCATCATCACGCTGCCGAAGATGGCGTTGATCAGGCCGCCAGTCTGCCCCGGCGGCGGCGTGATCTCGGTGAAGAGCGTGTACGACAGCGCGGGAGCGCCTTTCATCAACAGCGTCAGAATGATCCAGAACAGCCAGAACAGCCCGAACATCAGCGTCCCCAGCGACACGGTCAGCATGATGCGGTTGATCACGCGACGCCGGCGATAGGTGCCGTTCTGCATATTGAGTACGGATACAGCCATGATCTTTTCCTTGTGCTCGCGGCGCGTCAGGTTTTCTTGCCTTCGCCGGCGGACAGGCGAACCAGCAGCATCTTGGCCAGGGCCAGCACGATGGTCGTGATCAGGAACAGGATCAGGCCCAGTTCCAGCAGCGCCGACTTCTGTATGCCGCCCGCTTCATTGAATTCGTTGGCCAGCGCCGAGGCGATCGAGTTGCCCGGCGAGAACAGCGATCCGGACCACTTGAAGGCGTTGCCGATGACGAAGGTCACGGCCATGGTCTCGCCGAGGGCGCGACCCAGGCCCAGCATGATGCCGCCGATGACGCCCGACTTGGTATAGGGCAGCACCACGCGCCACATCACTTCCCAGGTTGTGCTGCCCAGGCCGTAGGCGGATTCCTTCAACATCGCCGGCACCAGTTCGAACACGTCGCGCATGACGGCGGCGATGAACGGGATGATCATGATCGAGAGGATCAGGCCGGCGGTGAAGATGCCGATGCCGAAGGGCGGGCCTGCGAAGATGCCGCCGATCACGGGCAGGCTGCCCAGCGTGGCGATCATGAAGGGCTGCACATACTGCTGGAATACGGGGACGAAGACGAACAGGCCCCACATGCCGTAAATGATGGACGGAATGGCGGCCAGCATTTCGACCGCGGTGCCCAGCGGGCGGCGCAGCCAGGTGGGCGACAGTTCGGTCAGGAAGATGGCGATGCCGAAAGACACGGGCACGGCGATGATCAGGGCGATGGCCGAGGTCAGCAAGGTGCCGATGATGGGCACCACGGCGCCGTAGTTCGAATTGACCGGATCCCAGTCATTGAGCCAGAGGAACGACAGGCCGTATTTGGCCAGCGACTCGCGGCTGCCGTAGATCAGGGAAACAAGAATCGCCGCCAGCAGGATGAACACCAGGAAGGCGAACAGGCGGGTCAGATTCTTGAATAGCGCATCCATCAGCGCGTTTTTGTTTTGCTTCATAGGCGAAGGCGTGCCGGTAGTCACGGAGTCCGCCACGCTGGGCGGAAGCGGCACACTATTATCCATTACCGCGCTCATGGATGGACTTTCCTTAGGAAACCTTGGGGGAGAACTTCGAAGGTCTTGCTGCGGACCGCCCCTGCCGCTGCGCTATTGCAGAACGCCGGGGACGGCCGCTGAGGGGTTGCGCGGCAGAGGCTTGGCATCGCTGCCGGCCCGCGCCGCGCTCCATCCATTACTTCCAGACGGCCTTGCCGTCGGCGGCCTTGACTTCGCCCCAGGCGGCGCGGATTTCCTTGGTCACGGCTTCCGGCAGCGGCACGTAGTCCATGGCTTCAGCCGACTTGGCGCCGTTCTTGAAGGCCCAGTCGAAGAATTCCAGGACAGCCTTGCCCTGAGCCGGCTTGTCTTGCGACTTGTGGATCAGGATGAAGGTGGCGGCGGTGACGGGCCAGGAATCGGCGCCCGGCTCGTCGGTCAGGACCACGCCCATGCCCGGCGCGCTCTTCCAGTCGGCGTTGGCGGCCGCGGCGGCGAAAGCCTTCTGCTCCGGCTGGACGAACTTGCCGTCCTTGTTCTGCAACTGCGTCCAGGCCAGCTTGTTCTGCTTGGCGTAGGCGTATTCGACGTAGCCGATCGAGTTCTTCAGCTGGCCGACGTAGGCAGCAACGCCTTCGTTGCCCTTGCCGCCCTGGCCCACGGGCCACTTCACGGCCTTGCCTTCGCCCACGGTCGACTTCCAGTCCGGCGACACCTTGGACAGGTAGTTGGTCCAGCCGAAGGTGGTGCCCGAGCCGTCCGAACGGTGCACGACGATGATGTCGGCCGAGGGCAGCTTGAGGTCGGGGTTCATTGCCTTAATGGCGGCGTCATCCCACTTCTTGATCTTGCCCAGGAAGATGTCGGCCAGGACCTTGCCCGACAGCTTCAGCTTGCCGGGTTCGATACCGTCGACGTTCACCACGGCAACCGTGCCGCCGATGACGGCCGGGAATTGCAGCAGGCCGTTCTTTTCCAGGTCAGCTGCCTTCATGGGATCGTCCGAGGCGCCGAAATCGACGGTCTTGGCGATGATCTGCTGCTGGCCGCCGCCCGAACCGATGGACTGGTAGTTAACGGCGCTGTTGGTGGCAGCCTTGTAGTCGGACGCCCACTTGGCGTAGATCGGGTACGGGAACGATGCGCCGGCGCCGGTCACGTCGGCGGCCTGGACGGCAAACACGGCGGCGCTCAGCGCGACGCCCAGGGAAACTTGTTTGAAGACACGTTTGAACATCAGGGTTCCTTCTGTGCTCGTTGGAGGAGTCTGGCAGGCTTTGGAAACTGCCTGTCTTTCAGCGACCATCGAATATTAGAAGCCCAAGATGACAGGATAGTGACAGTCATGTTGTCCCCCCCGAGGCGCTGCGCGCCTCCCCCAAGGGGCGCCGGTGGCGGACCGGCGGAGCCGGATCCGCGCGGCCTGGATTGGGGGACGCACTGCCTCGAACGGCACCGAGGGCGCGCGGGCAAGCCCGAGAGACGAGGGAGAGCGCGGGAATGAGAGAGCGGACGGGGGAACGGCGGTCTGCTTTGGAACACCGCCCCGCGCCCCTGCCCCCCCGGACGGCGGCGGGGCTGTGGGACGGCGGGACGTTACACGCCCAGCTTCTGCATCAGGTACTGGTGCACGTTGAAGGGCTCGCGGCGGCTCTTGACGCGGGCGTAGTCGCCGTCGGCCTGCTGCTGCCAAGCCAGTTGGTTGTCGCGCAGCGCATAGGTGAAGGCTTCGTCGATGACGCGCTTCTTCAGGGTCTTGTCGTAGATCGGGAACGCGATCTCGACCCGGCGGAAGAAGTTGCGGTCCATCCAGTCGGCCGACGACAGGTAGACGGTCTCTTCGCCCTCGGCGTAGAAATAGAAGACCCGTGAATGCTCCAGGAAGCGGCCGACGATGGAACGCACCCGGATGTTCTCGGACAGCCCCGGCACGCCGGCGCGCAGCGCGCACACGCCGCGCACGATCAGGTCGATCTTCACGCCGGCCTGGCCGGCCTTGTAGAGTTCTTCGATGATCTGCTCTTCCAGCAGCGAGTTCATCTTGGCCATGATGCGCGAACGCTTGCCGGCCTTGGCCGCCCGGGCCTCGGCGCGGATCAGCGCCACCATGCCGTCGTGCATGGTGAAAGGCGACTGCATCAGCGCCTTGAGCGAACGGCGCGCGCCCAGCCCGGTCAACTGCGCGAACACCTTGTCCATGTCCTCGCACAGCTTCGGATCGGCGGTGAGCAGGCCGAAGTCGGTGTACAGCCGCGCCGTGCGCGGATGGTAGTTGCCCGTGCCCAGGTGGGCATAGCGGCGCAGGCGCCCTTTCTCGCGGCGCAACACCACGGCCATCTTGGCGTGCGTCTTGTGCGCCACCACGCCGTACACCACGTGCGCTCCCACCTCTTCCAGCTTGGAGGCCCAGTTGATATTGGTCTGTTCGTCGAAGCGGGCCATCAGCTCCACCACCACCGTCACTTCCTTGCCGGCGCGCGCGGCGGCCAGCAGGATCTTCATCAGCTCGGAATCCTCGCCGGTGCGGTAGATGGTCTGCTTGATCGCCATGACGTCCGGATCCAGCGCAGCGGCGGTCAGGAAGTCGATGACCGGCTGGAAGGACTGGTAGGGATGGTGCAGCAGTCGGTCCTGCTCGGCCACGGCCTCGAACAATTCGGCCGGCTTGTCGCCGACGCGGTCGAACGGCGCCGGCACGGGCGCCCGGTAATCCGGGAACAGCAGGTCCGGACGCGAATCCGAATTGCACAGCTGCATCAGGCGCGACAGGTTCACCGGCCCGGGCACGCGGTAGGTGTCCTCCGCCTTGAGCGAGAACTCGCGCTGCAGGAAGTGCTCCAGTTCGACCGGCGTCAGCTTGTCGATTTCCAGACGCACCGCGGCGCCGAAGTTGCGCTGCGACAATTCGCCCTGCAAGGCGTGCCGCAGGTTGGTGACTTCTTCCTCGTCCACGAACAGGTCGCTGTTGCGCGTGACCCGCCACTGGTAACAGCCCAGCATCTCCAGCCCCGGGAACAGCTCGCCCACGAAGGCGCGCAGCAGCGAGGTCAGCAGGATGTAGCCCTCGGGCTGGCCGGAGAGCTCCTGCGGCATCTTGATCAGGCGCGGCAAGGCGCGCGGCGCCTGCACCACGGCGATCGAGGCCTGGCGGCCGAAGGCGTCGGCGCCGGACAGCGACACAATGAAATTCAGGCTCTTGTTGTAGACGCGCGGAAACGGATGCGCCGGATCCAGCCCGATAGGCGTCAGGAGCGGCATCACGTCGCGGTTGAATACATCCCGCGCCCATTCCTGCTGTTGCTGATTCCACTCGGACGCGTGGTGCAGCGAGATGCCCTCGGCATGCATGGCCGGCAGGATCTCGTCATTGAGCAGGTTGTACTGGCGGTTGACCAGTTCGTGCACCGCCTGCTGCACGTTCTCGAACGCCTGGTCCGGCGTCATGCCATCCGGCCCCACCAGATTCGGCGACTGGCGCTGCTGCTCCTTCAGGCTGGAAATCCGGATCTCGAAGAACTCGTCCAGGTTGGAACTGACGATGCACACGTAGCGCAGGCGTTCCAGCAAGGGAGTCTTGGGGCTCTCCGCCATCGCCAGCACGCGTTCGTTGAATTTCAGCAGCGACAGCTCGCGGTTCAGAAGCAAGGGCTCGGCAGGAGGGCGTGAGGGCATACCGGATTCCATACGTAGGGAGAGCGTGGAGTTTTACTGCAAAAAAGTGACGGTTCCATGACACTACGCCAAAAACGTAGCGTACGCTAAAAGCGGGACATATAGCGGGGCGGCCATGCACCGCAAGCCCCTGTTCCGTAAGAAAAAAAGCGTAACCGGGAGCGCTGTCACATGGGGTCTCTATAATCGGCCCACCTCTCAGCCAATATTACGAGCCGCATGGATCAACTTCTGGCCGCGGTGGACCTCGGGTCCAACAGCTTCCGCCTCTCCATCGGACGCATCGTTCAACAGGACGGTACGCCCCAGATCTATCAGATCGACCGCCTCAAGGAAACCGTCCGGCTCGCGGCCGGCCTGGACTCCGAAAAACGGCTGGGCGACAACGCCATCGACAGGGCCATCGCGGTGCTGGAACGCTTCGGCGACCGCCTGCGCAGCTTCCACCCCAACCGGGTCCGCGCCGTTGCCACCAACACCTTCCGCGTCGCCCGCAACACCCGCGACTTCCTGCCGCGCGCCGAAGCCGCGCTGGGCTTTCCCATCGAAGTCATCGCCGGCCGCGAAGAGGCCCGCCTGATCTTCTCGGGCGTGGTCCACACCCTGCCCCCCTCGCCCAACAAGCGCCTGGTCATCGACATCGGCGGCGGCTCCACCGAAGTCATCATCGGCAAGGGCCATGAGCCCGGGCTGATGTCCTCGCTCTACATGGGCTGCGTCAGCTACAGCCGCCAGTTCTTCTCGGACGGCGTGGTCGACGCACATCAGATGAAGCAGGCCGAACTGGCCGCGCGCCGCGAGATCGAAGTCATCGCCAAGCAGTACCGCAAGATGGGCTGGAAGGAGGCCTACGGCTCTTCCGGCACGGCCAAGGCGCTGTTCGCCATCCTGACCGAATGCCGCTTCTCGGACCGCGGCATCACGCGCGCCGGCCTGAACAAGCTGAAGGAGCGCATCATCCGCTCCGGCCGCGTGGTTCCGTCCGAACTGCCCGGCATCAAGATCGAACGCTCGGACGTGCTGCCGGGCGGCCTGGCCATCATGAGCGCCCTGTTCGACGAACTGGGCATCGACGTCATGCACACCGGCGACGGCGCCTTGCGCCTGGGCGTGCTGTACGACCTGCTGGGCCGCGACGATGAGCACGACAAGCGCGACGAATCGGTGCGCCAGTTCATGAAGCGCTACCACGTCGACGTCAACCAGGCGCGCCGCGTGCACCACGCCGCGCTCACCCTGTTCGACGCGCTGTTCCCGGACGGCCCGGAACGCGCCGAGCTGCGCCCCGCGCTGGGCTGGGCGGCCGATCTGCATGAAGTGGGCCTGTCCATCGCCCACAATGCGTACCACAAGCACACCGCCTACGTGCTGGAAAACGCCGACATGCCGGGCTTCTCGCGCGCCGACCAGCAACTGCTGGCGCTGCTGGCGCTCGGCCATCAGGGCAAGCTGACCAAGCTGGAACCGCTGGTGCGGTCGCGCGCGCAATGGAAGGCCATCCTCAGCCTGCGTCTGGCGGTGCTGCTGTTCCGCCGCCGCAACGAAATCGAGCCGCTGCCGCTGACGGCATCGGTGCGCGACAACTCCATCGTGGTGCGGGTCAACCGCGAATGGCTGGCGCAACATCCCCTGAGCGACTTCACGCTGCGCGCGGAAGAAGCCGAGTGGAACAAGGTCGGATTTTCGTTCGAACTGCTGGAGTTCTGAGGATCGGGCCTGGCGCCCGCAATGTTTGCATCCGGCCCCGCACTGCGGGGCCGGCGTCATCTAGAACGGCGAAAGATCGGTTTCGCGATCCAGCCGCTTGAGCTCCATGCGCAAGGGCCGGGTGGCTCGCCGTATCAGTCTGATCTTCATGCGGCGGAGCAGGCGGCGCATGATGGTCAGCGCTGGGCAGTGGCGGGCTGGTCCAGCCCGAAGTGGCGGCGATAACGCTCGTCCATGCGGTCCATCTTGAGCAGCACCGGAAAGTCCGCGGCATTGAAGTCCGGGTCCCAGGCGGGCTCGCCACAGACCTTGGCGCCAAGCTTCAGATAGCCCTTGATCAGCGGCGGCACGCGCGCCGGCAAGGTGCTGTTGAGCTTCTCCACCGGATAGCGGTGCAGCGGCGTCACGCGCGGCTCATCGCCTTGCGGCAGTTGCTTGGAAATGGTGCGCCACACTTCGGCGGCGGTCACGCCGTCGTCGCGCAGGCTGACGCTGGCGCAGCCCAGCACATACTGATAGCCGCCCCGGCGCAGGTATTCGGCCAGACCCGACCACAGCAGCATGATGACGCCGCCACTACGGTAGTCGGGGTGCGTGCAGGAGCGGCCGACTTCGACCAGCTCGTCCTGGATGGAACCCAGCCCGGACAGGTCGAACTCGGACTGCGAGTAATAACCGCCAGCCTCCCGCGCCTTTTCCGGCGTCAGGATCCGGTAGGTGCCGACAACGCGGCCCGTATCCAGCTCGCGGACCATCAGATGTTCGCAGAACGGATCGAAGCGATCATGCTCGATGCCGTCCTGGGCGTCGGGGAACACCGCGCCCATGTCCTCGGTGAAGACGTCGTAGCGCAGGCGTTGAATCTGCTCGATTTCTTCAGCGGTGCGCGCCAAGCCCACCACCAGCACCTTGGCGGCGGCGCCGGTCCAAGGTTCTGCGGCATTACGGCTCGGATTGATGCGTGCTAATTCCAGCATTGCGCGAAGCTCCTAGAGAGTCCAGCCAGTGTGGACGCCCTGTATGTCAAAGACTTGACCAATATGTTACGTGACTATGAAGTTTAGTCTGGAGCGAATAAATCAATCCTCCGCCCAAATCGACAAAACTTTACAAATCTATACAGCCCTTGAACAAACAAGGCCACCCGTCACGCGCCGGGTGGCCTTGCTTGGAATCGGGGGCCGGCGTTTATCCCAGGCTGGCCGCAAGCTTCTCGGCGCAGGAGACGGCCAGGGCTTCGTCCTCGGCCTCGACCATCAGGCGCAGCTTCGGCTCGGTGCCCGAGGCGCGGATCAGGATGCGGCCGCGGCCGTCCAGCTCCGCTTCGACCGCCTTGCGCGCGGCGCTCAGGCCGGCGTGCGTCTTCCAGTCCTGGCCCGGAGTCAACGGCACGTTGATCATCTTCTGCGGATACATGCGCAGATCGCTCACCCACTCTGCCAGCCCGACCGAATTGCGGCGCAGCGCGGTCAGGACCTGCAGCGCGGCGACGATGCCGTCGCCCGTCGAATGGCAGTCCAGGCACAGCAGGTGGCCGGAGCTTTCGCCGCCATACAGCCAGCCACGCGCCTGCATTTGCTCCAGCACGTAGCGGTCGCCGACGTTGGCGCGTTCGAAGCCCACGCCCAGGCGCTGCATTTCGCGCTCAAAGCCGAAGTTGGTCATCAGCGTGCCGACCACGCCGTCCACCTTGCCGCGCTGCATGCGTTCGCGGACGATGGCATACATGAGTTCGTCGCCGTTATAGATGCGGCCTTCGCCGTCCACCATCTGCAGGCGGTCGGCGTCGCCGTCCAGCGCGATGCCCAGTTGGGCGCCGCGAGCCTGCACTTCCTTGGCCAGCAACTCAGGGTGCATCGCGCCTACGCCCTTATTGATGTTGAAGCCGTCCGGATTGACGCCGATGGCGTGCACCTCGGCGCCCAGCTCACGGAACACATGGGGCGCGATGTTGTAGGCGGCGCCGTGGGCGGCGTCCACCACGATCGTCATGCCGTTCAGGTCCAGATCGTTGGGGAAAGTGCTTTTGCAGAACTCGATGTAGCGGCCCTGCGCGTCGCCCATGCGGCGGGCGCGGCCCAGGGCTTCAGAGGCCACGCAGCCCAGCGGCTCGTCCAGCGCGGCTTCGATGCTGGCCTCGATCTCGTCGGGCAGCTTCATGCCTTGCGCCGAGAAGAACTTGATGCCGTTGTCCTGGTACGGATTGTGCGAAGCGCTGATGACGATGCCCGCCACCAGACGCAGCGCCCGGGTCAGATAGGCCACCGCGGGCGTCGGCACTGGGCCGGCCAGCAGCACGTCGATGCCCGCGGCCGACAGCCCGGCTTCCAGCGCCGACTCCAGCATGTAGCCGGAAATCCGCGTGTCCTTGCCGATCACGACCTGCGGACGGCTGCCGCCGCGCACGGCGTGCTCGCGCGCCAGCACGCGGCCGGCCGCGTAGCCCAGGCGCAGGGCGAATTCGGCGTTGATCACCGGACCGCCGACTTCACCGCGGACACCGTCGGTACCGAAATATTTGCGTCGAATCATGAACTGATTGCTCCTTGTTCTGCCGCGTGCCATACCTTGAGCGCGTCAACCGTGGCCGCCACATCGTGCACACGCACGATGGAAGCGCCACGCGCCACGCAGGCAAGCGCCGCGGCGATGCTGCCGGGCAACCTGTCGCCCACGGGCCGGCCGGTAGCCTGGCCGATCATGGATTTGCGCGACAGGCCGATCAGCAATGGATAGCCGGCGCTGCGCAAGCTGGACAGCCGGCGCAGCAGTTGGAAATTCTGGTCGCCCGTCTTGCCGAAGCCGAAGCCCGGGTCCAGCACGATGCGGCGAGGATCGATCCAGGCCGCGCGCAGCTTGTGCGCGCGGGCCCCCAGGAAGAGCCCGATTTCACCGATCAGGTCGGAGTATTCGGGTGGGGCGGCCTGCATGGTGCGGGGCTCGCCCTTCATGTGCATCACGCATAGCCCGCAGCGCGAATGCGCCACCGCCTCGACGGCGCCGGGCTGCCTGAAGCCATAAATGTCGTTGATCATGTCAGCGCCGGCGTCCAGCACGGCGCGCATGACTTCCGGCTTGAAGGTGTCGATGGACAGGGGCACGCCGCAATCGCGCAGCGCCTCCATCACCGGCAGCAGCCGGGCCAGTTCGTCGGCCACCGAGACCGGATCCGCCCCGGGGCGCGTGGACTCGCCGCCCAGATCCAGGATCTGGGCGCCTTCGGCGATCAATTGGCGCGCATGCGCCACTGCGGAATCGGTATCGTCGTGCTGGCCTCCGTCGGAAAACGAATCCGGCGTGACGTTGACGATACCCATGACAAGCGGGCGCTCGAGATCAAACTCGAAGCGCCCGCAAAGGAAGTTATTTGCCATAACTCAGGATGAGCAGCCTCAGACAGCGGCAGCCGTATTGCCACCTGCCGCCAGGCCCGTGGGCGGCGTGTCGGACGTATCCGACGGGCCCTGAGGCGTCTTCGGGGGACGCGGGGGGCGGCCCTCGATGATGTCGTTGATCTGGTCCGCGTCGATGGTTTCCCATTCGAGCAGCGCCGAGGTCATCACTTCGACCTTGTCGCGGTTGTCTTCCAGGATCTTGCGCGCAACGCTGTACTGCTCGTCGATGATGCGGCGGATCTCGGTGTCCACCTTCTGCATGGTGGCTTCCGACATGTGCGTGGTCTTGGTGACGCTGCGGCCCAGGAACACTTCGCCTTCGTTCTCGGCGTAGACCATGGGACCCAGTTCGTCGGTCATGCCGTAGCGCGTGACGATGTCGCGGGCGATGGCGGTGGCGCGTTCGAAGTCGTTCGAGGCGCCCGTCGTCATCTGGTCCATGAAGATTTCTTCGGCGATGCGGCCACCGAACAGCACGGCGATGGTGGACAGCAGGCGGCCCTTGTCCATGCTGTAGCGGTCGGTCTCAGGCAGCTGCATGGTCACGCCCAGCGCACGGCCGCGCGGGATGATGGTGACCTTGTGGACCGGGTCGGTCTTGGGCAGCAGGCGGGCGACGATCGCGTGGCCGGACTCGTGGTACGCGGTGTTCTTGCGCTCTTCTTCGGGCATCACGATGGAGCGGCGTTCCGCACCCATGATGATCTTGTCCTTGGCCTTTTCGAAATCGGACATGTCGACCGTGCGGCCATTGCGGCGGGCGGCGAACAGCGCGGCTTCGTTGACCAGGTTGGCCAGATCGGCGCCGGAGAAGCCCGGGGTGCCGCGCGCCAGGACGGTCGCGTCGACGTTGGGCGACAGCGGGACCTTGCGCATGTGGACCTTCAGGATCTGCTCGCGGCCGCGGATATCGGGCAGCGGCACCACGACCTGACGGTCGAAGCGGCCCGGACGCAGCAGCGCGGGATCCAGCACGTCGGGACGGTTGGTCGCGGCGATGACGATGACGCCCTGGCCGGACTCGAAGCCGTCCATTTCCACCAGCATCTGGTTCAGCGTCTGTTCGCGTTCATCGTTGCCGCCGCCCAGGCCGGCGCCACGCTGGCGGCCAACCGCATCGATTTCGTCGATGAAGATGATGCAGGGAGCATGCTTCTTGGCGTTTTCGAACATGTCGCGCACGCGGGCAGCGCCCACGCCGACGAACATTTCAACGAAGTCGGAACCCGAGATGCTGAAGAACGGCACCTTGGCTTCGCCCGCGATGGCCTTGGCCAGCAGCGTCTTGCCGGTACCCGGCGAGCCGACCATCAGCACGCCGCGCGGAATGCGGCCGCCCAGCTTCTGGAACTTGCTGGGGTCGCGCAGGAAATCGACCAGCTCCTGGACGTCTTCCTTGGCTTCGTCGCAGCCGGCGACGTCGGCAAAGGTGATCTGGTTGGTGTTCTCGTCGAGCATGCGGGCGCGCGATTTACCGAAGCTGAATGCTCCGCCCTTGCCGCCGCCCTGCATCTGGCGCATGAAGAAGACCCAGACGCCGATCAGCAACAGCATGGGGAACCACGACACGAAGATGCTCATCAGCAGCGATTGCTCTTCGCGCGGCTTGCCCGAAACCTGGACGCCGTACTTCAGCAGATCGGAGACCATCCAGAGGTCGCCCGGCGAAGTCAGCGTGTAGGCACGGCCTGCGTCAGGGGTGACGTACAGCACGTCGCCCTGGACGTCGACCTTGCGGATACGTCCCGCCTTGGCGTCGTCCATGAACTGCGTGTAAGTCACGCCGTCCTGGGTCTGAGCGCGTCCGTCGAACTGTTTGAAGACGGTGAACAGCACGAGGGCTATCACCATCCAGACAGCGACTTTCGAAAATGAATTATTCAAGGTCGATCTCCTGCTTTCGATTCCGACCGGCGACCGCGCACCCGCATATGGCACAGTCACAAGTATGTCAATAGCTCATTCTACCCTGTCAGACCAGATTGCGTCCCGGGATGGCTGAGCCCCTTTAAGTTTTGTCTGATTCGCGAATTTTCTGGTCGTTGTCCCGGCAGGCTGTGAGTTTTTCGGACTTGGGGCGATGCGCCCCGAATCCGGGCTACTTCAGATCGCGCGCAACCAGAAAGGTTTCGGAGGATTTGTCCCGCGATGCCTTCGGCTTGCGTTCGACCACCCGCTTGAAGCGCTGCTTGAAGGACTCCACGATCTGCGAAAAGCCGCTGCCGTGGAAAGCCTTGACGATCAGCACTCCGTTGGGCTTCAGGTGGGCGCAGGAGAATTCCATCGCCAACTCGCACACATGCTGGATGCGCGCGGAATCGGCAATACCCACCCCTGACAAGTTGGGGGCCATGTCGGAAATAACAAGATCCACCGCGCGCGATCCGACCATGTCTTCCAATTGTTTCAGAACTTCATCATCGCGGAAGTCGCCCTGGATGAATTCCACGCCCGCCACGGGCTCCATGGGCAGCAGGTCGAGCGCAATGATGCGGCCGTCCACGACCCCACCCGGCCCCGCCAGGCGCTCGCGCGCCACTTGGGACCAGCTGCCGGGCGCCGAGCCCAGATCGACCACCAGGTCGCCCCGGCGCATCAGCTTTTCGGTATCCAGGATCTCGATCAGCTTGAAGGCGGCGCGGGCCCTGTAGCCCTTCTGTTGCGCCAGCTTCACATAGGGATCGTTGATGTGCTGGTGAATCCAGTCTTTGGAGAATTTATTCTTGGCCATTACCGTACAATTCCACGCATGCCTATATTAGAACTTACCTCTCGTGAGCGCAGCGACCTTCGGTCCGCCGCTCACCCTCTGCGCCCCGTCGTCCTGATTGGCGACAATGGCCTGACCGAAGCCGTGCTCAAGGAAATCGACCTGGCACTGACTTCGCATGGCCTCATCAAGGTGCGCGCCGGCGGTGATGACCGCGAGGCCCGCGACGCAATGCTGTCGACCATCTGCGACACGCTTTCCTGCGCTCCCGTGCACCACCTGGGCAAGACGCTGATCCTGTTCCGCCCGCTGGCCGGCAATATCAAGCCCGCCGCGCTGGCCGCCATGGAACCCGAGCGCCCCGCCAAGCGCCGCGCCTCCGAGCCGCATACGCCCAAGAAGCTGGCCGCCGAAGGCAAGACCCTGGCCAAGCGCCCTCGCCGCAGCGAATCCGAAGAGCCCAAGCCGAAGACGCGCTTCGTGCCCCAGGACCAGCTCAACAAGAACGGCAAGCCCATGCGTCCCGGCACCAAAAAGACCACTGCCAGCGGTCACGGCATTCCCCGCCGCGGCGGCAGCGCGCTCAGCCTGCGGGCCGGGGCACGCAGCGGCACCAGCCGCAAGTCGTCGAAAAGGTAAGCGCCGGGCACAAAAACGGGCGCTTTACGCGCCCGGTCCACCATAGCGATCCGCATTAAACCGCGGAATTCAGTCGAACGCACGGTTCGAACCATGGTGTTTTGACAACATCCAGCTTACTACATTGGCGTCAGATGTAACGGACGCCCAGGACTTCATACTCGCGAACGCCAGCCGGGGCCACGACCTCGACCACGTCGCCTTCGCTCTTGCCGATCAACGCGCGCGCCACCGGGCTCGACACGGAAATCAGGTTCGACTTGATGTCGGCTTCAACGTCGCCGACGATCTGGTACGTCACGCGATCGCCCGAATCCAGGTCCTCGATGTCGACGGTGGCGCCAAACACGGCGCGGCCTTCGGCCTCAAGGGCGGTCGGGTCGATCAGATGGGCATTGGAAAGCGTGCCTTCAAGCTCGGCAATCCGGCCCTCGATAAAGCCTTGGCGCTCGCGAGCTGCGTCATATTCGGCATTTTCCGACAGATCACCCTGCGCACGCGCTTCAGCGATCGCGTTGATAACGGCAGGACGTTCCACGGTTTTCAGCCGCTGGAGCTCTTCTTGCAAGCGCTCGGCCCCGCGCACGGTCAAAGGAATGGCAGACATGTCGTTTCCCAAACAAAAGTAGAAAACGCCCCGGACGGAGCGTTCTCGGTGAAGGTCGTAATCCTGGCGCGCGCCGTCGATCGGGGTATCGACATTGACGAGCGGCGCGGACGACCAAAACAAAACCCCGGCTCGGGTCGGAACCGGGGCAATCAAGGTCATATTGTGGTCAAAGTCCACGGGAATTGCAAGCCGCCGGAGAAAACGCCGTTTTCGCCGCATTTCGCCGCTGTAACCCGCTAAAACCCGTCATTTCTTTCAGGTTCTCCCAATTTCTCCGAAAACCGGGCAGCACGTACTGACAGCCGTGCATCCGTGGCGCATATGTTGCGTAAAAACTACTTTTCAATAGTTTTTTTACAACGCAGTCGAAATACAACTCCCAAAAACGCCAGGAAAACGGGTCTAAGGCAGTATAAAACAACAATTTGTGTCATTAATAACAATTAAATACATATTGCATTAAGAGAACTATTGTCTGCCCAGGCCCTGGCAGACCCCGAGCACAAGCCAGGCGCAAGAGTCTTATTTTTGCGGGTGTTTGCAGTGGTGGCGGACGCATCGCAGCCATCCGGCGCGACGTTCGCCGTTCCGCCAGGCGGCGGGCGGCCGGGGCCGTTCCCGCACGCGGCGGATCGCGTTCAAGAACGAGGAGCTCTCATGCTGGAAAAACTGAAAGTCCGTACTGGAATGCTGCTGGTTCTGGGCTGCTTTGTGGTCGCCCTGACGCTGGCTTGCGGCTTGAGCTGGATGAATGCCGAGAAAAGCGTGACCGAGATCAAGGACCTGAACAATGTCGCGGTCCATCAGGTCGACCCGCTCTACGAAGCCAACGCCGCCCTGCTGCGCGCGCGGCTGGCGCTCGGTGCAGGCATGGCTGCCATGCAGGCCGGCGGCATGGACCAGGCCGGGCTGGCTGGCGAGGAAGCCGCCAACCATCTGAAGCAGGCGCGCGAGCGTTTCGCCCGCTACATGGCCGTACCCAAGAGCCCGCGCGGTGAGCAACTGGCCCAGACGCTGCAGGGGCGATTCACCGAATACGCCGCCATCCTGGACACGCTGGAGTCCAACATCAAGGCACGCTCGCCAGCCAAGTACCGTCAGGACGAGGGGCGGCTGCCCCAGGCCGACGCCTACTTCATGAAAGACATGCAAGCCTTCCTGGGCCGGGTCCAGGAGCGTAGCGACGGCGTGCTGGCGAGCTCCGAGCAGACCTACGCCACCGCACGGATCTCAGCGGTCGCGCTGATATCGGTTGCCCTGCTCCTGACCGCGCTGTGCTGGACCTTCATCCGGCGCGCCGTGCTCCGTCCGCTGCAGGAGGCCGGCCGGCACTTCGATCGCATCGCGGCCGGCGACCTGACGAACCGCGTGGAGACCCGCTCCAACAATGAGATCGGCGTCCTGTTCGCCTCGCTCAAACGCATGCAGGAAGGCTTGACCCGCACCGTAACGTCGGTCCGACAGGGAGTAGACGAGATCAACGTGGGCGCGGCTGAAATCGCGGCCGGCAACGCCAACCTGTCAGTGCGCACCGAAGAGCAAGCCGCGGCGCTAGAGGAAACGGCTTCGACCATGGAAGAGCTGGCGGTCACCGTCAAGCAGAACGCGGAGAACGCCGCCCAGGCCAATCAGTTGGCCGCGGTCAGCATGGACGTGGCGCAACGCGGCGGCCAGAACGTGGAGCAGGTAGTGGCCACCATGCACGGCATCTCGGACAGCTCGCGGCGGATCTCGGACATCGTATCGGTGATCGACGGCATCGCTTTCCAGACCAATATCCTCGCGCTGAACGCCGCAGTCGAGGCCGCGCGCGCCGGCGAACAGGGCAAGGGCTTTGCCGTGGTAGCGGGCGAAGTCCGTACGCTGGCCCAACGCGCCGCACAAGCCGCCAAGGAGATCAAGACGCTGATCGAGGCCTCGGTGGACACCGTCGCCGCCGGATCGGCCCAGGTCGCTGCCACCGGGCAAACCATGCAGGAAATCGTGGATTCGGTGCAAAGGGTGGCCGCGATCATGGCTGAAATTTCAGCAGCGTCGGCCCAGCAGGCCGGCGGCATCGACCAGGTCAGCCTGGCGATCACGCAGATGGACGAGGTCACGCAGCAGAATGCCGCGCTGGTCGAGGAAGCCTCCGCCGCAGCGGCCGCGATGGAGGAACAGGCGCGGCGCCTGGCGGAGGCAACCTCCGTATTCAAGACGCAATCGGGACAGGTGATCGAGGCGGCGCCGGTGGCGCTAACCGGCACGGGCGCCGCCTCGCGGCTGTCGCGCACCTAGGCGCGCCAGCCGGCCATGCGCGTGACGCCAGGTCCGCGCATGGCCGCGCCGCTTACTTCCTGCGGCGCAGCAGGGCGTACAGGATGATGGCGCCGAAGGTGGCGGTGCCGATGCCGCCCAGCGTGAAATTGCCCAGCTTGACCGTGAAGTCGCCCGCGCCCAGCACCAGCGTGACCGCGGCCACAATCAGGTTGCGGTTGTCGCTGAAGTCCACCTGGTTGACCACCCAGATGCGGGCGCCGGCGATGGCGATCAGACCGAACACCACCACCGACATGCCGCCCAGCACGGGCGCGGGGATCATCTGGATCAGCGCGCCGAACTTGGGCGAGAAGCCCAGCACGATGGCGATCAGGGCCGCCACCACGAACACCAGCGTCGAGTAGATACGTGTGACTGCCATCACGCCGATGTTCTCGGCATAGGTGGTGACGCCCGTGCCGCCCACCGCGCCGGACACCATGGTGGCGACCCCGTCGCCGACGAAGGCGCGGCCCAGGTAGCGGTCCAGGTCCTGGCCGGTCATGGCGCTGACCGCCTTCACGTGGCCCAGGTTCTCGGCCACCAGGATGATGGCGACGGGCACGATCAGGCCCATGGCCTCGGCCTTGAACACCGGCGCGGCGAAGTGCGGCAGGCCGAACCAGGCCGCGGCGGCCACGCCGGAGAAATCGATGGGCTTGCCCAGGCCCATGCCGTTGGCGAGGATGCCGTACAACACGCAGGCCAGGATCATGCCGACCAGGATCAGCAGGCGCTGCACCATGCCCTTGGTGAACACGGCGATGCCGCCCACGCAAAGGATGGTCACCATGGACATCACGCTGTCAAAGCCCGACGCGCCCATCGCGCCCTTGGCGGCGATAGGGGCCAGGTTCAGGCCGATGACCGCGACCACCGCGCCCGTGACCACGGGCGGCATCAGGGTGTCGATCCAGTTCGCGCCGCCCCCGGCCCTCGCGTTGACGAACCAGACGATCAGGCCGATCAGCGTGTAGGCCAGGCCGCAGGCGATGATGGCGCCCAGGGCCACGCCGATATTGGCGTTGGCGCCGCCGCCGGCATAGCCGGTCACCGCGATCACGCCGCCGATGAAGGCGAAGCTGGAGCCCAGGTAGCTGGGAACGCGGCCGCCGACGAACAGGAAGAAGATCAGGGTGCCGATCCCTGACATCAGGATGGCGACGTTCGGGTCAAAACCCATCAGCAGCGGCGCCAGCACGGTGGAGCCGAACATGGCGACCACGTGCTGCGCGCCCATGGCCACGTTCTTGGGCCAGGACAGTCTTTCATCGGGCGCGATGATGACGCCGGGTTCGGAGTCGTCCGCCAGGCGCCAGCGTGGAAAGTAGGAATTGGACATGGATATCCCAAAGTAGGTGTTGGGTGTGAGCGGGCGCCAGTGTAAAGGGGGCCGCAAACGGGCGGCAATGCTTAAGTTCACCGTCAGAATGCCGTACTAGTGAAAACCCCGAAATCCTCATAGGCGGCAGGAGCAATCATGGCGATCGATCCCATCAGCGGCAGTTCCCGAATCAACAGCCTGGCCGACCTCTGGGCCCAGAAGATCCAGGCCAACAAGGAAGCCAAGAGCGCCTCGGACGCGGAAGCGAGTACGGTGTCCGCGGACGGCAAGATCCGCGTCAACGCCCCCGGCGGCCTGAAAATGGGCAACGTGCAGGAAACCAAGGAAACCGAAGACTCCAGCAACGACGACGCCTACACGCGCCAGATCAAGGAACTGCAGAAACAGCTCAAGCGCGTGATGGACCAGATCGCCAAGGTCAAGGCCAGCGGCATGCCGGCCGAAATGAAGGCCCAGCAACTGATGGCGCTCAATGCCCAGGCGATGCAGATCCAGCAGCAGATCACAGCAGTGATGGACAAGCAGGCCCGGGCCATGCAAGGCGGCGTATCCGCCACCGCCTAGCGGGCAAGGCACGGCGCCCCGCGCGGCCGGGGCGCCCGCATTGATGGCGCGCATCAAAATTTCTGATTGGACGCTGTCCAGGCCGGCCAGTACTGTCTCCGGACAAATCTAAAACCACGGAGACAAACCATGCATGCAATGCGCACAGCCCTTGCAGGTGCGGTGCTGGCCGTTTGCGCGGCCCCTGCCCTGGCAGGCACCGTCACGGTGATCACGTCGTTCCCCAAAGACCTGACCCAGGCCTACAAGACAGCCTTCGAAAAGGCCAACCCCGGCATCACGCTGGAAATCCTGAACAAGAACACCGTGTCGGGCATCGCCTATGTGCGCGAAACGCCCGCCGGCCAGCGTCCCGAGGTGTTCTGGGCCAGCGCGCCCGACGCCTTCGAAGTGCTGGGCCGCGACAAGCTGCTGGCGAACTCCGCCGACGTGGCCAACAAGCAGGTGCCGGACAAGATCGGCAACTACCCCATCAACGATCCGGGCGGCATGTACCTGGGCCAGGCCCTGGCCGGCTACGGCATCATCTACAACACGCGCTACATCGCCGCGCACAAGATCCCCGCGCCGGTCGAATGGAAGGACCTCCTGTCGCCGCAATGGTTCGGCCACGTCGGCATCACCTCGCCGTCGCGCTCGGGCACCATGCACCTGACCGTGGAAACCATCCTCCAGGGCGAGGGCTGGGATGAGGGCTGGAGCACGCTGCTGCGCATGTCGGGCAACAGCAGCGCGGTCACCGAGCGCTCGTTCGGCGTGCCCGATGGCGTGAACAACGGCCAGTTCGGCGCCGGGCCGGTGATCGACTTCTTCGGCCTGTCCAGCAAGTATTCCAAGTTCCCGGTGGAATTCGTCTACCCCTCCGAAACCGCCATCGTGCCCGCCAACATCGCGCTGATCCAGGGCGCGAAGAACACCGAGGAAGGCAAGAAGTTCATCGCCTTCACGCTCAGCCAGGCCGGGCAGGAACTGCTGCTGGAGCCCAAGATCTCGCGCCTGCCGGTGCTGCCCTACTCGGCGCTGGCCGGCAAGATTCCCCAGGGCTATCCCGACCCCGCCGAAATCGCCAAGCGCAGCAAGGTGCAATTCAACGCCGACCTGTCGCAGTCGCGCTACTACGTGGTGCAGTCGCTGTATGACCAGACGGTGACGTTCCGCCTGAAGGAACTGCAGGCCGCCACCAAGGCCATCTACGACGCCGAAGCCAAGCTGGGCGACAAGGCCAAGAGTGGCAAGGCTGCCGAGCTGCTGGCACAGGCCCGCAAGCTGACCTGGGCGCCGCTGGTCGACGGCAAGAAGGCCGCGGATCCGGCGTTCCTGGCGATCTTCGCGGGCAACAAGAAGGACGCCGCCGTGAACCAGCAGATCACCCAGCTGGAAGGCGAGTGGAACGGCCGTTCCAAGGCGAACTATGAAGAAGCCGTGAAGCTCGCCAAGCAGGCCGCCGCGCTCTAGACCGCCACACCCGCAGGACGCGCGCGGGCCGGACGGGACCAGTCCCGTCCGCCGCCGCGGTTTTCCCCTGGCAACGATTTCGGGAATCTCGATGAATTCTTCGGGCCACTCGCGCCTGCCCGTCGGCCCCTTGCTGACGGCGCTACTGGTGTTCGGTTTTCTGCTGCTGTTTTTGGCCGTGCCGGTGGGTACGGTGTTCTACAGCGCCTTCGTGAACGCCGACGGCAGCTTCACCATGGGCCATTTCGGCGCCTTCTTCAACCAGCCGCTGATGAAGGAAGCCTTCTTCAACAGCCTCTACGTAGCGGGCTGGTCGGCGCTGCTGGCATCGCTCATCGCCGTGCCGCTGGCGTACTTCACGGTGCGCTTCGATTTCCGCGGCGCGCTGCTGATCCAGACGCTGGGCGTGCTGCCGCTGATCATGCCGCCCTTCGTGGGCGCGGTCGCGATGCAACTGATCTTCGGCCGCTCGGGCAGCGTGAACCTGCTGCTCAACGACTGGTTCGGCTTCACCATTCCCTTCATGGAAGGCTTGAACGGCGTCATCTTCGTGGAGTCGCTGCACTACTTCCCATTCATCCTGATGAACCTGGTGGTGGCGCTGCGCAATATCGACGGCGCCATGGAGGAAGCGGCCTTCAACCTGGGCTCGCGGGGTTTCCGCCTGTTCCGCCGCGTGATCTTTCCGCTGGCCCTGCCCGGTTACGTGGCCGGCGCGTCCCTGGTGTTCGTCAAGGTGTTCGACGACCTGGGCACGCCGCTGGTGCTGGGCACCACCAACATGCTGGCGCCGCAAGCCTATCTGCGCATCACGCAGGTCGGTCTGGAAGACCCGCTGGGGTATGTGATCAGCGTCATCATGGTCGGGTTCTCGATCCTGGCCCTGTGGTTGTCGGCGCGCGTGCTCAAGGGCCGCGACTATTCCACCCTGCAGAAGGGCGGCAGCTCCATCCAGAAGCGCAAGCTGCGGCCGATGGAAAGCGTGCTGGCCTATGGCTGGATCATCCTGGTGCTGCTGCTGGTGCTGTCGCCGCACATGGGCGTGCTGCTGCTGTCGCTGGCCAGCGTCTGGAGCTTCGCGCCGCTGCCGGACGGCTATACGCTGGCGCATTACTCGGCGGTGTTCTCCGAATCGCAGGGCATGATTGCCAACACCCTGCTCTATTGCGGCCTGGCCGCAGGTGTGGACGTGATCCTGGGCACCGCCATCGCCTATCTGATGCTGCGTACCCGCCTGCCGGCGCGCCAGTGGCTGGACTTCCTGGCCTCCGCCGCGCTGGCGATCCCGGGCATCGTGCTGGCTATCGGTTTTCTGCGCACCTTCCGCGGCATCGAGCTGCCCGGCACCGGCACCCTGCTGACCTCGTCGTGGATCATCATCATGATCGCGTACTCGGTGCGGCGGCTGCCTTATGCGTTGCGCTCCTGCGTGGCGTCCTTACAGCAGATCAATATCTCGCTTGAAGAAGCCGCGCAATCTCTGGGGGCGACCCGCATGAGCACGATACGCCGCGTGGTCGTGCCGCTGATGGCCGGCGGCATGCTGGCAGGCTTCGTTACCAGCTTCGTGACAGCGGCGGTCGAGCTGTCGGCCACCATCATGCTGGTGACCAAGGACAGCCAGGCGCCCATGAGCTACGGCATCTATCTGTACATGCAGAGCGCGGCGGGCCGGGGCCCGGGCGCTGCGCTCGGCGTCCTGGCGGTGGCCGCAGTGGCCATCGGCACGTATGTATCGCACCTGCTGGTGGAGCGCGCCCAGTCGCGCCAGCGGCCGGCTCGCAATGAAGGGGAATCCGCATGAAGAAAGTCAGCGTCGAATGCCGCAACATCCGGCTGTCCTACGGCAAGACGGAAGTGCTGAAGGACGTCAACATCAGCATCGAGCCCGGCGAGTTCTTCGCCTTGCTGGGACCGTCAGGCTCGGGCAAGTCCACGCTGCTGCGCCTGATCGCCGGCTTCAACCGGCACAGCGCCGGACAGCTGCTGGTGGACGGCAAGGACATCAGCGGCACGCCGCCCTGGAACCGCAATATCGGCATGGTGTTCCAGAACTACGCCCTGTGGCCGCACATGACGGTGTGGGACAACGTGGCCTTCGGCCTGGTCGAACGCAAGCTGCCGCGCGCCGAGATCCGCGCCAAGGTGGAAGCCGCGCTGGACCTGGTCGGCCTGTCCCAGTACGGCAAGCGCCGGCCCAACCAGCTTTCCGGCGGGCAGCAGCAGCGCGTGGCCCTGGCCCGCACCATCGTCATCGAGCCCCAGGTGCTGCTGCTGGACGAGCCGCTGTCCAACCTGGACAAGAAGCTGCGCGTGCAGATGCGCCAGGACTTGCTCAGCCTGCAGCGCCGGCTCGGCATCACCACCATCTTCGTCACCCACGACCAGGAAGAAGCCATGACCACCGCCGACCGCATGGCGGTGCTGGACCATGGCGTGGTCCAGCAGATCGGGGCGCCCAGCACCTTGTTCGACTATCCGGTGAACCGCTTCGTCGCCAACTTCGTGGGCACGATGAACGTGCTGGAAGGCGATGTGCGCGAACGCACCAGCGGCAGCGTGGTGCTGGCGGTGGAAGGCGTAGGCGACCTGCACCTGCCGCTCGCTGGCGAAGCGCCGGCCGCATCTCGGCTGGCGGCCAGCTTCCGTCCGCATACCGTGCAGATCGAAATGGCGGACGGGCTGGGCGACGCGCGCTACGTCTGGCTGCCGGGCATCGTGGAAAGCAGCGAGTTCCTGGGCGAATTTACCCGCTATCAGGTGCAGATCGGCGAACAGCGGCTGACGGCGGACCAGTCGCATCTGGCGGGGCTGTCGCCTTTCCCGATCGGCGCCCCGGTCTCCATCGGGCTGGAACCCACCCAAGTGCGGCTGCTGGCGGCCTAAACTCTGGCCCATGGAAATCTATCAGATCCGCGCCTTCGTCACGGTCGCCCGGCTGGGCAACCTGACGAAGGCGGCCGAGGCGCTGTCGCTGACCCAGCCTGCCGTGACCGCCCAGATCAAGGCGCTGGAGCAGAGCCTGGGCGTGGCGCTGTTCGACCGCAGCGGCGGCCGCCTGGCCCTGGCCAAGGCCGGCGAGGTGTTGCTGCCCACCGCCGAATCGCTGCTGGTGCTGGGCGCGCAGTTCAAATCCGAGGCCCAGCAGCTGCAGGGCAGCCTGCATGGCGCGGTCGAACTGGGCGTGCCCAGCGAGAAGCCGGACTTCCTGCGCCTGGGTGAGCTGGCCTCGGCCGTCACCCAGCGCCTGCCGCTGGTCGAACTCAAGACCCAGACCCTGCCCGCCGCCGCGCTGGCCGAGCAAGTCAGCACCGGCCGCCTGCCGGCGGCGCTGATCATCGCCGCCAATCCGCCGCGCGGCGTGCTCTGGCAGCCGCTGCGCAGCGTGCGCTACCGCATCGCCATGCCCCGCGAGCACGCCGCGGTGCTCAAGCGCGGCGGCTGGCGCGAGGTAGCGCAATTGCCCTGGCTGGACGGCCCCGCCGGCAGCCACACGCACCTGCTGCTACGGGATATGTTCGAACGCCATGGCCTGTCGCCGCGCATCGTGATGCAGAACGACGACCAGGCCAACCTGGACGCGCTGGTGCGCGCGGGCGCCGGTTGCGCCCTGCTGCGCGAGGAAGCGGCGCTGGCGGGCGCGGCCTCGAACGACTTCATCGTCTGGGGCCAGGCGCGCGTCGACGCCATGCTCGGATTCATCCTGCCCTACGAGCGCGCTAGCGAGCCCGCGCTGGTCGCGTTAAGCTCGATCATTCAAACCATCTGGAAACCGCGCACGCCCATCGCGCCGGCCCAGCTTTAATCCTGCATCAAGATCGTAATGACTGAAATCTGGTTCATCCGCCACGGCGAAACCGACTGGAACCGCCAGCGGCGCCTGCAAGGCTGGCAAGACATCCCCCTGAACGAATTCGGCGTCAACCAGGCCAGCCTGCTGGCCGCGCGCATGCGCGAGGAAGCCCGCCACACGCCCATCCACGCCATCTACAGCAGCGATCTGCAGCGCGCCCACGCCACCGCCGTGCCCGTGTCCGAACAGCTGGGTCTGCGCGTGCGCGTGGAGCCGGGCATCCGCGAGCGCGGCTTCGGCGTACTGGAGGGCCTGGACCACGAACGCATCGACGTGCTGGCCCCCGAAGCTGCGGCCGCCTGGAAAAGCCGCGATCCGCTGCGCCCGCTGGACGGCGGCGAAACGCTGGGCCAGTTCCAGTCCCGCGTCATCTCCACCGTGGACGACATTGCCAGCCGCCACGACGACGAGCGCATCCTGATGTTCACGCACGGCGGCGTGCTGGACATCATCTGGCGCCATGCCTCGGGCGTGCCACTGAACGGGCCGCGCGACGCCTCGCTGCTGAATGTCAGCATCAACCGCGTCGGCGTACAGGGCCGCAAGTGGCAGGTGCTGGACTGGGGCGACGTGGGCCACGTGACCGACGAGGTCGGCAACGACGTGGTGCCCTGAGACTTCAGCGCGCGCGGCGCGGCTTGCGCGGCGCGTTGCGCGCCAGCCTGTCGTAGACGGCGTTGGGCAGAAGCCGCATCAGCTTGGCCACGATGCCCATCTGCCACGGAATCACCACATAGGACGCGCCCCGCCCGATCGCGCTGCGCGCGCGGCGGGCGAAGGCATCCGCCTCCATCAGGAACGGCATGGAATACGGATTGTGCGCCGTCATCGCCGTCTTGATGTAACCGGGCGCTATGGTCACCACGTCCACGCCTTCGGCGGCCAGTTCCAGCCGCAGGCTTTCGCAGTAGGTCACCACCGCCGATTTGGACGCGCTGTAGGCGCCCGCTCCCGGCAGCCCCCGCACCCCCGCCACGCTGGCGATGCCCACCAGGCGGCCTGATCTGGCCGCGCGCATGGACGCGATGAAGGGTTCGAAAGTCGCCACGGTGGCCAGCAGATTGGTATCGACGATAGCCTTGAAGACGTCGTAGTCCTCGCCATGCTCGGTCAGCGTGCCTGCGCTGATGCCGGCGCTGGCGATGACCACGTCCACCCGCCCCTGGCAGAAAGCAATGAAATCCTGGGCCGCGGCATGCAGGGCCTGGCGATCGCGCACGTCCACCGCATAGCAGCGGTGCTCGCCCGGCAGGCTGTCGGCCAATTCCCGCAAGGCGTCCTCGCGCCGGCCCAGCAGGCCCAGGGTGGCGCCGGTAGAGGCGTACTGCTGCGCCAGGGCGCGTCCCAGGCCGCTGCTGGCGCCGGTGATGAAGACTCTTTCCATGTGTGCCTGATGCCTGTAGTGGCGTTGCGGAATCGCGTTGCAAAAAAATAGGGCACGCTCTCGCGTGCCCTATTGTGTCGCTTGCCGGCTTAGCCTTGCAAGGAAGCGTGCAGCTCCTGCAGCGGATACACCTGCAGGCCCAGGCCTTGGCGCAGATACTGCATGCCTTCGACCGCGGCGCGGGCGCCGGCGATGGTCGTGAAGAAGGTCACGCGGGCGGCCAGCGCCTGGGTGCGGATGGTGCGCGAATCAGCGATGGCGTTGCGGCGCTCTTCGACGGTGTTGATGACCAGCGCGATCTCGCCGTTCTTCACCATGTCGACGATGTGCGGACGGCCTTCGTTGACCTTGTTCACCAACTGCACCGGGATGCCGGCAGATTCAATCTCGGCAGCCGTGCCGCGCGTGGCGACCAGCTTGAAACCAAGCGCGTGCAGGCCGCGCGCCACTTCCACCGCCAGGGGCTTGTCCTGGTTCTTGACGCTGATGAACACCGTGCCGGATTCCGGCAGGCGCACGCCCGCGGCCAATTGCGACTTGACGAAGGCTTCGCCGAAGCTCGTGCCCACGCCCATCACTTCGCCGGTCGACTTCATTTCCGGACCCAGGATGGTGTCCACGCCCGGGAACTTCACGAACGGGAACACGGCTTCCTTGACCGAGAAGTAAGGCGGCACGACTTCCTTGGTGATGCCCTGGGCGGCCAGGGTCTGGCCTGCCATGGCGCGCGCGGCGATCTTGGCCAGCTGCAGGCCGGTGGCCTTGGAAACGTAAGGCACCGTGCGCGAAGCGCGCGGGTTCACTTCCAGCACGTAGACGTCGCCGCCCTGGATCGCGAACTGCACGTTCATCAGGCCGCTGACGTTCAGCGCCTTGGCCATCATCGTGGTCTGGCGCTTGATCTCGGCGATGACTTCCGCCGACAGCGAGTACGGCGGCAGGCTGCAAGCCGAGTCGCCCGAGTGCACGCCTGCCTGCTCGATGTGTTCCATGACGCCGCCGATGAAGACGGTTTCGCCGTCGGCCAGGCAGTCCACGTCCACTTCGGTGGCGTTGTTCAGGAAGCGGTCCAGCAGCACGGGCGAGTCATTGCTGACCTTCACGGCCTCGCGCATGTAGCGCTCGAGGTCTTGCTGCTCGTGCACGATTTCCATGGCACGGCCGCCCAGCACGTAGCTGGGGCGGACCACCAGCGGATAGCCGATTTCGGCGGCGTGGGCCAGGGCCTCGCCTTCCGTGCGCGCGGTGCGGTTGGGCGGCTGGCGCAGGCCAAGCTTGTTGAGCAGCTTCTGGAAGCGCTCGCGGTCTTCGGCCACGTCGATGGATTCGGGGCTGGTGCCGATGATGGGCACGCCGTTCGCTTCCAGGGCGCGCGCCAGCTTCAGCGGGGTCTGGCCGCCGTACTGGACGATCATGCCGACCGGGTTTTCCTTGTGGACGATTTCCAGCACGTCTTCGAGCGTCAGCGGCTCGAAGTACAGGCGGTCGGAAGTGTCGTAGTCGGTGGACACGGTTTCCGGGTTGCAGTTGACCATGATGGTCTCGTACCCATCGTCGCGCAGCGCCAGCGCGGCATGCACGCAGCAGTAGTCGAACTCAATGCCCTGGCCGATGCGGTTCGGACCGCCACCCAGCACCACGATCTTCTTGCGGTCGGTGGGCGCGGCTTCGCACTCTTCCTCGTAGGTCGAGTACATGTAGGCCGTGCGGGTGGCGAATTCAGCGGCGCAGGTATCGACGCGCTTGTAGACCGGACGCACATTCAACTGGTGGCGCAGCTTGCGCACTTCGGATTCCGAGGAATCCAGCAGGAAAGCCAGGCGGCGGTCGGAGAAACCGCGGCGCTTGAGTTCCCACAGCGTGGCGTAGTCCAGGTCGGCCAGCGTCTTCTGTTCCAGCGCCAGTTCGATGTCGACGATTTCCTTGATCTGCGACAGGAACCACGGGTCGATGTGCGTGATGTTGTGCACTTCGTCCAGCGTGAAGCCCTGCGCGAAGGCGTCGCCCACGTACCAGATGCGTTCCGGACCGGGTTCGCCCAGTTCGACCTGCAGCTTCTCGCGGTCGGTGGTCTTCTGGTTCAGGCCGTCGACGCCGACTTCCAGACCGCGCAGCGCCTTCTGGAATGATTCCTGGAAGGTGCGGCCGATGGCCATGACTTCACCCACGGACTTCATCTGGGTGGTCAGGCGCGCGTCGGCGGTGGGGAATTTCTCGAAGGCGAAACGCGGCACCTTGGTGACGACGTAGTCGATCGAGGGTTCGAACGAAGCGGGCGTGGCACCGCCGGTGATTTCGTTCTTGAGTTCGTCCAGCGTGTAGCCCACGGCCAGGCGCGCGGCGACCTTGGCGATGGGGAAGCCGGTGGCCTTGGAGGCCAGCGCCGACGAACGCGACACGCGCGGGTTCATCTCGATGACGATCATGCGGCCGTCGCGGGGGTTGACCGCGAACTGCACGTTCGAGCCGCCCGTATCCACGCCGATCTCGCGCAATACCGCGATCGATGCGTTACGCATGATCTGGTATTCCTTGTCGGTCAGCGTCTGAGCCGGCGCCACGGTAATGGAGTCGCCCGTGTGCACGCCCATCGGGTCCAGGTTTTCGATGGAGCAGACGATGATGCAGTTGTCCGCCTTGTCGCGGACCACTTCCATCTCGAATTCCTTCCAGCCCAGCAGCGACTCTTCGATCAGCAGTTCGCTGGTGGGCGAAGCTTCCAGGCCGCGGCGGCAGATGGTTTCGAATTCTTCGGCGTTGTAGGCGATGCCGCCGCCCGAACCGCCCATGGTGAAGCTGGGGCGGATCACGGCGGGGAAACCGGAAGTGCCGACTTCGGCCGCGATGCGGCGCTGCACTTCCCAGGCTTCGTCCATGCTGTGGGCCACGCCCGACTTGGCCGATTCCAGGCCGATGTCGGTCATGGCCTGCTTGAACTTCTGGCGGTCCTCGGCCTTTTCGATGGCGTGCTCGTTGGCGCCGATCAGTTCCACGTTGTGCTTCTTCAGCACGCCGTGGTGGGCCAGGTCCAACGCGCAGTTCAGCGCGGTCTGGCCGCCCATCGTGGGCAGCAGCGCATCGGGCTTTTCACGCTCGATGATCTTTTCGACGGCTTGCCAGGTGATGGGCTCGATGTAGGTGACGTCGGCCGTTTCCGGATCCGTCATGATCGTGGCCGGGTTGCTGTTCACCAGGATGGTGCGATAGCCCTCGGCCTTGAGCGCCTTGCACGCCTGTGCGCCGGAATAGTCGAATTCGCAGGCCTGCCCGATGATGATGGGGCCGGCGCCGATGATGAGTATGCTTTTTAGGTCTGTACGCTTGGGCATGATGCAATCTTTACTTTTGGCCGGACATCAGGTCGATGAACTTGTCGAACAGTTCAAGGATGTCGTGCGGACCCGGGCTGGCTTCGGGGTGACCCTGGAAGCAGAAGGCCGGGCGGTCGGTGAGCTCGAAGCCCTGCAGCGTGCCGTCGAACAGCGAAACATGCGTCACGCGCGCGGTGGCCGGCAGGCTGGCCGCGTCGACCGCGAAGCCATGGTTCTGGCTGGTGATGAACACGCGCTTGGACTGAAGGTCCTGCACGGGGTGGTTGGCGCCGTGGTGGCCGGTCTTCATCTTGAGCGTCTTGCCGCCCAGCGCCAGGCCCATGATCTGGTGGCCCAGGCAGATGCCGAACACCGGCAGCTTCTTGTCCAGGAAGGCGCGCGTGGCCTCGATGGCGTAGTCGCAGGGCTCGGGGTCGCCGGGGCCGTTGGACAGGAACACGCCGTCGGGGTTGAGCTTGAAGACTTCCTCGGCGCTGGTCTGGGCCGGCACCACCGTCAGGCGGCAGCCGCGATCAGCCAGCAGGCGCAGGATGTTGGTCTTGATGCCGAAGTCGTAGGCCACGACGTGGAACTTGGACTGGTCGGGCTTGGAGAAGCCCTTGCCCAATTGCCAGGTGCCTTCGGTCCATTCGGCGCTGTCCTTGAGCGACACCACCTTGGCCAGGTCCTGGCCGGCCATGCCGGCAAAGCCGCGGGCCAGTTCGACGGCGCGCTCAGCGTCGGCGCCAACGAAGATGCAGGCGCCCTGGGCGCCCTTTTCGCGAAGGATACGGGTGAGCTTGCGGGTGTCGATGCCGGAAATGGCGACGACGCCTTGCTCGGCGAGGTACTCAGGCAACGATTGCGTGGAACGGAAGTTCGACACGCGGGCGGGACAGTCACGGACCACCAGGCCGGCGGCGAAGACGCGCTTGGCTTCCACGTCTTCGGCGTTGACGCCAGTATTGCCAATATGCGGATAGGTCAGCGTAACGATCTGGCCGCTATAGCTGGGATCGGTGAGAATTTCCTGGTACCCGGTCATCGCGGTGTTGAACACCACTTCGGCAACGGTATGCCCAGGCGCACCGATCGACACGCCTCGAAAAATGGTACCGTCCGCCAGAGCCAGAATTGCAGGAGGGAAGCGGTTGATCCCCTCGGGAAAGAGTTGCGGCAGCACAGTAAACCCCGGTTTTAGAATCGATAATCAAACCTTCGGATTATACCCTGAGCGGGCGTTTTCCCTGGCGAACCGCGCCAAATAAGGCCGGAAACGGCGTTTTGGCCTGTTTTTCCGCGTCCCGCCGTCCCCCTCCCTCATCCAGCCGACAGCGCCCTGGCGGCCTCAGTGATACGCTAGGACACCTTCAACCCTAGCCTGCTGCGAGCCGTATCGTCCATGTCCAGCCAACTTGACGCCCTGCGCAACCACACCACCGTCGTCGCCGACACGGGGGATTTCGAAGCCATGAAGGCGCTGCGTCCCACCGACGCCACGACGAACCCGTCCCTTATTCTCAAGGCCGTCCAGCAGGACGCCTACCGCCCCCTGCTGGAAAAGACCGCGCGCGAGCACCGCGGCGCGCCCACCGCCGAACTCATGGACCGCCTGCTGGTCGCCTTCGGCCGCGCCATCCTGGACATCGTGCCCGGCCGCGTCTCGACCGAGGTCGATGCCCGCCTGTCCTTCGACACCCGCGCCACCATCGAGCGCGCCCGCAGCCTGATCGCCCTGTACGAAGCCGCCGGCGTGCCGCGCGAGCGCGTGCTGATCAAGATCGCCTCGACCTGGGAAGGCATCCAGGCCGCCCGCGCCCTGCAATCGGAAGGCGTGCGCTGCAACCTGACCCTGCTGTTCTCGCTGCCGCAGGCCGTGGCCTGCGCCGACGCCCACGTGCAGCTGATCTCGCCCTTCGTCGGCCGCATCTACGACTGGCACAAGAAATCCGCCGGCGCCAATTGGGTCGAAGCCGATAACGCCGGCGCGCGCGATCCGGGCGTGCTGTCCGTGACCCGGATCTACCAGTACTACAAGCACTTCGACATCCCCACGGAAATCATGGGCGCGAGCTTCCGCAACGTCGGCCAGATCCTGGCGCTGTCGGGCTGCGACCTGCTGACCATCAGCCCGGAGCTGCTGACCAAGCTGGCCGGTACCCAGGGCGACGCGCCGGCACAATTGCGCGCGGACGACGTCCCCGCCAACATCGCCCGCATCGGCGCGGACGAAGTCACGTTCCGTACCCTGCTCAATGAAGACGCGATGGGCAGCGAGAAGTTGTCGGAAGGCATCCGCCTGTTCGTGGCGGACGCGGTCAAGCTGGATGCGCTGATCGAGGCGCAGCGGACCTGAACCGGGCGGGCGCCGCGGCGCCCGTCGCTACGCAGGCGAAAGGATGCGCGGCCGGCGGCCGCGCGCCTGCGTCAGCGGTGATCGTGCGAATGCACCTGCAACGCTTCCAGGAAGCGCGACACCATGTTGTAGGCCGCTACCGTCGCAGTCAGTTCCACGATGAGTTTTTCCGAACCCATCGCCGCCCGGGCGGCCTGGAATACGGCCTCGGGCACCTGTACCTGCCGCGTCATGGCGTCGGTGTAAGCCAGCACGGCCTTTTCGCGTTGGTCGAACAGGTCCGAGCTTTCCCAAGCATCCAGTGCGTCCAGTTGCGCCTGCGACACGCCTTCCTTCAGCGCGATCGGCGCATGCTGGTCGGCCTCGTAAGGCGCGCCGTTGATGACCGCCACGCGCATGATCACCAGTTCCCGCAGGTCGCCCGGCAAGGTGCTGAGCTGGCGGATCGAAGTCAGATAGTTGAGCCAGCCGCCCGCCACGGCGGGGCTGTGCAGCAGCATCTGGTACAGGTGCAGCACGCTGCCGCGCTCGGCGACGATGCGGTCGACCAGCGGCTTGGCTTCGGGATGGGTCAGGTCGGCATAGGGCAGACGGGCCATGGGAACTCCTTCAGATTTTTTCGGTTTCGCCGGACCGGGGCTGCCATTTCATCAGGCGTTTCTCACCTATGCCGACGACGGCGTCCAGCACCAGCGCGAACGCCGTCAGCACGATGATGCCCGCGAACACGGTGTTCACATCGAAGGTGCCTTCGGCCTGCAGAATCAAGTAGCCCACGCCGCTGGCCGAGCCCAGGTACTCGCCCACCACCGCGCCCACGAAAGCCAGGCCCACCGAAGTATGCAGGCTGGAGAACACCCAACTGGTGGCCGACGGCAAGTACACGTGCCGCAGCAGCTGGCGCCGGCGCGCGCCCAGCATGCGAGCATTGTCGAGCAAGGTGGGGCTGACTTCGCGCACGCCCTGGTAGACGTTGAAGAACACGATGAAGAACACCAGCGTCACAGCCAGCGCCACCTTGGACCAGATGCCCAGGCCGAACCACATGCCGAAGATGGGCGCCAGGATGACGCGCGGCATCGAGTTGGCGGCCTTGATGTAGGGATCGAGGATTGCGCTGGCGCCCGGCGACAGGCCCAGCCACAGGCCAAAGGCCAGCCCGGCAATGGTGCCGATGAAGAAGGCCAGCACGGTCTCGGTCAGCGTCACGCCCAGGTGGGTATAGATGTCCGCATTGGTGACGAACCAGGCCCAGATGCGGCCCCACACCTTCAGCGGTTCGCCGAAGAAGAAGGCCACCTTGGGATCGCGCGAGGCGAAATGCCAGACCAGCAAAATGATGACGAGCAGCAGCAACTGCCAGAAGCGCAGGCTGGCCGAACCGGGTTTGATCAGCTTGGGCATGGCCTAGGCTCGCTTCTGTTGGGCGTAGCCCTTTAGGACTTCTTCGCGCAGCACGCCCCAGATGGCGGCATGCAATTCGACGAAGCGTGGATGCGTGCGCACTTCGGCCACGTCGCGCGGACGCGGCAGGTCGATGACGAATTCGCCGATGGGGTGCGTGCCCGGCCCCGCCGACAGCACCACCACGCGGTCGCTCATGGCGATGGCCTCGTCCAGGTCGTGCGTGATGAAGAGCACGGCCTTGCGCTTGGCCATCCAGAGGTCCAGGACCTCGTTCTCCATGAGCTGGCGGGTCTGGATGTCCAGCGCCGAAAACGGTTCGTCCATCAGGATGATGTCGGGGTCGCGGATCAGCGTCTGCGCCAGCATCGCGCGCTTGCGCATGCCGCCCGACATCTGGTGCGGATAACGGCTTTCAAAGCCGCCCAGGCCGACGCGGCGCATCCATTCGCGGCCGCGTTCCAGCGCCTGCGAACGCGGCACGCCGGCGAAGTCCAGGCCGGCCACCACGTTGTCCAGCGCGCTGCGCCAGGGCAGCAGGGCCTCGCCCTGGAACATGTAGCCGGCGCGCTCATTGATGCCGGACAAAGGCTGCCCGAACACCTTCACGCTGCCCGACGACGGCGCCAGCAGCCCGGCGCCGACGTTGAGCAGGGTGGACTTGCCGCAGCCGGTCGGGCCCACCACCGACACGAACTCGCCCGGCTCGATGGCCAGGGTGGTGTCGCTGACGGCGGTGTAGCGCTGCGACCGGTCGTCGCGGGAGACAAAGGTGCAGCTGATGTTTTCCAGCGACAGCGCGGCTTCAGCCATTGGGGTACTTCTCGTTGGCGCGGCGGGCGTAGTCGTTGGTCCAGACCTTGGACGGATCGATCTTGGAACCGTCGAAGTCCGCCTGGTAGGCCGCCAGCGCCTTGAGCGCGGTGGCGGCGCCGTCCTCGGGGATCAGGCCGTCCGGCGACAGGCCTTCCAGGCTCTTGGCGATGGCAGCCTTGTAGACGGCCGGATCGCCCAGCAGATAGGTTTCCGGCACGACCTTGGCGATTTCGTCGGCGCCGGCCTTCTGGATCCACTTGTCGGCGCGCACCAGGGCATTGGCCAGGGCCTGGGTGGTGTTGGGATTGGCGTCGATGAAGGCTTGCGGCGCGTACAGGCAGCCCGCCGGCATATTGCCGCCGAAAATGTCCTTGGTGTCCTTGAGCGTGCGCGTGTCGACGATGATCTGGATGTCGCCCGGCATTTCCAGCATCGACACCACGGGGTCGGTGTTGGAGATGGCGTCGATCTGGCCGCTGCGCAGCGCGGTCACCGCGCCGGCGCCAGCGCCCACGCCGATGATGGACACGTCCGAGGCCTTCAGGCCGTGCTTGGCCAGGAAGAAGCTGACCACCATGTTGGTGGACGAGCCCGGCGCGGTCACGCCGATCTTCTTGCCCTTCAGGTCGGCGGGGCCCTTGTAGTTGGGCAGGTTCTTCTTGGACACGCCCACGCCTATCATGGGCGCGCGGCCCTGCAGCACGAAGGCGCGATAGGCCTGGCCCTTGGACTGCATGGACAAGGTGTGTTCGAACGCGCCCGACACGATGTCGGCGCTGCCGCCCACCACGGCCTGCAAGGCCTTGGAGCCACCCGCGAAGTCGGCGATGCTGACATCCAGCCCTTCGTCCTTGAAGTAGCCGCGGGCTTCCGCGATGGACAGGGGGAGATAGTAGATCAGCGGCTTGCCGCCGACTGCGATCTGGACCTTGGTCTTCTCCAGCTTCTGCGCGCGCACGATGGCGGGCGCCATGCCCATGACGCCGGCGGCGCCGGCCATCTTGAGCAGATCACGGCGAGTGACTGACATGTGGTTGTCTCCTAGTTGTCGGGCAGACCGATAGCGCCGGTCTTTGCCAGCTCTTCTATAGCCGCTGAATCATACCCCAGCGATTTCAGGACTTCCTCGGTATGTTCCCCTAATACCGGGCCCACCCAACGCGTCTCGCCCGGCGTCTCCGACAGCTTGGGCACCACCGCGGGCAGCTTGACCGGCGTGCCGTCGGGGAAGCGATGCTGCTCTATCATGCGGCGCGCCAGGAATTGCGGATCGCCGAACATGTCGGCCACGCTGTAGATCTTGCCCACGGGCACGTCGGCGCCCTTCAGGACGCCCAGCGCCTCTTCGATGCCGCGCGCGCCGCACCACTGCTGGATCGCGCCGTCGATCTCTTCCACGCGTTTGGCGCGGCCGTCGTTGCGCACCAGGCCAGGGTCCGTGGCCAGATCATCGCGGCCGATGGCGCGCATTAGCCGGTGGAATATCGCGTCGCCGTTGCCGGCGATGACGATGTTCTGGCCGTCGCGGGTGGTGTAGGTATTCGATGGCACGATGCCGGGCAGCGCGCCGCCCGTGCGCTCGCGCACCACGCCGGCCACGTCATATTCCGGCACCAGGCTCTCCATCATGTTGAACACGGCCTCGTACAGCGCCACGTCCACCATCTGCCCCTGCCCCGCCTGGCAATCCACGCCCTGCTTGCCGTTCCAGCGTCCGCCGGTGGCATCGCGGTGGCGCAGCGCCATCATCGCGCCGATCACGCCGTGCAGCGCGGCGATGGAATCGCCGATGGAGATGCCGACGCGCAGGGGCGGCCGGTCCGGATGGCCCGACACATAGCGCAGCCCACCCATGGATTCGCCGATGGCGCCGAAGCCCGGCTGGTCCTTCATGGGACCGGTCTGCCCATAACCGGACAGGCGCACCATGATGAGCGCGGGATTGATCGCGCGTAGCTGCTCGTAGCCCAGGCCCCACTTCTCCAGCACGCCTGGCCGGTAATTCTCGACCACCACGTCGGCGTCCAGCGCCAGCTTGCGGGCGATTTCCCGCGCGCGCGCATCTTTCAGATTGAGTGCGATGGATTGCTTGTTGCGGGCCTGCACCGTCCACCAAAGGGAGTTGCCCTCGTGCAGATGGCGCCAGCTGCGGATGGGATCGCCGCCGCCCGTGCCGTCAGGCCCGTGGGGCGTTTCCACCTTGATGACGTCGGCGCCGAATTCGCCGAAGATGCGCGCGGCGAACGGGCCGGCAATGAGCGTGCCGAGTTCCAGGACCTTCAGTCCGGTCAGCGCTGACATGGTTTGTCTACCTCACTGTTTTGCCGTTGCCGATACATTGCCGGCAAGGCGTTCTGGTACTGCGGAATCAGGTGGTCTTGCGCTCCATCAGCGCCCACGCGATGGTGCCGGCGTCTACGTATTCCAGCTCGCTGCCGGCAGGCACGCCGCGCGCCAGCCGCGTGACGCGCAGCCCGCGTTCGCCCAATGCTTCGCCCAGGAAATGGGCGGTGGTTTCGCCTTCGGCGGTGAAGTTGGTGGCCAGGATGACTTCCTGCACCACGCCGTCGGTCGCGCGCTTGATCACCCGCTCGAAATCCAGTTCGCGCGGACCGATCCCTTCGAGCGGCGCGACGCGGCCCATCAGCACGTAGTACAGGCCACGGTAGCCGTGGCTGGACTCGATCATGTTCTGGTCGGCCGGCGTCTCGACGATGCACAGCAACGAGGGATCGCGCTTGGGGTTGACGCAGGTGCCGCAGACCTCATCTTCCGAGAAGCTGTTGCAGCGGGCGCAATGCTTCAGGTCCTGGACCGCGCCCGCCAGCGCCCGCCCCAGCATGTCCGCGCCTTGCGGATCATGCTGCAGCAGGTGATAGGCCATGCGCCGGGCAGAACGCACGCCCACGCCGGGCAGGCGCCGCAGCGCCTCGATCAGCGAGACGAGCGGCTCGGGTTCGGGCAGTAACGGATCCATTGCGGCCTTGGGACTGCGCTCAGAACGGCAGCTTCATGCCCGGGGGCAACGGCATGCCGGCGGTGACCGATGCCATCTTTTCCTGCGAGGTGGCTTCGGCCTTGCGCAGCGCGTCGTTGAACGCGGCGGCAACCAGGTCTTCCAGCATGTCCTTGTCGTCGCCCAGCAGCGACGGATCGATGGCCACGCGCTTGACGTCGTGGCGGCAGGTCATGGTGACCTTGACCAAGCCGCCGCCGGAAGCGCCTTCGACCTGGATGTCGGCCAGCGCGTCCTGCGCCTTCTTCATGTTTTCCTGCATTTGCTGCGCCTGGCGCATCAGGCCGGCCAGTTGTCCTTTCATCATGATCGATGCTTCCTTGAATGAGGGGAATGAGAGATGGCCGCCGCTTCAGGCAGCGGCGGCGGGGGAATCGACGTGGCGGATCGAGCCGGGCACGACCTGGCCGCCGAAATCGGCGACCAGCGCCTGTACAAAAGGATCGACAGCGACCGCGTCTTCAGCAGCCTGCTGGCGGGCGGCGCGTTCGGCCTGGGCCACGGCATGCGCCGTCGCCTCGCCCGTTACGCCGACCTCGACGTCCAGCCGTATGCCCTGGCCGAAATGTTCGCACAGCACGGTCTGCAGACGGACGCGGCTTTCGCTTTCGGCCAGTGTCTTGACGGCCACGCGCAGAATGATGGCGTCGCCTTGCACGCCGGCCCATGCGCTCTGGCGCGCCAACTCCGCCGCCAGGCCGGTGACCGGCAGGCGCGCGGCCAGTTCGGGCCAGGTTTCGGAAGTCATATCCGCCATGCGGGCGCGCGACGATTGCCGCTTGCGCGCGGGCGCAGGGCCTTCGCGCCGGACGGGCGCGGCGGCGGGCGGCGCAGCCGAAGGCGCGCTGGCCAGGGTTTCGAAATCATCGTCGTCGGGATCCGACGTAAAGCCGTTGTCCGGCGCGAAACCGCCTTCGGCTTCGAACGGGATTTCTTCGTCGACCCAGGAAGGCGGGCCATCGCCATGGTCGGCTTGCGACGCGGGCACGGGCGCAATGGCCGCGGCGGTAGCCGGCGTGACCGCCAGCGCCGCCGAACCGGCGGTCTTGCCGGCCTCGGTCTCGGGCGCCGCCGGCGCTCCGGCCGGCAGGTCCTCCCAAGGCGGCACGCTGCCGGCCTGGGTAGATTGCGGGGCTTGCGCCGCGGCGACGGGTTCGGGTTCTACGGCGACGGGTTCGGGTTCTGCGGCAACCGGTGCCGGCTCGGGAGCCTGTTCGGCGCGAGCGGAGGACTCGGCGGGCGCGGACGCCTGCGGAGCCGCAACCGGCGCCTGGACCGCGGGTTCCGGGGCTATTGCAGCAGCCACCGGCGCGGCAACGGCCGAGACCGGTGCAGGCACAGGTGCAGGTGCGGGCTGGGCTTGCGCAGGCGCGGCGACCGGCGCGGGAGCTGCGGCCGCATCGGCCGTCTGGCGGGCCGGCGCGGCAGGCGCTTCGAGCGCGGTCTGCGGGCCAGCGTCGCCATTGAGCGCCAGCATGCGCAGGCAGGCCATGATGAAGCCTGCGTACTCATCGGGCGCCAGGGTCAGTTCGCTGCGGCTATGCACCGCAACCGAATAGAACAGCTGCACCGCATCGGGATGCAACACCTGCGCCAGCCGGGCGATATCGCCGGCCAGGGGATCTTCGGCCGGCGTCACGCCGCGCACACGCTGCTCGATGGCCACCCGCGACAAGAGCACGGCCAGGTCGGCCAGGGCGCCGGCATAGGACAGGCCGCGGATCGCCAATTCATCCGCCACCGCCAGCACGCTCTTGGCGTCACCGGCGGACAGCGCGTCCAGCAGGCGCACCAGGTGCCGCTGGTCGATGGTGCCGAGCATGCCGCGCACGGCATCCTCGGTCAGGTTGCCGGCGCTGTAGGCGATGGCCTGGTCGGTCAGCGACAGGGCATCGCGCATGGAACCCGAAGCCGCTTGCCCGATCAACCGCAGGGCGGGGACCTCGAAGCCCACGTCTTCCTGGCCGAGCACGGCCTGCAGGTGGCCGACGATGGAATCGGCCGGCATCTGCTTCAGGTTGAACTGCAGGCAGCGCGACAGCACCGTCACCGGAATCTTCTGCGGGTCGGTGGTGGCGAGTATGAATTTGACGTGGGGCGGTGGCTCTTCCAGCGTCTTGAGCATGGCGTTGAACGCGTGCCCGGTCAGCATGTGGACTTCGTCGATCATGTAGACCTTGAAGCGCCCCGCGCCCGGCGCGTACACCGCCTGCTCCAGCAGCTGCGTCATTTCCTCGACGCCGCGGTTCGAGGCCGCGTCCAGTTCGAGGTAGTCGACGAAACGCCCGGAATCGATTTCCGTACACGCGCGGCACACGCCGCAAGGCTTGGAAGTGATGCCTGTTTCGCAGTTGAGCGACTTGGCCAGGATGCGCGAAAGCGTGGTCTTGCCCACCCCCCGAGTTCCTGTGAACAGCCAGGCGTGGTGCAGGCGTTGGGTGTCGAGCGCATGCGTCAGCGCGCGCACCACGTGATCCTGTCCCACGAGGGTATCGAACGATCGCGGCCGCCACTTGCGGGCCAGTACCAGATAAGTCATGGGTGGATTGTAGAGCCTGTTTCGGAAGCTGGCCTGAAACGCAAAGGGGACGGGTTTATTCCCGTGGAAGATATCCTTGGAAAATAACCCCGTCCCCCTTGAAAACAAACGCGTCATGGGTTTGGCATGACGCGTTGCTTTGAAGAATCCGGTTGGCGAGCCTTACTCCGGCACTGACCCTAAACGACTATGGCTGCTTCGTTCCCGACCTGACCAGGTTCACCGCCGAACCATGCGGAGGGGCCCGCCAGCCGAGATTCTAGCAGAGCTGCGCTTCGCTTGCTTGCTAGAACCTCGGCCGGCGGGCCCCAGGGGGCAGTATGTGGGCCCCCTCCCCAGCCCTCCCCCCGAGGGGGAGGGAGTTTGGGACTTCGCTTCGCTGGTCCCTTCGGCTCGCTTCGCTTTGCCTTGCGGGGCATTGTTCACTGGACGCTTGGTTCTCCGTCTAACTGGCGGGGGCCAGGACGTAGAGCTTTCGGACGGGGGTGCGGATATCCCAGACGCCTTGGGTATTGGGGGGCATGGCCAGGGTGTCGCCTGCGCGGAATTGCAGCGGGGGCTGGCCGTCGGGGGTGAAGGAGCCTTCGCCGGCCAGGATGTGCATGATTTCGCCTTCCTGGACCTGGCGGCGGAATTGGCCGGGGGAGCATTCCCAGATGCCGGCGCTGGTGGCTTCGGCGCCGGGGACCACTATTTTCCTGGCGCGCAATGCGCAGGCGGGTTCGCTGAGCGGGATGCCGACCGGGCCGAGGTCGTCCAGCTGGGCTGTGTCGCGGGTCTGGGGGATGTGTTGGATGGTCATGGTGTACTCAGGAGGATGGAGGCGCGCTTCTACGAGAGCTTGTCGCACAGGCCGTAGTAGGCGACGCCGAGCGCGATGTAGAAACGCTTGAGGCCGTGGAACGGCAGTGGCCTGATGGGGGTGACGGGGTATGGCATGGGCTCGCCCGCGGCGATGGTCCGGGCGAGGTAGCGGCCCATCTGCGTGGCGAGGGCGACTCCGCGGCCGTTGTAGCCCAGCAGGATATGCAGGTTGGGCGATGGCTGATGGACATGCGGCACGAAATCGCGTGTCAAAGCGATCCGGCCGGCCCAGCGATAAGTGAAGGGAATCCGGGCCAGTTCCGGAAACAGCATGCGCGCGCCGCGCACCAGGTGGTCCCAATCCTGTTCCGATGCGGGGTCGGCGAAATGGCCCCGGCCTCCCAGCACGAAACGGCCCTCGTGATCGCGGCGGAAGTACAGCAGCAGGCGGCGGGAGTCCGAGGCCACCACGCCGCCGGGCATGATGTGGCCGCAGGCCTTCGGATCCAGCGGTCCGGTGGCGACGATGAAGCTGTTGGCGGCGATGACGCTGCGCTGCAGACCGGGCCAGAGCCCGTTGGTGTAGCCATTGGTCGCGATCAGCGCGTGCTCGGCGCGGACAGTGACACCCTGCTCCGTGCGCGCCAGCCATTGCTGGCCTGATCGTTCCAGCGCCGTGACGCGGGTGTGTCCATGCACCGACGCGCCAGCCGCTTGCGCCGCCGCCACCAGCCCGCGCGTGTAGGACAGGGGCTGGATGCTGCCGGCGCGCCGGTCGATCCAGCCGCCCAGGAACCGGTCCGTGCCCAGCCTCGCGCTGACGGCGTCCTTGTTCAGCATTTCCACGGCTGCGCCACGATCCAGCCACTGCTGGGCGCGGTCCGACACGGTTTCCAATGCGCGAGGAGAATGGGCCGGCTGTATCCAGCCGGCCCGCATGGCATGGCAGGCGATGGCATGCCTTTCGATAAGCTCGAATACCGCGTCGGAGGCAGACGCCACCATCTGCAATAGCGGTTCTCCCAGCGCTTTGCCGTAGCGCGCCAGGATCGCCTTCGGATCGTGCTTGATGCCCGGAATGACCTGCCCACCGTTGCGGCCGGAGGCGCCCCAGCCCGGTTCCTGGGCATCCAACACGCAAACGCGCAGTCCGAGTTCGCTCAGGTGCAAGGCGGTCGACAAGCCGGTAATGCCGGCGCCGACGATGACGACGTCGCATTGGAGGGAAGCCGCCAAGGCGGGTGCGGCGGGCGCCTGCCCCGCGGTCTGCTGCCACAAGGATTGCGGGGCATCGGCCGAATCTGGTGCGCGCATGGTGTATCTCAGCGTCCGCTTGCCTGAGGGAACACGAAGGGGGTGGCCTCCGCGAACCGGGTCAGTACGTTCGCCGTGATGCGCGACACGTTGTTGTCGTAGCCATTCCAGGCCAGCGACGCCCCCCACGTGATCGAGCCCGTGGAAAAAACCGCGCCGCCGTTCAGGCACTCGTAGAACACCAGGTCCGCATAGCAGTGCTTGGCTTCCTCACCGTTGATGGTGGGGTGGTGGTAGGTCGTCTCCTCGGGTACCACGTTGTAGTAGCGCGTGTGCTTTTCCGAGCGGGCGACGATCAGCGTATGCGGCGGCGTGCCCAGCCGGTAGTCGACGCGATCGATCTCGTCGCCAGCCGCGCCGCCTCCGCTGCTGCCGAAATCGCCAATGATTTCATCCGCCACGCCTTCGAACATGAAGGCCACACGCGGGTCGTGGCTTTCGGGCCGCCGACGGTAATAAGACGAGGCATCGAACCCGGTCGCGGTGGTGCCGATGCCCGTCAGCGTCTGTGGCGCCAGCCCGATGCGGCGCCAGGTGCCGCCATATTCGCCGGTATAGCTGTGGTAGCTCTCCCCGGCCGGCGTCTCGCTGTAGCGGGCGCCGGTCTCGGTGCGGCGCAGTTCCATCAACCAGGGCTTTTCGGGATGGTAGGCGCAGCGCCAGTAGAAGCCGTTGCCGCCCATGTACATGAGGCGGCCGCCCTGCCCCTGGTACGCCACCATTGCCTGCCACATGCGCGTGGTCCAGTACTCGGGATGCGCCCCGGTCATGACCACGCTGTAGCCCTCCAGGGCCTGCAAGCCTTCGGCGTGCAGCATGTCGTCCGTGATGACGTCGTAGTCGAAGCCCTTTTCGTCCAGCCAGTCCAGGAAGTGGGTATCGCCGTTCAACGACCAGGTACGGCATTGCAGATGCATGCTGAAGACCGGCCGCAAGCGCGAGGCGTAGTAGACGCCATAGCCGTCCGAATGCGTGTCGTACATGGAAAGGCTCAACTCGCGGTGTTCGCCCAGGTAAGTCTCCCAGGGATACAGGACCATGAAGTTGCCCGACTTCATTTCCATGCCTTCTTCATCCAGGCGGTAGTGCGAGTTCGAATACGCCATATAGGTGGCCGTCGACGCGAGGAATGCGATCCGCTTGCGCGGTCCGCCCGCCTTCGGCCGCACGATGAAGGTGATGCGTTCCTGCTCTCCCGCTGTGCCGGTCAGGCGCGCCGCATACAGGCCGCTGGGCAGGTCGTCAGGCACGGTCAGGCTGAAATCGGTCTCCCAGCGCGCGTCCTCCAGGGTGTCGTCATGGAAGTGCAGCGCGGCGAAATGGTCGGGACATTCGCGCCAGAACATGACGCTGGAATCCCAACGCAGGCCGGGCACGCCGCGCGCGGGCAGGTTCTCGATGCGCCCCTCCGACCAGGGCCTGGCCGTGTCGACGAGCACATCGCTGTCGATGCGCTGCGAGAAATCCCAGGCCTGCAGCGGCGGCGCGGCATGGCGGCGGCCTTGGGCCTCGACGCGCAATTGCGCCAGGTCTGCATCCCCGGCGCCATACGGCAGCAGCGTGGGCGAATCCAGGCGGCCGTTGAAATGCTTGGCATATTGCGGGAACGGCAGGCCAGTGGCGGCCGCGCCCATCGTCAGCGGAAGCTGCGCCAACGCGACCGGATCGACCGCCGGCAGCCGGCCGCTCGCCTGCGCATGCGAATTCACGGCCAGCAAGGGGTTGGCGGGCATCTGCCGCAGCTCGACCGCCCCCGAGTCCAGGTCCAGCGTTACCGCCACCAGATACCACTGGCGCACGGTCATGGGCAATCCTAGCGTGACGCGCTCGCTCTTGCCGCCGCTGCCCTGTTCCCAGAACAGACAGCCATCCCGATCCAGGCCCAACAGATATCCGACGCGCGCGGCGTCGTCCCAGCGCGACAGGATCGCCTGATCGCCACCGTTGCAAGGCAAAGTCGGCATCACCGCCAGGATCCAGCTCTTGCAGCCCGTGGCAGGCTCGCCGAAAGCGGGCGCCACCGCGCGCGAACCGGTTTCGGTGGCTTGGGGACGCCCGGCGATGGCGGTGGCGATGCCCTGCATCACCACGGCCTCTTTCAAGCCGGGAGCGCCGGGCGTAACGTCGCCGCTGCGGATACGCACCAGGTCGGCGTCATAGCGCAGCGCATGCGCGCAACTCACTTTGAATTCTATGGTCTCTCCCGGCGCGATCGTCCAGGTGCTGGGGTACCCCAGGATCTCGTACATACAAGCTCCGTCAGTTTGATTCGGGCGACTCGGTGTGGCGGCCTGCGTTCAGTCCAGGTCGGACGGCCAGGGATAAGGCGAGTGGATGGCCCAGCGGATCTTCAGCAGCGCCCACTGGGCGTCGGCCAGCTTGGCGTAGCGTTGCGGCGCCAGTTCGACCGGATCGCCCCGCCCCGCGCCGAGCGTGCCGATGGCGTACTCCGAGTAAGGCTGGGTGCAGACGATGACCTGCTTGCCGGCCATGGGCTCCATCCGCAATCGGTTGAGCAGGCGGTTCAGCTTCAACGGCCGGTTCTTGGTGGTCGTCGTCCTGAAGTGTTTGAGAAGTTCCGCGTCTTCGGGCTGGATCTCGTACATATCGCGCTCCGGGCATGAAAAATCGATTCAGTGGTCGCGCTCTGGCGCGGCGAACATCTCCAGGCCGACCGTGCGTTCCAGCAGCAGCACCAGCGCAAGCGTGAAGACAATCAGGAACGTGGCGATGGCGGCAATCACGGGACTGGCGCTTTCCTGTATCTGCGTGAGGATGCGCACAGGCAAGGTGTTGACGTCCGGCGCGACCAGGAAGACGGTGATCGTCGCCTCGTCGAACGACACGATGAAGCAGAACAGGAAGGCGGTGATCAGCCCTGGTTTGAGCATGGGCAGGGTCACTGTGCGCAAGACCTGCGCCGGCCGCGCGCCCAGGCTCATGCTGGCCTCTCCCAGCGCGGGGTCCAACTTGCGCAGGGAATTCAGGATGGGGCGGTACGCGAACGGCAGCGTGATGATGCAATGCGCCAATACGATGCCCAAATACGAGCCGCTGACGCCGAGCAGGCCGAGCAGCCCCAGGAACGCTACGCCCAGCGCGGCATTGGGGAATACCAATGGCAACATGATCAGCGCTTCAATAATGCCGCCCCCCCTGATCCGGCTGCGGTCCAGCACGAGCGCGGCCAGCAGGGCCACCGATGTGCTGATGAATGCCACCAGCAAGGCGATGCCGGCGCTGACCGCCAACAGACCCAACCATTGCGGATCGGTGAAGAACTCCAGATACCAACGCCAGGAGAGCGACGCCAGCGGCAAGGTGAAGTACCCGGTGGACGTGAACGACGACACCGCCACCACCAGAATGGGCAAGGGCAGGAAGCCAAACAGCAGAACCAGCAGCAAGCGGTATAGCCAGCGCATATCAGGCTCCCGTTCCGGACACGCGCGCCGCGACGCGGCGTTCGAGCAGTTGCAAGGGAATGACCAGCGAGAACGCCGCGAGCAGCAGCACGATCGCCATGCTGGCTGCCTTCGGATAGTCGAAAACCTGCAGCACGTCCTGGTAGATCTGCGTGGCCAGCATGCCGTCACGCACGCCCCCCAGCAACAGCGGCGTAACAATGGCCCCGGTCGACAGCAGATAGACCAGCATGGCGCCAGTGATGACACCCGGCAGGCTCAGCGGCAGGGTGACATGCAAAAAGGTCTTGAGCGGGCCGGCCGCCAGCGTCTGCGAGGCCTCGTCCAGGGCGCGATCCAGATGCAGCAGCACCGCCAGCACCGAGACGATGAAAAACGGACTGAAGACATGCACCAGGCCAATCACCACCCCGGTCATGTTGAAAATCAGGCGCATCGGCGTATCGATGACACCCAGCGACAGCAGCAGCGAATTCAGCGTGCCCTTGGGCCCCAGGATCACCACCCAGCCGTAGGTGCGCACCACCACGCTGACCAGCCACGGCGTGATGACCAGCATCATCAGGAAATTGCGGTTGCCGCGATAGCGCGAAATCGCATAGGCGATGGGATAACCGACCAGTACGGAAAAGAACGTGACGACCAGCGCGATCCCTATCGTGCGCAGCAGTACCGCGACGTAGTCGGCCCGCTCGAAGAAGCGCACGAAATTGTCCAGGCCAAAGCCATCCGCGGTGCGCAGCGATTCCACGGCGAGATAGGCGATCCCCGTCAGGAACATCAGGATCAGGATCGCCGGGGGAAGCAGCAGGATCAGCGGCGGCCGGGTCGATTTCATTGCGGCTTCTCCGGGCTTACCGGCCGGCGCCTGCCATCGCGCGCTCGACCAGCTCGATGCGCGACTTGCGGGATTCGGCGATGTAGTTCCAATCCGGCTGATAGAGCTGGTCGCGCAGGGCGGTCAGCGGCTGACCCAGTTCCTTTTCTGTCGCGGGAGACAGTTTGGCCGTGCTGTTCAGCGGCAGGTAGCCGGCAATATCGGCAATGCGCGACTGGCCCTCCGGTTGGGCCACATAGTTCAGCCACTTCAGGTAGCTGGCGCGGCCCTGCGCCTTCTTGGGCACAACCACGATGTATGGAAGGATCAGCGCGCCCTCCTTCGGAATCACCATCTCGATGCTGGTCTGCCCGTCGCGCTTCATCTGCCAGACGCGGGTCGAGTAGTAGGGCGCAGCCGTCACTTCTCCGCGCTGCAGCAGCTGGTTCATCTGCGCCATCGAGCTATACATTGCCAACGAGTTCTTGCCCAAAGCGGTCAGCAACGCCAGGCCCTTGGCGGTGTCGCGCTCGTTGCCGCCTTCGGCTACGGACATGATGGTCAGGTCGTAGGCCGAGCTGTAGACCGGACGGGTGACCGACAGCTTTCCCGCCCACTTGGAATCCCCCAGCGCTTTCCAGGAAGAGAAGTCGGAAGGTTTCGCAAGATCCTTGTTGACCGCGATACCGTAGTACGCGAAGTAGGTACTGACGCCTATGAGGCGTCCGGAAGGCGCCTTGAGCAGGTACTTCTCCGGCACGTTCTTCAGCGCGGGAACCTCACTCATGTCGAAGTCTTCGAGCAGGCCGTCGCTGTACATCTGCGAGGCCTCGAAGAACGACGAAAGCGCCGCATTGAACTTGGGCGCATCCTTCTGCGCGCGCACCTGGGCCTCGGGAGTGGGGACTTCGACGATCTTCACGCCGATTCCCGTTTCCTTCGTAAAGGGTTCCGCGTAAGCCTCGCGCCACGCCGCCCCCACGCCGCCGCCCCAGGTGGCCATGGTGATTTCCTGCGCGCTGGCGGTGCCGCAAACGGCCATGACCGCCGCAACGGTCCAGTGGGCAAATCGATAGGTGCTCATTGTGCGACTCCAGTGAGAGTGAACAGCGCTAGAGGGATACGACCGAAATGCGGCTGTCGTCCCAGGTCAGTCCGACGGCTTCGCCCTGCGCCGGCAACGGTTGCCCGTCCTGCGCCGGCCAATCGGCAATCAGGGTCCGGGCGCCGGCCCGCAGCCAGAGACGCGTGTTCTGTCCCGCGTAGACGCGGCGCTCCACGCGGGCCTGCAAGCGGGCGCTGCCGGCAGGCGCCAGCTTCAGGTGTTGCGGCCGCAGCGATATGCCCACAGCGCTGCCTGCCGCGAAGCGCGAGTCCGGCAGATCGAATTCGCAGCCGAGTTCCGCGCAGTCGAGACGTGCCGCGCCGGCTTGCACCACGCCTTCGAAGAAATTCGTGTCGCCCACGAATTCAGCGACAAAGCGGGTCTGCGGCTTTTCGTAGATGGCGGCGGGGTCGCTGACTTGGTCGATCAGGCCGTTGCGGAACACGGCGACGCGATCGGACATGGTCAACGCCTCTTCCTGGTCGTGCGTCACGAAGATGAAAGTGGTGCCGAGTTTTTCCTGGATCAGCTTCAACTCGGTCTGCATCTGGCGGCGGATCTTCATGTCCAGGGCGCCGAGCGGCTCGTCCAGCAGCAGCACCCGGGGCTCCATGACGATGGCGCGCGCCAACGCTACGCGCTGCTTCTGTCCGCCCGAGATCTGGCCGATGTAGCGCGCGCCGTAGCCTTCCAGGCCGACCATCGCCAGCGACTGCTCCACCTTGCCGCGGATGGCGGCGGGCGGCTCGCGCCGCATCCTCAGGCCGTAGCCGATGTTCTCGGCGACGGTGAGATGCGGAAACAGGGCAAGGTTCTGGAACACCATCCCGAGCGGACGGCGATACGGCGGCGATGACAGGATCGACTGTCCATCTATCTTCACCTCGCCCGCGGTGGGCGTTTCAAAGCCGGCGATGATCCGGATCAGCGTGGTCTTGCCACAACCGCTGGGGCCCAACAGCGTCAGAAACTCGCCTTCGCGCACGTCCAGGCTCACGCCCTTCAACGCCGCCGACGCGCCGAACGTCTTGGTGACGTTCTGGATCTGGAGGATCGGCGTCCCCGCTGTTTTCTGACCCTGCCCCATGCTCACACACTCCGGCAAAACCGATGAATGAGCGCAGGATATTGGAGCAGATACGCTTTGGGCAATAGTAAAATCCCGCACCAAGGTTTATTATTATCGCTAGGCGGTAATTAATACCCAAAATACGGGAAAACGAGGAGCCGAAAATGCTGGAACAGGCCGAACTGGAAGTCGACGAAGGCATGTTCAACCACTCGTTCGCGAGGGGACTGAAAGTTCTGTTCGCGTTCCGTGGTGCGCAGAGCGCAATGTCTCTGTCCGAAGTGGCGCAAGCCGTGGGCACGAGCGTCAGCACAGCCCAGCGCACCGTGTACACGCTGGAAAAGCTGGGGCTCATCAGCAAGTCGCCCAAGACGCGCAAGTTCAGCCCCACTCTGCGGGTCCTGGAGCTGGGCTACAACTACATCGCGGCCGACCCGTTGGTCGAAGCCGCGAATCCCTTTCTGGCCGAGTTGTCCAATATCACGGGGGAAACGGTCAACCTGACCGAACCCCTGGACCACGAGATGGTGTATGTGTCGCGGGTCGTGGCGGCGAAGTTCATTCCCATCCACATGCCCATCGGCAGCCGCATCCCCATGTACTGCACGGCCAGCGGCCGCGCCTACCTCGGCGCGCTGCCGGAGGAACAGGCGCAGGCCATCCTGGACGCCTCTGCGCTGCAGCGCCATACGCAATGGACCGAGACCGATCCGGCGAAGCTGATGGAGATCGTCCGGCAGGCGCGGCGCGAAGGCATCGCGCACAACAAGGAAGAACTGTTCCTGGGCGACATGACGATCGCCGCGCCCATCATGGGCCAGCGCGGCACGCCCGTTGCGTCCGTGCATATCGTGGCGCCGACCAGCCGCTGGACCCTCGAAGAGGCTTTGGCGCGCCTGGGGCCGCTGGTGTTCGATTGCGCCCGCGGCATCAATAACTCGGTGCGCTCGTTCACCTGAGGGCCGCCGGGCAGGCGGCCCGCGCTACAGATCGATCCAGGCGCGAGCCCGCGGGAAGTAAAGCGCGGCGCGCGCCGTGCGGCCGTCCAGCGCCGTGACTTGCGCGCAATAGCGCAGCAACTGGTCGCCGTGCCGCTGCCGCATGCGCGTGGCGAAGGCAGTTGGCGCCTCGCCCGGATGCGGCCGGCCGGTTTTGTAGTCGACGATGAGCCAGCCGTCTTCGGTGCTGAGGGCCAGGTCGATGACGGACACTTTGCCGGCGGCGTCGATCAGGGGCCATTCGCGGCGCGCGCCGGATTGCGACAGCAGCCACAGGCCGCGTTCGTCGGCCAGGGTGGCTTGCAGGGTTTCCAGCACGGCTTCGGATGCGGCGTCCGCCTGGCTGGCGGGGATGCCTGCGCGCGTCAGTTGGCGGCGCATGGCGGGCAGGCGCTGAGCCAGCGCGTCGGCGGACCAGGCTTGCACGCCGTCCTGGCCGATGCGCGCCAGCCAGGCGTGCGACAAGGTGCCGATGGCGGCGTCGTAGCCGGCTTCGAGTTGCCACGCCGGATGCTCGCCGCCATCGCCCCAGGCGCCGCGCGCCGCGGCGCCAAAGCCGGGGCTGACGACCAGGTCCGCCATGCGCGCCAGTTGCGCCAGGCCGGCGCGGTCCACGCGCCGCAGGGGCTCGCCCTGCCACTCGGGGCCGTCGGCCTGCGGCGCCATCGTTTCGCCATCGAGCGACGGCGGCGTCGGCACGGCCAGGCAAGGCCACAAGCGTCCCAGCAGGCTGGCGGACGATGGTGTCTTGACTTGGCCGCTGGCCTCGTCCACCGATACGTGGCCCACCAGGTGCAGGCGCTTGCGCGCGCGCGTCGCCGCCACGTACAGCAGGCGGTCGATTTCGTAGGACGCGCGGCGCGCCTCGCGTGCGCCCAGGTAGCGCGACAAGGGATCGGCCTCGGTTTCGGCGCGCGGCTTGACCGGGCCGAACAGCACGCGGCCGCCGCTCTGCTCGAAGCGCACCAGCGGCGCCTGGTCGCCACGCGGCGCGCGGTGCAGGCCGTACAGGATGACAGTTTCGAACTGCAGGCCCTTGGACTTGTGCATGGTCATGATTTCGACCGCGCCGGAGTCCTCGTCCGCCGCGTCCGGCGCGGCGAACAGCCGCGCGATGCCGGTATCCAGCGCGGCAACATCGATGGCGCCATGCGGCGCCAGGCGCTCGATCAGCTGGAACAGGCTTTCCGCGTCGTTGGCCACGGACAGGCCGGCATACAACGCCGGGCCGCCCAGACGGCGCCACAACGACTCCACCCAGGCCGCGAAGGGCATGGCGCCGGCGGCGTTGCGCTTGTCGAGCAGGATGGCCGCCACCTGGCGCAAGCGCTCGAACTCGTCGGCGCCAAGCACGTTCTGCGCCGCCGGCGTTTCCGGCGTGTCGGGCGCCGCGTCGAACAGGGAGCCCTGCGGCGCGCTCGCGGCCGCCGCGGGCGCGGTTTGCGGCGCGATGCGCAGCGCGCGTTCCAGCAGCACCGGCACCGGCGTGATGTGATCGTCGCCGAACAGGCGTTGCAAGGAGGTCAGCGTCAGGCCGCAGTACGGCGCGCGCAACACCGACAGCCAGGCCAGGCGGTCGCCGGGGTGCGACAAGGCCCGCACCAGTTGCACCAGATCCGCCACCACCGGCCGCAAGGCCAGCGGCACCAGATCCACCGCCCGGCAGCGTATGCCTTCCTGCGCCAGGCGGCGGGTCAGATTACCCAGGTGGCTGCGCGCCCGCACCAGCACGGCGACGGGATGCTTGGCGCCCTTGTGGTCAATCAGCGCCTGACGCACCAGGTCCACCGCGATGTCCTCGGCTTGCGCTTCCGCAGGGGCCGCGCCCTCGCGCGACCAGGCCGGATGGAAACGTACCGCCGGCTCGGGCAATGCTTCGTGGAAGGCGGTGGACGGACTGTAGGAAATGGCTCCTGCCGCCGCATCGCTGCGCCGGGGCAGCAGTTGCGCGAACGACTGGTTGACCCATTCGACGATGCCCGCCTGCGAGCGGAAATTGTCGGTGAGATTGAGGAAATCCGGCTGCAGTTCGCCCACGCCGATGTCGGCGACCTCCAGGAACAGACCCACTTCCGCCTTGCGGAAGCGGTAGATGGACTGCATCGGGTCGCCCACCAGGAACAGGCTGCGGCCATCGCCCTGCTGCCAGCCGGAGGTCAAGGTGCGCAGCAGGTCCAGCTGGGTCTGGCTGGTGTCCTGGAATTCGTCGATGAGCAGATGGCGGATCGAGGCGTCCAGCTTCAGCAGCAGCTCGCCCGGATCGTCGGCGCTGCCCAGCGCGGCCGCGGCGCGCTGCGCGATCTCGATGAAATCCACCTCGCCGGTATCGGCAAAGCGCAGCCGCAACTGCGCCACCGCCAGCGCCAGGGTCATCAGCTGCGCACCCAGCACTTCCCATTGCGCATCGGTGAAATGCGGCGCGGGCACGTCACGCACCGCATGCAGGCGGCGCACCCAGGCCGCGTCCGCGTCGGCGGCTTCCAGCCACGCCACGAACGGCTCCTTGTGCGCGCACTTGGCGGGAAAGCCCAAGTTCTTGTTGACTGTCTTGCGCAAGGTGCCGGTGCCGGTCAGCAACAGGTGCGCCACGGCTTGCCATAGTTCCAGCGCCTCGGCGTCGGGCGGAGGTTCTTCCGTCCAGTCCAGCAAGGCCAGCAGTTTGTTCTCCGCTTCCCCATCCTGCAGATTGGCGGCAGCCAGCCGCGCCGGGCCGCATAGCGCTTCGGCCCAACCATAGGGCATGGCCTCGCTGAGCGCGTCCAGGTCTTCGCCTATGGCCTCGGCCAGCATGGCCTCCATGCCCTCGCGGTCGGAGCCGTGGCGCAGCAGCGGCAGCCATTGGTCGCGCTGCCCCAGCATGTCGGCGATGGCCTCTTTGGCCGCCTGCACGTCCACGTCCAGGTGCTTGAGCAGGATGCGTACGGCCTCGTAGTCGTCGGCCAGGTCCAGGGTGGCGCGCGCGGCGGCCTCGTAGTGGGCGCGCGCGTCGTCGGTGATCTCCGGCATGCCGCCCAGTTCCGACAGCCAGGGCATGCTGCGCACCAGGCCCGCGCAGAACGAGTCGATGGTGCGGATGGCCAGCCGCGCGGGATGGTCCAGCAGATGCCAGCCCTGCGCCTCGTTGCGCGCCAGCGCGGCGCGGGCCAGCTCCCAGCTGCGGCGCTCGTGCATGGCCTCGGGCGGCGCGTCCAGCCCGCGGCGCAGCTTGCTGAGCACGCGCGCATGCATTTCGGACGCGGCCTTGCGCGTGAAGGTGATGGCGACGATTTCTTCCGGGCGATTCACGGTCGCCAGCAGCGCCAGGATGCGGTCCGTCAGCAGCTCGGTCTTGCCGGAGCCGGCCGGCGCCTGCACCAGGAACGAGCGGGTCGGGTCCAGCGCGTCGGCGCGCGCGGCGTGGTCGTGCGGCAAGCGTTCTTGTTCAGCCATGATTCATGCGTCCTCATCGTCCAGATGCAAACGCAGGAACGGCAGTGCATCGCAGTATTTCAGATCGTCGCGGCGATAGGCCACGTTGGCCGCGTAGCCCTCGGCGTACTCGTCGGCCAACGCTTCGATGGCCGTGCGCCAGCGCTGGCGGATCTCAGGCCAGGACAAGCCGTCGAAGTATTTGCTGTCGCTGGCAAGCGTGACGCCAGGCACGCCCAGATCTTCGTCGGCCAGGCCCTGCGCGGCGACCTGCCGCGCATGGATCTGCGCCAGCACCAGGCCCGCCACTTCGCCGCCCGCGGCGTCCGCCAGCACCGATGCGTAGAACGGCAGCTGCACGTTCACAGGCCGGCTGCGCGACCAGTCCGGTTCGGGCTTGGCCGCCGCCACGCCGGTCTTGTAGTCGACGATGACGTTGCGGCCGTCGCCCAGCGTATCGATGCGGTCCAGCCGCAGTTTCAGGTTGAGCGCGCCGCGCTGCCACTGGTGGTTCTTTTCCACCTGGGCCACCGCGAAGGGCAGGCGCTGCGCCTCCATGTCCAGCCAGGACGTCAGCACCGCCTGGGCGCGCTGGCACTCCAGTGTCTTCAAAGCCGGCGCATAGTCTTTCAATTCCTCGTCCGCGGCCTGCGCCACCGCCTGTTCCAGCAAGGCGGGCAGGCGGCCCGTGGCCATGACCTCGTGCAGCGCGTCCTGGTCGGGCATCATGCCCCACACCAGCTCCAGCGCCTTGTGCAGGAATTGGCCGCGCACGTTGACGGTGGCCGCGTCGGCATAAGGCGCCATCTCGCGTCCGCCCAGGCGATGCCGCACGAAGGCCCACAGCGGATTGCGGGCCTGCGTATCCAGCACGTCCAGGCCGCCGCCACCGCGGTTGCCGGCCGCCAGGGGCGGACCTTGCGCATCGTCCAGCGATTCCTGCGGCAAGGCCGACAGCGCTTGCGTTGCGGCCGGCGCCCAGTCGGTCAGTTCCGCTGCCGCGATCAGCGGCGACGGGCGCAGCTCGCGCTCGCCGTCCATGTGCGCATGACTGACGATGATCTCGGGCGCGCAGCGGCACAGTGCGGCGTACATGCCTTCGGCCCACTCGCGTTCGCGTTCGGGCGTGGCGCGCGGCGCCTTTGCCTGGCGCAGCACGGCCAGCGGCAACAGCGGATTGGGCTTGGGCGACGCGGGCAGCACGTCGTCAGTCAGGCCCAGCATCCAGACGCCGTCCCAATAGCCACCCTCGGCCTCCAGCAAACCCAGCACGTCCAGGCGCGCCAAGGGGTCGCGCTGCGGTTGGAACGACGCGGAGCGCGCCACACTTTCCAGCAGGTTCACGGCGGCCACGCCGCCCAGGCGGCCGGCGGCAGGCGCCAGCGCCGAAAAGCTGCCGAGCGCATCGCCCAGCGCGCCCATCACCTGATAGCCGACGCTGTCCAGCACGCCTTCGCCGGGAAAGCCCAGCGCCATCAAAGCGGCCTTCATGCGCAGCATCCACACGTCGCAGGTGGCCTGGCGGCCACCCTGCGTCCAGATCTCCATGGCCTGGTTCCAGGCCTGCGCCAGCAGCGGCAGGTCCGCCAGCAGCTTGCGCCAATCCTGCGGGCTGACGTGCAGCTGCGCCTGGCGCCGCCAGCGCGCATCGATCGAGGCCAGCCGCGCGCGGTCGCGCACATCGCCCGCGCAATGTCCGCCCAGCAGGGCCGCGCCCAGCACCTCGACGCTGCATCCCTTGCCCGGCGCGCACTCGGCCAGCGCGCGCAGCCATGCGAGCGCGGCGCGCGCCATGGGCCATTCGTTCAGCGGCCGCCCCACTGCCACGTTGAAGGCGTATGCGGCTTCACCTCCGCGCCCGGCCAGGGCCTGGCTGAGCACCCGCCGTGCGAAAGGCGATTCCGCCTCCAGCTGGGGCGAGACGATGGCATAGCGGCCATGCGGATGCGCCTTCAGATGCTCGGCCGCCCAGGCCGCGGCGGCGCGCCATTCCGCGCCTTGATCCGCTGCCTCGTACCGGCGGGCCGCGGTTTCGACCCGTTGCGCATCGCGCCACTGCGCAACGGCGGCGCCCTGTTCCTCGAAGGCGCTAAGCAGCCGGCGAAAGCGCGGCGATATGTCCGTGAATCCCGCCAACACCAGTTGCTGCGGGATGGGCAGGCGTCCGTCCTCCAGCGCCCGCAGCACGCGCGCATAACCCTGGTTGGCATCCTCTGCATCGATACCGGCCAGCGCCTGGCGATAGCGCGCGCGCCATTTCGCGAAGCCGCGGTACTCGTCGGTGTCCGCGCCCGACGGCACCTGCAATTGCCATTCGTCCATCAGCAGGTCCGCGTCCATCGACAGGCGCGCGGCCTGGCTGGCGTCCAGCAGCACGCGCTCGGCCTCTTCCGCGCGGATCGCCTCGGTCCACACCAATTGTGTCGCGAAGCTGTCTAGCCGGTAGGCGGGCACATCATCGTCGGTCTCGAACGCGAGCTCATTGGCGGCATCGGCCAGCCATGCGGACAGCGGCAGGATGCGCGGCAATTCGCTGACCTGGCGCTCCTGGCGCAGCAGCCCAGCCAGCTCCAGCGTGAGGCGACGCGACAGGCGGTTGTTCACCGTGAGCACCAGCGTGTCGGCGGCGGGCATGCCGCCGATGTCCGGCAGCGATAGATCGGGATAGGAAGGCGAAGAGTCCTGCATGGGTATCCGGAGCGCCCGCCGGAAGCGGCGCGCGATGAGGGAAGAAATACCGCCGTAGGATACCGCGAGGCCGAGCGGAAAACGCGCCTAGAAGCCGCAGAGCGCGGCCAGGTTTTCCCAGTGGATCTGCATTTCCGGCGTGGTGTAGCCCCAGAACGCCAGGCCCATGACCGCAACCAGGGCCAGCGCGCCCGCAATGCGCCAGCCGCGATGGCGGCGGGCGGTGGGTGCGGAGTGCGTCGAAGGCGTCATCAGCGTTCCTGGCAAGCCCGGCCTCAGGCCGGGGCCGGCTGGGCCACCGGCTGTTCGCGCACCGGCAGGCACAGCAATGCGGCGAGGATGGCCAGCGCCACGCCGAGCCACCAGACGGCATCGTAGTTGCCGGTCTTGGCGTAGGCGTATCCGCCCAGCCATACGCCGATGAAACTGCCTAGTTGATGGCCCAGGAAGACGATGCCGGACAAGGTGGCCGCGTAGCGCAGGCCGTAGATCTGGCCGATCAGCCCCTGCGTGAGCGGCACGGTCCCCAGCCAGAACAGCCCCATCCACGCGGCAAAGGCGTACAGCACCCATGGCGACAAGGGCATCCACAACAGCAGCAGGATGCCAAAGGCGCGCATGCCGTACACCACGGCCAAAAGGCGCTTCTTGCTGTACTTGCCGCCCAGCTTGCCGGCATAGAACGAGCCCAGCACATTGAACAAGCCGATCAGCGCGATGGCGGTCGCGCCCTGCCCCGCGCTCAGGCCGCCATCGCTGACGTAGGCCGGCAGGTGCAGCGTGATGAAGGCGGTATGGAAGCCGCAGACGAAGTAGCTCCAGAACAGGAAGTGGAACGAGGGGTGGCGCACCGCCTGCTTGACCGCCGAGGCCAGCGATTGCTGCGGCCCGGTGTGGGCCTGCGGACGGCCTCGCAGGAAGTAGGCCAGCGGCGCGCCGCAGGCGACGAACAGCGACAACACCCACAATGCGCCCGGCCAATCCAGGCCGCTGATCAGCACCTGGCCCGTGGGCACCACGGCGAACTGGCCCAGGGAGCCGCCGGCGCTGGCGATACCCATGGCCGTGCTGCGATAAGCGGGCGGCACCGCGCGCGCCACCACCGGCAGGATCACCGGAAAGGTCGTGCCGGCCTGGCCCAGCCCGACCAGCACGCCGGCCGTCAGGTAGAGCGTGGCTTCATCGGTGGCGAAGCGCGTGCCTATCATGCCCAGCATGTACAGCAGCGCGCCCAGGGCGATGGTGCGGCCCGAACCGTAGCGGTCGGCCATGATGCCCATGAAGATACAGGCCACGCCCCACACCAGGTTCTGCAGCGCGAAGGCCATGGAGAACACCTCGCGCCCCCAGCCCTGCGCCAGCCCCATCGGCTGCATGAAGAGGCCAAAGGTGGCGCGCACCCCCATGGCGAGCAGCACGACCAGCGTGCCCACGATCAGGGTGCGGGTGAATTTCGTATCGGTTTGGCTAGACATGAAACCTGTTCTTCGTTGTTTTGGTTCGCCGCCCCCTCCTCGGGACGGTCCGGCGCGCCGCGCGGGACTCGGACATCATATACAAATAGCTTCCGGGCCCAGGCAATAGCCACGTCGAGCGCCGGGTCCGCAGCGCGAGGCTGCGGGCCGCGGATTTGGGGCTTGCGCCTCCTGCTGATAGACTTGCGTCCTGCGCCGAAGCCCGTGTCCCCGGTGATAAACTCAGGAGCGGAAGAATCGTAGCGATATCAAGGCCTTAGTGAGCAAGCACGGTCCCTTCGACCGACCCTGCCGCCTGATCGGAAATAGTCTCGCCGTAGTTAAATGGATATAACCGGCCCCTCCTAAGGGTCAATTGGTGGTTCGATTCCACCCGGCGAGGCCAACTTTGGCGTCGGTTCCGACGCCTTCCTTCCCCAGCATGTTCCATGTCCGCCTGATGCGACAGCTCTCTTCTGAGCACGTATTGCGCTGCGCCGGCCAGAGACAAAAACCGCACATTCAGCCAGATGAGGGTTAATCCGGGCTACGCTCACGCGCCGCCTGCCGTTAGCTTCTCGGACTTGTCTTGTGACGAATTGAAGCGAGCGTCAATACGTCACTATTATTTTTTTCGACGATGATAGCGAATCGTCTTGCGCGCAACTTGAAATTGCTGTTTAAATTCGACGCGTAAGCCTCTAATTCATCTGGACTTTTTCTGACCCGACGAAACGCCGGCTTAAGAAATATTTACTCACAGACTGACAAGCCAGCTCAAACCATGGCATTTTCCTGGAAACGTGCGATTGCGAACGCGATAGCGCCTGTGGCGCTGGCGGTGTGCGCGCTCCTGCCCCCCGCCGCGCAAGCCGCGAAGAATACGGACCCTTGCAAGACCAACGCCAAGTCGTCGGCCTGCAAGGCGCAACAAGCGAAGAAGGCCCCGGCCCCCAAGGCCAGCTCCGGCAAGAGCGCCTCGGGCAAACAGGCCGCCTCCTCCGCCAAGAAAGCTCCTCCCAAATCCTCCGCCGGCAAGAAAGCCGCCGCCCCCAAGGGCGGCAAACAGGTCGCCGCCAAGGGCACGCCGCCCAAGAAGGGCGCGGCCGCCGGCAAGAACGGCAAGCCCAACAAACCTTCCCGCGCGCAACGCGCCGCCGCTGCCGCAGCGCTGGGTTCGGCCGCCATGCCGCCGCCCGCCTCCTCGGTGCGCGCCGAAGCCGCCGCCCTGCGCTCGACCACCGCTTACGTGCAGGACCTGGAAACCTCCACGGTCATCTTCGCCAAGAACGAAAACGTGGTGCGCCCCATCGCCTCCATCTCGAAGCTGATGACCGCCGTCGTCGTGGTCGACGCCAACCTGCCCATGGATGAAATGCTGGAGATCACCGACGAAGACGTCGACGGCCTCAAGCACACTACCTCGCGCCTGCGCGTGGGCACCAAGCTGACGCGCGGCGACATGCTGCACCTGGCGCTGATGTCGTCCGAGAACCGCGCCGCCAACGCGCTGGGCCGCCACTATCCGGGCGGCCTGCCCGCGTTCGTGGCCGCCATGAACGCCAAGGCGCAGGCGCTGGGCATGACCAGCACCCGCTTCATCGAACCCACCGGCCTGTCCAGCGACAACGTCTCGTCGCCGCACGACCTGGCCCGCCTGCTGCGCGCCGCCTCCCAGCGCCCGCTGATCCATCGCTACTCCACCGATACCGAGTACGACGTCGAGGTCAACAACCGCACGCAGACCTTCCGCAATACCAACCTGCTGGTGCGCAAGCCCGACTGGGACATCAAGGTATCGAAGACGGGCTACATCAACGAAGCCGGCGAATGCCTGGTCATGCTGGCCCGCATCAACGGCCGCGACCTGGCCATCGTGCTGCTGGATTCGCAAGGCAAGCTCTCGCGCATCGGCGATGCGGTCCGCATCCGCCGCATCGTGCAGAACGAAGTGGCGATGGCGTCGATCCAATCCGGCGGCTGAACGCCAGCCGCGTTACGCGGCAATAAGAACAAAGGGCCCGATAGTTCGGGCCCTTGTTTTTTGGCGCTGCGGCAGCGCCACCGCGGATGCGTTACGCGGCCTTGCGTTTGGGACGCAGGGGCTGGGCGTCGTACAGCGTGGGCGGCAGGCCTTCCAATACGGCTTGGGGGTTGAGCGAGCCGATCGGCACGGCCGCGTCCAACGGAATGCGGCCCTCGGCCTGCAGCAGTTGGTAGCGCAGGCAACACACCCGCAGGAATGAGGTGAAGTTGGCGGCCTCGCCCCGGTACTCGATCAGTTCGTCGTACAAACGTTCGATCAGCTGCGTCACGCGCATGCCGTCGCGGCCGGCGATTTCTTCCAATACCCGCCAGAACAGTTGTTCCAGCCGCAGGCTGGTGGCCACGCCATGCAACCGCAGCGAACGGGTTTCGGGCGCGTAGGACTGCTCGCTGGCGCGGATGAAGATTTCACACATGGGAACTCCTGGAACTCGGGTCTGGGCCTTGGGCCTGGGCCGGGATGCCTACGGCTGACTGTACGCCGTTTGCCGCGGCGGCGGCAAGACGCGGCCGCGGGTCGGATTCGTCCCCAGACACCGGCCTCTTTCTGCAACCACACGTTTCCTGCATCAGCGGGCAACCGCCTCGGTTGATATAAATCATGGTCGGGAAAGCGTCCACGTTCGAGCATAAGGAATCTTGATCAGACTTCGGAGGCAGTGATGGATAAAACCATGAAAGCAGCGGTTGCACGAGCATTCGGCAAGCCCCTGGCAATCGAAGAAGTCGCGGTGCCGCGCCCGGGTCCGGGCGAATTGCTGGTGAAGATCGAGGCCTGCGGGGTATGCCATACCGACCTGCACGCGGTCGAAGGCGACTGGCCCGTCAAGCCCAATCCGCCCTTCATTCCCGGCCACGAAGGCGTCGGCCATGTGGTGGCGGTGGGCGCCGGCGTGACCCATGTGAAGGAAGGCGACCGCGTCGGCATTCCCTGGCTGTACTCTGCCTGCGGGCATTGCGAGCATTGCCTGGGCGGCTGGGAAACCCTGTGCGAACAACAGCAGAACGCCGGCTACTCGGTGAACGGCGGCTTCGCCGAATATGCGCTGGCCGCGGCCGACTATGTGGGCCTGCTGCCCAAGAACGTCAGTTTCGTGGACATCGCGCCCGTGCTGTGCGCCGGCGTCACGGTCTACAAGGGCCTGAAGATGACGGATACCCGTCCGGGCAACTGGGTGGTCATTTCCGGCATCGGCGGGCTGGGCCACATGGCGGTGCAATACGCCAAGGCCATGGGGCTGAACGTGGCTGCGGTGGACATCGACGACGCCAAGCTCGACTTCGCCCGCCGCCTGGGCGCCGAAGTCACGGTCAACGCCAAGACCACCGATCCCGCCGCCTACCTGAAGCGCGAGATCGGCGGCGCGCATGGCGCATTGATCACGGCGGTGTCGCCCAAGGCCTTCGAACAGGCGTTGGGCATGGTGCGCCGCGGCGGCACCGTGGCGCTCAACGGACTGCCGCCGGGCGACTTCCCGCTGTCGATCTTCGATATGGTGCTCAATGGCGTCACCGTGCGCGGCTCCATCGTGGGTTCGCGCCTGGACCTGCAGGAATCGCTGCAGTTCGCCGAAGAGGGCAAGGTGCATGCGACCGTGGCCACTGAAAGCCTGGAGAACATCAACGACGTGTTCGACCGCATGCGCCGCGGCCAGATCGAAGGCCGCATCGTGCTCGATTTCGCCTGACCGGCGCGCAGTAACGTAAAAGCGCCAGGGGCGGCAAGATTGCCGCCCCTGGCGCTTTTTTGCTGCCGGAGGTCAGGGCGTGATCTTCGTGCCCAGCACCGCCAGGAATTGCGACATCCAGGCCGGATGCGCGGGCCAGGCCGGCGCCGTCACCAGGTTGCCGTCGGTGTAGGCCTGGTCGATGCCGATCTCGGCGTAGGTGCCGCCCGCCAGGCGCACTTCCGGCGCGCACGCAGGATAGGCGGAGCAGGTGCGGCCCTTCAGGATGCCCGCGGCCGCCAGCAGTTGCGCGCCATGGCAGACTGCCGCGATGGGCTTGCCGGCCTTGTCGAAGGCGCGCACGATGTCCAGCACCTTTTCGTTCAGGCGCAGGTATTCCGGCGCGCGTCCACCCGGAATCACCAAGCCGTCGTAGGACGAGGGCTCGACGCGGTCAAAATCGAAGTTCAGCGCGAAATTGTGGCCGCGCTTTTCGGTGTAGGTCTGCGCGCCCTCGAAATCATGGATGGCGGTGGCAATGGTGTCGCCGGCCTTCTTGTCCGGGCATACCGCATGCACGGTGTGCCCCACCGTCAGCAGGGTCTGGTACGGCACCATGGTTTCATAGTCCTCGGCGTAGTCGCCGACCAGCATCAACAGTCGCTTGCTCATGTGTGTCTCCTAGGGATGGCGTAAAGCCGGTTCAGCGCCCGTGGCCGGGCTCCGGTTCTTGATCTACGCCCCTATTGTGGCGCGGCCGCCGACCCAGGAGGTGGTATGGGAATACCACGCCCACGCAAACGCGCCCTACTCCAGCGCCACGGACACGCCCTTGGCTCCCAGCAGCGCAACCAGCACCTTGGGGTCGATGCCTATCAGGTACCCGCGCCGCCCGCCGTTGATGTAGACCACGGGGTAATCCAGCACCTCGGCCTCAACCCAAACCGGCATCTTCTTGCGCGTGCCGAAGGGCGAGGTGCCGCCCACCTGGTAGCCCGAATGGCGCTGCGCCACCTCGGGCTTGCAGGGCTCGACCCGCTTGAGACCGGCCTGGCGCGCCAGATTCTTGGTGGAAACCTCGCGGTCGCCGTGCATGACGACGATCAGGGGCTTGGCGGACTCGTCCTCCATCACCAGGGTCTTGACCACCGCATGCGGATCCAGGCCCAACTGGCGCGCGGCTTCGCCCGCGCCGCCATGATCGACGTAGTCGTAGGTGTGTTCCGTGTAGGCGACCTTGTTCTGTTTGAGGAACTGGGTGGCGGGCGTTTCCGAAACGTGGCGGGCTTTGCTCATGGGAATGCGTGAAGGAAGAAGTAGGTAAACCGCGTCAGGCTAGCCGCGCGGATGGTGCGCCGCGTGCAGCGCCTTCAGGCGTTCGCGCGCGACGTGCGTGTAGATCTGCGTGGTGGAGATGTCGGCGTGCCCCAGCAGCATCTGCACCACGCGCAGGTCGGCGCCGTGGTTCAGCAGGTGCGTGGCGAAGGCGTGCCGCAGCACGTGCGGCGACAGCGGCGCGCGCACGTCGGCCAGCAGGGCGTACTTCTTCACCAACTGCCAGAACGCCTGGCGCGACATCGCTTCGGCCCGGCCGGTGATGAAGAGCGCATCGCTCACGCGTCCGGCCGCCAGCTCCGGGCGTCCGGACTTCAGATAGAGGTCGATCCAATGCGCGGCCTCGGCGCCCAGCGGCACCAGCCGGTCCTTGCCGCCCTTGCCCAGCACCACCCGCACCACGCCTTCGTTCAGGCTCACGTCGAGCGCGCGCACGCCCACCAGCTCGGACACGCGCAACCCCGTGGCGTACAGCGTTTCCAGCATGGCGCGGTCGCGCAGGCCGCGGGCCTGCCCCAGGTCGGGCGCGCGCAGCAAGGCGTCCACCTGCTGCTCGGACAAGGTCTTGGGCATGCGCGGCGGCTGCTTGGCAGCGATCAGCGTCAGGCAGGGGTCGCGTTCGGCGCGGTGTTCGCGCAAAGCCCAGGCATAGAAGCGGCGCAGCGCGGCCAGCCTGCGGTTGGCCGTGGTGGCGCGGGTTTCCTCGTGGCGGAAGGCGAACCAGGCTTCGATGTCAGCCTTGCCGGCATCGCGCAGGGGCTTGGCGGGGCCCGCAGGCAGCGCGTGGGCCTGCGCGGCATCGCCATGGCGGTCGGCCATTTCGCGGGCATAGGCCTCGGGGTCTTCGAGCCAGCGGGCGAAGCCCGTCAGGTCGCGCCGGTAGGCGGCCAGAGTATTGGCGGACAGGCCGTCCTCGAGCCATACGGCGTCGATGAAAGCGTCGATATCGGCCTGGGATTCAAGCGGCGGACGGGATGCGGACATGCCTGGATTCTACGGCTCAGCGTCCGCCCACGCCGGCGGCGGCTGTCTTCAGCCAGCTCTCGAAGAGTTGGAGCGCCTCGGAGCGCTCGCTGCGTTGCGGATAACCGAAGTAATAGCCCTGGCTGACCGCCAGCGATTGCGGCACCGGCATCGCAAGCGTGCCCTGGTCCAGCGCGGGCTGGGCCAGGAAACGCGGCATCAGCCCCACTCCCAGTCCGGCCTGCACCGCCGCCATCACCATGGTGAAGAGCTCGTAGCGCGGCCCGCCAGCGGCGTGGGGACCATAGAGATGGCTGTTGGCCGCATACCATTGGCGCCAGGCGTCAGGGCGCGACGCCAGATGCAGATGGGTCATGCCGGACAGGGCGCTGGCGCCCGGTTCCGGCGCACGCGCCGCCAGTTCCGGCGCACACACCGGCACCAGTTCGCGTTCGGGGAACAGCAGTACGCCCTGGGTGCCCGGCCACAATCCGTCCCCGTGGTACAGCGCGCCGTCGAAGGGCTGATCCTTGAACTGGAACGGCAGCGTGCGCACGGACAGGCTGACCGTGATGTCGCCATGTTCGCGCTGGAAGTCGGCCAGGCGCGGTATCAGCCAGGTCGTCGCCAGGGTGGGTACCACGGCGATATGGATGCTGCGGCCCATGCCGGTGCGGCTGACCAGGCCGAAGGTGTCTTTTTCAATCTGGTCCAGGTGGTGCCGGATGCGGCCGGCATACTCCGCCCCGTGATCGGTCAGCACGATGCGCCGCCGCACCCGCGTGAACAGCTGCACGCCCAGGCGCGACTCCAGGCTGGCCACCTGCCGGTAGACCGCGCTGTGTGTCAGGGACAGTTCCTCGGCGGCGCGGGAAAAGCTGCCCAGGCGGGCCGAAGCTTCGAACGCCTGCAAGGCGCTCAGATTGGGAATGCCGTTTCTCATGTCGCGGGAACCGCCTGGTGCCGGTGGACGCCGCCGCGCCGGGCCGCGCGCATCTTGTCGCGGCGCAGCATGGCCGGTCGTGCCGGTGGATCAATAGATTGTGCAATTTTATCAATTGCCTTGTGCGATCAAGGAACATTATGCTCGGATGTCCTAACCTCGGCTCATCATGACTACCACCCCCATGTCCCAGCAAGAATCCCGCCTTGGCGGTCACATCCTGGTCGACCAGCTGGTTGCACAGGGCGTCAAACATGTTTTCTGTGTTCCCGGCGAAAGCTATCTGGCGGTGCTGGACGGCCTGCACGATGCGGACATCAAGGTCACGGTGTGCCGCCAGGAAGGCGGCGCGGCCATGATGGCCGATGCCCACGGCAAGCTGACCGGCGAACCCGGCATCTGCATGGTGACCCGCGGCCCGGGCGCGTCCAACGCGCTGGCCGGCGTGCACATCGCCAAGCAGGACTCCACCCCCCTGATCCTCTTCGTCGGCCAGATCGAGCGCGGCATGCGCGAACGCGAGGCCTTCCAGGAAATGGACTATCGCGCCGTGTTCGGCACGCAGGCCAAGTGGGTCACCGAAATCGACCAGGTCGAGCGCATCCCCGAACTGGTGTCGCGCGCCTTCCATATCGCCACCTCGGGCCGTCCCGGCCCGGTCGTGATCGCGCTGCCGGAAGACATGCTGGTCGAAGCCGCCAAGGTCGCCGACGCGCCGCGCTACGAAGTCATCGACTCCGCGCCCACGGCCGGCCAACTGGCCGACCTGGAAAAGCTGCTGGCCGAAGCCAGGAATCCGGTCGCCATCCTGGGCGGCACGCGCTGGGACGCCCGCGCGGTGCAACAGTTCGCCGACTTCGCGCAGCGCCACGCCCTGCCCACGGCGGTGTCCTTCCGCCGCCAGATGCTGTTCCCGGCCGACCACCCCTGCTTCATCGGCGACGTGGGCCTGGGCATCAACCCGGCGCTGCTCAAGCGCGTCGCCGACGCGGACCTGATCCTGCTGGTGGGCGGCCGCATGTCGGAAAACCCCAGCCAGGCCTACACCCTGCTGGACATCCCCGTGCCCAAGCAGAAGCTGGTGCACGTGCATCCCGATACCGCCGAGCTGGGACGCGTCTACCGCGCCACCCTGGCCATCAATACCTCGCCCGCCGCCTTCGCGCAGGCGCTGGCCGGCCTGAAGGCCCCGGCCCAGCCCGCCTGGGCCGCCGGCACGCAAGCCATGCGCGAGTCGTACCTGAAATGGAGCGATCCCGGCGCCATCACCACACCCGGCGCGTTGCAGATGGGCCAGGTCATGGCCTACCTGGAAAAGACGCTGCCGGCCGACGCCATCATGACCAACGGCGCAGGCAACTACGCCACCTGGCTGCACCGCTTCCACCGATTCACGCGCTACGGCACGCAGCTGGCGCCCACCTCGGGCTCCATGGGCTACGGCCTGCCTGCGGCCGTCGGCGCCAAGCGGGTGTCGCCCGACAAGACCGTGGTCTGCTTCGCGGGCGACGGCTGCTTCCTGATGCACGGCCAGGAGTTCGCGACGGCGGTGCAGTACGACCTGCCCATCGTCGTGGTGCTGGTGGACAACGGCATGTACGGCACGATCCGCATGCACCAGGAAAAGCACTACCCCGGCCGCATTTCCGCGACCGAGCTGAAGAATCCGGACTTCGCCGACTACGCGCGCGCCTTCGGCGGGCACGGCGAACGCGTCGAAACCACCGAGCAGTTCGGCCCGGCCTTCGAACGCGCCCTGGCCAGCGGCAAGCCGGCCATCCTGCACTGCTTCATCGATCCGGAAACCATCACCCCGGGCACGACCCTGGAAAAGATCCGCGACGCGGCGCTCAAGGCGCAGCACTAAAGGCGGGACGGAACGGCGGCGCCGCGCGCCCGCCGTTCCAATCGCTGCTTGCCGCCCGAATTATTTTAGGTTTAAACTTTCTAGCATTCCGAAATCCATAGCGGAGACCCAGCATGTCCTCGAATCCTTCCTTTCACTGGCAAGACCCCCTGTTGCTGGACCAGCAACTGACCGACGAAGAACGCATGGTGCGCGACGCCGCCCTGGCCTATTCGCAGGACAAGCTCGCCCCGCGCGTGCTGAACGCATTCCGCAATGAACAGACCGACCCGGCCATCTTCTCCGAAATGGGCGAACTGGGCTTGCTGGGCGCCACCATCCCCGTCGAATACGGCGGCGCCGGCCTGAACTACGTCAGCTACGGCCTGATCGCCCGCGAAGTCGAACGCATCGACTCCGGCTACCGCTCCATGATGAGCGTGCAGTCGTCGCTGGTGATGGTGCCCATCAATGAATTCGGCAGCGAAGCGCAAAAGCAGAAGTACCTGCCCAAGCTGGCCCGCGGCGAATGGATCGGCTGCTTCGGCCTGACCGAACCCAACCACGGCTCCGACCCCGGCGGCATGGAAACCCGCGCCGTCAAGACGGCCGACGGCTACAAGGTTTCCGGCAACAAGATGTGGATCACCAACTCCCCCATCGCCGATGTCTTCGTGGTGTGGGCCAAGTGCGTCGGCGGCGACTTCGACGGCAAGATCCGCGGCTTCATTCTGGAAAAGGGCATGAAGGGCCTGTCGGCTCCGGCCATCCACGGCAAGGTCGGCCTGCGCGCCTCGATCACCGGCGAAATCGTCATGGACGAAGTGGAGATTTCCGCTGACCAGATGATGCCCGGCGTGTCCGGCTTGAAGGGTCCGTTCACCTGCCTGAACTCCGCTCGCTACGGCATCGCCTGGGGCGCCATCGGCGCCGCCGAAGCCTGCTGGCACACCGCCCGCCAGTACACGCTGGACCGCAAGCAATTCGGCCGCCCGCTGGCCGCCAACCAGCTGATCCAGAAGAAGCTGGCCGACATGCAGACCGACATCACGCTGGCCCTGCAAGGCTGCCTGCGCCTGGGCCGCATGAAGGACGAAGGCACCGCCGCCGTCGAAATCACCTCCATCATGAAGCGCAACTCTTGCGGCAAGGCGCTGGACATCGCCCGCCTGGCGCGCGACATGCTCGGCGGCAACGGCATCTCCGATGAATTCGGCGTGGCCCGCCACTTGGTGAACCTGGAAGTGGTCAACACCTACGAAGGCACCCACGACGTGCACGCCCTGATCCTGGGCCGCGCGCAGACCGGCATCCAGGCGTTCTATTGATCGGTTGATTGGTTCTGACGACACCGCCCTTCGGGGCGGTTTTTTTTGCCGCGACTCAAGGACAGCGCCTGCTGCCCGTGGACAGCGAGCGCTGTGCCCGCATCCCGGATACCGGTGCTGTTGGAAGGTTGCAGGTCAGGCGGGGTGATTCAGCAACTGCTCTGCAGCACGCGCAAAGACTGCATAGCAGGTTTCGAAATCCGGCTTTTGCACAGCGTAGAGCAGCGGCTTCAGACGATGTCTTCGGACATCCGCTCAACCAGCCCGTGCGCTTTCGAAAGGCAGGTCCCGCCGGCGAAGACCAGGCGTGTAGCCACGGCGGCAAGGATCCCAGCAGGCCTGCTGTAGCGGCGTCTTCAATATCAGACTTCAGTTCGTCTGAGATCCTTTTCATACATCAGCGTGCTGCTCCCTACAATCACTTTTCGCGTGATGCGCCGGCGTCCCGTATTGACAGTCGCCCCCATGGGAATCTGAGTCGACTTGCCGTTGTTGTATTCGGCTACGAGCGCGCTCGGTTCCACGGAGATCTTGAGCTTGCGAAAAAGCTCCGCTGCAATCGCCTCCAGCGTTCCCGCGGGGCTTGGTCTGCCTGTGAACTTGTTGATGCGGGTCTTGGCGAAAGCCCCTTTGCTGACGCGCACAAGCATCCCGTCATCCACGAAGCGGGCCAAGACTCTTCCGATCTGGGAGTCGCTCGCCATGTCGGCAAAGTCTGAGCGCAAGACGACGACGCCTGCGCGCTGCTTGATCGAGCGACTCATGCGATCTTCCAGCTTCATACTTTACCTCCAAGAGAGCACATAATTCTACTAGGTAACCTTAATAATAAACTGGCATTTTTTCCAGTAATTACAGTACATTACATCACAAAATCCACGCATCTATGCGCAATTTTTGATATCTTGTGACGGCTCTGGCTGAGCCGCCCAAAATTCGTTTACAACATAGGTCCGCCCCTCCCCAAAAGGAACCACACATGACTCCGCGGCAACTGATCGAAGAATGGGTCTTACGGTTCAATGCCGCCGATGCCGCCGGGCTGGCCGAGCTCTACGATGAAGTAGCCGTGAACCACCAAGTCACCCAGGAACCCATCGTCGGACGCGAGGCCATACGCGCCATGTTCGAAAGGGAGTTCTCCCAGGCCGACATGACCTGCATCGTGGAGACGATCCATGAGGCCGGGGAGGTCGCGGCCCTGGAGTGGCGCGATCCTCTGGGCCTGCGCGGCTGCGGCTTCTTCACCGTGCGCGGCGGCAGGATCGTGTTCCAACGGGGTTACTGGGACAAGCTTTCCTTCTTGAAGATGCACGGCCTGCCTATCGAGTAATCGGCGCTCGGCCGCTGCTCCGCAACAACCCTCGCCTTGCCGAAAGCCCGTATAGGCGAGCCCTTGCGCAAGCCGTACGCTTTGCGGCATCGGCCAGGCACGCGCGCCCCGGCGCTCCCGCGCCCCCCGTGTCCGGACCAGGTTTCCCACCCGACCAGGAGCCGCGCATGCAAGGCTGTCCTACTTTCCGCCTGATGACGGGCATCGCCATGGCGTTTCTCGCCCATGGCGCCTATGCCGCCACCACCCTCACCATGACCACCGAATACCCGGCCACCTCCATGCCCGGGCAAGGCGTCTCCACCTTTGCCGAGTTGGTCCGCGCCAAGACGGCGGGCAATGTGGTCATCGACGCCAGCTTTGACGCGTCCAAGGGGATCAAGTCGGCCGACATGATCGATGCGGTGCAAGCGCGCAAGGTGGATGCGGGCGATGCCTTCGCCGGCGCGCTGGCCACCAAATACCCCTTGTTCGGCGTGTCGTCCCTGCCCTTTCTGGCGGACTCTCTGTCCAAGGCCCGCAATCTGAACAAGGCCGCCAGGCCCGCTTATGAAAAACTGCTGGCGGCGCACGGGCAGAAGTTGCTCTACACCACGCCGTGGCCGGCGTCGGGCATCTGGTCCAAGCAGAAGCTGGACAGCGTGGCGGCGCTGAAAAAGCTGAGCATCCGCACCTACGACGCCACCTCGCAGGACGTCATGCAGAAGGCCGGCGCCCAGGCGCGCAATGTCTCCTTTGCGGATGCGATGCCGCTGATCGCCTCGGGCGAAGTGAACGCGGTGCTGTCGTCGGGCGACGGCGGCGCGGGCCGCAAGCTGTGGGAACACCTGCCCAACTTCGCCGAGATCAACTACGCCATGCCGATCTCGGTGGCGACGATGAACCTGCAAGCCTACCAGGCCCTGGACGCGCGCACGCGCCGCGCCATCGACCAGGCCGCGGCGCAGACCGAAACCGAGCAATGGAAGCGCATCGACGGGCGACTGCAGCAGAACTACGCCAACATGCGCAAGAATGGCGTGGCGATCAATACGTCCGTGCCCTTGCCCGTGCGCAAGGCGCTGAAGGATGCGGCTGCGGACTCGGTAACTGCATGGAAGGCCGCAGCCGGTCCGGACGCGGCCGCCATTCTCAAGCAGGCAGCCAAGCGCTAGCGCGGCGGGTTCGAGGACGCGACCGCGGGCATGAGTCCGGCCCCGGACCTCGGACCCTGAAGCCCCGAGGTCTCAGGGCGCAATGCTCAGTTCTCGCCGGAAAGGTCGAACAGGCTGGTCGCGTCCAGTTCCAGCACGCCTTCGTCGTGCTGGTTCAGGACCGTCCAGGCCCAGGTGATGATGCCCAGGTCCGGGCGCGACGACGAGGTCCGCACGCCCTGCACGCGCGCTTCCAGGCGCAGCGTGTCGCCGGGACGCACCGGCGTGCGCCAGCGCACCTCGCCCAGGCCGGGCGAGCCGAAGGATTCGGAATCGTGCAGCGCCGCGTCCACCGCCATGCGCATGGCCAGCGCGCAGGTGTGCCAGCCGCTGGCGATCAGCCCGCCCCAGCGGCCTTCCGAGGCGCGCTTGGGATCGGTGTGGAACCACTGGGGATCGAACTTGCGTGCAAACTCCAGGATCTCGGGCTCCGTCACGTTGACCGGACCGCCCTTGATGATCATGCCGTCCTTGAACTCGGCGAACTTCATTTTGTGGTTTCCCCCCGCAAATGAAATCGGCGCGCCATGGCGCGCCGATTGCCACGCATGTTTGTGGATTCAGTACGTTTCGAAATGCAGGCGCCCTTCGCGGCGCAACGCATCATGCAGGATAGACCAATCCTGGCCCGCTTGCATCGTCACTTCGCGCAGGGCGTCCAGCACGCCCAGTTCCATGCCCTTCAGCCCGCACACGTAGATGCAGGTGTTGCGGTCCGCCAGCAGTTCGCGCACCGCGCCTGCGCGGTCGCGGATCAGGTCCTGCACGTAGCGCTTGGGCTGTCCGGCCTCGCGCGACAGCGCCAGATTGATATCGATGAAGTCGCGCGGCAACTTCATCAGCGGCCCGAAGTACGGCAGTTCGCGCTCGGTACGCGCGCCGAAAAACAGCAATAGCCTGCCGTTTTCGCCGGTCTCGATGCGGCGGCGGTAGCGCTCCGTCATGGCTCGCATGGGCGCCGAACCCGTGCCGGTGCAGATCATGATCAGATTGGCGCGGGGATGGTTGGGCATCAGGAAGGTATTCCCGAACGGCCCGATCACCTGCACCTTGTCGTTCTTGGCCAGGTCGCACAGGTAGTTCGAGCACACGCCGTGGGCGGCCGCGCCCGCATGGTCCTCGGTGACGCGCTTCACCGTCAGCGAAAGATTGTTGTAGCCCGCCCGCTCGCCGTCGCGCGGGCTGGCCAGCGAATACTGGCGTGCGTGATGCGCCCGCCCCTGCGCGTCCACGCCCGGCGGCAGGATGCCGATGGACTGCCCTTCAAGCACCGGAAACGGCAGTTCGCCGAAGTCGAGCACGATATGGTGGATGTCGCTTTCCGTGTCGGCGCCGGTCACCCGGTAGTTGCCGACCACGGTCGCCGTCATCGGCGCCTTGTGCGTGTACAGGTTGACGTAGGGATGGGCCGCGGACCAGGGCGGAACGGTGGCGCCGGGCGCGACGGACGGCGGCGACGCAATGGCTGCCTCGGCCGCATCCGGCTCGTCGCTTGCGGGGGCTGCGGCCATGGCTTCAGGCAGCGCCTTCTCGCCCGGCAGTTCTTCCCAGCCCAGTTGTTCCTGCAGGCCATAGGCTTCGGTGCGCACCATCAGCCGCCAATTGTCGATGGCCCCCGTGGGGCAAGGCGGCACGCAGGCCATGCAGCCGTTGCAGATCTCGGGATCCACCACGTAGTTGTTCGAATCGTGGGTGATCGCCTTGATCGGACAGGTTTCTTCGCAGGTATTGCAGCGGATGCAGATCTCGGGATCGATCAGATGCTGCTTCAGGACTTCTGCTGGTAAGGGAGCGTTCATCTCGGTCTTCCCCATGCTCCGGTAGGCGGCCGCGGGCGCGGCCGCCGCCCCGCTTTAGTTGAAACGGACGTAGTCGAAATTCACCGGCTGGCGGTTGATGCCCATGACGGGCGGCGCGATCCAGTTGGCGAACTTGCCCGGCTCGGTGACGCGGCCCATCAGCGATGCGACGAAGGCGCGGTCCTCGGGCGTGGGCAGCCACTTGTGGCTGTTGGCCTGCCATTGCGCTTCGGAAAGGATCTCGCCTTCGGGCGACATGCGTATGCCGGCCAGCGTGCCGATCTGGCGGTTGAAGGCCTTGTGCGGCACCTGCAGCCGGAACGGCACGCCGCTCTTTTCGATGACCTTGTTCCAGCGGCCGATGCCGGCGACCGAATCGCGGATGAAGTCGTCGCGCAGCACTTCATTCAAGGCGTTCAGCATCGGCACCTCGGTCTCGCGCAGCTGGCCGTTTTCCACGGTCAGCACGCGGTAGGTGTCGTTCTTCAACTGGTGGTCGTCGGTGCGCTTGCTCTCTTCGTAGCGGCCCTTCAGGCCCGAGCCGTAGAAGATGGCGGCATTGGACGACTGGTCCGCGCCAAACAGGTCGATGGTGACGCTGTAATGGAAGTTCAGATAGCGCTGGATGGTGGGCAGGTCGATCACGCCGGCCGCGCGCACGCTAGCCGAATCGTCGGTCTTGAGCTGGTTCATGACCTCGCAGGTGCGCTGGATGACGCGCGAGATGCCGGACTCGCCCACGAACATATGGTGCGCTTCCTCGGTCAGCATGAACTTGGTGGTGCGCGCCAGCGGATCGAAGCTGGACTCCGCCAACGCGCACAGCTGGAATTTGCCGTCGCGGTCGGTGAAGTAGGTGAACATATAGAAGGCCAGCCAGTCGGGCGTTTTCTCATTGAATGCGCCCAGGATGCGCGGGTTGTCGGAATCCCCCGAGCTGCGCTGCAACAGCGCATCGGCCTCTTCGCGGCCGTCGCGGCCGAAGTAGCGATGCAGCAGGTAGACCATGGCCCACAGGTGGCGGCCTTCCTCGACGTTGATCTGGAACAGGTTGCGCAGGTCGTACTGCGATGGCGCAGTCAGGCCCAGGTGGCGCTGCTGCTCGATCGAAGCCGGCTCGGTGTCGCCCTGCGTGACGATGATGCGGCGCAGGTTGGCGCGGTGCTCGCCAGGTACGTCCTGCCAGACGTCGCGGCCCATGTTTTCGCCGAAATGGATCTTGCGCTGGCCGTCCTGCGGCGCCAGGAAAATGCCCCAGCGGTAATCCGGCATCTTGACGTGGTTGAAGTGCGCCCAGCCGTCCGGCTGCACGCTGACCGCCGTGCGCAGGTAGACGTCGAAGCCATGGGAGCCGTCGGGCCCCATGTCCTGCCACCACTGCAGGTAGTTGGGCTGCCAATGCTCCAGCGCGCGCTGCAAGGTGCGGTCGCCGGACAGATTGACGTTGTTGGGGATCTTATCGCTGTAGTTGATTCCAGACATGTCTCGCTCCTGTTCCTTGGGGTGGCCGCGGTCACGCGGCGCGGTGTCGCGGGGCCGTCAGACCCGGTTCCAGTCGAATGCGGCTTGTTCGCCCTTGCCGTACAGTTTGAGCGCGCCCTTGTCGCCGGCGGCGTTGGGGCGGTTGAAGATCCAGTTCTGCCAGGCGGTGAGCCGGCCGAAAATGCGGGTCTCCATCGTTTCCTGGCCGCCGAAGCGCAGATTGGCTTCCAGGCCCGTCAGGGCGTCGGGCGAGAGCGCGCGGCGCTCTTCCAGCATCATTCGCACCTCGTCGTCCCAATCGATGTTGTCGGGCGCGTAGGTGACCAGGCCCAGCTCCAGCGCTTGCGTGGCCGACAGCCGCTGGTCCGCGCGCGCGCGCACCGCTTCCAAGGGGCCTTCCTCTTCGTAAAAGCGGCGCTGCAGCCGGCTCTGCCCATTGACCATGGGATAGGCGCCGAAATTGCGCGCGCCCACCACGATCTGTGCGGGCGCGGATTCGTCCTCGTTGTCCAGCATGTAGCTGCGGTCGGCGGCCAGCGCCAGTTCGAGCAAGGTGCCGGCAAAGCAGGAGCCCGGCTCGATCAGCGCGAACAGGCTGCGCGAGGTGACGTCCAGGCGCGCCAGCGTGCGGCGCAGCATGCCGGCCGTTTCGCGCACGAACCAGTGGTCGGCATGCTGTTGCAGGGCGGCATCGGCAGCCAGCACCAACGCGGCGTCGCCCTCGGTCTTGAGGGTCCAGGTGCCGATGTCCAGCTCATTGGTGCGCATGGTCAGGATGGCGTCGTCCAGTTCGCGCGCCATTTGCAAGGGCCACCAGGCGGCGCCGGCAGCGACGATGTCCCGCAGTTCAGTTTCCACCGCGCCTTCGGGCGCGCGGACCGTCCAGGTGGCCTGGCGCTTCTCGCGGTCCAACTGGATATCCACATAGCGGTAGGAAAGGCCGTCGGCGCTTTCGGTACGTTGCACCGGCGTCAGCGCGATGCCTTGCTCACTGGCCGGGCGGTCGCTGCCCTGCGCCAGCGCCTGCGCGCGTTCGCGCACGGCCTCCTCGAAGCGGGCCGGCTTGACCACCTCGTCCACCAGGCGCCAGTCCTTGGCGCGCTGGCCGCGCACGCCTTCGACCAGGGTGCAGAAGATGTCGGCGTGGTCGTGGCGCACGCGGCGCTTGTCGGTCACGCGGGTCAGGCCGCCGGTGCCCGGCAGCACGCCCAGCAGCGGCACCTCGGGCAGCGCGACGGCGGACGAGCGGTCGTCAATCAGCATGATCTCGTCGCAGGCCAGCGCCAGCTCATAACCGCCCCCGGCGCAGGCGCCATTGAGCGCCGCGATGAATTTCAGCCCGCTGTGGCGGCTGGAATCTTCGATGCCGTTGCGGGTTTCGTTGGTGAACTTGCAGAAGTTCACCTTCCAGGCGTGCGAGGACAAACCCAGCATGAAGATATTGGCGCCGGAACAGAAAATGCGGTCCTTCATGCTGGTCACGACCACGGTGCGTACTTCCGGATGTTCGAAACGGATGCGCTGCAAGGCGTCGTGCAGTTCGATGTCCACGCCCAGGTCGTAGGAATTCAGTTTGAGCTTGTAGCCCGGACGCAGGCCGCCGTCCTCGGCGACATCCATGGCCAGCGTGGCAACCGGGCCGTCGAAGCTCAGGCGCCAGTGGCGGTACTGCTCGGGATCGGTCCGGAAATCAACCCGATTGAGGGTGCTGCTCATAGTGTGTCTCCTCGTACGCCTGCCAAAACAGGAAAAATACTGCACCACATGAATTATTGTGCAGATTAGAGGACAAAAAAAGCCCCGTCAAGCGGGGCATGCACAAAAATGCATATTACCGGCCAGGCCGGCATCGAGCCAGCCTATAGCGGCAGGCCGCAGGCTTTGCGCACCTGGGTGCGCAGGCCGGCAAAGCTCTCCTGCACCTCCAGGTTGCTGGTGACCCAGGTGAGATCCGCCTTGGCGTAGAAGGCCTCGCGCCCGGCCAGGATGCGCTTCAGGTCGGCCATGGCCTCGTTGTTGCCCGACATGGGGCGGAAGTCGCCCTGCGCCATGACCCGGCCCATGTGCTCCTCGGGCGTGGCGCGCAGCCAGACCGTATAGCAATGCGCCAGCAGCAGGTTCAGCGTGGCCGGCTCGGACACCAGCCCGCCTGGCGTGGCCAGTACCATTTCCGGGTAGATCTGCACGGCTTCTTCCAGCGCCCGCCGTTCGTAGCGGCGATAGGCGTTGGGGCCGTACAGATTGTGGATCTCCAGGATGCTGCATCCCGCCACGCGCTCGATCTCGCGGTTCAGCTCCACGAAGGGATAGCCGAGATCGTCGGCCAGCATCTGGCCCAAGGTGGACTTGCCCGCGCCGCGCAGGCCGATCAGCGCCACGCGCTGGGTGCGATTGGGGCGCTGCGCGCCCGCTCCCACCCCGAACAGCTGGGTCAGGGCCTCGCGCGCGCGCTGCAGATCGGATTCCGTGCGGCCGCTGAGCAGTTCGCGGATCAATAGCCAATCGGGCGATTCGGTGGTGACGTCGCCCACCAGTTCGGCCAGCGCGCAGTTGAAGGCTCGGGCGATCTGCAGCAGCACCAGGATGGAGGCGTTGCCCACCCCGTGCTCCAGGTTGGCCAGATGACGCTCCGATACGCCGGTCACCTGCGACAGCCCCTTGCGGGTCATGCCGCGTATGGCCCGCAGGCGCCGCACCCGCTCGCCCAATGCCACCAGGAATGCTTCCCGCCTGGGTTCGGATGGCGCCGCGTCTAGCGCTTGATTCATGTTTACGTGACTCCGCAAAAACCCTGATTACCACGTTTTATGCACTATAGTGCTTGACCCTAATCAATGGAAGCACTATTTTTCCTTCATCGAGTCCAAAGCGGCTCGGCTCATGCGCAAAAAAACAGCAGTCGATTTCATCTCGATTCTGAAGCGCCGACAGTGTAAAGGAGGAGCCCGGTGAGTACGCCTGACCAATTCCATGCCCTGATGCGCGAGGTCGCGCGCCTGACGCAAGGCCAGCCGCTGGACGCCGCGCTGCAGGAAAGCCTGAACCGCGAAGCTGGCCCCCAAAGCGCCCTGTTCCAGGAGATATACGCCACCTGTAGGCAGGGCGTGGCCGAGGGCTGGATGTGCAGCCGGGAAGGCGGCGGCATCCGCTATGGCCGCGTCATCAAGCCGGCGCCGGACCTGGCGGACTGCTCGGTGGACGTGGTCGACATGAACGATCTGGCCGGCCCCCACCACGCCCATCCCAATGGCGAGATCGACATGATCATGCCGCTGACCGAGGGCGCCCGTTTCGACGGCCACGGCGCCGGCTGGCTGGTCTACGGCCCCGGCAGCGCGCACAGCCCGACCGTGAGCGGCGGCCGCGCCCTGGTGCTGTACCTGCTTCCGGGCGGCGCCATCGAATTCACGCGGTCCTAGCGCCGCCTTGCCGCCAGAAAAAAACACACCGCGCGGCCCCACCCACAGGACATCAGGAGACAACCGTGAACGCCTGTCCCGCCGAACTCAACTTCGCCAGCCACCTGGCGGCGCTCAACGCGCCGCGCGCGGCCAAGCCGGCCTACATCGACGACACGCGCCAGATCAGCTACGGCGAACTGGCGGAGCGGGTGGCGCGCATGGCCGGCGCGTTGCGCCAGCTGGGCCTGCGGCGCGAGGAGCGCATCCTGCTGCTGATGCAGGACAGCGTCGACTGGCCGGTGGTATTCCTGGGCGCGCTGCATGCGGGCGTGGTGCCGGTGGCCGTGAACACCCTGCTCACCGCCGACGACTACGCCTACATCATCGGCCACAGCCGCGTGAGCGCCGTGTTCGCGTCGGGCACCTTGCTGCCCGTGGTGCAGGCGGCGCTGGCGCAGGCTTCGGCCGACGTCGAACATCTGGTGGTCTCGCAGCCGGCCGGCCCTCTGCCCGAGGCCGCGCGCGAATTCGAATCGCTGCTGGCGGCGGCGCCGCTTGCGCCCGCGGCGCGCACCCTGTCCGACGAGATCGCCTTCTGGCTGTATTCCTCCGGCTCCACCGGCAAGCCCAAGGGCGTGGTCCACACCCACGGCAACCTGTGGCATACCGCCGAACTCTATGCCAAGCCCGTGCTCGGCATCCGCGAGGACGACGTGGTGTTCTCGGCCGCCAAGCTGTTCTTCGCCTATGGCCTGGGCAACGGGCTGACCTTTCCCCTATCGGTCGGCGCGACCGTCATCCTGATGGGCGAACGCCCCACGCCGCAGGCGGTGTTCCAGCGCCTGACCCGGCACCGGCCCACGGTGTTCTACGGCGTGCCCACGCTGTACGCCAGCATGCTGGCCTCGCCCGACCTGCCCCCGCGCGAACAGGTGGCCATGCGCATCTGCACGTCGGCCGGCGAAGCCCTGCCGCGCGACATCGGCGAACGCTACACGCGCCACTTCGGCTGCGAGATCCTGGATGGCATCGGCTCCACCGAGATGCTGCACATCTTCATCTCCAACCAGACCGGGCAGCTGCGCTACGGCACCACGGGCAAGCCGGTGCCCGGCTATGAAGTGCAGCTGCGCGACGACAGCGGCGCCCTGGTGCCGCCCGGCGCCATCGGCGACCTCTACATCAAAGGCCCGAGCGCGGCCCTGATGTACTGGAACAACCGCGACAAGACCCGCCAATGCTTCCTGGGCGACTGGCTCAAGAGCGGCGACAAGTACACCTGCGACGCGGACGGCTACTACACCTATGCCGGACGCAGCGACGACATGATCAAGGTCAGCGGCCAGTACGTGTCGCCGGTCGAGGTCGAGAACATCCTGGTGCAGCACGAAGCCGTGCTGGAAGCCGCGGTGATCGGCGTGCCGGACCATGACGGCCTGGTCAAGACCAAGGCCTATGTGGTGCTGCGTCCCGGCTTCGAGCCCGACGCCCAGACCGGCGCCGCCTTGCAGAACTACGTGAAGCAGCACCTGGCGCCGTTCAAGTATCCGCGCCAGATCAATTTCACCGAGGAACTGCCCAAGACCGCCACCGGGAAGATACAGCGCTTCCGCCTGCGCCAGCTGGAAGAGGCCACGCTATGAGCGCGTGCGACGTGGCCGAGACCGTCTTTGCCGAGTTCCATGCCGGCGGGCGCGACCTGCGCCTGGAATGCCAGTGGCTCGAGTCCGATCGCGCCGGCGCGCCGCTGCTGGTGTTCCTGCACGAAGGGCTGGGCTCGGTGTCCATGTGGAAGGACTGGCCCCGGCGCGTCTGCGAGGCGGCCGGCTGCCGCGGGCTGGTGTATTCGCGCTACGGCTACGGGCAATCGACGCCACGGCCACCCGAAGAAAAACGGCCGGTGGATTTCATGCACACCGAGGCGCGCGAGGTGCTGCCCGCCTTGCTGCGCGCCCTGGACGTGGACGCCGCGCGCGACAAGCCGGTACTGTTTGGCCACAGCGACGGCGGCTCCATCGCTCTGCTGTACGCCGCGATGCATCCGGACGCCGTCGCCGGCGTGGTGGCCGCGGCCCCGCACATCCTGGTCGAAGACGTCTCGGTCGCCAGCATCGCGCAGGCGCGCCAGGCCTATCTGGAAACCTACCTGCGCGCCCGGCTGGGCCGCTATCACGCGGACCCGGACTCGGCATTCTGGGGCTGGAACGACATCTGGCTGGACCCCGCGTTCCGCCGCTGGAACCTGGACGAATACCTGTCCCGCATCGCCTGTCCAGTGCTTGCCATCCAGGGCCTGGACGACGAATACGGCACCCTGGCGCAGATCCGCGGCATACGCCGGCTCGCGCCCCAGACCGAACTGCTGGAAATCCCCGACTGCGGCCATTCTGCGCACAAGGACCAGCCGGCCCGCGTTATCCAGGCCATCGCCGGCTTCGTCGGCGGCCTGGCACAACCCCGCTGACCTCGCGTCGGCCCATAACAAGCACGGAGACTAACCATGAACCACGCCCTGACCCGGGCTGCGCTCGCCGCGGCTCTGACGCTCGCCGCCACCGGCGCCCAGGCCGCCGACAAGATCAAGGTCGGCTTCATGCTGCCCTACAGCGGCACCTACGCCGCGCTGGGCAACGCCATCGAGAACGGCTTCAAGCTGTACGTCGCCGAGCAAGGCGGCAAGCTGGGCGGACGCGAGATCGAATACTTCAAGGTGGACGACGAGTCCAATCCCGCCAAGGCCGCCGAAAACGCCAATCGGCTGATCAAGCGCGACCAGGTCGACGTGCTGATCGGCACCGTGCACTCGGGCGTGGCGATGGCGCTGGCCAAGGCCGCCAAGGATGCCGACACCACCTTGATCGTGACCAACGCGGGCGCCAATGCCATCACCGGCCCGCTGTGCAGCCCGGGTATCTTCCGCACCTCGTTCACCAACTGGCAGCCCGCCTACGCCATGGGCCCGGTGGCCTTTGCCAAGGGCCACAAGACGGCCGTTACCATCACCTGGAAGTACGCGGCCGGCGACGAGGCCATCGGCGGCTTCAAGGAAGGCTTCGAGAAGGCCGGCGGCAAGGTCGTGAAGGAACTGAGCCTGCCGTTTCCCAACGTGGAGTTCCAGCCGCTGCTGACCGAGATCGCGGCGCTCAAACCGGACATGGTGTTCACGTTCTTCGCAGGCGGCGGGGCCGTGAAGTTCGTGCAGGACTACCATGCAGCCGGCCTGGGCAAGACCATCCCGCTGTACGGCTCCGGCTTCCTCACCGACGGCACACTCGAAGCCCAGGGCGCTTCCGCGCAAGGCCTGCTGACCACCCTGCACTATGCCGACGGCCTGAACACGCCGCGCGACAACGCCTTCCGCGCCGACTACAGCAAGGCCTACAAGGCGCAGCCCGATGTGTACGCGGTGCAGGGCTATGACGCGGCGCAGCTAATGCAGTCGGGCCTCGCCGCGGTCAAGGGCGACTTCGCCAAGAAGGAGGACTTCCGCAAGGCCATGCGCGGCGCCACGGTGGACAGCCCGCGCGGCCCCTTCACGCTGTCCAGCGCCGGCAACCCGGTGCAGGACATCTATCTGCGCCGCGTCGACGGGCTGGAGAACAAGGTCGTCGATGTCGCGGTGAAGAAGCTGGCCGATCCGGCCCGCGGCTGCAAGCTCTGACGCTGACCGCAATCCGCCACAGGGAGGCCCCATGGACATCAGCATCCTGCTCATCCAAAGCCTGAACGCATTCCAGTACGGCTTGCTGCTGTTCCTGGTGGCCAGCGGACTCACGCTGATCTTCGGCATCATGGGCATCATCAATCTGGCCCACGGCAGTTTCTACATGATAGGCGCGTACATGGCGTTCGCGCTGGGACCGGCCGTCGACCGCTGGCTGGGCGGCGGCTTCCTGGCCACGCTGGCGATCTGCGTGCTGGCCGCCGGCGCACTGGGCTATCTGCTGGAAGCCGCCTTCTTCAGCTACCTGTACAAGCGCAACCACCTGCAGCAGGTACTGATGACCTACGGCCTGATCCTGGTCTTCGAAGAGCTGCGCAGCATCCTGGTGGGCAACGACGTGCACGGCGTGCCCCTGCCCGCCTGGCTGCAAGGCAGCATCGCGCTGGGCGATGTCATGACCTATCCGGTCTACCGGCTGTTCATTTCGGCCGTCGGCATCGCGGTGGCGCTGCTGCTGTACTGGGTCATCACGCGCACGCGGCTGGGCATGATGCTGCGGGCGGGCGCCAGCAACCGCGAAATGATCGGCTCGCTGGGCATAGACATCAACAAGCTCTACCGCCTGGTATTCGCGGCCGGCGTGGCGCTGGCGGCCCTGGCGGGCAGCATCGCCGCGCCGGTGTCCTCGGTCTACCCCGGCATGGGCAACGGCGTGCTGATCATCTGCTTCGTGGTGGTCGTGATCGGCGGCATAGGCTCGATCCGTGGCGCCTTCCTGGCCGCGATGCTGGTGGGCGTGGTGGAAACCTTCGGCCAGGTGCTGTTTCCGTCCGCGGCAGGCGTGCTGGTGTATCTGCTGATGGCGTTCATACTTCTTTGCAAGCCCGAAGGGCTGTTCAAGCAGGGCTGACCATGTTGAACCGACTATTGCCCATTGCGGCGCTGCTGGCCCTGGCCGCCTTTGCCTGGAACGGCAGCGACTACTACACCGGCCTGGCGATCAAGATCATGATCTACGCGATCTTCGCGCTCAGCCTGCAACTGCTGGTAGGTGGCGCCGGACTGGTCAGCCTGGGCCATGCCGCCTTCTTCGGCATCGGCGCCTACGTCGCGGCACTGCTGTCGCCGGAATCCGAGGCCGCGGGCCTGTGGTGGCTGCTGCCGGCCGCGCTGCTCGCCGCCGCGGCCTATGCGCTCGTGACTGGCGCGCTGGCGCTGCGCACCCGCGGCGTGTATTTCATCATGGTCACACTGGCTTTCTCGCAGATGGCGTATTACGTTTTCCACGACACCAAGATTGGCGGCGGCAGCGACGGCATCTATCTGTACTTCCGGCCCGAGCTGTCCGTGGGCGGCTGGATGCCGTTCGACCTGGGCGACGCGCGGACCTTCTATTTCTTCGTGCTGGCCTGCCTGGCGCTGGCCTGGGGCTTTCTGGCGCTGCTGCGGCGTTCGCCTTTCGGCGCTGCGCTGGCCGGCATCCGCATCAACGAACAGCGCATGCGCGCGGCCGGCTACTCGACCTATCCGTACAAACTCGCCGCCTATGTGGTGGGCGCCACGCTGGCCAGCCTGGCGGGCTTTCTATTCGCCCTGAAGGACGGCTTCGTCACGCCCGAGCTGCTGGCCTGGGAACAATCCGGCCTGGTGCTGCTGATGGTGATCCTGGGTGGCATGGGCAGCCTGGGCGGCGCGGTGCTGGGCACCGTGGCACTGGTGCTGCTGCAGGAACTGTTCCAGTCGCAGGAACTGTTCGGCGACTACGCGCGCCATTGGCACCTGCCCCTGGGCATCGCCATCATCGCACTGGTGGCCTTGCTGCCCAATGGCCTGGCCGGATTGCCGGCTCAGTTGCGCCAGCGGCGCGCGGCGCGCAACGCTGCGCCCAGCCCGGGCCACGACGCCGCCCGCAATGCCGCGCCCAAGCCGGACACGGCCCCTTCCGGCCGTCCGCCGGCCCCTGCCCGCCTGCCCATCCAGGGAGAGCCCCATGTCTGACGTCCTGCTTGCCGCCAGCGCGGTCACGCGCCGCTTCGGCGGCCTGACGGCGGTCAACGGCGTGTCGCTGCAATTGCGACGCGGCCAGGTCCATGCCGTCATCGGCACCAACGGCGCGGGCAAGTCCACGCTGATCAACATCCTGTCGGGCGAACTCGCGCCCAGCAGCGGCCAGGTGATGCTGGGCGGCCGCGACATCACCGCCTGGCGCCAGCCCGACCGCGCCCGCGCCGGCCTGGGCCGCAGCTACCAGCGGTCCACCATCTTTCCCGAACTGAGCGTGTTCGAAAATTGCAGGCTGGCCGCCCAGGCGCGCCGCCAGCGCTTCTGGCATTGGTGGCGCTCGGCCGCGGAATGCCGCCACAGCGCGGACCTTGCGCGCCACGCGCTGGAACGCACCGGACTGGCCGACGAGGCCGCGCGCGAGGCCGGGCTGCTGCCGCACGGCCGCAAGCGCCAGCTTGAAATCGCCATGTGCCTGGCGGGCGAGCCGCAGGTGCTGCTGCTGGACGAACCCCTGGCCGGCATGGGACCGGAGGAAACCGACCGCATCCTGGAACTGCTGGAAGCGCTCAAGCCCGGCCACGCCATCCTGCTGGTGGAACACGACATGGACGCGGTCTTCCGCGTCGCCGAAACCATCACCGTCATGGTCAACGGCGCCGCCATCGCCAGCGGCAAGCCGGACGAGATCCGCGCCAACCCCGACGTGCGCACCGCGTACCTCGGCGAAGAGACGCATGGAGCCCCGCTATGACCGCATTGATCGAAGCCGGCGGCCTGCACGTCTATTACGGCGCCAGCCACGTGCTGCGCGGCATAGACATGCATATCGCGCCGGGAGAATCCGTCGGCCTGGTGGGCCGCAACGGCATGGGCAAGACCACGCTGATCCGCAGCCTGATGGGCCACGTCAAAAGCGCCCAGGGCAGTGTGCGGGTGGACGGGCGCGACTGCACCCGCGCGCAGCCGCATGCCATCGCCCGCATGGGCGTGGCCTACGTGCCTGAAGGACGCGGCATCTTTCCCAACCTGAACGTGCGCGAGAACCTGCAGGTGGCGGCGCGCGCCGGCCGGGACGGCCGCCAGGAATGGACCTATGCACGCGTGCTGGAGGTGTTTCCACGCCTGCAGGAACGCCTGGGCCATGGCGGCCAGCAGTTGTCGGGCGGCGAACAGCAGATGCTGGCCATAGGCCGGGCGCTGATGACCAACCCCGAACTGCTGATCCTGGACGAGGCTACCGAGGGCCTCGCGCCGCTGATCGTGGCCGAGATATGGAAGATCATCCGGCAGATCCGCACCAGCGGCATGTCCACCCTGATCGTGGACCGCAACTACCGCGCGGTGCTGGAACACACCGACCGCTGCCTGGTGATGGAAAAAGGCCAGATCGTGCAGGATGGCGAGAGCGCGTCGCTGGCCCGGCAGCCGGAGCAGCTGACGCGCTATCTGGGGGTATAGGTCAGGCCGGCTCCGCAGCATCCAGAACCGTGACGGCCGCGGCGTCCAGCACCACGCTTACATCGCCTCCCGGCCGCAAGTCCGCAAGACCAGGCGCGCCGGCGACCAACTCCAGATACAGCGGCGTGCCGCGAGGTGTGCGCAACAGGTAGTTGAGCAGATTGCCCGCATAGCTGAGCGCTTCTACCTTGGCCTGCAGGCCGGGATGCCCCGCAGGCGCCAGGCGTAACTGGTGCGGCCGCACCACCAGACGCACGTTGTCGCCGGCGGCATGCGCACGGCTGACGGCCCCCGCCTGTATCGTGCCCCCTTCGTAGTCCACCGCCACGCCGTCCTGGTCGACGGACCGCACCGTGCCTTCCAGCACGTTGCTGCGGCCCAGGAACTCGGCCACGAACAGGTTCGCCGGCCGCTCATAGAGTTCAGAAGGCGAGCCGATCTGCGCGATGCGGCCGTGGTTGAAGATCACGATGCGGTCCGACATGGACAAGGCCTCTTCCTGGTCGTGCGTCACATACAGGAACGACGCGCCGGACTCCTTGTTCAACTTGCGCAGTTCCCATTGCAGATCCGCGCGCAGCTTTTTATCCAGGGCGGATAGCGGTTCGTCCAGCAGCAGCGCGTCGGGCCGGTACACCAGCGCGCGCGCCAGCGCCACGCGCTGCTGCTGCCCGCCCGAAAGCTGCCGGGGATATCTTGCCGCGTAGGCGCCGAGCTGCACCTGCTCGAGCGCGGCGCGGGCGCGGCTGCGCGCCTCGGCCGCGGATACACCGCGTATCGACAAGGGGAACTTCACATTCTGTTCCACCGTCATGTGGGGAAACAGCGCATAGCCCTGGAACACCATGCCGAAACCCCGCTCCTCGGGCTGACGCCGCGTGATCGGTTCGCCCCTGTGGAAGATCTCGCCCGCAGTAGGCGTGACAAAGCCCGCGATCGACATCAGGGTGGTCGTCTTGCCGGATCCCGACGGGCCCAGCAGCGTGAGGAATTCTCCCGGAGCCAGCGAGAAATCGACGCCATCCAGCGCCACCGTGGCGCCGAACAACTTGCGCAGTCCCTGCACGCGCAGCAGGGGTTCAGATGAAGCAAGAGACGGATTCATGAGGGTTCCCGCTTTCCTTTCCGGTGCGCAAGCAAGCGCTCGACGCACAGGCAGATGAAGGTGATCAAGATCATCAAAGTAGCCACGGCCGCGATGGTGGGATCGACGTTCTCGTTGATTCCATCCCACATCGCGCGCGGCAACAGATAGACGTTGCGCGTGGTGATAAAGAGCAGCACGACCAGTTCATCCCAGGACACGATGAACGCGAAGATCGCGCCCGAAACGATGCCGGGCCGGATGCCGGGCAAAGTCACGCGCCGCAGGACTTGCAGGGGCCGCGCACCCATGGAACGGGCCGCCTGCTCCAGGCGCGGATCGAAATTGGCCAGGGCCGATCCGACCGACACGAACACGAAGGGCGTGGCGGCCACGACATGCGCCAGTACCACCCCGGTGTAGGTATCGAGCAAGCCCAGGTCGATGTACAGGCGGTAGTACGCCAGCGCGCCCACGATGGTGGGCACGATCAGCGGCAGCAAGGCAAGCATGCGAACCAGGCCGCCCATGCGCGCGCCCAGCTTCCACGCACCGATGGCGGCCGCGCAGCCCAGCGCGGTGGCGGCAAGCGTCGAAACCGCCGAAACGGCAACGCTCTGCAGCAGGCTGTCGCGCCAGACCGGGCTTTCCACCAGTTGCCTATAGTGTTGCAAGGACCAGGATTCCGCCGGAAACGACAGATAGCTGCGGTCGGTAAACGAAACGGGAATGACCACCAGCGCCGGCAGAAAAAGGTAGGCCAGCACCAGTGCCGCGACCAAGGCCGCCGCCGCGAACCACCATGAAGGACGTATGCTCATGGCGCACCGAACAGGGAAGGAACGCGCACACAGCGCGACATCAGGATCAAGCTCAGCACCACGGTGACCAGCAAGGCGCTGGCGAACGCGGTCGAGATTCCCCAGTTCATGGTTTCACTGATGCCGAACTCGATGTACTGCGCCACCATCACGGTCTTTCCTCCGCCCAGCAAGGCCGGCGTGATGAAGAACCCCAAGCAGAAGATGAAGACCAGCACCGCCGCTGCCAACACGCCCGGCAGGGACAGCGGCAGGTACACGCGCAGGAAGGTCTGCACCGGTCCGGCTCCCAGCGCGCGCGAGGCCGCCATCAACGACCGGTCCATGCCCAGCATGTTGGTCAGCATCGGCAACACCGCGTAGGGAATCATGTAGTGCACCATGCCTATCAGCACGCCGGTCTCGTTGCGCAACAGCGCCAGCGGCCGGTCGATCAGCCCCAGCGCCATCAGCGTCGCATTGACCACGCCCTCCTTCGACAACAACAGAACCCAGGCAAACGCCCGCACCAGCACCGACAGCCAGAACGGCACCAACAGGCATATCGTCATCCAGCTGCGCACCTGCTCAGGCACGTTGGCCATGACATAGGCCACCACGTAGCCCAGCGTCAGGGCAATGACCGTGGTCCAGATGCATACCCTGGCCGTGGTGGCCATGATCTTCAGATAGAGCGGTTCTGTGAACAGCGCCACATAATTGCCGATGCCCGCGACGGGCTCGGTGAAGCTGATCGCCAGGATGCGCAGGACCGGCAGCAGGAACAAACCTCCGACCAGCAACACCACGGGCAGAACCAGCACGGCGGGAAGCGAGCGCTGCATGGGTTCAGTCCTCCTCGGGAAGTTGATCCGCCCACGATGCAAGCGGCGAACGGAATACGGCGCGGCCGCCGACCAGCGTGGCGCGCACCGCGGCCTCCTTGATCTGGTCAGCGGGAATGCGATACAGGTCACGGTCCAGCACGATCAGGTCGGCCAGCTTGCCCGGCGCCAGCGTGCCCTTGCTTGCGTACTGGCGCTCGGCCCGCGCCGGATTGACGGTGTAGCAACGCATGGCCTCGTCCACCGAAATCGCCTGCGCAGCGCCGATCCCGGCCCCCGAGGCGGTCTTGCGATTGACCATCGACCACATGCCCAGGAAGGGATTGCGGTCGCATACCGGCGCGTCCGAATGCCCGCAGACCAGCACCCCCCGATCCAGCATGTCGCGGTGCGGCCACAGCCAAGGCCAGTCCGATTCGGGCCGGTTGCGCAGATAGGCGTCGCCCAGGTTGTAGGCAAAACCTGCCGCCGAGGAATCGATCACGCCCAGGCGCGCCATGCGCGCCTGGATCGCGGGCGGCGCGCAGCAGCAATGTTCGATGCGCGGCGGCACCGCGCCGGGATGCATGGCAAGCGCATGCTCGAACGCATCGAGCGCGAAATCGATGCCGCGGTCGCCGTTGCCGGTGGCCGCCGCCTGCAGGCCCGCGGCCATGACCCGGCCCACCTTGAAGGCCAGCTCCTCGGCGGAGAAATTCACGTCGCCGAATTCCTGCGGGGCATCCGTCTTGCCTGCCAGGGCAGCATAGGGCCGGTAGTACGCAGCGGTGCGGCCGCTGGTGCTGCCGTCCGATCCATACTCCACGCCGAGCAGGTGCAGGTATTCATCGCCAAAGCCAAAGCGCAGGCCCGACCGGATGACATCGTCGACCAAGGCTTCGTCGCGCCCGTTGAGCATCATGCCCACGCGCACGGGCAGCTTTCCCGCCGCATGCAGCTGGCGGTACGCCTGCATCGCCAGGGCGCTGGTCAGGGCGTTGTGCACGCTGGTGATACCCACCCTGGCCATCTCGCCGAAAATCGCCGGATAGCCTTCGAGGTAGTCGTCCACCCGGTCGCCCGCCGCGATATGCGTCGTGAAGGCGAAAACGCCACGGCCCCGCGCCATGCCCTCGGCCGGGTTCAGGCAATGCTCCGGAACCGTGCGCGCCAGGCCGCTGGCCGCGAGGCCGTCGAACGCGGCCTTGTTGGCCACGCCTACTTGCGCATCCCGTCGCAGCAGAAATACCGGCCGTCCCGGCGCCGCCGCGTCCAGCGCCGCCCGCGAGGGATAGCCGCCGATATCGTTCTCGTCCAGGCGAAATCCCAGGTACCAGGCGCCTGCTGGCGCGCTGCCGTGGAATGCCGCGATGCGCCACAGCAACGCCGCTGGCGAACCGATGCCGGAAAGATCGTCCCAGCGTCCGGCCTTGACCGCCTGTCCGTCCGGATGGCAATGGCTGTCATTGATCCCCGGCATGGCGAAGGCGCCGTCCAGGTCGATCTTCGCCGTGGCGGGCCCGGCCAGCGCCAGGCAGTCCGCGTCCGTGCCCGCGCCGACCACGCGGCCGTGTCGTATCGCCAGCGCCGACACGACGCCCAGGGTTTCATCGAGCGTGGCGATGCGGCCGCCATGCAACACCATATCCGCGTATGCGCTCATGTTGGCGGCTCAACCCGTGATGACTTTGACGTATTCGTTGTAGATGCGGTCCTGGTTCTCGCCATGCCAGGTCGCATCCGCCACGATCTGCTGACGGAAATTGTCATCGTCGGTGGGGTTGTCCTTGCGCAGTTCCGGCGGAACTAGCGCATTCGCCGCGGGGTTGGCCGGCCCGTTGCCCATCAGCCGCAACAACTCGATCTGGCTTTCCGGCGATTGCGTCGAGGCGATGAAGTCGAACACCTTGCGCCCGGCCGGGTTGCCCTTGGGCACCAGCCAGCCTGCGGGAATCAGGATGCCCTGGTTCCAGGTGAAATCGATGGTCGAGCCGGGTTCCCGCCGCATCACGGTCGCGCGGGTATGCCACACCAGTCCCATGCTGGCCTCGCCTTGCCGCAGCAATTGCTGGCTCTCGGCCCCCGTCTTCCAGAAGATCGCGTGCTCCTTGATCGCCGCGATCTTGTCCAGCGCGCGCTTCTCGTCGATGGGATAGATCTTAGCCGCCTCCGCGGGCACGCCATCGGCCATCAGCGCGGCCTCCAGCGAGGCCAGCACGCGGTCCGGCAAGATGCGCGTTCCAGGAAAGTCTTTCGTGTTCCAGAAATCGGCCCAGGTCCGGGGCACGCGATCGCCGAAGGCCTTCTTGTCATACGCCAGCACAAAGCTGTAGATGAAATGCGAGATCCCGTACTCGCTGCTGAAACCGGGCCGCACCTTATTGCGGTCGACGATCGTGTAGTCGATCGGTTCCAGATAGCCGCGCTTGCCCAGCGAATGCGCCGCGGCAAGATTGGCGTCGCACACGTCCCAGACTACGTTCTTCGATTCCACCATGGTGCGGATCTTGCCGAACGAAGGGCCGGTGCCATCGAACTCGACCTTGGTGCCGCTCGCCTTTTCAAAGGGCTTGCCCCATACGGTAGGCTGGTGCTTGATGGCGTCCCCGCCCCAGTTGCAGACGACGATCTTGCCCGCATCGGCGCGCGCGCGGCCCAGCGGCAACATGGCTGAAACGCCAGCCGCACCCAGCAAGGCCAGCAACTGGCGGCGGTGCGCGGAACTCAACGAGGGATCGCTCAGCGCAAGGCGCGCCGCATCGGTCAGGCAAGGGTCTTGCGTAGGCGTCTTCATCGGCTTGCTCCTGTTGGGGATAAGGGAGCGGGCATGATGACGGCGCCATTTCTTTCATGCAATATATGAGCTTTGCACCTATCCGTACTTCCCCCTAGGCCCTCTTGCTCATGAGCCCTCGCTCGCATCTCGGACTGGCCAGATCCCACGAACCGCGCGAACCCAGCTTCGCGCAATTGGGGGTATTCAACGCCATCATGATTTCAGGCTCGGTGTCGCGCGCGGCAAAGCTGTTGGGCATGACGCAATCCGCAGCCAGCAAGATGCTGCGCCAGCTCGAGGACGACACGGGCCTGCTGCTGTTCGAACGCGCGCACCAGCGCCTGGTGCCGACGCCGCAAGCGCTGCGGTTGCAGGAAAGCGTGGAGCATCTCTACGGATCCTATGGCGTGGTGCAGCGCCTGATCGGCAGCCTTGCCAATCCGGACCACGGCAACGTCACCGTGGCCGCCATACCCACGCAGGCAGCGACCTTCATTCCGCAAGCGGTCAAACACTTGCGCGAACGCCACCCCGGCATCACCGTTACGCTGGAAATCCTGGCCAACCAGCCGGTCGTCGACCGCGTGCTGAATGGACAGGCGGATTTCGGCCTGGTGCATGACATCACCGCCTCGCCCGACACGCACAACGAAGATCTCGGCCCACAGCACCTGGTCTGCGTCGCCGCTCGCGGCCACCGCTATGCCGGCCTGGATCACGTCACGGCGCAGGACCTGAAATCCGAGACCTTCCTCTCGTACGGCCCGCAGACGAATTTCGGGAGTTTCCTGGAGATCGCGTTCTCCGAGGCCGGCCTGCACATGCCGGTGTCAGTCGAGGTGACCTCCTCGGCGGCGCTGCTGGCGCTGATACGCGCGGGCGTGGGCGTGGGCCTGGTGGAGCCCGCCGCCATCGTGCCTTTTCCCGAAGACCAGTTCGTGGTCAGGCCTTTCCGTCCCAGCCTGCTGATCCATTCGCGCATTGTGCGCTCGCGCATACGGCCTCTGACGCGGCACGCCGAACTGCTGCTCGACGAATACCGCGCCGTCATCGCCGCGCCCCAGCCCGGCTATTTCCTGAACTGAGGCGCGCGGACCGTTCAGATCACCGCTTCGATCAGGAACGGGCCACGGCGCTTCAGGCCTTCCTGCAGCGCGCGCGCGAATCCTTCCACCGTGTCCACGCTGACCGCTTCCACGCCCATGCCGCGCGCCAGATGCGTCCAGTCCAGATACGGTTCCTCAAGGTCCAGCATGCGGCGGGCGTTGCGGCCCGGCTCCAGCACGCCCACGTTCTTCATCTCGCCGTGCAGCGTGGCGTAGGAACGGTTGGCCAGGATCACCGTCAGGCAGTCCAGGTTCTCGCGCGCCTGCGTCCACAGCGCCTGCAAGGTGTACATGCCGCTGCCGTCGGCCTGCAGGGTGACGACCTTGCGGTCGGGGCAGGCGACCGCGGCGCCGGTCGCCAGGGGCAGGCCGATGCCGATGGCGCCGCCCGTCAGCATCAGCCAGTCGTGCGGCGCGCTGCTGGCGCTGTAGATGGGAAACTCGCGGCCCTGGGTGATGGACTCGTCGCAGACAATGGCTTGCTCGGGCAGATGATGCGCGACCAGCACGTTGACGGCGGCGCCGGTCAGCTTGCCGGACTGCGGCACCTCGTAGTTGGCCGGAGCCGCCGCCAAGCGCGGCGCGTCCTGAGCAATGCCGAGTTCGTCGGCCAGCCACTCCAGCGCATGCGCCAGGTCCTGCTCGGGCGTGCCCAGCACCACCTGCTTGCAATCGGGCGGCGCCAACAGGCTGGGCTTGCCGGGATACGCGAAAAAGCCGACCGGCGCCTTCGCGCCCACCAGTACCAGATGGCGCACATCCTTCAGTTTGGCCACCGCCAGGTCGATGGGATACGGCAGGCGATCCACCGGCGTGCGCGCGCCGCCGCGCTCGATGCGGCGGTTCGAGGTTTCCGATACCAGCCGCACGCCGGTGGCGCGCGCGATGCGGCCGGCGGCGTTCAGCGCGCGCTCGCGCAGTGCGGTGCCGCCCAGCATCAGGGTCGTGACTTCGCCCGATCGGATCGCGGCGGCCGCCGCGCGCACCGCCTCGGCCGAGGTCTGGGCCAAGGCCTCGCCCTTGGCCAACACCGGCGCGGTGTTTTCCGGCAGATCCGTCCAGGCCGCGTCGGCCGGCAGGATCAGCGTGGCGATATTGCCGGGCGAACGGCGCGCCACGCTCACGGCCTCGGCGGCATCGGCGGACAGGTCGGCGGCCTGCATGGTGCGCTTGACCCAGTGCGACATCGGACGCGCGACGCCCTCGACGTCGCTGGTCAGCGGCGCGTCGTACTGGACGTGATAGGTGGCGTGGTCACCCACGATGTTGACCATGGGCGTGCGGGCGCGCTTGGCGTTGTGCAGGTTGGCCAGGCCGTTGCCCAGCCCGGGGCCCAGATGCAGCAGGGTGGCGGCAGGCTTGTCGGCCATGCGCGCGTAGCCGTCGGCCGCGCCCGTCACCACGCCTTCGAACAGGCCCAGCACGCAACGCATCTTCGGTTTGCGATCCAATGCCGCGACAAAGTGCATTTCAGATGTGCCCGGGTTCGCGAAGCAAACATCCACATCGTTGGCCAGCAAGGTATCGCAAAGACTATCAGCGCCGTTCATCGTTTTTCCCTGATCATTTTCCATGGGCGGTGCATGGGCGCATGTGCGCCCGCATGACATGCATGATAGGTAGCGTAGCCGAAACCGGCTAGAGCCATTTCAGGCCGTCGTCATGGAACCATTCCGCAGGTTCCGCCAAGCGGAATTTGCAGGGGCATCCTCAGCCCAGTATCTGCCCAAGGAAGGCCTGCGCGCGCTCGGTGCGCGGCGCGCGGAAGAAATTGTCCGGCGTGTCCGCTTCGACGATCGCCCCCTGGTCCATGAAAACCACCCGGTCGCCGACCTCGCGCGCAAAGCCCATCTCGTGCGTGACGCACACCATGGTCATGCCGTCGCTGGCCAGCGCCACCATGGTGTCCAGCACCTCTTTGACCATCTCCGGATCCAGCGCGGAAGTGGGCTCATCGAACAGCATGATCTTGGGCCGCATGCACAGGGCCCGCGCGATCGCCACGCGCTGCTTCTGGCCGCCGGACAGCTGACCCGGATACTTGGACGCGTGCTGCGGGATCTTCACCCGCTCCAGGTATTCCATGGCGCGCGCTTCGGCCTCCTCGCGCGGCACGCCTTTCACCAGCATCGGCGCCAGCGTGCAGTTATCCAATACGGTCAGATGCGGGAACAGGTTGAAGTGCTGGAACACCATGCCAACCTCTGCACGGATGCGTTCGATGTTCTTCAGGTCGTCGTTCAGTTCGATGCCGTCGACCACGATGCGGCCCTTCTGGTGTTCCTCCAGGCGGTTCATCAGCCTGATGGTGGTGGACTTGCCGGAACCGGACGGCCCGCACAGGATCAGTTTTTCTCCGGGCAGCACCTCCAGCGCCAGGTCGTCCAGTACCTTGAAGTCGCCATACCATTTGCATACGCCCTGCATGGTGATGATAGGGGCGGCGTAGTTCAATCCATCCATCGCATCAGGCCTTGGAAATGTCGTGGTTTTCGCCCGCGCCGCTCCAGTACCCCGGCACGGTCAAGCGCTTTTCGGAACGGCGGAACAGGTACGCCAGCACGCTGCACATGGCGAAGTAGATGACGCCCACCATGGTGTAGACGGTCAACGCCTGAAAGGTGGCGCCCGCCAGCATTTCGCCCGCGCGCATCAGTTCATAGACGCTGATGACGGCTACCAGCGAGGTTTCCTTGATCAGCACCAGCGCGTAATTGCCCAGCGCCGGGAACACGGTGCGCAACGCCTGCGGCAGTACGATGCGGCGCAGCCGCTGCACCTTGCCCAGGCCCAGCGCGCGCGCCGCCTCGTACTGGCCGCTATCTACCGACTGGATGCCGCTGCGGAACAGCTCCGCCAGATAGGCGCCGAAGTTCAGCGTCAGCCCCAGCACGCCGGCGACGAAACCGTTGATGACCACGCCCATCTCGGGCAGGCCGTAGTAGATGTAGAACAGCTGCAGCAGCAGCGGCGTGCCGCGTATCACGTCGATGTAGAAACGCGCGCCGCGGCTGAGCAGCCGCGATGGCGACAGGCGGCACAGACAGACGAGCAGGCCCAGGGCCACCGCCAGGAATGCCGAACAGAAAAACAGCGCCAGGGTCCAGACCGTCCCTTCGGCAAGGGGGGCCAGGTACATGCGCAGGGTCGCGAGATCCAAGTCGTGCTCCTTATCCGTGCCGGTGCGGCGTTACTTGCTCATCAGGTCGGCCACGCCCCACTTCTGCCCGATGGCGGCGAGCTCGCCGTTCTGCTTCATCTGCGCCAGTGCGCTGTTGACGGCCTCCAGCAGCGCGGCATTGCCCTTCTGCACCGCCATGCCCACCTGCCACTTGCGCTGCGGCTGGTAGCCCGTATCCAGCTTCACGCCCGGGATGTTCTTGGTCTTGATCTGGTAGATGATGCTGGGCGGATCCACGATGCCCAGGTCGATGCGGCCGGCGCGCACATCGGCCAGCAGCGTGGAGTAGTCCTGGTAAGTGGATACCTTGGTGCCGGGCATGTCCTTGATCATGTTGAACTGCACCGAGTCCACCAGCACGCCGACGCGCTGGCCTTTCATGTCCTCGAACTTGGCGTACTTTTTGTCGGCCTTGTCGCTGACCACGATGCCCTCGCCCCATTCATAGACCGGCGCCGAGAAATCGATGGCGCGGGCGCGTTCCTCGGTGATGAAGAGCGGCGCGGACATGACGTCGGCGCGGCCCGAGGTCAGCGTGGGAATCAAGCCGGAGAACGGCACATCGGATAGCTTGTCCGACACCTTGAGGTGCTTGGCCACGCCTGCGGCTACGTCCACCATGATGCCCTCCAGCTGGTTCGACTTCGGATTCTTGAAGCCGTGCGGCGGTGCGGATGCCGTGGTGACCACGTTCAGGCTCTGGTCCGCGCGGACCTCGTCCAGCGTGCGCGCCTGCGCGCCGGCATGGACCAGCAGGCTGGCAGCGGCCAGGCTCAACAGGATGGATTTGAGTTTCATCGTTTTCCCCTTGAATGAAGTTATCGGCGTGGCGGACCCGGCTCAGGCCGGACGCCCTTGCGGATACTGCTGCACCGCTACCGCCGCCAGCGCGCAGAATTCCTGCATGACGGTGGCGGCCAGGAAGGCCGTGGCTCCCTGCACGTCTTGCGGCGGCGACACGGTGTTGACGTCGAACGCCACGAAGTTCAGGCCCGCGAGCTGGCGCAGCAACGCCAACCCTTCCTTGGCCGTCAGTCCGCCCCACTCCGGCGTGCACACGCCCGGCGCGCAGGAGGGATCGAAGATGTCCATGTCGAAGCACAGGTACACCGGACGCTGGCCGATGCGCTGCTTGATCTGTTCCAGCGCGCCCTTCTGGTCCTGATCGAAATCGTCGTAAGGCAGGATCGTGTACCCGACCTCGCGCCCGAACTCCAATACGCCCGGCATGAAGGAACTGCCGCGCGTGCCGACGTGGAAGCTGGACGCCACGTCCAGCAGCCCCTCTTCGGCGGCGCGCGTGAACGTGGTGGCCGTGTTGTAGCCAGGAATGGGGTAGGTGTCGGTGTGCGAATCGAAATGCAGCACCACGAAATCCGGATGGCGGCGCGCCACGGCGCGCAGCTGCGGCAAGGTGACCGCGCCGTCGCCCCCCATGGAAATGGGAATGGCGCCCGAATCCAGGATGGCGCCGATGCCGGCCTCGATCAGCGGATAGGATGCGTCCGGATCGCCCGGATGGCAGGCCACGTTGCCCACATCGATGGCGCGCAGGAACTCCGGCGGGTTATCGATGCCGTGGCGCCGGAAGATGTCGATGGGCCGCAACAGCCTGGATTGCTCGCGGATCGCGTCCGGCCCCTGGCGCGAGCCGACCCGGAACGGATGCGTGCCGCAATCAAAGGGAATGCCCACCACGCAGGCCCGCGCCGCGCCCGAGCCGGCGGCGCGAACGGAAGGCAGGCCCATGAACCCGGCGACGGGATGAAAACAGACTTCGGCTGGCTGCTGCACAACTCGGCTCCTGTGTGACGACGCGTACCCAAGATCACTCGGGATCATTATTTAGATTCGATCAAATCGCTGTGCGATATGATCGTGTCGAAATAAGATTAGCGCGCATACAAGCACCCGGCCAATTAGGGATTTTCCCCTAATCGGCATTTTTATATCCGACTAATTTAGTATGAATAAAACGCTCAGCGCATCCGCGCGCAGGCGCTGGCGCGGGGCTTGGGCAGGACTTAGGCGTCGTCGCTGGCGAACGGCATGGCGTCGCGCAAGGCGCCGCCCGGCGGCTCCATTTCGTAGTAGGGACGCGACCGTCCCAGCGTGCGCGACGCGCTGATGGCGTGCGCCGTTTCCACCACTTGCGGGCCGAACACCGCCTGCGCCTGCTCGAACGACCAGCGGCTGGACGGAACCGACACGTTGACCGCCCCTATCGGCGTGCCGCCCGCATCCAGCACCGCGGCGCTGACCGTGATGTCCCCCGGATAGAACTCGCCGTTGGAGCGTGCATAGCCGTGGCGCCGCGCGAACTCCAGCTCGGACAGGAGCGCGTCCATATCCGTGATGGTGGCCGCCGTATAGGACTTACGGTCGCAGCGCTCCAGGAGGCCGCGCGCGACCACGGGATCCAGCCTGGCCAGCACCGCCCTGCCCGCCGCCGTGCAATACAGCGGCAGCCGCATGCCGACCGGCATGTTCACGAACATTTCCTTGTGGGTGGCAAAGCGCGCCACGTAGACCATGTCCAGGCCATCGGGCTCGGCCAGGCTGCAGGTTTCCTGGCTGTTGCGGTTGAGCGTATGCAGGAAAGGATTGCCGCCCAGCACCAGCGGGCTGGTCTGCACATACTTCATGCCCAGTTCCAACGACCAGGGCCCCAGCGAGAACTTCTTGCTCAGGGGATCCTTGCGCAGGTAGCCCAAGGTCCACAGGGTATGGGTGAAGCGCTGCACCGAACTCTTGCTCAGGCCCGTCGCTTCCGCCAATTCCGGCAGGGTCATGGCCGGCTGCCCCTCGCTGAAGGCCCGCAGGACGGAGACGCCGCGTGCCAGCGCGGCGATGAACAATGGGGAATCCTCGGCGTTTCGGGTCTGCGTCATGGCGCGTGGGGCGTCCAGTGGAAAGCGCATAGCGTACCGCATTACGGTGCGAACGTATCGCGTGGCGATGCCATAAAAAAACGGCCCGGAATACCGGGCCGTCTTGACGGGGCGCGAACCTTAACGGATCGGCCACGGATACATGGCGCCGCCCTTGTTCCACAGCGCGTTGGTGCCGCGTTGCAGGCCAAGCTTGCTGTCCTTGCCCACGTTGCGCTCGAACACTTCGCTGTAGTTGCCCACCGCCTTGATGGCGTTGTAGGCCCACTTTTCATCCAGCCCCATGTTCTTGCCCGCGCCCGGCGTCACGCCCAGGATGCGCGCAATATTGGGGTTGTTGCTCTTGAGCATTTCATCCACGTTCTTCTGCGTGATGCCGTATTCCTCGGCTTCCATCAGCGCGAACAGCGTCCAGCGCACGATGCCCAGCCAGTTCTCGTCGCCTTGGCGCACCATGGGGCCCAGCGGCTCCTTGGAGAAGCGCTCCGGCAGGATCTCGTAGTCGTCCGGCTTGGCGACCTGCGTGGCCCGCACCGCGGCCAGTTGCGAGGAATCGTCGGTGAAAGCGTCGCAGCGGCCCGACTCGAAGGCGCGCACGACCTCGGTCACCTTGTCGATCACCACCGGCTTGAACTCGATGTTGTTGGTGCGGAACCAGTCGGCCAGGTTGAGTTCGGTAGTGGTGCCCGGCTGCACGCAGACCGTGGCGCCGTTGAGCTCCTTGGCGCTTTTGACGCCCAGCTTCTTGTTCACCAGGATGCCCTGGCCGTCGTAGAAGCTGGCGGCCACCGCCGCCAGGCCCAGCGAGGTGTCGCGGGTCTGCGTCAAGGTGACGGTGCGCAGCAGCACGTCCACTTCGCCCGATTGCAGCGCCGTGAAGCGTTGCTGCGTGGACAGCGGCGTGCCCTTGAATTTGGTCGGATCACCGAACACGGCCGCCGCAACCGCGCGGCAGATGTCCACGTCCATGCCTTCCCATTCGCCCTTGCTGTTGGTGGCCGAAAAGCCGGATACGCCGTCGGTCAGGCCGCATTGCACGAATCCTTTTTTCTTCACGGCATCGAGGGTGGGCCCTGCCACCGCTGCCTGGGATGCGCAGGCCAGGGCAAGAGCGCTGGCTGCAAACAAGATGGAACGCTTCATGGTCGCTACTCCTGAGAGGGATGCCGCGCCGGCTTGTAAGCCGGCTGCGTTTGAAACCGAGCCCTGCCTTACTGGGCCGGCCGCCAGATTAAGCCATGTCCACGGCGTGAACAACGCAACGGCGCCTAGTGGAAACCCGGAGAACAGGCCGCTGTTCCAGAAGGTTGCCGAGCTGTCCGGTGAACGAACTTTATCCGTCCGCCGGGCCGCGATCGGCGCTTGCCTTGGTGCCATACTTTTTTCGCGTCCCGGGCCCGCCGCTGCCGGCGCCGCGATCTCTCAAAAATAACGGCCGCGCTTCCGATAGCGGCCGATTCATGGAGGAGACCAACCCATGCCCCATGCAAGCACCTTGCAGTCCCGCCGCAGCACCCTCAAGACCCTGCTGGGCACGGCCCTGGCGGCCGCAGGCCTGGCCGCCGGCGCCGTCCATGCGGCCGATGATTGGCCCAGCAAGCCCATCAAGGTCATCGTGCCGTACACGCCCGGCGGCTCGACCGACATCGTTACCCGCATCGTGATGGACAAGCTCGGCCCGCGCTTGAAGCAGACCATCATCATCGAAAACCGCCCCGGCGCCAACAGCAGCGTGGGCTCGGCCATCGCCGCCAAGGCGGAGGCGGATGGCTACACCTTTCTTTCCATCCTTCCGGCCTACATCATCAATTTCCATCTGTACAAGCTGGGCTACAAGCCGGCCGACCTGACGCCGGTGGTGCAGATGGCCGACCTGCCCCTGTTCCTGTTCGTGGCGGAAGAAATTCCGGTGAAGACGGTGGCCGAGCTGGTCGACTATGCGCGCAAGAATCCGGACAAGCTCACCTATGCCTCCAGCGGCAACGGTTCCAGCGCGCACCTGACCGGCGCCGACTTCGCGCTGCAAAGCAAGATCACGATGACGCACGTGGCCTACAAGGGCAGCGCGCCCATCCTGGCCGACCTGCTGGGCGGCAGGGTCTCGATGGTGTTCGACCCCATTCTCGTGCCCATGCAATACGTCAAGCAGAACCGGCTGAAGGCGCTGGCGTTCACCGGCAAGCAACGCTGGCCCACCGAACCCTCGATCCCGACCATGGAGGAAGCCGGCCTACCCGGTTTCGTCACCGGGTCCTGGGCCGGACTGATGGCGCCGGCCGGCACGCCCGCGCCCATCATCGAACGCATGGCGCGCGAGATCAGCGAAATCGTCAAGGAACCCGACGTCAAGCAGAAGTTCCTGGACGCGGGCTTCCTGCCGGCCAGCGGCACCACCGCGCAATTCGCGGAACTGATGAAGACGGACTCGACGCGCTACGCCGGGATCATCAAGCAGGCGCGCATCACCGTGGACTGAACGCGGAGCCCCACCATGATCGACAAGTTCTACGACACGCCCGAGTCCGCCGTCGCGGACATCCACGACGGCGCCACCGTGCTGATCAGCGGCTTCGGCGGCGCCGGCATGCCCACGGAACTGATCCACGCCCTGATCGCGCAGGGCGCGCGCGATCTCACCGTGGTCAGCAACAACGCTGGCAACCACGAGACCGGCCTGGCCGCGCTGATCAAGGCCGGGCGCGTGCGCAAGGTGGTCTGCTCGTTTCCCAAGGCCTCGCACTCCTGGGTCTTCGACGAGCTCTACCGCCAGGGCCGCATCGAACTGGAATGCGTGCCGCAAGGCACCATCGCCGAACGCCTGCGGGCGGCCGGCGCCGGCCTGGGCGGGTTCTATACGCCCACGGCCTACGGCACCGAACTGGCGCGCGGCAAGGAGACGCGCATGATCGACGGCCGCGGCCATGTCTTCGAGCTTCCCCTGCATGGCGACTTCGCGCTGGTGAAGGCCGATCTGGGCGACCGCTGGGGCAACCTCACCTACAACAAGAGCGCGCGCAACTTCGGCCCCGTCATGTGCATGGCGGCCAAGACCGCCATCGTGCAGGTACGCGCCAAGGTTGCGCTGGGCGAGCTCTCGCCCGAGGCGGTGGTGACGCCGGGCATCTTCGTCCAGCGCGTCACCCAGGTGGCCAACGCCGCCTTCTCCAGCTAGGACCCGTTCACACCAGAAGGAATCCGCATGTTCCAACCCCTGACCCGCGAGGCCATGGCGCGCCGCCTGGCCCAGGACATCCCCGACGGCAGCTACGTGAATCTGGGCATCGGCATGCCCGTGCTGGTGGCCGCGCACCTGCCCGCCGGCCGCGAGATCGTGCTGCACAGCGAAAACGGCATCCTGGGCATGGGACCGCCGCCCGCCGACGCCGATATCAACCTGGACTTGATCAACGCCGGCAAGCAGCCCGTGACCCTGCTCGCCGGCGGCGCCTACTTCCATCACGCGGATTCGTTCGCGATGATGCGCGGCGGCCACCTGGACATCTGCGTCATGGGCGGCATGCAGGTCGCCGCCAACGGCGACCTGGCCAACTGGTCGCTGGCCAAGCCGGGCGAGGCGCCGGCCGTGGGCGGCGCGATGGACCTGGCAGTGGGCGCGCGCAGCGTCTACATCATGATGGAACACAACAGCAAGAGCGGCGAACCCAAGATCGTCGAGCGCTGCACCTATCCGCTGACGGGCGCCGGCGTGGTGGACCGCATCTATACCGACCTGGCCGTGATCGAGGTCACGCCGGACGGGCTGCTGGTTCGGGATATGATCGACGGCATGACCCTCTCAGCCCTCCAGGCGCGCACCGGCGCGCCATTGCGCGCAGCCTGATGCGGCCCAATCTTCCCCCGCCCGGCTATGCCGCGCCGCTCGCGGCGGAAGATCATCCCGACCAGTTGCGCGGCGATCCGGACTACATGTTGACGCTGGCGCGCGGCCTGCATGTGATACGCGCCTTCGGCACCCGCCGCCATCCGCAGACCGCGGCCGAACTGAGCCGCCGCGCCGGCCTGCCGCGCGCCGTGGTGCAGCGCTGCCTGCACACCCTGATCCTGCTGGGCATCGCCGAGCAGCACGGCAGGCTCTATGTGCTGACCCCGCGCATCCTGGGCCTGGGCTACGCCTACTTCTCGTCCACGCCCTTCGTCTCGCTGGCGCAGCCGGTGCTGGAAGAGCTCAGCGCCACCATCAACGAGACCTGCGCCCTGGCCATCATGGAAGGCCACGAAATGCTGTATCTGGCGCGGTCAGAAGTCACGCGCCTGCTGGCCACCTCGATGGGGCTGGGCAGCAGGCTGCCGGCTTATTGCACGTCCATCGGGCGGGTGCTGCTGGCGCAGCTGCCGGAACCGGCGCTGGCGCGCTATTTCGCCGCGACCGAGCTGCAGCCATACACGGAATTCACCATCATCTCCGAAGACGGGCTGCGCGCGGAACTTGCCCGCATCCGCGAGCAGGACTATGCGGTCGTCGACCAGGAACTGGAACTGAATGTGCGCGCCATTTCCGTGGCCGTGCGCTCGGCCAGCGGCAAGGCCTGCGGCGCGGTCAACGTCAGCGTCAAGGCGGCGCGGGTGCCGCTGAACCGGCTGACGGAGGAGTTCCTGCCGCCGTTGCGGCAGGCGGTGGAGCGGATCGGGGAGTTTCTGGCGGCGTGAGGCGCAAGCCTCACAGATCCGTCGTATCCAGCGTGAAGGCAGCGGCGGCGCGACCGATTCGGTCGTTGACGGCGTGCCAGTCGTCGGTGGCGGGCGGCGCCTGCACGATGATGCGGGCATAGCCCTGCTGGTCCAGGTCGCGCAGCAGGCCGTAGAGCGCCTGCGCATAGCGCGCCGGATCGGCGGGCACGGCTTGCCATTGCACCCGGGCATCGAGCGCAGCGGGACGATCGCCGTAGGCGACCACCACCACCTTGCCCTCTGGCAGGCCCTGCCCCTGCACCACGTCGCGCAGACGGGCGTCGGTGGCCAGCTCGAGCGCCGTGCGTGGCGCGTAGTGCGCCTTCAGCGTGCCCGAGGCGCGCGGCGCGGCCGCGTCGGGCGCGAACACCTGCACGCCCAGCACGGCTTCGATCTGCGCGGCGCTGATGTGGCCGGGACGCAGCAGCACGGGGCCGGCGCCGCGGTCCAGGCGCGACAGATCCAGGATGGTGGATTCAATGCCGACTTCCGAAGCGCCGCCCTCCAGCACCGGCATGCCGGCCGCGACTTCCTCGGGGAACTCGCTGCGCACGTGCTCGGCGCGCGTCGGCGACACCTGGCCGAACTTATTGGCCGAAGGCGCCGCGACCCCGCCCTGCCCGTTGGGCTTGCCGGCGGCAAAGGCCGCCAACAACGCCTGGGCCACGGGATGCGAGGGGCAGCGGATGCCGATGCTGTCCTGGCCGCCGCTGACCGTGTCGACGATGTGCGGCGCGCGCTTGAGGATCAGCGTGAGCGGACCGGGCCAGAAGGCGTCGATCAGCAGGCGCGCCTCTTGCGGCACTTCCGCCGCCCAGTACGACAGGTCGCCTTGCGGCGCGATGTGCACGATGACGGGATGGTTGGACGGCCGGCCCTTGGCGGCGTAGATCTTGGCGACTGCCTGCGGGTTCTCCGCGTCCGCACCCAGGCCGTAGACGGTCTCGGTGGGGAAGGCGGCCAGTTCGCCGTCCAGCATGCGCTGCGCGGCTTGGGCGATCTCTGCGGCGCTGGCGGAAGCGGTCGGGGGCAAGGAAGTCATGGAGTCGCCACGCTTTACTCGGGAGCCTGCATGCCCAGCGCCGCCGCCACGCGGGCGGCGTCGTCGCGGGCCTGCTGCAGGGTGGGCGCCACGATCGTGATGTGGCCCATCTTGCGGCCGCGGCGCGCTTCGCGCTTGCCGTACAGGTGCAGTTTGGCCGTAGGCACGGCCAGCGCGGCAGCCCAGTCGGGCTCGCGTTGCGCGGTGGCGGTGGCCGACGGATACCAGATGTCGCCCAGGATGTTCAGCATGACGGCAGGCGCCAGCAGGTCGGAACCGCCCAGAGGCAGGCCGGCCATGGCGCGCGCCTGCTGTTCGAACTGGCTCGTCAGGCAGGCATCCATGGTGTAGTGGCCGCTGTTGTGCGGACGCGGCGCGATCTCGTTGACGATCAGGCTACCGTCCTTGAGCACGAAGAATTCCACGCACAGCACGCCGTGATAGCCCAGACCCTGGGCGATGGCTTGCGCGGCCTGCGTGGCGCGGGCCTGCCGTTCGGCGTGGGCCGCGTCCTGCTGCACGGGTGCGGCGGTCGACACCGCCAGGATGCCGTCGCGGTGCACGTTGCGCGCCACGGGAAACACCACGCTCGCGCCGTCGAAGCCGCGCGCCAGCACCACCGAGATTTCGTAGTCCAGCGGCATCAGCGCTTCCAGCACGCAAGCCACGCCGCCGAATTCGGCGAAGGCGGCCAGCGCTTCCTCGCGCGTGCCGATGCGGGCCTGGCCCTTGCCGTCATAGCCCAGGCGGGCGACTTTCAGGATGCCGGGAAACAGGTCTTGCGGCGCGGCACGCAGGTCGGCTTCGCTGCGGATGGCGGCGTGCGGCGCAACAGTGATGCCCTGCGAGGCGATGAAGGTCTTTTCGGCGATGCGGTCCTGCACGATGGCCACGGCATCTCCGGCCGGGCTGACGCGGCAGCGCGTGGCCAGCGTGCGCAGGCTGTCCGCGGGCACGTTCTCGAATTCGGTGGTCACGGCCTGACAGGTCTGCGCCAGGCGCTCGAGCCCGGCCTCGTCGTCGTAGGCCGCCTGGATATGCAGGTCGGCCACCATGCCCGCCGGGCATTCCGCGGCCGGATCCAGCACCGCGACCCTGTAGCCCAGGCTCTGGGCCGCGTGGCAGAACATGCGGCCCAGTTGGCCGCCGCCCAGCAATCCCAGCCAGCCGCCGGGAGCAATCATGAAAGCAGTCGATTGAGTCATTCTGATCAGGCCTCGGGCGGAACCTTCATGTCGCGCGCGGCTTGCGTCTGGCGGGCGCGGAACGCCACCAGCTTCTTGTGCAAGCCGGCATCCGTGCCCGCCAGGGTGGCGATCAGGTGCAACGCCGCATTGGCGGCGCCGGCTTCGCCGATCGCGAACGTGGCCACGGGCACGCCCTTGGGCATTTGCACGATGGACAGCAGCGAATCCTCGCCACGCAGGTACTTGGACGGGACCGGCACGCCGAACACCGGCACTTCGGTCAGCGCCGCCATCATGCCCGGCAGGTGCGCCGCGCCGCCGGCGCCGGCGATGATGCCGCGCAGGCCGCGCGCATGCGCCTCGGCGCCATACTCGGCCATGTCCTGCGGCATGCGGTGCGCGGAGATCACGCGGGCCTCGTGGGGCACGCCGAAGTCCTCCAGCATGGTGACCGCGTGCTTCATGACCTCCCAATCGCTGGAAGAACCCATAATCACGCCCACCACGGGGGTGGCCTCTGCCGCTGCGGAAGTCTTGGCTGTCATAACCGGTGTCGTAGAAGACCGCGGCGCAGGGCCGCGGAGAGTCAAAGGACCGCGGACGGATGCCGCGAAACCCGGTATTTTACCCGGCGCTGGCGCCGGGCTATGTGGCGGAGGGGGAATTCAGCCACTGGTAGCTGGTGGGGTTGTCCGGGCAAGGCCCGAAACCGCATTCCAGCGTGGTGCTGCCGACGTTGGCCAGCGCCATCAGGAAAAACAGGGCCATGACCAGCACGCCCAGCACCGATACCGGCTTGCGCAGCATGTTGTCGCCCCACTTGCGGTCGACCGCCAGCATCACCGTGCAAAACACGATGATGGCGATGAAGGCAATGAACGCCCAGGTGTAGAAGTGCAGGCCGAGCAGCGGCGAACCGTAGCCCGGATCGCCAGGAGCAATGTGCAGCAGCACCTGCCGGCCCGAGGCCAGCAGGCCGCCCAGCGCGCCCGCAATGCTCATTGCGTAGTGCAGCGGCGACGGACCCAGGCGCATATTCAACAGAAAGCCCATGCCGGCCAGCATCAGCGCCACGCGCTGCAACAGGCATAGCGGGCAAGGCAACTCGTCGTAGGCGATCTGCCAGAAGAAGGCCATGCCCAGGGCGCCGGTAATGCCCAGCAGCGCCAGGCCGTTGAGGATGCGCGAGCCGCGCGCGGGATTGCGGGAGAAGATCATCGCCCCGCCCTCAGAACGACAAGGCCAGCGGGCTGGTCATGTGGTACTGGCACCAGGCGGCGAACAGCGCCAGCGTCAGCAGCCAGAAGGTCACGCAGGGGCGGCGCCTGCCCAGCATGCCGAACCACACCGCGATCAGGCCAGTCAGGAAAGGCAACATCATTACCATGCTGGGAGCTCCTTTCTGGGGAACGTCCCCATGCAAGCAGCCTGGAATTATAACGTCACAATTCGCAATAAATCTTATCGAAAGCCCTGATAACACTTGCAGGGCAGGTGCTTTCGGGGCGAAAAAACCCGCTCCATCTGAACCGCCCCCTGGAAGTTGGACGTCAATCCAACTTCCAGGGAGCGGAGCGGCAGGGCTTCGAGCTTGCGGATGTCGGGGTTCTTAAGCCGCCGAGGCTGCCCTGCGCCATTCCGATGCTCGCCCCGGTGGGGCTGCGCTTCGGATGGCTCCGGGGTCCTCGGCTGACAGTCGCCCAATATGTTGGTTTTGGACCTCGTTCATGGGCAGATGCCGTGAGCCGGTGGCCGGGCGGAGGGATCCGAAGCGCAGCCCCACTGGGGCGAGCATCGGAATCCCGCAGTCCGGACGGCGGCGACTCAAGAACCCCGCCTCACAAAGCCGAAGTGCGGAACGGCAGGGCTTCGAGCTTGCGGATGTCGGGGTTCTTCAGCCGCCGAGGCTGCCCTGCGCCATTCCGATGCTCGCCCGGCGGGGCTGCGCTTCGGATGGCTCCGGGGTCCTCGGCTGGAAATTGCCAATGCGTTGGTTCGGACCCGTTCATGGGCAGATGCCGTGAGCCGGTGGCCGGGCGGAGGGATCCGAAGCGCAGCCCACCGGGCGAGCATCGGAATCCCGCAGTCCGGACGCCGGCGACTCAAGAACCCCGCCCCACAAAACCGAAGTGCGATCCGGATTTTCCAAATCCGGATCGCACTAGGAGCGGGCTTTCCTTGGCCGGCAGCGTTCAGGCGACCAGGCGGTCCAGGGCTTCGCGGTACTTGGCGGCGGTCTTTTCCAGCACGTCCTGCGGCAGGCGCGGCGCGGGCGGGGTCTTGTCCCAGGTCTGGGTTTCCAGCCAGTCGCGCACGAACTGCTTGTCGAACGAGGGCGGGCTGATGCCCACGCGGTAGCCGTCGGCCGGCCAGAAACGCGAAGAATCGGGCGTCAGCACTTCGTCCATCAGGTACAGCGTGCCATCGTCGTCCAGGCCGAATTCGAACTTGGTGTCGGCGATGATGATGCCCTTGGTAGCCGCGAACTTGGCGGCTTCGGCGTACAGCTTGAGAGTCACGTCGCGGATGCGCTCGGCCATTTCCTGACCGACTTCCTTGACCACGTGGGCGAAGTCCACGTTCTCGTCGTGCATGCCGAATTCGGCCTTGGCGGCGGGCGTGAAAATGGGTTCGGGCAACTGGCTGGCCTGCTGCAGGCCGGCGGGCAGCTTGATGCCGCAGACGGCGCCGGTGGCCTGATAGTCCTTCCAGCCGGAGCCGATCAGGTAGCCGCGGGCCACCGCTTCCACCAGGATGGGCTTCAAGCGCTTGACCACCACGGCGCGGCCGCGCACCTGGTCGACTTCATCCGGCGCCACCACGTCTTCGGCCTTGATGCCGGTGGAGTGGTTCGGCAGGATGTGGGCCAGCTTCTGCAGCCAGAACTCGGTCAGTTCGGTCAGCACCTGCCCCTTGCCGGGGATCGGGTCGTCAAGAATCACGTCGAAAGCGGAGATACGATCCGACGCGACGATCAGCAACTTGTCGTCGCCCACCGCGTACATGTCGCGCACCTTACCGCGGCCCAGCAGCGGCAAGGACTTGATGCTGGATTGATGCAAAGCAGAAGTCACGGGAATGGCCTATGGCAATAATGAAGATTCCCGCCACGGGCAGGCGCCAGGGCGGGAAGTAGAACGGAATCCGGGAACCGCGGGCAAGGCCGGCGCAGCGCGCGCGGGTCTTGCGAAGGGCATAGGTTACTGCAAATGGACAGGTTTTGCCGGGCCTCCCCTCGACGCCGCCCGGTGGCCGGGTTAGGCTCTGGCCTCCTATATGATGCGCGCCGGCCGCCTCTGGCGTCACGGCGCTGACCCCAAGCCCGGAGACAGAGTCGTATGCAGGATGCTTCCCCCAAACGCAGCGCCCACGCCGACGCGCAAGTGCACCTGACAGGCGGTTGCCAGTGCGGCGCCGTCCGCTACGCCATCACCGATGAACCCATCACGGCGGCGACCTGTCATTGCCGGGACTGCCAGTATTCCAGCGGCGGCGCCCCGGCCCATGCATTGATCTTCCCGACTGGCTCCATCACGCTGTTGCGCGGCAGTCCCAAGGAGCACCGCTACCGCGGCGAATCCGGCCATACCGTCATGCGCAGCTTCTGTACGGACTGCGGCACCCCGCTGTTCGGCAATTCGGCGGGCATGGGCTATGACATCGTGCGGGCCGGCTCGCTGGACGATCCGGAGGCGTTCCACGCCCGCGCCAGCCTCTGGACCGACTCGGCCCCATCCTGGCATCACGTGGACCGCAGCGTGCCGCACTTCCCCCGAAATTCGCCTGCGCCATAGTCCGTGGCGCAGAAAAAAAGAGCGGTCCGCCTGGGCGGACCGCTCTTTTATTGCACTTGGGCGCCGGACGCCCTTGGCGTCACGCGCCTGCTGCGGATGCTTATTGCACCACTTGAGCCAGCTTGCCCGACGCGTATTGCGCGGCGATCTCGGTCAGCGGCAGCGCCTTGATCTTGCTGGCGTTGCCGGCGGTGCCGAACTCGGTGTAGCGAGCCACACAGATCGCCTTGGCGGCGGCGCGGGCCGGCTTCAGATATTCGCGCGGATCGAACTTTTCCGGATTTTCGGCGAAGAAGCGGCGGATCGCGCCGGTCATGGCCAGACGGATATCGGTGTCGATATTGATCTTGCGCACGCCGTACTTGATGGCTTCCTGGATTTCCTCGACGGGCACGCCGTAGGTTTCCTTCATGTTGCCGCCGAATTCGCGGATCTCGGCCAGCAGTTCCTGCGGCACGCTGGAGCTGCCATGCATCACCAGGTGGGTGTTGGGCAGGCGGGCGTGGATTTCCTTGATGCGGGAGATCGACAGGATGTCGCCGGTGGGCTTGCGCGTGAACTTGTAGGCGCCGTGGCTGGTGCCGATGGCGATGGCCAGGGCGTCCAGCTGGGTGCGGCGCACGAAGTCGGCGGCTTGTTCCGGGTCGGTCAGCAGCTGGTCCATGGTCAGCTTGCCGTCGGCGCCGTGGCCGTCTTCCTTGTCGCCTTCCATGGTTTCCAGGGAACCCAGGCAGCCCAGTTCGCCTTCGACCGTCACGCCCAGCTTGTGGGCGGTGTCCACGACCTTCTTGGTCACTTCCACGTTGTAGTCGTAGTCGGCGATGGTCTTGCCGTCTTCCTTGAGCGAACCGTCCATCATGACGCTGGAGAAGCCCAGGTCGATGGCGCCTTGGCAGATCTTGGGCGACTGGCCGTGGTCCTGGTGCATGACCACGGGGATGTGCGGATAGGTTTCCACGGCGGCCTGGATCAGGTACTTCAGGAAGCCTTCGCCCGCGTACTTGCGCGCGCCGGCCGAGGCTTGCATGATCACCGGGCTGTCGGTCTCCGCAGCGGCTTCCATGATGGCCTGGACCTGTTCCAGGTTGTTGACGTTGAAAGCGGGAATGCCGTAACCGTGCTCGGCGGCGTGGTCGAGCAACTGGCGCATGGAGACTAGGGCCATGAGTGGTCCTCCTAAGTACTGTCTATTGAAAGATGGTTGAAGCCTTGCTGAATGGCGTGATTTTACGGGGGATTCGACGAAAGGTCTTGCAACCGCCCGTATCCGGTCCATTCAGATGAGCACGAAAGGCTCAGGCCGGCCTGCAACTCCCCCGAAGGACCGAGGGCGCGGCGGAGCCGCCAGGGCTCCGCGGCAAGGCGCTGGCCTATTTCAAGGCCGCCCGGCGTGGGGGACATCCACCCGCGTCATCAGGATCCGGCCTTCGTGCCTGGCGCGCCGGTTGGCTTCGATGAAATCGGGCGCGGCGGCCATGAACAGGGTCCGGCCGTCCGCTCCACCCAGGGCGGCGGCGAAAATGCCGAATTCTCCGGTGTCGATCTGCTCCAGGATCTTGCCGCCGCGTGCCACGCGCACGATGCGCTTGCCGATGGCGTCGGCCACCCACAAGGCCCCCTCCGCGTCCAGCGCGCCACCGTCGGGCCCGATGGCGGAAGCCGCAATCAGCACGCCCAGGTCGCCGCTGGCCGGCAAGGGGCCGAAATCGGCCCAGTCGCGGCGCGGACCCAGGCCGCCGTCGGCCAGGATGTCGAACTCGGAAATGCGGTTGCCGAAGGTTTCGTTGACGATCATGGTCTTGCCGTCCGGCGTGATGAACGAGCCATTGGGAAAGCACAGGCCATCGGCCACCTTCCGCACGGAACCGTCGGGATCGACGCGCACGATGCCGGTATTGCGGACCGGCTCGCCGGCCATCAGGTCAAAACCGAAATTGCCCACGTAGGCCCTGCCCTGCGCGTCCACGACCATGTCGTTGACCGGCCCGCCCGTCAGCGCCGACAGGTCGGCGTGCACGGCCAGCGCGCCGTCGGCCTCGCGGCGCAGGAGCTTGCGGTCCTTCATGGACGCGATCAGCAGGCGGCCGTCCGGCAGCCAGCCCAACCCGGACGGCTGTTGCGGCACCTGGCAGATCTGCTCGACCTTGCCGCCCAGGTCCACGGCGATGACCTGCTCGGTGTAGAAGTCCGACGCCCACAAGCGGTTCTCGTGCCAGCGCAGCCCCTCCAGATAGGTGTATCCGGACGCCAGCACGGACAATTCGCGTTTCGGCATTGCCTGGTCTCCTTGTGCGGCCCCAACGCGGGGGCCTGTTGTTCGCGTCGCCCGGCCACGCTCTTGCGGGTGCCGGGACTGGACCATTCTGGCATGGCGGCGGGCGATAGTGCAGCGGTGCCAAATTGATACAACTTCGGTATCGCCCGCCTTGCGCCGCCGCCCCAAGAAAACCGCCTCATCCGTCCCCGACCTGACAACTGCGCGTCAGGTGCGTGGCGTTAAGATCGCGCCCCAAGGGTAAACCCGAGCCTCGCGGCCAGCCCTGGCATTCCGTCTCCGGATCCTCTTGCCCGCCTCCATGCCGGCGCGCCCGCCTTCCCGGGCCAGGCAAACGATCCCCGTTTTCCGTTTTGATCATGAACACTAAGAAGCTGACGCGTTATATCGGCATCGCCATGGTGCTGGGCATCGTGGTGGGCTATTTCTGCCACAGGTACGCGCAGAACGAGAAGGAGGCGGCGCAAATTGCCTCGTACTTCAGTCTCATCACCGACATCTTCCTGCGCATGATCAAGATGATCATCGCGCCGCTGGTCTTCGCCACCCTGGTGACCGGCCTGGCCAGCATGAGCGACGCCAGCGCCGTGGGCCGCATCGGCATGCGCGCCATGGTCTGGTTCATCGCCGCCTCGGCGCTGTCGCTGCTGCTGGGCCTGGCGCTGGTCAACATCTTCCAGCCCGGCGCGCACATGAACCTGGCGCTGCCGGACGCGGGCCTGACTTCGGGCCTGAAGACCGGCGATTTCACGCTCAAGGCCTTCATCACGCACGTGTTCCCGCGCAGCATTGCCGAAGCCATGGCCAACAACGAGATCCTGCAGATCCTGGTGTTCTCGCTGTTCTTCGGCGCCGCCCTGTCCTTCATCCGCGGCAAGGGCCACAACACCATCTACAACCTGATCGACGAGCTGGCCAAGATCATGTTCCGGGTGACGGACTACGTGATGCGCTTCGCGCCCATCGGCGTGTTCGCCGCCATGGCCGCCGCCATCACCACCGAGGGCCTGGGCGTGCTGGTCAGCTACGGCAAGCTGATAGGCGAGTTCTACCTGGGACTGGCGCTGCTGTGGGCCATCCTGTTCGGCGTGGGCTACCTGTTCCTGGGCAAGTCCACCTTCCGCCTGGGCGGCCTGATCAAGGAACCCACGCTGCTGGCGTTCTCCACGGCCAGCAGCGAATCGGCCTACCCCAAGACCATCGAAGCGCTGACCCGCTTTGGCGTGCCCAAGCGCATCTCGGGCTTCGTCCTGCCGCTGGGCTACTCCTTCAACCTTGACGGCTCGATGATGTACCAGTCCTTCGCGGTGCTGTTCATCGCCCAGGCCTACAACATCCAGATGAGCTTTACGCAGCAGCTGACCCTGCTGCTGGTGCTGATGGTGACCAGCAAAGGCATGGCCGGCGTGGCGCGCGCCTCGCTCGTGGTGGTCGCGGCGACGCTGCCTATGTTCCATCTGCCCGAAGCCGGCCTGCTGCTGATCATGGGCATCGACCAGTTCTTCGACATGGGCCGCACGGCCACCAACGTGGTCGGCAACAGCCTGGCCACCGCCGTCATTTCCAAGCTGGAAGGCAATCGCGAGGACGCGGCTGAAAGCGAGCCCGCCGTTGCGGATAAAGCCCGCCCGGACCAGACCGCGAGCCAGAACGCCTGAGGCAACAGGCAATGAAAAACGGGCCGCATGGCCCGTTTTTTTTATGGCTTGCGCCAGCTTGACCGGCGCCATGGCCGGGAGCAACATAGAAACCCTTCGCTCCCGATCCCGGCGCGGCGCGCATGGGCGCCACGCTCAGTTCTCATGCCATGAAACGCTTAAGCCTGCGCTGCGCCCTGGCGGCCGCGGCCCTGATGTCCGCCGCTCCCGCCTCATACGCCTGGACCCGCATTTCCTGCGAGTTAGGCGGTACCGTGGCCAACCTGCCGGTTCTGATGCGTCAGTTCCGCACCGATGGCACGGAACTGACGCAGCTGATGTTCAGGCTGAAGGTCAGGAACGCGGACATACCCGAAGGCGCCCGCGCCGATACCGATTGCACCGAATTCGTCGGCCGCGAGATCGACGTAGTGCTTGAGAACATCGCCGCCGACACCGTGCGCAAGGGCAAGTCCCTGAAGATGCTCTACCGCTACGACGATTCGCTGGGGCAAAGCCAGGCGACCAAGTTCGAACTGGAGCGCCAGCAACGGCCCTAGGGCCTGTACCCCTTTAGTCGTTGACCGAGCACGAGACGGGCGCGCCGTCCTCGAATTCCACGTCGTAGGTATGCACCGGGTCCCAGGGCAGCGTGAACCACAGCTCGTAGCCGTCGCCGTCTTCGTCGAACAGCCACAGCGCGCGCAGCACGGCGTGTTGGGCCATGGCTTCGGCGGTTTCTTCCTGGGGCAGCTGGTTGTCGTCCAGGCCGAGCTTCTTGTAGTGCTCGTAGGAATAGTTTTCCAGCAGCAACTCGGCTGCGGCCAGGATCTGGTCGTCGAGGTCGTCGATGATGGCCTTGACCACCTTGGACGCGCTGCTGTCGGGTTCTTCGCCGTCAGTCTGGACCATCACGTGAATGGGCGGACGGCCCTTGCCGGCGGCGACGTTCTCCGCGGCCCACAGATCGGGCTCCTCGGGATCCTGGGTGAAATTGAATCGTGCCATCGCGAACTCCGGAAAAAGGGCCAGCGCGCCGCGGAAATCGCGGCCGCGCCTTCCCGCCATTTAACCAGATGCGCGGCCTCCCGGCTGCGCCTGCCGGCGATGTTTTTGCGACAGACTGCCCTTGCCTCTGCGGATATCAGACGCGCTCCAGCGGCAGATGCGGCAAGTCCGGCAGCGCCACGCGGATCGGATCGCCCGCGCTCACCGCCCCGCCTTCGATCACGACCCCCATGATGCCGGCGCGGCGCATCAGGCTGCCGTCCGGATGGCGGCCCAAAACGGCGGCGGTCAGGCCCTGCTGGTAGTTGTCGAGCTGCGAGCAAGGATTGCGCAGGCCGGTGATCTCGACCACCGCGTCCACGCCGATATGCAGGCGCGCCCCGCGCGGCAGGCCCAGCAGATCGATGCCGCGGGTGGTGATGTTCTCGCCCATGGTGCCTTCGGCCACGTTGAAGCCGGCCAATTGCAGTTCATCATGCAGCTCGCCGTGGATCAGATGGACCTGCCGCAGATTGGGCTGGGTGGGGTCTGCCTTGACGCGCGAACGGTGCTTGACCGTCACGCCCAGGTGGGCGTCGCCTTCCACCCCCAACCCCTTCAACAGCATGATCGCCGGCACGACCGGCTTGCTGAACCCGTGCACGGGGCTGCAAGCCACGGCGATCACGATGGGTTGCATCATCTCTCTCCAGTATCCGGATCAGGCCGTCACGGCCTGCGCCTCGGGTGTACGCTGCTCGCCCGCGCGCACGGGCGGATAGTGCGCCGAGAATACCAGCCGTCCCGCCGACCAGGTATGGCTGATCAGCGGTTGCGCGCCCACTTGCGCCACCGCCACCAGGTCCGCGCGCTGGCCCGGCGCGATGCGCCCGCGGTCGGACAGGCCGCAAGCCTGCGCCGGGTTCAGCGTGACCAGCGCAATCGCCTGCGGCAGCGTCAGGTCGGTTTGCGCGGCCACCGTGAACGCGGCGGCGATCAGCGCGGACGGCTGGTAGTCCGAACACAGGCAGCTGGCCACGCCCGCGCGGATGGCGTCGATGGCGCGCATCGAGCCGCTCTGGCTCTGGCCGCGCAGCACATTGGGCGCGCCCAGGATGGTGGGCAGGCCGCAGGACACCGCGGCACGCGCGGTATCCAGGGTGATCGGGAACTCGCTCATGGCCACGCCCAGGTTGCGCATGGTGGCGATGCGCTGGATCGAATCATCGTCATGGCTGGCGGTGGGGATGCCCAGTCCTTGCGCATGCGACAGCAGCGCCTCCACCCGCGTCACCGCCCCGTCCTTGGCGCGCGTCTTGGCCTGCGCGGCTTCTTCGGCCTGCTCGCGGCTCATGGCGTGGTTGCCCATCATGTATTGCAGATAGGACTCCAGCGTCTTGAACTGCCCCTGGCCGGGCGAATGGTCCATGACCGACAGCAGGTCCACCGCGCCCTCGTCCATCAGCGCGCGCAACACCTCCACCGAGGTGGCGTCGGTGACTTCATAGCGGCAATGGACGCGGTTGTCGACCAGGCTGTGCTGGCGGAAGGCGCGCACGGTGCGCACCACTTCCGCCGCGGTCTGGTTGTTGCGCACGCCCCATTCGCTGTTGGCGAAGGACAGCGCGTGATACGGCGTGGTGATGCCGGCCGCGGCATTGCGGCGGTCGACCTGGGCCACCGCGAAATCCAGCGGAAACAGCACCCGCGAACGCGGCTCGGCTTCCTTTTCGATGGCGTCGCAATGCAGATCGATCAGCCCCGGCAGCAAGGTCTGGCCGCAGAGATCGATCTCGCGGTCCGCGCGCGCGCCGGCAGGTTCGATGGCGACGATGCGACCATCGTCGATCAGCACGGCGCTGTCCTCCAGGACGCGGTCCTGCAGCACCACGCGGGCATGGGTGAGATAGGTGCTTTGCATCATTGCTCCAGGTCGGCCAGGGCGGGTTGGGCGGGACGCAAGGCCAGCGTCTGCGTGGCGACAGCGTCGCGCACTTCGGCATCGTGGAAGATGCCCAGCAGGCAACGGCCCTCGGCCATGGCCTCGCGGATCAGCGCGATCACGACCTGGCGGTTGTCGGCGTCCAGCGACGCGGTGGGCTCGTCCAGCAACAGGATGGGATGGCGGGCAATGAAGCCGCGCGCAATGTTCACGCGCTGCTGCTCGCCGCCCGAAAAGGTGGCGGGCGCCAGCCCCCACAGGCGCGGCGGCACGTTCAGGCGCTGCAGCAGGGTCGCGGCGCGGGAGCAGGCCTCGTCGGCGTCCACCCCCGCCGCACGCAGGGGTTCGGCCACCACGTCCAGCGCCGACACGCGTGGAATCACGCGCAGGAACTGGCTGACGTAGCCGATGACCTCGCGGCGCAGAGCCAGGATGCGCTGCTCGGGCGCGCCGGCCAGCTCCACCCATGCATCATTCCAGCGCACCCGGATGCTGCCCTCGGTGGCCAGATAGTTGCCGTAGAGGCAGCGCAGCAAGGTGCTCTTGCCGGTGCCGGACGGCCCCGCCAGCACCAGGCAATCGCCGGCGGCCGCATCGAAGTCGACCGACTCCAGCACGGGCAGGCGCATGCCGCCCTGGTTATGCAGGGTGAACATCTTTCCGAGGCCCCGCACCTCGATCATGGGAGTCTTTTCAGGCATGCTCAGCTCTGCAAAATGGAAGACACCAGCAACTGGGTGTAGGGATGCTGCGGATCGTCGAGGATCTGGTCGGTCAGGCCGCTTTCGACCACCTCGCCGCCGCGCATGACCAAGGTCCGGTGCGCCAGCAGGCGCGCCACGGCCAGATCATGGGTCACGACGATGGCGGCCAGGCCCAGGTCGGCCACCAGCTGGCGCAACAGGTCCAGCAGGCGCGCCTGCACCGACACGTCGAGCGAGGCGGTGGGCTCGTCCATGAACACCAGGCGCGGATGGGTCACCAGGTTGCGGGCGATCTGCAGGCGTTGCTGCATGCCGCCCGAGAACGAGGTGGGCCTGTCGTCCAGCCGGCCCGCGTCGATCTCCATCTTCTGCAGCCAGTTGCCCGCGGCCTGGCGCAGATCGCCATAGTGGCGATCGCCCACGGCCATCAGCCGCTCCGCGATGTTGGCGCCGGCGCTGACCTGCATGCGCAGGCCGTCCCTGGCGTTCTGCCGCACGAAGCCCCAATCGGTGCGCGACAGCAGGCGCAGGCGCGCTCCCGGCAACGCGGCCAGGTCGGTAAAGCCCTGGTCGCGAGTGTCGTACCAGACACTGCCCGCGTCCGGCCGGGTCTGGTACGACACGGCCGACAGCAGCGTGCTCTTGCCCGAGCCGGACTCGCCGACCACGCACAGTACTTCGCCGGGATACAGATCGAAGTTGACGTTGCGGCAGCCATGCACGCCGTCCCAGGTGCGCGTCATGTTGCGCACCGAAAGCAAAGGTTGGGCGTTCATGCCGCGGCCTCCTGGTTGGATTGTTGCGCGCCCTGCCGCGCCTGGCGGTCGTTGCAGTACTCGGTGTCGGAGCAGACGAAGCGGCGCGTGCCGGCGTCGTCCAGGATGATTTCGTCCAGATAGCTCTCGCGCGATCCGCACAGGTCGCAGCATTCGCTCCAGGTCTCCACGCGGAACGGATGGTCCTCGAAGTCCAGGCTTTTCACCGAGGTATAGGGCGGCACCGCGTAGACCCGCTTTTCGCGGCCCGCGCCGAACAGCATCAGCGCCGGGCTGCCATCCAGCTTGGGGTTGTCGAACTTGGGGATGGGCGAAGGCCGCATCATGTAGCGGCCGTTCACGATGACCGGATAGTCGTAGGTGGTGGCGATGTGGCCATGCTGGGCGATGTCTTCGTACAGCTTGACGTGCATGCCGCCGTATTCCGCCAGCGCGTGCATGGTGCGCGTCTCGGTTTCGCTGGGTTCCAGCCAGCGCAGCGGCTCGGGGATGGGCACCTGGAACACCATGATCTGCCCTTCCGCCAGCTGCGTCTCGGGGATGCGGTGGCGGGTCTGCACGATGGTGGCCGCGGGCGTGGACTCCGTCGTCGCCACGCCCGTGACGCGGCCGAAGAAGCGGCGGATGTTGATGGCGTTGGTGGTGTCGTCCGAGCCCTGGTCGATCACCTTGAGCACGTCGCGGGCGCCAATGATGGACGCCGTGACCTGGATGCCGCCGGTGCCCCAGCCATAGGGCAGCGGCATTTCGCGGCTGCCGAAGGGCACCTGGTAGCCGGGGATGGCGACGGCCTTGAGCAAGGCCCGGCGCAGCATGCGCTTGGTGGATTCGTCCAGGTAGGCGAAGTTGTAGTGGTCGTCGCGTTCGACCGTTGCGTGTTGCGTAGTCATGGGGAAACCGCCTCGTCCATCAGATCGGTGCGCGCGGCCTCGGGCGCGGCGCGTTCGGCGCGCATGCGCCGCAACAGTTCCAGATTGGCCTGGAAGTCCACGTAATGCGGCAGCTTCAAGTGCTGCACGAAGCCCGAGGCTTCGACGTTGTCGCTGTGGTAGAGCACGAACTCGTGGTCGTTGGCCGGGGAGTCGGCACGCTCGCCCAGGTCGCGCGCCTTGAGCGCGCGGTCCACCAGCGCCATCGACATGACCTTGCGTTCGCCGTAACCGAAGGTCAGCCCGTAGCCCCGGGTGAACTTCGGGCCTTCCTCAGCGCTGCCGGCGAACTGGCTCACCATCTGGCATTCGGTGATCTCGATCTCGCCCACGGTGACGGCGAATCCCAGTTCCTCGATATGCATTTCCACCTCCAGCGCGCCGTAGCGGATCTCGGCCGCGAAGGGGTGGGTGTTGCCGTAGCCGCGCTGGGTCGAATAGCCCATGGACAGCAGAAAGCCTTCATCGGCGCGCGCCAGGTTCTGCAGGCGGGCCGCGCGCGAGGCCGGAAAATCCAGCGGCTGGCGGGTCAGGTCGAAGGGTTCGGGATCGCCTTCCGGCACGGCTTCCGCGTCGATCAGGTCGTCGTGCGCCAGCAGGTCGGTGACGCGCGGCATGGCGCTGTCCAGGGCCTCGCCGCCCGGCGGCAAGGCGTCGGCCTCACGCTGCGCTTCCAGCGAAAAGTCCAGCAGGCGCTGGGTGTAGTCGTAGGTCGGCCCCAAGATCTGGCCGCCCGGGACATCCTTGAAGGTGGACGAGATGCGGCGCTGCAGGCGCATGCGGCCGGTGTCGATGGGCTGGGTGTAGCCGAAGCGCGACAAGGTGGTGCGATAGGCGCGCAGCAGGAACACGGCCTCGATCACGTCGCCCGCGGCCTGCTTGATGGCCAGCGCCGCCAGTTGCGGATCGTAGAGCGAGCCCTCGGCCATGACCCGCGACACCGCCAGCGGCATCTGTTCGCGGATCTGCTCCAGGCTCAGCTCGGGCACTTCGCGGTCGCCGCGCCGGTAGTCGTCCAGCATGCGGTAGGAATTGAGGATGGCGCGTTCGCCCCCTTTTACGGCTACGTACATGTCAGTTCTCCTTGCGCGTGCTGCGCGGCAGCGCGCAAATCCGCCGTTGCTGCGTCAGGAACACGTCGACGCCGAGCGGAAAGCGTTGATGATTGATGCGCCATTCGCGCCAGAAGCCTTCGGGCAGCCCGGCCACGCGCAGGACCTTTTGGCTCTGGATGCCCGGGCCGCTGAGGATGACGGGTTCTCCTTCCGACAGAGACTCGACTTCGATCAGCAAGGTGGTGGACAGATCGGGATAGGCCGGGTCGCCCTGGTGGCAGGACGACAGCGCCGGCGCCTTGCCGCCAGCGGGCACCGCGGCAAAGCGCGCCAACGACGGCGACGGCACGATGGGGCAGCCGCAATGAAAGCGCAGGAAGGCGATCGCGTCCGCGCTGACGCTCTCCGGCAGCCACAGCGGCGTGTCCACGTCCACCAGGGTCAGCAGCAGCGCGGTCATGGCGGGCGACAGACCGGCGGGCACGCCGGTTTCGGCCAGGATCTGGTTGATGCGCCCCGGATGGGCCAGCGCGTCGAGCGCGGCGCGGAACGTGGCCTGCGCGTCGCCGACCGGGTCCGCGAACCCCGGGAGCAGCGCCCGGCCCGAGGCCGCGGCGGCTTGTATCTGTTGTTGCATGTCAGTCCTCGCCTCGCACCATCGTGAAGAATTCCACCTTGGTCTGCGCCGCCACGCGGGCCTGGCGCTCGATCCGTTCCGCATGCAGGCGGGCCAGCGGCTGAATCAGCTGGGCCTGCACCGTGTCATGCCATTCCGGCAGTTGCAGCAATGCGTCGGCCACGGCGGCCTGTTCTGCGTGGCGCTGCGAGCGGCCTTGCACATAGGCGACGCCCACCACGCCCTCGTCCATCGTCACCGCGCAACGTGTCACGCTCATTTCGCCCAGATTGAAGCGGGCGCCGGTGCCGCCGCTGCGGGCGCGCACCATGGCCATGCCGGTCTGCGCCGGACGCAGCGTCCGGTGCTCGGGCTTGCCGGCCAGCGCGCAAAAGGCGCCGTCCAGCGCGGCCGGGTCGGCCAGCGCCAGCACGCGCATCCAGGCGGCGCGTTGCGCGCCCGCCGCATCCTGTCCTGTCTTGGGGTGATCCATTTTTTCCTCTAAACGTCTAGACGACTGGATGGAGTATGATCGCTTCGAAAACGAAGTTCAACAGCCTGGCGTGAATTTTTGATGACAGTTGCAGCCTGCCCGCAGCGCCTTTGCGGCGGCCGCCTCATGGTGCACAATCACTGCCATTCTTCATGAAGCTGATGTGACAGCACGAGCACACCCTATGGTCGAAAGAGGTTCCGGCATCGCCGTCTGGCGGCAAATCGGCGAAGCGCTTGCGGACGATATCCGCAACAAGCTCTATGCGGCAGGCGAACAGCTGCCGTCCGAGCCCGAGCTGGCCGCCAAGTTTTCCGTCAACCGCCACACCATCCGCCGCGCGATGGGCGAACTGGAACAAGGCGGCCTGGTCCGCATCGAGCAGGGCCGCGGCACCTTCGTCCAGGAACACGCGATCGACTACGCCATCGGCAAGCGCACGCGTTTTTCCGAGAACCTGCGCAGCCAGGGCATGCTGGGCCACCAGGAAGTCCTGGGCAGCCAGAGCCTGCGCGCGGGCGATATCGCCAAGCACCTGGGCCTGACCCGTACCGCGCCGCTGTTGCGCGTGCAGATCGTGGGCAAGGCCGAAAACCGCCCCATCAGCGTGTCGGAGCACTTCTTCGACGAAAAGCGTTTCCCTGATTTCGCGGAACGCCTGGCTTCCCTGCGCTCGATCTCCAAGGTCTACACCCACTACGGCATCGGCGACTACACGCGCAAGTGGTCGCGCATCACCGCCGCGCTGCCCACGCCCGAGATCGCCCGCCTGCTGGGCCAGCCCAAGACCCGCCCCATTCTTCAAGTAGAAGCCCTGAACGTAGACCAGCAAGGCGCGCCGCTGCAATACAGCGTCGCCCGCTTCGTCGGCGACATGGTGCAACTGATGGTGACGGACGACACCTGACATACAGGCGCCGCCTGCGCGCGCAGGCGGCGCGGAGCACTCATCCATACGGCTTAACTCATCTAGACATCTGGTTGTAATGCAATCCCGCTAACGTCACGCCATGAACACACACACGCACGCCCCCTCGCCCCTGGCCGGTGTCACAGGCCAACGCATCCTGACGCCGCGCGGCGTCGAGCAGGCCAGCCTGCGCTTCCATGGCGGACTGATCGAAGGCTCCGCCGCCGCGGCGCCGCGCGGCGCGCCCTGGTTCGATGCAGGCAATCTGCTGGTGCTGCCCGGCATCGTGGACCTGCACGGCGACGCCTTCGAACGCGCCGTCATGCCGCGGCCCAGTGTGACGTTTCCCTATGACAGCGCCTTGTTCGACGTGGACCGCCAACTGCTGGCCAACGGCATCACCACCGAATTCCACGGCGTCACGCTGTCCTGGGAAGGCGGCTTGCGCGGCGAGGCCTACGCCGAACGCATGTTCGACGCGCTGGAAAGAATGCGCCACCTGATGGGCGCGCGGCACTATGTGCACCTGCGCTTCGAAACGCACCACGTCGGCGGCCTGGAAACGGCCCAGCAATGGATACGCGACGGCCGCGTGCGCTTCCTGGCGCTGAACGACCACCTGCCCAGCATGGCGCGCCGCCTGGGCGACGAGCGCAAGCTGATGCAGTACGCCAACCGCGCCGAATGCGATCTCGACGTCTTCCAGGACCGCATCCGCGCCGCCATGTCGGCGGCCGATTCGGTGGCCGACGCTATGCGCGAACTGACCGCCTGCGCCCAGGAGTCCGGCCTGAAGGTAGCCTCGCACGACGATCCGGATGCCGCCACGCGCCGCTACTACCACCAGCTGGGCTGCGGCGTGGCGGAGTTTCCGCTGACCCGCGAAGCTGCCGGCGTGGCCCGCGACCTGGGCGATTCCGTGGTCTTCGGCGCGCCCAACGTCGTGCGCGGCGGCAGCCACACCGGCGCGCCCAGCGCCACTGACATGATCCGCGCCGGCCTCTGCGACATCCTGACGTCCGACTATTACTACCCTGCCCCGCTGGCCGCCGTGATGAAACTGGCCAACGACGGCGTGTTGCCGCTGGCGCAGGCCTGGGACCTGGTGTCGCTGAATCCGGCACGCGCCGCCGGCCTGAAGGACCGCGGCGCCCTGGCGCCCGGACTGATCGCCGATGCCATCGTGGTGGACGATCAGGTGCCGGGCCTGCCCCGCGTCTGCGCCGCGATCGTGGGCGGCGAACTGCGCTACGCCACGCGCGCATTCGGCGACGGCCACAGCCAGCGCATGGCGGCCTGACCATGCCGCTCGCACATCGCTACGCCCTCTACCTGGCGCCCACCGGCCCCTGGCGCGAACACGGCAGCCGCTGGCTGGGCCGTTGCGCCGACACCGGCGAAGCGCTGCCGCCGCTACCGGGGCAGGACGCGGACTCGCATGCCTGGACCACGGCGCCGCGCCACTATGGCTTGCACGCCACGCTCAAACCACCCTTCCGCCTGAACCCCGGCGTCAGTCCGCAGCAGCTCGACGCGGCCGCGCGCCAGCTGGCCGCTAACGGCAGCCCGTTCTCTCTGGAACTGGAGTGCGAGCCGCTGCGCGGCTTCCTGGCCTGGCGCATCGCCTCGTCCGACACGCAAGGCCAGGCGCGGATCCAGGCCTTGGCCGAGGCCGCCGTGCGCGACCTGGACCCTTTGCGCGCGCCGCCCACGGCCGACGAAACCGCCCGCCGCCAGCCGCAATCGCTGACTCCGGAGCAGCAATCCATGCTGGCGCGCTGGGGCTACCCCTATGTGTTCGAAACCTATGTTTTCCACATCACCCTGACCGGCAAGCTGGAAGGCAAGGCGCTGGCCCAGGCGCAGGCCGAAATCGCCGCCTTTGCAGACCCCTTGCGCGGGCAGGCCATGGCCGTGCCCGGCGTCAGCGTCTACGTGCAGCCTGCGCCGGGCGCGGACTTCGTCGCGGCGCGGCACTACGGCTTTGACGGCTCCAGCACCGACGCCGCGGGCGCCAGCTATCTGCAAGGACCGGCAGCGGCATGACCCCCTCCGTTCCCGCCGACGGCGCCCGGCTGATCTACCTGATGGGCGCGTCGGGCAGCGGCAAGGACACCTTGCTGCGCCTGCTGCGCGCGGAGTTGCGCGGCGACGAGCCCGTGCTGGTCGCGCATCGCTACATCACCCGCGACAGCGGCGATACCGAGGACGCGCTGCGCCTGACCGAAGACGAGTTCGGACGCCGCGCCGCCCTGGGCTGCTTCGCGTTGCGTTGGGCCAGCCATGGCTTGCAGTACGGGATCGGTATCGAGATAGACGCCTGGCTGTCCTGCGGCGCCGCGGTCATCATCAACGGTTCGCGCGCCCACCTGGAACAGGCGCACTCGCGCTACCCGGCCTTGACGGCGGTGGAAGTCACGGTCGACCCCGGCCAGCTCGCGCGCCGCCTGGCGGGACGCGGCCGCGAAAGCGCGGAACAGATCGCCCAGCGCCTGGCGCGCGCCACACAGCCTTTCCCCGTGCCTCTGCAGTGCCAACTGCTGCGTGTCAGCAACGACGCGGCGCCAGAGACGGCCGCCGCCACGCTGCTGGACATCGCGCGCGGCAAGCTGGCAGCGTAAGGGCGCGGTTCAGCGCCACTCGCCCGCGCCCTGAGCCCAGGGCGCGGCGGCATCGCCGCACAGATCCAGCAAGATGTCCGAAAAGCGCTCCTCGGCCGCCAGCGGCTGTTCGCGCTTGCGGCGGATCAGGTTGATCGGCGGCAACTCCCAGCCGAAATCCCAGGGCACCATGCCCAGCTTGCCGCGTTGGCAGAGTTCGCGCGCGATGTCTTCCGGCACCACCGAGATAAACGCCTCGTTCATGGTCAGCATGCCTTCGATCACATCGGTGGAGTACGCCTCCAGCACCGGCGACGGCGGCAGCAACTCGGCGCGGATGAAGTGCTCCACGATCAGTTGCCGCGTCGGCGTGTTGGCGGCCGGCAGCACCCAGTCCATCGCTGCCAACGCGGCCCAATCCGGTTCGCGCCGCGCCAGCCGCTGCGCGAGCCGGCCGTGCGCGATCAGGCGCGGCCGCTGGCGGTACAGCACGCGATGGATCAGGTCGTCCGGCGCAACGGTCGAGGTGGCGCGGCTGATGATGCAATCCAGTTCATGCCGGCGCAGCATCGGCACCAGATGGTCGGTGGTGGCGCGGTGCAGGCTGAGCGTGACGCCGTGGCGCTGGTGCAAACGGCTGATCGCCGCAGTGAGCAAGGCGCTGGACACGTAGGGCACCACGCCCACCTGCAGATGCGCGGAACGGCCGGCGTGCAAGGCCTCGACCTCGCGCGCCCACAGGTCCAGGTCGCTGAGCATGTGCCGCGCGCGCACCAGGGCCAGGTTGCCCAGCGGCGTGGCTTGCAGGCCGCGCCCGGTGCGCGTGAAAAGCGGCGCGCCGAAGATGTCCTCGATCTCCGTGAGCGCCTTGGTGACGGCGGGCTGGCTGATGCCCGCCGCGGCCGCCACGCGCGTCAGCGAGCCGTGCCGGGCGATCTCGATCAGCAACGTCAGGTGGCGATGCTTGAGACGGTTGGCGAGACGGGCGGCATCCCAGGTCACGATCTTTCCTATAACCAATTGGTTATTCAATTATGCCAACAAAGACAAAACCAGTTATTTCATGTCCCTATACTGCAAACACTCCCCTGCTGCCCGGACCGATCCCATGAGCGCTTCCTTCACCACCCGCCCCGAAATACGCGGCACCTTCGGCGTGGTCTCTTCCACCCACTGGCTGGCCTCCCAGGTGGCAATGGGCGTGCTGGAACGCGGCGGCAATGCCTATGACGCGGCGGTCGCCGGCGGCTTCACGCTGCAGATCGTGGAGCCGCACCTGAACGGCCCCGGCGGCGAAGTGCCCATTCTGTTCTGGAGCGAACAGGAGCAACGCATGCGCGCGCTATGCGGGCAGGGTCCTGCGCCCGCGCTGGCGACGCCGGCGTACTTCCGCAGCCTGGGCGTGGACCTGGTGCCGGGCATCGGCCTCTTGCCCGCCACCGTGCCCGGCGCCTTCGGGGCCTGGCTGACCTTGCTGCGCGATTACGGCACTTGGGAGTTGGCTGACGTGCTGCGCCCGGCCATCGACTACGCACGCAACGGCTTTCCGCTGGTGCCGCGCATCTCGCAGGCCATCCTGGCGGTGCAGGCGCTGTTCCGCGACGAATGGACCAGTTCGCGCGAGGTCTGGCTGCCCGATGGCCGCGTGCCCGCGCCCGACGCGCTGTTCCGTACGCCCGCCATCGCCGCCACCTACACCCGTATCCTGGACCAGGCGCACGCCAGCAGCAGCGACCGGCGCGGGCGCATCGACGCGGCGCTGGAGGCCTGGTACCGCGGCTTCGTGGCCGATGCCATCGACGACTACTACACCCATGCGGCGGTGCGCGACACCACCGGCCAGCGCAACCGCGGCTTGCTGCGCAAGTCCGACCTCGCCGATTGGCGCGCCAGCTACGACGAGCCCCTCACCGTCCAATACGGCCGCTACACCGTGGCCAAGTGCGGGGTCTGGTCGCAGGGCCCGGTCCACCTGCAGCAGTTGGCAATGCTGCGGCATTTGGGCCTGGACGGACTGGAGCCGACCTCGCCGCAATTCGTGCACTACGTGGCCGAGGCAGCCAAGCTGGCCTTCGCCGACCGCACCGCCTGGTACGGCGACCCCGACTTCGCGCAGGTGCCTTTGGACGCCCTGCTCAGCGATGACTACGCCCGCGCACGCGCGGCCGGCATCGGCGCCCGCGCTTCATCCGAGTTCCGGCCCGGCAGCCCGAACGGATTGGCGCCGCGCCTGCCCGACCTGGACGCAGCCGTGCGCACCCTGGCCGCGTCCGACACCCGCTTCGGCGTGGGCGAGCCGACCTTCGCGGCGCTGCCACCGGTAGCCGAATGGGCCGCGCGCGAGATCTTCGTGGGCGACACCTGCCAGATCGATGTCATCGACCGCGACGGCAACATGGTGGCCGCCACCCCGTCAGGCGGCTGGCTGTCGTCCAGCCCCGTGGTGCCCGGCCTGGGCTTCCCGCTGACCACCCGCCTGCAAATGACCTGGCTCGACGACGGCGTGCCGGGCCAGTTGCAACCGGGCAAGCGCCCTTGCACCACCTTGTCGCCCGGCCTGGCCCTGCGCGACGGCCAGCCCTACATGGCTTTCGGCACGCCGGGCGGCGATCAGCAGGACCAATGGACGGTGGCGTTCTTCCTGCGCCATGTCATGGGCATGAATCTGCAGGAGGCAATCGAAGCGCCCTCCTGGCACGTCGATCATTTCCCGGGCTCGTTCTGGCCTCGCAGCCTGACCTTGAACCGGCTGACCGTGGAATCGCGCATGCCGGCCGCCACGCTGGAGGCGTTGCGCGCGGCGGGCCACGAGGTCAAGGTAGGGCCGGACTGGTCGGAAGGCCGCATCAGCGCCTGTACTCGCGAACCTGCCGCCGGCGGCGGCCTGCTGCTGCGCGCCGGCGCCAACCCGCGCGGCATGCAGGGCTATGCCGCTGGCCGCTGAACCTGTTTCATCCAACCGGCAGACAGACCGGACACTACGCAAAGGGGTAAACACCATGACACTGCAATTCAAACGACTGCTGCGCACCTGCGCGCTGGGATTGGCGCTGGTCGCACCGGCGCTCACGCACGCCGCCTGGCCCGAAAAACCCATCACCCTGATCGTGCCCTGGGCCGCGGGCGGTTCCACCGACATCCTGGCGCGCGTGCTGTCCGAAGGCCTGACCCAGTCGCTGGGCCAACCCGTCATCGTGGAAAACCGCTCGGGCGCGTCCGGCAACATCGGCACCACCTTCGTGGCCCGCGCCAAGCCCGACGGCTACACCTTGCTGGTGGGCTCGATGAGCACCCACACGATGAACCAGGCGCTCTACTCCAGCATGCCGTTCGACGGCGTGAAGGACTTCACGCCCATCGCCGAACTCGCGCTGGTCACCAACACCCTGGTGGTGAACCCGTCGGTGCCGGCGTCCAACGTCAAGGAATTCATCGCCTACCTGAAGGCCAATCCCGGCACCGTGGCCTACGCTTCCGCCGGCCAGGGTTCCACCAACCATCTGAGCGCCGCGCTGTTCGAGAAGGCCGCCGGCGTGAAGATGATGCACATCCCCTATCGCGGCGGTGCGCCCGCGGTGCTGGACACCGTGGCCGGCCGCACCCAGGTGCTGTTCAGCGCCGGCACGCAGACCCTGCCGCACGTGCAGAACGACAAGCTGAAGCTCCTGGCCGTCACCGAGGAAGCGCGTTCGCCCCTGCTGCCCAAAGTACCCACGGTGGCCGAGACCCTGCCGGGCTATGAACTGTCGGTCTGGTACGGCGCCTTCGGCCCGGCAGGCATGCCACCCGAGCTGACCGCGCGCCTGAACCGCGAGATCAACCTGATCCTCAAGCGGCCCGAAGTCATCAAGAAAATGGGCGACATGGGCGTGCTGCTGACCGAGACCACGCCGGAACAGTTCGGCCAGATCCTGGCGCGCGACGCGGACAAGTACGGCAAGCTGATCAAAGAACTGGGCATCACCGCCGAATGACCGTCAGCATCCATCCCGCCCCGCCAGCGCAGGCCGGCGTTGCCGCCATCGCCCAGGCTTACGCCGCCGCCGATCCCGCCGCGGCCTTCCGCGCCATCGATGCCCATGCGCACGCCGCGCTGGCGCACACGCTGTGCACGGTCAACCGCTATGACGCGCAGGCCATGCGGGTGGTGCGGCTGTACAGCTCCAACCCCGAGGCCTATCCGCCCGGCGGCAGCAAGGACAAGAGCGGCACCGCCTGGGGCCGCCACGTCCTGCTGGAGCAGAAGTTGTTCGTGGGCGAAGGCGAGGAAGCGATCCGCGAGTTCTTCAATGACCACGACGCGATCCAGCGCCTGGGCCTGCGCTCCGTCATCAACGTGCCGGTGGTGTATGGCGAAGTCTGCCTGGGCACCGTCAACTTCCTGATGCCGCGCGCGGCGGTTTCGGACGCCGACGTGCAGGCTGCGCAGTTGGCGGGCCTGCTGGCCCTGCCGGCATTCCAGGCGCTGCGCCCGCAGGCCTGAAGCAGCGGGGCCCGCCTGGGCCCCGCGCCCTCAGATCAGCGCGCGGCGGATACGCGCCGAGGCCATGTCGATCACGACCACGAAGGCCACGATGATGATCATCACCGCGCAGGTTTCGGCGTAGCGGAAGCTGCGGATGATCTCCCACAATACGGTGCCGATGCCGCCCGCGCCCACGATGCCGACCACCGAGGCCGAGCGCACGTTGGATTCGAAGCGGTAGAGCGAATACGAGATCCACAGCGGCAGCACCTGCGGGATCACGCCGTAGACGATTTCCTCCAACGCATTCGCGCCAGTGGCGCGCACGCCCTCCACCGGCCGCGGATCGATCGCCTCGACCGCTTCCGAGAACAGCTTGGCCAGCACGCCGGTGGTATGCACCCACAGCGCCAGCACCCCGGCGAACGGGCCCAGGCCCACCGCCACGATGAACAGCATCGCGAACACCATTTCATTGATGGCGCGGCAGGCGTCCATCAGGCGCCGCATCGGCTGGTACACCCAGGCCGGCACGATGTTCGACGAGCACAGCAGCCCCAGCGGCACGGCCACCACGATGGCCAGGAAAGTGCCCCAGACCGCGATCTGCACGGTGACGATCATCTCGTCCAGGTACATGCGCCAGTCGCGGAAATTCGGCGGAAAGAAGTCAGCCGCGAACTCGGCCATGTTGCCCGAATCGCGCAGCAGGTCGAGGGGCCGCATGTCCGCGCCCTTCCACGACATGACCAGCAGCGCCAGCACGACGCCCCATACGAGCAGGACTGGCAGCGACGATCGCGGCGCGGCGGAAAGGCGAGAGGTCTGCATGGCTACGTTCATAAGAAAAGGCGATCCGCGTGATGGTTTTTTTGGTTGCGGGCCAGCCGGCGCGCCCCGCGGCGCGCCGGCTGGCCGGTAAGAGACTTATTGCTTGGCGGCGGGCTGGCCCAGGCTGGCCAGCTTGCTGTCCAGTTCGGCCAGCTGCTTCTGCTTTTCGGCCTGGCCCAGCGTGGCGTCGGCTTCGACCTTGGCCTTCTCGCGCGCCAGTTCGATCTGGCGGATCGGCACCAATTGCTGGTTGTCGGAGGGACGGAAGCCCTGGTAGGTCAGCGCCTTCAGGTTGGCCAGTTCGCGCTCGGCGTCCTTGCCCTTGCCGTAGTTGACGAAGAAGTCGCGGATGCGGGCCTTCAGGTCGGCGGGCAGGTCGCTGCGCATGACCAACGGATCCGCCGGGATCAGCGGCGACTTCCACAGCACGCGCACGCTGTCGTTGGCGTCCTTGCCGGTGTTCAGGCGATAACGCTCCAGCGCCTCGGTGTTGTTGACGGCCACGTCCACCTGCTTGTTGATGACCGACAGCAGATTGGTTTCGTGGTTGCTGGCGCGCACCGTCTTGAAGAAGGTCTTGGGCTCGATCTTGTTGGCGGCCCACAGGTAATAGCCCGGCACGGCCGTGCCCGAGGTCGAGTTGGGATCGCCCGCGCCGTAGCTCAACGTGCCGCCGCGCTTGAGCACGTCGTCCAGCGTCTTCAGGTTGCTGTCCTTGTTGACGATCAGCAGCGACCAGTAGCCGGGATTGCCGTCCTTGTCGATGACGGAGGCGAACACTTCGCCCTTGGCGCGGTCCACCGCTTCGATCGCGGACTTGTTGCCGAACCAGCCCATCTGCACCTTGTTGAAGCGCATGCCTTCGATGATGCCGGCGTAGTCGGACGCGAAGAAGGGCTTGACCGGCACGCCGATGGCGCGGCTCAGGTCGTCGATGACCGGCTGCCAGACCGACTTCAGGTTGGTGGAAGATTCCGTCGAGATGATGCCGAAGTTCAGGGTCTTGGCGTCTTCGGCGTGGACCTGGGTGGACAGGGCCGCGGCGGCGATCAGGGTGACAAAGGTTCTGCGTAGCATGGAAGGCTCCGGGATAAACGGGTCGGGAAGAATCAGGCGGCTTGCGCCAATCGGGACAGCGGCGCCATGCCGGGCATGGCCGGCGCTTGCGGCGCGTATTCGGGAAGCAACTCGCTCAGTTCGGAGCCGTACAGGTCGCTGAGCATGGACGGCGTCAGGTCCGCGGAAGGACCGTCATAGACCACCTTGCCGTGGCGCAGCGCGACCACCCGCGGGCAGTAGCGCAAGGCCACATCCACCTGGTGCAGCGACACCACCACCGCCACCTTGCGGCTGCGGTTGATCTGGGCCAGCGTGTCCATCACGCGGCGCGAGGATTCCGGGTCGAGCGAGGCGATGGGTTCGTCGGCCAGGATCACGCGGGCGTTCTGCACCAGGGTGCGGGCGATGGCCGCGCGCTGCTGCTGGCCGCCGGACAGCGTCGAAGCGCGTTGAAATGCGTAGTCGTCTATACCAACCTGGGCAAGCGCTTCGAGGCCTTGGCGCACTTCGCCGCGCAGGAACCAGCGCGTCAGGCTGCGCCACAGCGGCACGCGCGGCAGCAGGCCGGTCAGCACATTGGTGATGACCGGCAGGCGGCCCACCAGATTGAATTGCTGGAACACGAAACCGATGCCGGCGCGCGCGGAGCGCACGTCGCGGCTCAGGCGGCCGTCGCGCTGGATCATGCGGCCGTTGACGGCCACGCTTCCCGCATCGCCCGCCACGAAGCCCGACAGGTGACGCAGCAAGGTCGACTTGCCCGAACCCGAGGCGCCCAGCAAGGCAACCATCTCGCCGTCGGCCACTTGCAGGTTCACGCCGTCCAGCGCCTTGGCGCCGGCGTGGAAGCTCTTGCTGAGCCCTAGTACTTCGATGGCGTAAGTCATCGTTGAATCCCCATGGAATGTGTTCATGGCCGCATTCTGTTTTCGCGGCATGACAGCACGATGACCTGGGAATCGATTCATTTGGCGGAAAATAGGGACACCGCAATGATCTGAAAGACGTTCGTCATAAATGGCCGGTTCCAGCCCGGCGCGCCCAGGTATATTGGAAATATTCCCTCACCAGCCTGGCGTTCATCATGATCAAAGGTTCCTGCCTGTGCAGCCGAGTCGCCTACGAGATCAGCGGCCCGCTTACCGACGCCCTCAACTGCCATTGCACGATCTGCCGCAAAGCGCATGGCGCCGCGTTCCGCAGCCGGGCCACGGTCCAGGCCAAGGACTTCGCCTGGACGCGGGGCGAAAACCACGTCACGTGGTATTGCTCGTCCCCTGGCAGCTACCGCGGCTTCTGCGAAGCCTGCGGCACGCCCTTGCTGACCCGTTTCGATCAGACCCCGGACGTCTACGGCTTGCCGCTGGGTCCGCTGGACGATGACCCGGGCATCAAGCCGGCCGCCCATTGTCATGTGGCCAGCAAGGCGCCCTGGTTCGACATCAGCGACGATCTGCCGCAATACCCCGACGCGTATGGCGCGATGGAAGAAGACCATCCGCAAGCGGTTACATAAAAATTCAACCGAGAAGTTGAATTTCTTCGGGAGGGTGGGCTATATTCAACCTTATGGTTGAATCAAATCCCTCCCCCGTCCTCGATGCCGTCTTTCGCGCGCTGGCCGATCCCACGCGCCGCGACATGCTGCGCAGCCTGGCCCAGGGCGAGCAGACCATAGGCGAGCTGGCGGCGCCCCACAGCATGAGTTTCGCGGGCGCCTCCAAGCATGTGCAGGCCCTGGAACGCGCCGGCCTGGTCCGGCGCTCCATCCGCGGCCGCACGCATGTATGCAGCCTCAATCCGGAACCCATGGCCGAGGCCATGCAGTGGCTGCGCTTCTATGAACAATTCTGGTCGGGCAAGCTGGGCGCGCTGGAAGCCGCGCTCATCGCCAGCCGCCCCCCGGCCGCATCTTCTGGAGAACAACATGAGTGATCACGGCGTCGTCCTGGACCCCACCTCCATCCGCTTCACGCGGCTCCTGCCCGCCAGCGTCGACGAGGTCTGGGCCTTTCTCACTGAATCGGAAAAGCGGGGCCTCTGGCTGGCGTCCGGGGACATGGAACTGCGCGAGGGCGGCGGCGTCACGCTGCGCTTCATGCATGCCGACCTGTCCTCGGTGGCCGAGCCCGTGCCCGAGGCCTACAAACCGTATGAAGGCGGCGTCACCACGCAAGGCATCATCACGCGCTGCGAACCGCCGCGGTTGTTGGCGTTCACGTGGGGCGGCTCCCCCGGCCATCCGTCCGAAGTCACGTTCGAGCTGTCGCCCCAAGGCCAGGAGACACGCCTGGTGCTGACGCACCGCAAGCTGTCCTCGCGCGATGGCATGGTGGACGTGGCCGGCGGCTGGCATGTGCATCTGGGCGTGCTCGAAGCCCGGCTGGCCGGCCGCGCTCCAGGCCCGTTCTGGTCCGTTCTCGGCCGGGTGGAAGAAGAATATCGGGAGCGGATCCCGTCCGGCCAGAGTCGTTGAGCAACAACTATCACGGCGCAGTGACAGATAAATACTGGCTAATCGCTGCGCTTTGCAGTAACATAAGTCCGTGATTTTTCCGCAAAAACCGGGCTTCGGTCACTCTGCGTGCCAACCTGTACCCCCTGCGGGCATTGCTCCGGGCCAACCCAGGACGTGCCCGGCTTTGCCGGAACAACCCCGCCCCCACCGGGCGCACCGCCAACCCAACGGTCGCGGGGCCCGGCAGCAACAGATCCATCCCGCTTCTTCCGGCGATTTGCGCAAAACGCGCCGCCGCGACCAAGCCGCGCACCGCGCACACATTACCCTCGCGGCGCGAGTATCCGTCATTTCAGACATCCGCTTCGGATGCCGTGGCCCCTACCCGCGCTTGCCCGGACGTTTTACGTTCAAACCGCTGGATCCGCTAGTCCGGGTCCGACGCGCTTGCCGCCTTGCGCGGCGTGCCTTGCCGCCGGCATGGCTGCGCGTTTTGATAGGAGAAAAGAATGGCTAAAGAAGAACTCATCGAACTGGACGGCATCGTTGACGAAGTGCTGCCCGATAGCCGCTACCGCGTGAAGCTGGACAACGGCATCGAAGTCGGCGCCTACGCCTCCGGCCGCATCCGCAAGCACCGCATCCGCATCCTGGCGGGCGACCGCGTCACCCTGGAAATGTCGCCGTATGACCTGACCAAGGGCCGCATCAACTTCCGCCACAAGGACGAGCGCGGTCCCGCCCCGCAGCGTCCCCAGCAGTTCCGCCGCTAAGCCAGGACCACAGGGCCGGCCCCGCGCCGGCTCCCTTCCTTTCGCGCCAGCCCTAAACCTGGACCGCGAAATGCCGTAATGCGTGGAGCGCCCGTTCATGAAAGAATGGCGCCCTCTGCCAGGCGCAACGCCGGCAGGAAGAGCATGAAGCAAGATGGACCTGACACAAGATCTGCAAGCCGCCGCTGACCAGCTTACCCTTGCGCGAAGAAAATTCGTCAAGGGCGAGGAAGGCCTGCGCCTGCTGCACCAGTCGCGCGAGGCCTTCATCAACAGCCTGCGCAATACCGGCCTGACTTACGCCGACGCCAAGACCAAGTACGACAACTGTCTGGACGACCAGGAAGCCGAGCAGCTCCACGTGCGGCAGCAGATGGACTATGCGGAACGCGTGCACCAGCACGTGCTGCACCTGATCGCGCAGCAGGCCGCCACGGCCTGAAGGCGCGCGGAGCGGCCCCTGCGGCGCCCCCCGCCCCCAGCGGGATCAGGGTTTGAATGCCCCGATGAAGATGGCCGGATCGACGCGCGCGTCGTTCAGGCTGACGTTCCAGTGCAGATGCGGACCGGTCGCGCGGCCGGTCGCCCCCACCTTCCCCACCAGTCCGCCGCGCGGCACCTCGTCGCCGACTTTCACGTCGATGGCCGACATGTGGCAGAACATGCTGACGAAGCCCTGGCCATGGTCCAGGAACACCGTCTTGCCATTGAAGAAGTAATCCCCCACCAGCACCACCACACCTGCGGCCGGCGCCTTGATCGGCGTGCCCGAGGGTACGGCAAAATCCAGGCCCGAATGCGGATTGCGTTCCTCGCCATTGAAGAAGCGCCGCAGGCCGAACGGGCTGGACAGGCGGCCGCCGTTCACCGGACGGTCCAGCAGCAGGTTGCTGGGCGTGACGCCGGCGCGATAGGCGCGGTTGGCTGCGGCCTGCTCGGCCTGTTCGCGTTCGATGCGCTTCATGTCGTCCGGATCCGGATTGACCTGGCGCGGATTCTTCAGCGTGATGTGCTGGGCCTTGTATTCCTTGGCGCCTACCTTGAACGGCAGCGCGCGCTTGCCTTGCGCGTCCTTGACCTCCGCCTGCTGTTCGCCCGGCTTCACGCTGAGCGGGATGCCGACCACGGCGATCCACTGCTTGCCCTCTTCGCGCACCACCAGCACGCGCCGCCCCAGGAAAGTGACTTCGGGCGCGCGCTCGGCGTTGCCCAGGCCGAGGACAGCGACGCCGCCCGGCACGGGAACGTTGAGCTTGCGGCTGATGAAGCCGGCCTGCTGTGCGCGGGCCGGCAGGCCCAGGCAGAGAGCGGCCGCGGCCAAGCCCAGCCGCAGGACGTCGCGACGATGATGCATGGCGTTCACAGGCACAGGTTGGCGGGCTCGATGATGCTCTGGTCGCGGCGCGCGATGCGCGTGGACAGGCGCACGTCGGTCTTGCCCTTCCAGTGTATGGTCGTCAGCACGGCCTCGACCCCCAGGCTGTCTTCCTGGATCAGTTCAAAGCCGTTGCGCACCGCCTTCTGCTGGAAATTGATGCCCAGGTTCTTCCACGATTCCGCCACGCAGGCCGTGTAGTCCTCGGGCGTGCGCTGGGTGGAGCCGTAGAAGACCGGATCGCGGTCGCGCACGTCTTTGACGTTGGCGCAGGCCGACAAGGCTGCCAGGACAGTAAGGGACAAAACGGTGCGGACCTTCATGGCGATGGGACTCTCGAGCGGTGGGAGGTGAAAGGGGCGGCCAATATAACGCAGCGCCGGATCAAGCCTGCGGCGCGCGGCGGGCCGATTTGGGACGAAAGGCTGTAATGACTTCCGGCCGGGTCTCGGCGTACGGGCCGCCGATGAGATCGATGCAATAGGGGATGGCGGCGAAGATGCCCGGCACCAGCACGGCGCCGTCCTCGCCCTTCAGCCCTTCCAGCGTTTCACGGATGGATTTCGGCTGGCCGGGCAGGTTCACGATCAAGGCGGCATGGGCGGGAGTTTCCCGGATGACCGCCACCTGGCGCGACAGGATGGCCGTGGGCACGAAGCGCAGGCTGATCTGGCGCATCTGCTCGCCGAAGCCGGGCATTTCCTTGGTGGCGACGGCAAGCGTCGCCTCCGGCGTGACGTCGCGGCGCGCCGGACCGGTGCCGCCAGTGGTCAGGACCAGGTCGCAGCCGCAGCCGTCCACCAGCTCGATCAGCGTCTCCGAGATGCGCGCGGGCTCGTCGGGGATCAGCCGGTCCACCGCCTGCCAGGGCGAGGCCAGGGCACCGCCCAGCCATTCGCGCAGCGCGGGCAGTCCCAGGTCCTGGTACGTGCCGCTGGAGGCGCGGTCGGAAACGGACACCAGGCCCACGATCAGTTCGTCGGGGTGCTTGCGGGCGATACGGGTAGTGGTGGTCATGGGCTGCACGATCTGGGTAAGGGGCATGCGGGCGGCGCGGTTGCGGCGGCGGGCGAGGTCAATCATGGAAATCCAGAAGAACCCCGCCACAGCGATGCTATCGCATTCTTTCCCTGCGGGAATCGCGGCGGCAGGCCGCGCACCGGCGCCGGACCCTGTGGCAAAAAGGCGAATCGGCTTTGGCCCCGCTTTCCCGCGCTTGTTCCGGTCATTCCTGCTCGATAACATCCGCTAACAAACCTCCCCTATAGAGAGAGCCCCGCGCGGCATTGGTTCCCCATGTTCAAACGCACACTACGGCAGCATGCGCTGGCGGCGGCGCTGGCCCTGGCGGTGGCGACTGCCGCCGGGTGGGCCGCCCTGCACGCCCTGGCGCTGAAGACGGAGCCGGTGCCGGCGGCCGCGCCGGGCATCTACATCCCCAATCTGGGCAATACGCTGCAGGAACAGACGCGCAACCTGTCCCGCATGAGCCAGGCCTTGCGCACGGGCGACCGGCTGGTGATCCTGGGCTCGTCCGAGTTGACCAGCAACGACCTGCGTTTCGTGCCCTACCGCTACCTGGCCGACGAATTGCAGATGCCGGTGCTGGCCTACGGCCATTCGGGCTTCCAGTCGCTGGGCATGCAGCTGGTGCTGGCGGCGGTGGCCGAGGACTTGTCGCCGGCGTCGCGCGTGGTCGTGATGCTGTCGCCGGGGTGGTTCGACGGCGAGGGCGGGCTGGGGCCGGACGAATTCAAGGAGCACGCCAATCCGCTGCTGCCCCGCTTGCTGCGGCAGCCCGAGGGCCGCGCGGAGCTGGTCCGCTGGCTGCAGGCCAAGGGCGATGCGGGCGTCGCCTGGTCGATGGCGGCCGAGCAGGCTTACGTCTTCCGCCAGCGCCTGGTCGATCTATGGGCGCCCGCCCATGCGGCGCCCGCCCCCGAGCGCGAACGCGAGGGGCCGCCCACGGCCGCCCGGGTGGTCGATTGGGAAGCGCTGGCGGCCCAGGCGCAAGGCGCGGAACAAGCCCTGATGGGCGGCAACCGCTACGCGGTGCGAGACGAGTTCTTCAATAAATACCTGCGCAGCATTCCCGCAGGCGGCAAGACCGCCTATCAGCCGCAGCCGCTGACCGGCCGCGACGAGCTGCGCGAACTGGACGCCCTGATGGCTTTGCTGCGCCAGCGCGGCGTCGATGCCCTCTTTGTCATGCAGCCGCTGCACCCCCTGGCTTTCAAGGATCTGGACCGCTTCGGCCCGGTGCAGCGGGAAGTCGCGGCGCTGTGCCAGCGCTACGCCATGCGCTGCATGGATATGTACAGCGCCCCCTTCGAAGTGGGGACGCTGCGCGACGTGCAGCACCTGGGAGAGCTGGGCTGGCTGCGCGTGAACCAGAAGATCGCGGAAGTTTTCTACCCATGAAGGAAGGCCGGCAATGAAACGAACCCTGTGGCTGTGCCTGCTTTACCTGGGCGTCCTGGCGGTGATGCTGATCCAGGCGGACACTGCGGCGAACCTGGGCAAACCGATGGAAATCGAGTTCCAGTATTCGAAATTCTGACCCGGGGCGGGGTCCCTTGCCTGCACTTGGTAGCCGCAAGCAACCAGTGACAGGTCACAAATCTGCAATAATCGGCTCCTCTCGCCGGAACCTCCCCCGCCTCCATGTTCGACCTCTTCCACGGCCTAGACCTCTGGGTTGGCCTCAGCCTTGCGCTGGCCCTGACATTCGTCCTGGCCTTCGAATTCATCAACGGATTCCATGACACGGCGAACGCCGTGGCCACGGTCATCTACACCAAGGCCATGCCGCCGCATCTGGCGGTAGTGCTTTCCGGCATATTCAACTTCCTCGGCGTGCTGCTGGGCGGCGTGGGCGTGGCCTATGCCATCGTGCACCTGCTGCCGGTGGAACTGCTGATCAATGTGGACACGGGCCGCGGGCTGGCCATGGTGTTCGCCATGCTGGCCGCGGCCATCGCCTGGAACCTGGGCACCTGGTACTTCGGCATCCCGGCGTCCAGCTCGCACACGCTGATCGGCTCGATCCTGGGCGTGGGCCTGGCCAATGCGCTGATCACCGACCTGCCGCTGGCGGACGGCGTCAACTGGGGAAAGGCCATCGACATCGGCCTGTCCCTGGTGGTGTCGCCGGTGGCCGGCTTCCTGGTGGCGGGCGGCCTGCTGCTGGCGCTCAAGCGCTGGCTGCCGCTGTCGAAGATGCACAAGACGCCGGAACAGCGCCGCGCCCTCGACAACAAAAAGCATCCGCCCTTCTGGAACCGCCTGGTGCTGGTGCTGTCCGCCATGGGCGTGAGCTTCGTGCACGGCTCCAACGACGGCCAGAAAGGGATCGGCCTGATCATGCTGGTGCTGATCGGCATCGTCCCCGCCAATTTCGTGCTGGACACCAACAGCACCACCTACCAGATCGAACGCACCCGCGACGCCGCCAACCACCTGAACGTGTTCTACCAGCGCAACGAAGCCATGCTGGGCGACTACCTGGCGCTCAAGCGCGTGGACGCGACCACCGAGCTGCCGCGCAACTTCCGCTGCGATCCCGAGCTGACCATGCCGACCATCGCCGCGCTGCAGACCGATCTGCACGGCGTGTCGAATTACGCCGACCTGTCGGCCGAAAAGCGCATCTCCGTGCGCCGCTACCTGCTCTGCCTGGACGACACGGCCAAGAAGGTCGCGCGCATCGAAGGCCTGCCCGCGCGCGAACGCGCCGACCTGCAACGCCTGCGCGCCGATCTGACGGCCACCACCGAATACGCCCCCTTCTGGGTGATCGTGGCGGTCGCACTGGCGCTGGGCGCGGGCACCATGGTCGGCTGGCGCCGCGTGGTGCTGACGGTGGGCGAAAAGATCGGCAAGCAGGGCATGACCTATGCACAGGGCATGTCCGCACAGGTGACCGCCATGGGCGCCATCGGCATCGCCAACGTCTTCAGCCTGCCGGTGTCCACCACCCACGTGCTGTCCTCGGGCGTGGCCGGAACGATGATCGCCAACAAGAGCGGCCTGCAAGGCAGCACCGTGCGCAACATCCTGATGGCCTGGGTGCTGACCCTGCCCGCCTCGATGCTGCTGGCCGCCGGCCTGTTCTGGATTGGAGTGCAGATCGCCGGCTGATGGTCTTACGGCCGTGCAGGCAATCTGCACGGCCGATGCAACACTCTGGCTACCCTGCCAGGCTTCCGCCCGGCATGGCCCGCGTCTACCATGACGCCATGGCTACCTCAAATCCCATCCTGCATTACATTTTCGACCCGCTCTGCGGCTGGTGCTACGGCGCCGCGCCGCTGGTGGAAGCGGCTTGCGCCGTGCCCGGCCTGGACATCGCGCTGCACGGGGGCGGCATGATGACGGGCGGCAACCGCCAGCCGGTCACGGACAGGCTGCGCCGCTATGTCATGCCGCATGACGAACGCATCGCCGGCCTGACCGGCCAGCCCTTCGGCGACGACTACTACGACGGCCTGTTGCGCGATGAGGGCGCGGTGTTCGATTCGGAGCCGCCCACCACCGCCATCCTGGCCGCGCAGACGCTGGCCGGGCGCGGACTGGACATGCTCAAGCGCATCCAGCGCGCCCACTACGTGCAGGGCCTGCGCATCGCCGATCCGGCGGTGCTGGAGTCGCTGGCGGCCGACATCGGCCTGAACCCGGAAGCCTTCCGCGCCGCCTATGCCGCAGCCCAGGGGGCCGAAACCGCCGCGCACATCACCGCCAGCCGCAGGCTGCTGGCGCAGGTCGGCGGCAGCGGCTTTCCCACCCTGGCGCTGGAACGCGCTGGCGTCTACGAAATGCTGGAGCCCAGCCGCTACCTGGGCCGTCCCGAGGAATGGCAGGCAGACCTGCGCGCGCGCATCGGGCGCGGTTAAAGCCTGCGGCGGCGCCTCAGGCTTCCTCGATGTCCCCGTCGCGCTGCAAGGCCCGGTGCATGGCCGGGCGATCACCCAGCCGTTCCGCATAGGCGGTGAACACAGGCGTCTCAGGCACGATTTTTACTTGCATCATGTACTGCAGGGTGCCGCCCAGCACGATATCCACCGCCGAAAACCTGTCTCCCAGGAAAAATGGACGCGCCTGCAAGACCCGGGTCAAAACCTGCTCGACCTCGTCGGCCGACCCCCAGCCCAGCGCGCTGCCAGGGTGCGGCGTCTTGAAGGCTCGCTCGGCCATGGCAGGCTCGAACACGCCGGTGGAATACGCCAGCCAGGTCAGGTAAGGACCGCGCAGCGCGTCGCCCACGACCGGCCCCAGGCCGGCTTGCGGGAACAGATCGGTCAGATAAAGGGCAATGGCCGGCGTTTCGAAGACCGGCACGCCGTCATGTACCAAGGCCGGCACCTTGCGATGCGGATGGATGTCGATGTAGTCCGAGGGCATATGGCCCGCGCCGTCGCTGCCGCGGATGGACACCATTTCGGTGTCGTAGGGCACGCCCAGTTCTTCGAGCAGCCAAAGTATCCGGAACGACCGCGAGCGCGGCGCATGATAAAGCGTAAGCATGGTCGGCCTCCGTGGAAGTCCAACCATTTTGCTCCGCAGGCGTTACGCCGCCAAGGCCAGCAACACCCCGTATCCCGCCATGCCCAGCAGCACCGCGACGCCGGCATTGCTGACCAGGCGCGCAGCCACGGCGGTCACGACCAGGCCGCCGACGTAGGGGCCGATATTCGCCGCCTGGTCGCCAGCGGCCAGCAGGTCGGGCACGATCACCGCCGCCGCGATCCCGGCCAGCAGCGACGGCCCCAAGGCGGCCAGCGCCGAACCTTCGCGCGACAGGTGGCGCAGCAGCCGGCTGCGCTCGGACAGCATGAAAGGCAAGGCGCGCGTCAGGTAGGTGATGGCCGCCATGGCGATCACCGCGCCCCAGAAACCCAGTCCGTCGGTGTTCATGCGGACCTCCGCAGGCGATAGGCGGCGCAGCCGATGACCGCGCCGGCCAGGATGGCGAGGCTGGTATGGCCCAGCGCGGCCACGGCGCCGGCGCCGGCCACCGCCGCGATGATGGGCAGGCCCATGCCCCGCTTTGCGCTCTGGCACACCAGGGCCATGAACAGCGCGGGCAGCGCAAAGCGCATCACCTGGGACAGCATGGGGTAGTGGCGCTCCAGTCCGTCTCCCGCGTACACGCCGACGGCGGTCCCGGCGATCCAGGTCAGCCAGGCGCCCAGACCCAGCGCGATCATCCAGCGCTGGCGGCCCGCGGGCTCCACGGCCTGCAGGCGGTTGAAGGCCGTGGCGAAGACCTCATCGGTGAGCAGGAACGCAACCTTCAGGCGCTGATTCAGCGCCGCGGGCAGGAAACGCGACAGCAGCGGACCGTACAACAGATGGCGGGCGTTGAGCAGCGAGCACAGCGCCACCACCCATAGCCACGGGGTGCCGGCCTTGATGGAAGCGAGCAGCAGGAATTGGCTGGCGCCGGCGTAGACCAGCACGGAAATCAGCACCACTTGCAGCGGCGACAAGCCCGCCGCCACGCCGGCGATGCCGAAGGTCACGGCCACCGGGAAGTAGCCGATCATGACGGGCAGGCAAGATTTCAGGCCATCGATGCGGGCGCTGCCCGCAAGAGCGGGCGCGGGGGCAGGAGGTGTCTGCAAGGGTTTTCGCTGGTGTCGTTCCACAACCAGCTAGTTTACCCATCCGCGCACCGCCGTTACTTGTCTTCCAGGCCCAGCGCGCGCAGTTGCGCCTTCAGGCGGCGGACTTCCTGGCTCAGGTCCAGGATCAGCGCCGCCGCGTCCAGGCCCGCGCCATAGTCCCGCAACAGGCGGCGGGCGTCCAGCGCGCGCTGCAAGTCTGCGCTGTAGAAGCGCCATTCGGCGGGTCCCTGGCCGCTGGCGGTGACGATGCCGACCTCGACCAGGCGCACGACCCATTCGACTTCCTCGCCGCAGGCGCGGGCCAGATCGTCGGCGGACAGCGGCCGGGACTTGCCCACGACCGTGGCGCTGGTGACGACTATTTTTTTCATGGTCATACCCCCAGGTGGCGCCGCGGATTGAAGGGCAGGTCCTGCTGCAGCTTGCGGTAGGCCTCCTTGGCCGCCTCGCTGTCAGCGGGCGGCAAGACCAGGTCCAGCACCAGGTAAAGATCTCCCGGAGGATCGCCTGGAATGCCGCGGCCGCGCAGGCGCAGCTTGCGGCCGTTGGCTGACCCTGCGGGGATCGAGACTTCGACCGTGCCACCCGGCGTGGGCGCATGCACGCTGGCGCCCAATGCGGCTTCCCAGGGCGCCACCGGCAGCGTCATGTAGAGATCGCGGCCGTCGGCGCGGTAGCGCGGATGCGGCTTGAAGCGGACTTCCAGATAAAGGTCGCCGTTCTCGCCGCCGCCGTAGCCCGGCATGCCCTGCCCGGCCAGCCGGATGTACTGGCCTTCGCGCACGCCGGGGGGAATGCGCACGCTGAGCGTGCGGGTTTGCATGTGCGGGCGACCCTGATCGTCCATCTGCATGGAACGCAGGCTGATGTCGCGCGTGGCGCCCTTGAGCGCATCTTCGAGGTCCACCTCGATCGCGGCGTGGTGGTCCTCGCCGCGCGCGCGGAACTCCTGTTGCTGCTGCGTCCCGCCGCGCCGGCTGCGGCCGCCGAACAGCGAGGAGAAGAACTCGCTGAACTGCGCCTCGTCGCCGGGCGCCGCGCCGCGGTGGAATTCGAAGCCTTCGTCCCAGCCGGGCGGCGGCTGGAAGCTGCCCTCGGGCGATACGCCGGCGGCCAGATTGTCGTAGGCCAGGCGCTTTTCCTTGTCGCGCAGCACGTCGTAGGCTTCGTTGACGTCGCGCATGCGCGTCTCGGCGTCGCTTTCCTTGCTGACGTCGGGATGGTATTTGCGGGCGAGCTTGCGGTAGGCGCGCCGGATGTCGTCTTCGGAGGCCTCCCGCTCCACGCCTAGAATGCTGTAGTAGTCCTTGAACTCCATTTGCAGCCCTTGGCAAAGCGTTGCGGCCGCCTCCGGTTGCGCCGGATCCGGCCTGGGATATCAAGAAGATAGGGGTTATGGAGCGATTTTTCAATGCGCCAGGCCAAGCCTGTTCCCGGCCTGGCGTAGTATCTGTTCTTTCAACGGGGCGATTCCGCCCGGACCACAACGCAGGATTCACAATGAAGATGAGCAACATCCCCTTCGGCACCACCGACTGGTCCGAGGTGGAACGCACCGAACACGCCGGCGACACCGGCATGGCCTATTGGCGCACCCGGCAGTTCGGCGACCTGCGCGTGCGCATGGTCGAATACACGCCGGGCTACCTGGCCGACCACTGGTGCAGCAAGGGCCACATCCTGTTCTGCCTGGAAGGCGAACTGCACACCGAGCTGGAAGACGGACGGCAGTTCGTGCTGACGCCCGGCATGAGCTACCAGGTCGCGGACCAGGCCGAGCCGCACCGCTCGTCCACCGCCGTGGGCGCCAAGCTCTTCATCGTCGACTGAGGCCCCGGCGCGACAGGCCCCCCGCAGATGCGTTACGCTTTAAAGTGAAGTAGCCGCGGCCTGCCGCCGCGGCGCATGCCATTTGCCGTCTGACCGGAGACTAGATTTTGGGCGCCCCGCTTACGCTATTCGTCGATTCCCTGTTCCTCAGCCCCTACGCCATGTCGGCCTATGTGGCGCTGACTGAAAAACAGCTGCCGTTCGAGGTGCGCCCCATCGACCTGGAAGCGGGTGAGCAACGCATGCAGCCTTATCAAAGCCGCGCGCTGACCTCCCGGGTGCCGGCATTGACCCACGCGGACTTCTGCCTGACCGAGTCCAGCGCCATCACCGAATACCTGGAAGACGCCTTCCCCGCACCGGTGCACGCCGCGCTCTATCCGCGCGACCTGCGCCAGCGCGCCCGCGCCCGCCAGTTGCAGGCCTGGCTGCGCAGCGACCTGGGCGCGCTGCGCCAGGAACGGCCGACCGAAACCGTGTTCTACGGCGCCGCCGGTCTGCCGCTATCGGATGCCGCGCACGCCGCCGCGGCCAAGCTCATCCACGTGGGCACCCATCTGCTGGGCACGGGCCAGACTTCGGTGTTCGATGAATGGAGCATCGCGGATACGGATCTCGCGGTCATGCTCAAGCGTCTGTTCCAGGACGACCTGCCCGACGCCCTGCGCGCCTATGCCGATGCCCAGTGGCAGCGCCCCTCCGTCCAGAAATGGCTGGAGCACAACGCCGCCGCGCGCGCCTGACCCGAGCGGGAGCCGCGATGCAACTGCTGGATCACGTCTCCATCGCCGTTTCCCGCCTGGACACCGCCCGGCCCTTCTACGACGCCATCATGCAGGCGCTGGGCGCGGACAAGGTCTATGACCGCCCCGACGCGCTCGGCTACGGTGAACGCTGCCGGGCCGGCCACAGCCAGCACAGCTACCTGTCCGTATTCGCCGACGCCGCCGCCGCTGCCCCGGCCGCGCGCCGCCACTGGTGCTTCAAGGCGCCCAGCCGCGCCGCGGTCGACGCATTCCACGCCGCCGGCCTGGCCCATGAGGGGCGCGACGACGGCGCGCCGGGCCTGCGCGAGCATTATCATCCCCACTACTACGCCGCTTTCCTGCTGGACCCTTCGGGCAACCGCATCGAAGCAGTCTGCCACGACCCGGTTTGAACTGTCGCCCGGCTGCCCGGCCCTAAAGGGGACGGGGAGATCAGTCCCATTTGACCTGCGTCAAGACCCTTGATGTTGCACCGCAACATCAGTTGCGGTGTAATGGAGAGGTCAACTCGGCCGGTTCCACTCGGAATCGGCGCGGCGGTTCGCCGCCGCAAGCAACCTACAGGAGATCGCCATGGCCGGATCCGGCAACGATCGCGTACCCGCCCCGCCCTTCAACCCCTGGACGGCCGCCTACGAATACGCAGTGGACGCCTGGCAGCGCGGCGTGCTTTACGCCGATGTGATGCGCCAGCGCGGCAACCAGTACCACGAGCACATGGCCAAGCGCGCCCCGAATGTGCTGAGCATGGAATCCGAATTGGTGATGGACGGCCGCTGCCTGCCGCGGCCCGTCAACTACGGCCTGCTGCGCATCAAGCCGCCGGAAGGCGTGGAAACCGATCCCATCAAGCGCCCCTTCCTGGTGGTCGACCCGCGCGCCGGACACGGCCCCGGCATCGGCGGCTTCAAGCCCGAGAGCGAGATCGGCGTGGCGCTGCGCGCCGGCCACCCCTGCTACTTCGCCACCTTCCTGCCGCAGCCCATGCCGACCCAGACCGTCGAGGACGTGATGATGGCCGAGGCCCGCTTCCTCGAGGAAATCATCGCGCTGCACCCCAACGCCGAAGGCAAGCCGGTGGTGGTGGCCAACTGCCAGGCGGGCTGGCAGATCATGATGACTGCCGCAGTCCGCCCCGAACTGTTCGGCCCCATCATCGTGGCAGGCGCCCCCCTGTCCTACTGGGCCGGCTGGCGCGGCATGAACCCCATGCGCTACGCCGGTGGCCTGTTGGGCGGCAGCTGGCTCACCGCCATGACCAGCGACCTGGGCGACGGAAAATTCGACGGCGCCTGGCTGGTGCAGAACTTCGAGAACCTGAATCCGGCCAACACGCTGTGGTCCAAGCAGTACAACCTGTACGCCAATGTCGACACCGAGGCCAAGCGCTACCTGAGCTTCGAGAAATGGTGGGGCGGCCATGTCTTCCTGAACGGCCCGGAAATCCAGTACATCGTCGACAACCTGTTCGTGGGCAACCGCCTGGCCACCGCCGGCCTGGTGACCTCGGACGGCATCCGCATCGACCTGCGCAACATCCGCTCGCCCATCGTGGTGTTCTGCTCCAAGGGCGACAACATCACGCCCCCGCCGCAGGCGCTGGGCTGGATCCCCGACCTGTACCAGGACGAATCCGAAGTGCTGGCGCATGGCCAGACCATCGTCTATGCCGTGCATGAAAGCATCGGCCATCTGGGCATCTTCGTGTCCGGCAGCGTGGCGCGCAAGGAGCACCAGGAATTCACGTCCAACATCGACATGATCGACGTGCTGCCGCCGGGCATTTACCAGGCCGAGATCGCCGACAAGACGCCCGACACGCCCAACGCCGACCTGGCTTTCGGCAACTACGTGCTGTCGTTCGAGCAGCGCACGCTGGACGACGTGCGCGCCATCGTCGAGCGCAACGAAGAGGACGACCGGCGCTTCGCCGCCGTCGCCCGCATTTCCGACATCAACCTGGGCATGTACCGCAGCTTCGTGCAGCCCTGGCTGCGCGCCCTGGTGACGCCGCAGTCGGCGGAGTGGTCGCAGCGCCTGCATCCGCTGCGCCTGCCCTATGAACTGATCTCGGACCGCAATCCGGTCATCGCGCCCATCGCGCAGGTTGCCGAACAGGTGCGCGAACACCGCCAGCCTGCGTCGGCCGACAACCCCTTCCTGATGGCCCAGGAAATGTTCTCGAACCTGATCGAGACCAGCCTGAACATCTGGCAGGAACTGCGCGATTCCGCCGACGAACGCACCTTCATGGGCGTGTACGGTTCGCCTCTGGTGCAAGACCTGGCCGGCCTGGGCGCGCGCTCCGGCCCGCCGCGCAAGCATCCCGGCGTATCGCCCGAGCATCGCCGCTTCATGGAAGAGCGCGCCGCCGAGCTGCGTTCGCTGATGCTGGAAGGCGGCCTGCGCGTGGCTGCGATCCGCATGCTGCTGTATGTGTCGGGCGCCGAAGGCGGCCTGGACGAGCGCAGCTACGCGCTGATCCGCAAGATGCGCGCCGAATCCGACACCGCGCTGTCGCTGCAGGAATTCAAGGACATCATCCGCGACCAGGCCTTGATGATGACGCTGGATGCGGCTTCCGCCATCCAGGCCATACCGCATTTGCTGGAGGACGCGCCCGCCCCCGCGATCCGTGAAGCGCTGGACACCATGAAGCACGTGCTGGAAGCCGCCGAGCCGCTGAGCGAGGCCGCCCGCACCAGTCTGGACGAAATGGAACGCCTCTTCGAGTACGCCGAGCGCCGCGCGCAGAAGCGCGACGAGGCCCAGCAACCGGCGCCCAAGAAAGCGCCGGCGGTTGCGCGCAAATCGGTGCGCGCAGCGGCGGCCCGGCACGACGCGCCCTCGGCCGCGGCCGAACCTGCCGTCCCGGTGCGCGCCAAGCGCAGCGCCTCCGCCAAACCCGCCGCGCGTCCCGCGCGCAAATCCGCCAAGGCAAAATCCGCATGACGCTGCCCCCTACGTCCCATTACGACAGGCTCATCGCGCGCGCGCAGACGCTGGCGCCGGCGCATTGCGCCATCGCCCATCCTTGCGACGAACCCTCGCTGTCGGCTGCGCTGGAAGCGCGCGACCTGGGCCTGCTCAAGCCCATCCTGGTGGGTCCCGAGCAGAAGATCCGCGCCACCGCCGCCGAGCACAAGCTGAACCTGGGCGATGCCCGCATCGTCGACGCGCCGCACAGCCACGCGGCCGCTGAATGCGCGGTCGCGCTGGTGCGCAGCGGCGAAGCCGAACTGCTGATGAAAGGCAGCCTGCACACGGACGAACTCATGCATGAAGTGGTGGCGCGCAGCACCGGGCTGCGCAGCAGCCGGCGCATCAGCCACGTCTTCATCATGGAAGTGCCGACCTACGCGGAACCGCTCTTCATCACCGACGCCGCCATCAATATCTTCCCGGACCTGGAAACCAAGGCCGACATCATCCGCAACGTGATCGACCTGCACCACGGCTTGGGCCTGGGCGAGCCGCGCGTGGCCATCCTGTCGGCGGTCGAGCAGGTCAACCCCAGCATCCCCAGCACCATCGAAGCCGCCGCGCTGTGCAAGATGGCCGACCGCGGCCAGATCGCGGGCGGCCTGCTGGACGGCCCGCTGGCGCTGGATAACGCCATCAGCCCCGACGCCGCCCGCATCAAGGGCATCCGCTCGCCGGTGGCCGGCGTGGCTCAGGTGCTGGTCGTGCCTGATCTGGAAGCCGGCAACATGCTGGCCAAGAACCTGACCTTCCTGGCCAACGCCGAAGCGGCCGGTATCGTGCTGGGCGCGCGCGTGCCCATCATCCTGACCAGCCGCGCCGACAGCCCGCGCTCGCGCCTCGCGTCCTGCGCGGTGGCCGCCATCTACGCGCATCACCTGGCCCAGCAACAGGCCCGCCCGCTCGCTTGACGCGCCGCTCACCATCCGGAATCACAGCGCCATGACCGATACCATCCTCGTCATCAACGCCGGCAGTTCCAGCATCAAGTTCTACCTGTACGACATCGACGGCGCGCAGGAGCTGGCCCCGCGCCTGGGCGGCCAGCTCGAAGGCATAGGCACCTCGCACCCCAAGCTGAAAGTGCGCGATGCCGCCGGCCAGACCCTGGTCGAACGCGAGATCGCGCCCAGCCACGCGCCCGACGTGCCCAACGGCCAGGAAGTGGTCGGCACTTGGCTCAGCGGCCACCTCGGCGGCGCGCCGCTGGCCGTGGGCCACCGCGTGGTGCACGGCGGACCCGACCTGTCCGAGCCGGTACTGATCGACGACGCCATCCTGGCCAAGCTCGACACCTTCACCCCGCTGGCGCCGCTGCACCAGCCGAACAACCTGGCGCCCATCCGCGTGATCCGCGAGCGCCGCCCCTGGATCCCGCAAGTCGCCTGCTTCGACACCGCGTTCCACCGCAGCCATTCCGACGTGGCCGACCGCTACGCCCTGCCGGAACGGCTGTACCAGGAAGGCGTGCGCCGCTACGGCTTCCATGGCCTGTCCTACGAGTACATCGCGCAGCGCCTGCGGAAGGCGCTGCCGGACATCGCCGGCGGCAAGATCATCGTGGCCCATCTGGGCTCGGGCGTTTCCGCCTGCGCCATGCACCACGGCAAGAGCGTGGACAGCACCATGGGCTTCACCGCGCTGGAAGGCCTGCCCATGGGCACCCGCCCCGGCCGCCTGGATCCCGGCGTGGTGCTGTGGATGATGGAACGCGGCATGAACCACGACGAGATCGAGCACCTGCTCTATCACGATTGCGGCATGAAAGGCCTATCCGGCATCAGCAACGACATGCGCGAACTGCTGGCCAGCGACGCCCCTTCGGCCAAGCTGGCGCTGCAGTATTTCGCCTGGCGCGTGGCCGAGGGCATGATAGGCCTGGCCTGCGCCATGAACGGCGTGGACGGCATCGTCTTCACCGCGGGTGTGGGCGAGAACTCCGCCGAGATCCGCCAGGCCATCAGCGAGCACTGGGGCTGGCTGGGCATCAAGCTGGACCCGGAACGCAACGCCCGCCACGGGCCGCGCATCTCCGCCGACGACAGCCGCATCGGCGTCTACGTGGTGCGCACCAACGAAGAACTGATCATCGCCCAGCACACGCTGGCGCTGGTGAAGCAGCGATGAGCGCGGCACTGCCGCTGGCCGGCAAGCGCGGCCTGGTGACCGGCATCGCCAACGCGGACTCGATCGCCTGGGGCTGCGCCAAGGCCTTCCGCGCCCTGGGCGCGGAGCTGGCCGTGACCTACCTGAACGACAAGGCGCTGCGCCACGTGGAGCCGCTGGCCCGCCAGGTGGACGCGCCGCTGCTGCTGCCGCTGGACCTGACGCGCGCAGGCCAACTCGAGGCTGTCTTCGACAGCGTGGCCGCCGAATGGGGCCAGCTGGATTTCGTGCTGCACTCCATCGCCTTCGCGCCGCGCGACGATCTGCACGGCCGCGTGACCGACTGCTCGCGCGAGGGCTTCCTGCAGGCCATGGACCTGTCCTGCTGGTCCTTCATCCGCATGGCCAAGCTGGCCGAGCCGCTGATGCGCAAGGGCGGCGCGCTGTTCTGCATGAGCTACTACGGTTCGCAGATGGTGGTCGAGCACTACAACATGATGGGGCCGGTGAAGGCCGCGCTGGAATCCGCCACCCGCTACCTGGCGGCGGAACTGGGTCCGCAGGGCATACGCGTGCACGCGATATCGCCGGGACCGTTGAAGACGCGCGCCGCCTCGGGCATCGCCGAATTCGACACGCTGCTGGACCGCGCCCAGTCCAAGGCGCCCGCGCGCAGCCTGGTGTCCATCGACGACGTGGGCGAAGCCACCGCCTGGCTCGCCACCGACGCCGCCCGCCGCATGACCGGGCAGACGATATACATCGACGGCGGTTATCACATCATCGACTAGCGCTAGCCGAGCGCCGCGGGCGGCGCCTGGCGCCAGCGTTCGATCGCTTCCACCGCCTGCTCGGGACTGCCGAAGATCTTTTCACGGCCGATCTTCTTGACCAGGCCCGAGCGTTCCAGCGCGGTGCGGAACTGGCCGTGCCCGCCCGCGACCAGCAGCGTGATGCCGCGCTCGTCCAGCGCATGCTTCAATTCATACAACGCTTCGACCGCGTCGGCGTCGGCCTGGGTCATGGCTTCGGCATCCAGCACGAACCACTGCACGTCGCCCGCCTGCTCGATGATCTCGCGCGCACGCCGGCGAAAGGCGTCAGCGTTGAAGAACCACACCGATGACTCGAACAGCCAGATCACCGCGCCCGGCACCGGCTGGGCCTCGGGATTCAGGTGCAGCTTGCCCAGCACGGTTTCCCCGGGCAAGCGGCCCAGCAAGGCATCGCGCGGATTGCCGGACACGTACATCGCATACAGCAAGGTGGCGCCCACCGACACCGCCACGCCCTGCAGCACGCCAAAACCCACCACTCCCACCGCGGCCAGAATGCCGAACGCCAGCTCGATGCGCGAGATGCGCGCCAGGCGCATGAAGGCGTGGCCGTCGAACAGGCTGATGGCGGCCAGCAGCAGGATGGCCGACAGCACGGCCTGCGGCAGCCAGAACAGCGGCCCGCTCAAGAGGCTCACCACCACCGCCAGCGCCACCGCCGCGGTGACGCTGACCAGCGGCGAAGAACCGCCCGCCACCAGCCCCACCGCCGTGCGCGAGTCCGCGCCCGTCACCACGAAGCCCTGGAACAGGCCCGCCGCCATATTGGCCGCGCCAAAGCCCACCAGCTCGCGGTTGGGATCCACGTGTTCGCCCGTGCGCGCGGCGAAGCTGCGCGCCGTCACGATGCCGCTGGAAAAGCTGACCACCAAGACCCCCGCCGCGCCCAGCAGGATGCCGTCCAGGCCCTCCAGCCGCACCGGCAGGCTCAGCGCCGGCAAACCGGCGGGCACCTCGCCCACCACGGCGATGCCCAGCCCGGGAAAGTTGAACAGCCACGACAGCAGGCAGGCCAGCACCACCAGCAGGATGGGCCCTGGCCAGGTGGGCCGCCATCGCTTCACCGCCACCAGCAGCGCGCAGGAGGTCAGGCCCAGGATCAACGTCGGGATCTGGATTTCGGGCAGGCGCCGCGACAACTCCAGGAAGGGATGCACCAGGCCGCTGTTGCGCAGGCCCACCCCCGTCAGGCCGCTCAGCTGCGACAGGGCCAGCGTAATCGCCACCCCCGCCATGTAGCCGATCAGCACCGGTCGCGACAGCAGGTTGGCCAGCACGCCCAGCCGCAGCGCGCGCGCGATCAGGCAGCCCACGCCCACCGTCAAGGCGATGCCGGTGGCGGCCACCAGCCGGTCTTCCGGCGAGGTCAGCGCCATCCCGGTCAGGGTGGCGGCGATCAGGGTGCAGGTGGCCGTGTCCGGCCCGACGATCAAGGTGCGCGACGAACCGAACAAGGCGTAACCCAGCATCCCGGCGATGGCCGCCCACAGGCCGGCCACGGGCGGCACGCCCATCATGGCCGCGTAGGCCAGACCCACCGGCAGCGCCACCGCCGCCACGCTCAGCCCGGCGGTGACGTCGCGCCGCGCCGATTCCCGGGTGATGCCGCGGAAGTTGTTGAGGCCGGGAATGAAACGTAAGTTCATGATGCTGCGAGGGAAAATCGGGAAGGAAGCGCGCTCGGAGCGGCTGTTTGCGCCAAGGCTACACCAAGCCGGCCAAACCGGGGCAGCCGCCATCAAATAGCCTGCATGAAAAAGCCGCCCCATCGGGGCGGCTTCGGCTTTGCAGGGCAAACCGCTTTACTTGGCGTAGCGGGCTTCCAGCACGGCCACGGCGGGCAGGGTCTTGCCTTCCAGGAATTCCAGGAAAGCGCCGCCGCCGGTCGAGATGTAGCCGACCTGCTCGCCGATGCCGTACTTGGCGATGGCGGCCAGCGTGTCGCCGCCACCGGCGATCGAGAAGCCTGCCGATTCGGCGATCGCACGCGCCACCACTTCGGTGCCGTTGGCGAACTGGTCGAACTCGAACACGCCCACGGGGCCGTTCCAGACGATGGTGCCGGCTTGCTTCAGGATCTCGGCCAGTTGCGCCGCGGTCTTGGGGCCGATGTCCAGAATCATGTCGTCGTCGGCCACGTCTTCAGCCGCCTTGACGGTGGCTTCGGCGTCGGCGCCGAATGCCTTGGCGCACACCACGTCCACCGGAATCGGCACGGCCGCGCCGCGCTGCTTCATGATGTCGATCACGGCGCGCGCCTGGTCGACCTGGTCGGGTTCGGCCAACGACTTGCCGATGGACAGGCCGGCGGCCAGCATGAAGGTGTTGGCGATGCCGCCGCCCACCACCAACTGGTCGACCTTGTCGGCCAGCGATTGCAGGATCGACAGCTTGGTCGACACCTTGGAGCCGCCCACGATGGCGACCAGCGGGCGCTTGGGCTCGTGCAACGCACGGCCCAGGGCGTCCAGTTCGGCGGCCAGCAGCGGGCCGGCGCAGGCCACGGGCGCAAAGCGCGCGATGCCATGGGTGGTGGCTTCGGCGCGGTGGGCAGTGCCGAACGCGTCATTGACGTAGACGTCGCACAGCGCCGCCATCTTCCTGGACAGCGTCTCGTCGTCCTTCTTTTCGCCAACGTTGACGCGGCAGTTTTCCAGCAGCACGACCTGGCCGTGATCGACCTGGACGCCATCGACCCAGTCGCGCACCAGTTGCACAGGCATGCCCAGCAGTTCGGACAGGCGCTGGCCGACCTTGGCCAGCGAATCGGCGTCGGTCAGCACGCCTTCCTTGGGACGGCCCAGGTGCGACGTGACCATGACGGCGGCGCCAGCGTCCAGCGCCATGCGGATGCCGGGCACCGAGGCGCGGATGCGGGTGTCTTCGCTGATGCGGCCGGCGTCGTCGAACGGCACGTTCAGATCGGCGCGGATGAACACGCGCTTGCCGGACAGGGCGCCGGACTTGGCCAGCGCGGACAGAGTGTTGACCTTGGACATATTTGGATTCCTACGATGGGCGTACAAAGGGGACGAACCCATTTTCCGCAAGCGCGGAAAACAAATCCGTCCCCTCTATGGACTAGCCGTGTTGCTTACTTGGCCGACATCAGCGCGACGGTGGTGTCGAGCATGCGGTTCGAGAAGCCCCACTCGTTGTCGTACCAGGACGAGACCTTGACCAGGCGGCCCGAAACCTTGGTCAGCGACGCGTCAACGGTGCTGGAGGCCGGGTTGTGGTTGTAGTCCACCGAAACCAGGGGCTCGGTGTTGTAGTCCAGGATCCCCTTGAGCTCGCCTTCGGAGGCGGCCTTCAGGATGCCGTTCACTTCTTCGGCGGTCGTATCGCGGCTGGCCACGAACGACAGGTCGACCAGCGACACGTTGATGGTCGGGACGCGGATGGCGTAGCCGTCCAGCTTGCCGTTCAGTTCCGGCAGCACCAGGCCCACGGCGGCGGCGGCGCCGGTCTTCGTGGGGATCATGCTCATGGTGGCCGAACGCGCGCGGCGCAGGTCTTCGTGGTAGACGTCGGTCAGGACCTGGTCGTTGGTGTAGGCGTGGACGGTGGTCATCAGGCCGTTTTCCAGGCCCAGCTTGTCGTTCAGCGGCTTGACCAGCGGGGCCAGGCAGTTGGTGGTGCACGAAGCGTTGGAGATGACGGTGTCGGTGGCCTTCAGCACGCCGTGGTTCACGCCGTACACGATGGTGGCGTCAACATCCTTGCCGCCGGGGGCCGAGATGATGACTTTCTTGGCGCCGCCCTTGATGTGCGCGCCGGCCTTTTCCTTGGTCGTGAAGAAGCCCGTGCATTCCAGCACCACGTCGACCTTGAGCTCGCCCCAGGGCAGTTCGGCCGGGTTGCGGTTGGCCAGCACGCGGATCTTGTCGCCGTTGACGACCATGAAGTCGCCGTCGACTTCGACGGTGCCCGGGAACTTGCCGTGGGCGGTGTCGTAGCGCGTCAGGTGGGCGTTGGTCTTGGGATCGCCCAGGTCATTGATGGCGACGATTTCGATATCGTGCTTCTTGCCACCTTCGTAGTGGGCACGCAGGATGTTGCGGCCGATGCGACCGTAACCGTTGATGGCGACGCGAATAGTCATGACTGAGCTCCTTTTTACAAAACTTGCTTGACGGTCTCGGCCACCTTGTCGGCGGTCAGCCCGAAGAACTTGAACAGTGCACCGGCAGGCGCGGATTCACCGTAGCGGTCGATGCCGACGACGGCGCCTTCCAGGCCCACGTACTTGTGCCAGAAGGCGGTGATGCCGGCTTCGACGGCCACCCGCGGCAGGCCCTTGGGCAGCACGGATTGCTTCCAGGCGGCGTCCTGGCGGTCGAACACGTCGGTGCTGGGCATGGAGACCACGCGCACGGCGATGCCTTCCTTGGCCAGCTGCGCCTGCGCATCCAGTGCGATGGCGACTTCCGAGCCGGTGGCGATGATGACGGCGCGGGCGCCTTCGGCGTCGCGCAGCACATAGCCGCCGCGGGCGATGGCCTCGACGGTGGCGGCGTCGCGCGGCACGAACGGCAGGTTCTGGCGCGACAGCAACAGGGCGGTCGGGCCGCCGTCATGCACGTCCATGCCGATGCTGGTCGGGCGCGTCACGGCCGCGTTCCAGGCCACGGCGGTTTCGGCCGTATCGCAAGGACGCCACAGCGACAGGTTGGGAATCAGGCGCAGGCTGGAGGCGTGTTCGATCGACTGATGGGTCGGACCATCTTCGCCCAGGCCGATGGAGTCGTGGGTGAACACGTGCACCACACGCTGCTTCATCAGCGCAGCCATGCGGATGGCGTTGCGCGAGTAGTCGGAGAACGTCAGGAAGGTGCCGCCGAACGGCAGGTAGCCGCCGTGCAGGGCCACGCCGTTCATGATGGCGGCCATGCCGAATTCGCGCACGCCGTAGTTGATGTGGCGGCCGAACTGGATGCCCTTGTCGCCGGCGCGGACGGCGGCAACGCCCTTCCAGTCGGTGAAGTTGGAGCCCGTCAGGTCGGCCGAGCCACCCAGCATTTCCGGCAGCAGCGGCGCCAGCGCGGTGATGGCGAACTGCGAAGCCTTGCGGGTGGCGACGGTTTCAGCCTTTTCCAGCGTGGCGTCCAGGAACGCCTTGAACTGTTCGGCATAGCCGGCGGGCATTTCGCCCTTCATGCGGCGCGTGAATTCGGCGGCTTCGGCGGGGAATTCGGCGGCATAGGCGTCAAATGCCGACTGCCATTCAGCCTGGGCGGCGGCGCCCTGCTTGCGGCCATCCCAGCCATCGTAAATGTCTTGCGGAATCTGGAACGGCTCCGACGACCAGCCCAGCGCGGCGCGCGTGGCGGCGATTTCGTCCTTGCCCAGCGGCGCGCCGTGCACATTGTGCGTACCGGCCATATTGGGCGAACCCTTGCCGATGACGGTGCGGCAGACGATCAGCGTGGGCTTTTCCGATTGCTTGCGCGCAGCCTTGATGGCGGCGTCCACGGCGGCGACGTCATGGCCGTCCACGCCACGGATCACGTTCCAGCCGTAGCCTTCGAAGCGCTTGGCGGTGTCGTCGGCGAACCAGTGCTCGACGTGGCCATCGATGGAAATGCCGTTGTCGTCATACAGCACCACCAGCTTGCCCAGCTTGAGCGTGCCGGCCAGCGAGCAGACTTCATGCGAGATGCCTTCCATCAGGCAGCCGTCGCCGGTGAAGGCGTAGGTGTGATGGTCGACCAGCGTGTGGCCGGGCTTGTTGAACTCGGCGGCCAGCAGCGCTTCGGCCAGCGCCATGCCCACGGCATTGCCCAGGCCCTGGCCCAGCGGGCCGGTGGTCGTTTCCACGCCCGGGGTGATGCCCACTTCGGGGTGGCCCGGCGTCTTGGAATGCAGCTGGCGGAAATTCTTCAGTTCTTCGATCGGCAGGTCGTAGCCGGTCAGGTGCAGCAAGGCGTAGATCAGCATCGAGCCGTGGCCGTTGGACAGCACGAAGCGGTCGCGGTTGGCCCAGGCGGGATCCTTGGGATTGTGACGCAGGTTGCCGGCCCACAAGGCCTGGGCGATTTCCGCCATGCCCATGGGAGCACCCGGATGCCCGGAGTTCGCTTGTTGCACGGCGTCCATCGCGAGGGCGCGGATGGCATCCGCCAAGGCAAGTTTAGGGGCGGTCGGATTGCTCATTCGGAAGGCTCTTTGAAGCTGGCGGGCCTACGATCGAAATAGGGGCCAGTTGAGTAGGTTGCGAAGCATGGGATTTTAGCATCCAGGGGTTTCCCCGACGCCATCGGCCAGAAGGCGGCCCCGTGCTAGGCTACTGGCCCGAGAACAAGCGCCCCCACGCCGGGCCCGCTGCGCCGGCTAGCTGCTCCCCAAGAAGCGTTTTTTGCCTTGGAACGGCCCGGCGGCAAGAAAGTCTTTCTCCACATCAGATCAGTTTGCGCACATTCATGTCAGCCCCCCGTTTCTTCTGCGACATCCCCCTGACCGCCGGCGCCCGCGTGGCGCTGCCGGACGCCTTGGCGCACCATGCGCTGCGCGTCCTCCGGCTGCGCGCGGGCGAAGCCGTGGCGCTGTTCAACGGCCAGGGCGGCGAATATCCCGCCACCCTCGAAGTGGACGGCAAGGCCGGCTTTGCCCAACTGGGCCAATTCCTGCCGCGCGAGGCTGAACTGGCCGGACGCATTACTTTGGTGCAGGGGCTGCCCTCCGGGGACAAGATGGACTGGGTGGTGGAGAAGGCCGTGGAGCTGGGCGCCGCGCGCGTCTGCCCCATCGCCGCGCAGCGCAGCGTGCTGCAATTGTCGGGCCCCCGGCTCGACAAGCGCGTGGCGCACTGGCAGCGCATCGCGCAATCCGCCAGCGAACAATGCGGCCGCAACCGGCTGATGGCGGTGGACGCCCCGTTCACGCTGGCCGACTGGCTGCAACAGCCCGCCGACGGCCTGCGGCTAATGTGTCATCCCGAAGCGAGTGACGACCTTGCCGGCGCGCTGCGTGCCGTGCCGAACCTGCAGGCCCTGACCTTGCTGGTGGGGCCCGAAGGCGGATGGTCGGACAAGGAATTGGCCCAGGCCCGCGAGGCGGGCGTGCAGGCCGTGCGCTTCGGCCCCCGGGTGCTGCGCACCGAGACCGCGGGACTGGCGCTGCTGTCGGCGGCCAGCGCGCTGCTGGCCTGGTAAGGCGGTCAGATCAGTTGTCTTCGCCGTAGGGCGCTGCCGCCACGCCGGGCTCGGGGTCCGGATGGCGTCCGGCGTGCTCGATGACATACGAAAAAATGCGACCGTTTTCGCGCGCGAAATCCGCCGCGTCGGAGCACACGGTTTCGATGCGACCGGCGTCTTCTTCCAGCGCCGGATCGCCCGAATGCAGCTTGTACAGCCACAGCACCACGCCGGTCTTGTGGTCCAGCACGGTGTCGCACAGGCAGTCGTAGAGCGCGTCCAGGTTGCCGCCGAAGTACTCGGGGAAATCCACTGCCTTGACGATGGCGCGCAGCACCGCGGAACGGCTGCGGGCAGGATCGCAATTGGCGACGAACAGGGCCAGGCCAAGCTCATGGGCGGCATCCACCACGGCCTTCTTGTCCAGCCCGTCATGGGCCAGCGCACCGCCGCGCATCAGCTGCCGCTGCAGAGTAGATTGGCCATTGCGCGTCATGCCTGAGCCCCCTTGAAAAAGGCGATCACTTCGTCGTTACGCTGCATCGTATCGGCATAACCCAGTTCAATCAATCGCTTGGTGTAGCTGGATTCAAATAAGAGGTAGGACATCAGCGACCCGCCGCCGGGACGGTCTGGGTCGGACGATACACCGAGTACGCGGAAAAGGGCACGGGCCTGGGCCGGCATATCCTGCAAATGTTCCAGCGCCATGACATCCAGCGATTGGCTGGGGGTGATCGTCAGGACCTCGATGCGGCGCGCGTGGCCCTGCCCGCCGTCCGAACTGGACTGGTCCATCAGGAAGTTGATGCGCTCCAGGCGCTCGACGTCGGCCGACAGGCCGTCCAGGAAAATGCTGGCCAGCGCATGTCCGCCGACCTGGGCCAGCGAGGGATAAGGCGGCGAATCCTCGCGGTTTTCAGGGTGGGTTTCATCGCGGAAGCCCGTGCCTATCACCAGCACCCGATGCGCCCCCAGGTGTATCGCCGGACTGATGGGCGCAAGCTGGCGCATCGAGCCGTCGCCGCACCACTCCCCCTTGCCATGCACCTGCACCTGGCGGGCCGGGAAGACGAAGGGAATGGCGGACGAGGCCATCAGGTGGTCGATGCCGATGGGCGTGGGCAGCGCCAGCCGCAGATAGCGGTGCCAGGGCTCGATGGGCGTGTGCGCCTGGTAGAAGGTCAAGTGCTCGCCGCTGGTGTAGCCCGAGGCCGTGATCGCCAACGCCGACAGCGCGCCGCTTTCAAGATTGGTGCGCAGGTGCTGGAAGTCCAGCACCCGCTCCAGCAAGCCCTGCATGGGGCTGTTGTCCAGCAGCGAATGGGGCCGCTTGCGCGTCAGGCCCGAGTACATCCACCCCAGCGACAGCAAGCCCAGCCAGCGCACGCCGGTACGGATCAGGCCGGGCGCATCGGCCCGGTAGATCATGTCGGTATTCAGGGAGGACCACAGCCGGCGGATGCGGCGCACGCCCAGATGGGGCCGGTCGGCGCGGCAGGCCAGCGCGGCGGCGTTGATGGCGCCGGCGGAGGTGCCGCAGATGATGTGGAAAGGATTTTGAAAGCGCGAGTGCCAGTCCGGATCCAGCAACTCCATGATGGCGCTGAGCACGCCCACCTGATAGGCGGCGCGGGCGCCGCCTCCGGTCAGGACCAGGCCGGTCGGCGTGCGCGGGCACGCCGGACCGGGTGGCGTCACATCAACGCGGTGTATTGACATCGACCACCGTCATCGCGGTCATGTTGACGATGCGGCGCACGGTGGAACTGGAGGTCAGGATGTGCACCGGCGCGTTCGCGCCCAGCAGGAACGGACCCACCGCCACGTTGCCGCCCGCGGCCGTCTTGAGCAGGTTGTAGGCGATGTTGCCCGAGTCCACGTTCGGGCACACCAGCAGGTTGGCCTGGCCCTTGAGCGTGGACGACGGCAAGATACGCATGCGCAGCGCTTCATCCAGCGCGCAGTCGCCATGCATTTCGCCGTCGATCTCCAGGTCCGGCGCGGCCTGGCGCACCAACTCCAGCGCGCGGCGCATCTTCGCGCCCGAGGCCGAACTGCCCGAACCGAAGTTCGAACGCGACAGCAGCGCGATCTTGGGCGCCAGATACATGCGGCGCATCTCGTTGGCGGCGGCGATGGTGAATTCGGCGATCTGCTCGGCCGAGGGTTCGTCGTTGACATGCGTGTCCACCAGCACCACCGTGCGCTCATTCAGCAGCAGGATGTTCATGGCGGCGTACACATTGTGCCCAGGGCGACGGCCGATGACTTCGTCCACGAAGCGCAGATGGTCATGGTACGCGCCCACCGAACCGCAGACCATGCCGTCGGCATCACCCAGGCGCACCATCATCGCGCCGATCAGGGTCATGCGGCGGCGCATTTCCACGCGCGCCATTTCCTTGGTGATGCCACGACGGCACATCAGTTCCCAGTACGTGGTCCAGTACTGGTGGAAGCGCTCGTCGTATTCCGGGTTGGTGACTTCGACGTCCTCGCCCAGGCGCAGCCGCAGGCCCAGCTTTTCGATGCGGGTCAGCAGCACCGACGGACGGCCCACCAGAATGGGACGGGCCAGGCCTTCGTCCACGATCACCTGCACCGCGCGCAGCACGCGTTCGTCCTCGCCTTCGGCAAACACGATGCGGGCCGGAGCGCCTTCGCGCACGATGCGCTTGGCCGCCGAGAACAGCGGCTTCATGAAGGCGCCCGAGTGGTACACGAACTGCTGCAACTGCTCTTCGTAGGCTTCCAGGTCGGCCAGCGGACGCGTGGCCACGCCGCCTTCCATCGCGGCCTTGGCCACCGCCGGGGCGATGCGCACGATCAGGCGCGGATCGAAGGGCTTGGGGATCAGGTATTCAGGGCCGAACGAAATATCGTAGGTGCCATAGGCCGCCGCCACGACTTCGTTCTGTTCCTCTTCGGCCAGCTCGGCGATGGCGTAGACCGCCGCCTTTTCCATTTCGCGGGTGATGGTAGTGGCGCCCACGTCCAGCGCGCCGCGGAAGATGTAGGGGAAGCACAGCACGTTGTTGACCTGGTTCGGATAGTCCGAACGGCCGGTCGCCATGACCACGTCGTCGCGCACCGATTGCGCCAGTTCCGGCAGGATCTCGGGCGTGGGGTTGGCCAGCGCCAGGATCAGCGGGCGCGGGCCCATCGCCGCGACCATCTCGGGCTTGAGCACGCCGCCGGCCGACAGGCCCAGGAACACGTCGGCGTCCTGGATCACTTCGGCCAGCTTGCGGGCCTCGGTCTTCTGCGCGAAGCGCGCCTTGTCCGGGTCCATCAGCACGGTGCGGCCTTCGTAGACCACGCCTTCGATGTCGGTGACCCAGACATTTTCCAGCGGCAGGCCCAGGTCCACCATCAGGTCCAGGCAGGCCAGCGCGGCCGCGCCCGCGCCCGAGGTCACCACCTTGACCTGCTTGATGTCCTTGCCCACGACTTTCAGGCCGTTGATGAAGGCGGCCGACACGCAGATCGCGGTGCCGTGCTGGTCGTCATGGAAGACCGGGATCTTCATGCGCTCGCGCAGCTTGCGCTCCACGGTGAAGCATTCCGGCGCCTTGATGTCTTCAAGATTGATGCCGCCGAAGGTGGCTTCCAAGCCGGCGATGATCTCGACCAGCTTGTCCGGGTCGGTCTCGTTGATCTCGATGTCGAAGACGTCCAGGCCGGCGAACTTCTTGAACAGCACCGCCTTGCCTTCCATCACCGGCTTGGAGGCCAGCGCGCCGATGTTGCCCAGGCCCAGCACCGCGGTGCCGTTGGTGATCACGCCGACCAAGTTGCCGCGCGCCGTATAGCGGTACACATTGGCCGGGTCCGCAACGATTTCTTCACAGGCTGCCGCCACTCCAGGCGAGTACGCCAGGGCCAGGTCGCGCTGATTGGTGAGCTGCTTGGTCGGCGTAACCGAGATTTTGCCGGGGCGACCAAGCTCATGGTATTCAAGGGCGGCTTTGCGGAGATTGGCATCCATAGGGGCGTCTACTAGCTAGAGTGTGTGACACGAAAGGGGGGAATTCTATTCCGATGGCGGACGCCGCGATACCTCGGCAATCCCCGCCTGCCCCTTGGATAAGCATGCGCATCCCATGTTAGCGCCGGCTTACAAATTGTCGCTATTCCGCGATGTGGAATAGGGGAAAACGACCATCGGGATCGAATAGCGCCTTCACCCGGGAATCCAGCCGGGTGGTAGCCAGGCCGGGCGGCTCGTCCCCGCCCACGGGCGCTTGCGGCGCGGGCGCGGCCTCAGCCAGCGTCACCGCCTGCACCCAGGCCAGCGTGCCGCCGTGTCCCAGCAGCAGATGCGCCAGGTTGACGGTGGCGGGCGCTTCCGGCTTCAGGGCGTCCAGCCGGTAGCGGCCCAGCCAGCGCTCGCCGTCCCGGGTGGCGAAGGCATCGCCGCCCGAAGCCAGCTGGAACAACGCCGGGATCAGGCGCTGCACGGTGGCGGAACGCAGGGGCTGGACGTCCGACTCGCCGAAGGGTCCCAGGGTTTCCTCGATGCCGTCCGCCAGCATCACGTCCAGGGCCAGCACCCCCGAGTCCGCGCAGCGCCCGGCGGGCCAGTTGGCCTTGGCCGCCAGCCACGCGGCCAGCGTCAGGTCCGCGGGCAGGCCGGCGAACTGCCTCAGCCCGGCCTCGGCCAGCGCCGCCACCAGCGTCCCAGGCTGCGCGCGCCAGCGCCCGGTATCGCCGGACAGGCGCACCAGCCCGGTCAGGGCGGACGGATCCACCCGCAGAAGCGGGCCGCGGGTCGCCTCGAACGGTCCTTCGGCTCCCGCCAGCGCCAGCGTCACGCGGTATTCGGCGCAAAGCGTGCGCGCATGCGCCACGTCCGCGTCCCGCGCCGCTGCCAGCACGCCGCGGGGGCCGCCCTCTTCCGCCTCGCCCAGATCTCGGACGGATCCCTGGCAGAGCAGGGCCAGCCGCTCCATGAAGGCCGACCACGGGCTGCGGGCCGGACGACGGCCCAGGAGGAAAGCGCGCCGGGATGGCTGCATGACTACAATTCCTTTTTCACTACGAAACGCCTTCGAGAATCCGATGCCCCGCCTTGCCCATCGCACCAATGATTTCCTGACCTTCCAGGTAATGGAACTATTCAAGCAGGCGCAAGCGCTGCAGGCGGCGGGCAAGGACATTATCAGCCTGGGCATCGGCGAACCGGACTTTACCGCGCCCCCCCAGGTCGTGGAAGCGCTGGAGCGCGCGGCGCGCGCCGGCCTCAGCGGCTACAGCCCCTCGGCCGGCCTGACGCCGCTGCGCGAGGCCATCGCCCAGTTCTACCACGAGCAGTTCGGCGCCAAGATCAATCCGGCCCGCGTCATCGTCACCGCGGGCGCCTCCGGCGCCCTGACGCTGGCCTGCGCAGCGCTGGTCAACCAGGGCGGCGAAGTGCTGATGCCGGATCCGTCCTACCCCGCCAACAGTAATTTCGTGCTGGCGGTGGGGGGCGTGCCGCGCCTGATCCCCAGCACGGCGGCCAAGCGCTTCCAGCTGTCGGCGCAGGACGTGGCCAGCCACTGGACGCCCGCCACCCAGGGGGTGCTGGTCGCCTCGCCCAGCAACCCCACCGGCACGTCCATCGACCACGGCGAACTGGCCGAACTGCTGGCGCAGGTCCGCGCCCGCGACGGCTTCGCCATCGTCGATGAAATCTATCTGGGCCTGTCCTACGAAGGCCAACCACGCTCGGCCCTGACCCTGGACGACGACGTCATCGTCATCAACAGCTTCTCGAAGTACTTCCACATGACGGGCTGGCGCCTGGGCTGGATGATCGTGCCCGAGGACATGGTGGCGCCGGTGGAGAAAATCGCCGCCAGCCTGGCGATCTGCGCGCCCACGCTGGCGCAGCACGCTGCGCTGGCCTGCTTCTCGCCGGGCGCCATGAAGACCTTCGAGCACCGCCGCGAAGCCTTCAAGCAGCGCCGCGACTACCTGCTGCCGGAATTCGAGCGCCTGGGCATCCAGGTGCCGGTCAAGCCGGACGGCGCTTTCTATATCTATGCCGACATCGCCAACCTGGGCATGGACAGCGCCGCGTTCTCGCAGCGCCTGCTGCTGGAAGCCGGCGTGGCCGCCGTGCCGGGCCTGGACTTCGGGCCGGCCCATGGCGGCCACACCATGCGCTTTTCCTATGCCACCGGCCTGGACCGGCTGGAGGAGGCGGTCGCCCGCATCGGCCGCCTGCTGCAAGGCTGACCCCAAAAACAAAGCGCGTCCGCAGGGGACGCGCTTTGCAATCGGGCCGGGCCGGCTGTCAGTCGCGCGCCAGCGCGATGCCGGAGGCCAGCGCCAGGCGCCGGCGTTCCGCCTGCACCTTGGCGCCATAGCCGTTGTCGTCCGGTCCCGTGGAACCCACGTAACAGGCCAGGCCGCCATCCACCGAACCGCGGCGGTTGATGCAGTCGCGCAGGATGGTGGCGCCCACGCCGATATTGGCGGCGGGATCCAGCGCGGTCTTGCCGACCGCGTCGAATTTGTCCTGGTGCACGCTGGTCATCACCTGCATCAGCCCCTGGGCGCCCACATGGCTTTCGGCCAGGGGGTTATAGCGGGACTCGATGGCGATCACGGCCAGCACCAGCAGCGGGTCCAGCTGCTTTTCGCGGCTGACCTTGTACACGACGTTCAAGAGCGGGCCGGTGGCGTCATAGGCGACCTTGTACTTGCGCGAAATATAGTTGCGCAAGGCTTCCGCCTGAGGACCGGTGGCGGTCATCACGGCAGGCTTCTTGGGCGCCGGCGGGGCGACACGGGCTGGCCCCAGCATGCCGGTGGCATTGCTGGCGGGGGCAGTGGGAACGGCCATGGCAATTGCCGACGCACTGTCGGAACCCAGTTCGGAACCGGCTTCGGATTCGACGCCGGTTTGCATGGATGAAGGCGCTAGGGCGGTCAACAAGGCTTTGTGCACTTGCAATGCCTGGTCGCGCAAACCAGGCAGGGCGAATCCCATGCTTACCGTCACAATGACCGCAATGCCCAGATAAACGGAGCAGATGCGCAGGGACTCGGCAAGATATTGGTGCACTCCTTGGGCCAGGCTTCGGAACAGGCTGGCCACTGACGCATCGGGCATAAAACCTCCTGCGTTAAAAAAGAGGGAGTCAATGTTAACCTCTCTGTCTACCCAACATGTAACCAAATAGCTGGGATCTGTAGTGAAATACCGCGACCTTAGAGACTTCATCGCCCAACTTGAACGCATGGGCGAGCTCAGACGCATCGCTGCGCCGGTGTCCACCCGGCTGGAAATGACTGAAATATCGGACCGTGTCCTGCGCGCGGAAGGGCCCGCCCTGCTGTTTGAAAACGCGCAGCACAACGGGCAGCCCGCGCAGATGCCGGTGCTGACCAACCTGTTCGGCACCCCGGCCCGCGTGGCCCGCGGCATGGGCGCCGACGACGTCAGCGCCCTGCGCGACATCGGCGAACTGCTGGCATCGCTGCGCGAACCCGAAGCGCCCAAGGGCCTGCGCGACGCGCTGGCCAAGGTCTCGATGCTGAAGTCCGCGCTGTGGGACATGAGCCCCAAGAACGTCAAAAGCCCCGCCTGCCAGGAAATCGTCTGGGAAGGCAAGGACGTGGACCTGAACCGCCTGCCGATCCAGACCTGCTGGCCCGGCGACGTCGCGCCGCTCCTGACCTGGGGCCTGGTAATCACGCGCGGCCCCAACGCGCGCCGCCAGAACCTGGGCATCTACCGCCAGCAACTGCTGGGCCCCAACAAACTGATCATGCGCTGGCTGTCGCACCGCGGCGGCGCGCTGGACTTCCGCGACCACGCCCTGGCACATCCCGGCACGCCCTTCCCCATCGCCGTCGCCCTGGGCGCCGATCCGGCCACCACGCTGGGCGCGGTCACGCCCGTGCCCGACAGCCTGTCCGAATACCAGTTCGCGGGCCTGCTGCGCGGTTCCCGCACCGAGGTCGCCAAGGCCCTGGGCAGCGACCTGTCCGTGCCGGCCTGGGCGGAAATCGTGCTGGAAGGCCATCTGCTGCCGTCCTCCGACCCGCGCGCCATCGCGCCGGTCGTGCCCGAAGGCGTCAACCCGCCGCCGAACACCGATTACGAAATGGCGCTGGAAGGCCCCTATGGCGACCATACCGGCTACTACAACGAGCAGGACTGGTTCCCCGTCTTCACGGTGGAGCGGATCACGATGCGGCGCAATCCCATCTACCACTCCACCTACACCGGCAAACCGCCAGACGAGCCCGCGGTGCTGGGCGTGGCACTCAACGAGGTCTTCGTGCCGCTGCTGCGCCGCCAGTTGCCGGAAATCGTGGACTTCTACCTGCCGCCGGAAGGCTGCAGCTACCGCCTGGCGGTGGTCTCGATCCGCAAGCAATACGCCGGCCACGCCAAGCGCGTCATGTTCGGCCTGTGGAGCATCCTGCGCCAGTTCATGTACACCAAATTCATCGTGGTGGTGGACGAGGACATCAATCCGCGCGACTGGAAGGAAGTGGTGTGGGCGATGACCACCCGCATGGATCCGGTGCGCGACACCTTGCTGGTGGAGAACACCCCCATCGACTACCTGGACTTCGCCTCGCCGGTATCCGGCCTGGGCGGCAAGATGGGCATGGACGCCACCAACAAGTGGCCCGGCGAAACCAACCGCGAATGGGGCACGCCTATCGCCATGGATGCGGACGTCAAGAAGCGGGTGGATGAGATGTGGGGGCAGTTGGGCTTGTAGACTGCAGGCCGGCGCAACGTCCCTCCGATATGCAGCCCGGATTTCAGCGGGGCAGGATCAGAAAGCGTTGATCCTGCCCTGGCCCCAGCCTGGCGACCAAGGCGCTGTTCTCCTGCGCGCTACGCGCTACCAATCCAGTCAGCACGGCCAACGAATTGATCCGATGCGTCTGCGCCAAATGCTGAAAGCGTCTGATTTCAGCCGCCGAGCAGGCCCTTCGTGCGTCCCGCAGCAAGCCGTTGGCCTGCAACAACCGCAGGTTTTCCGGATGGACCAGCATCAGCAGGCTTTCCGCCTTTGCAGCCTTTTCCTGCAAGTGCTGCAAAGCGTCCGTTTCGGTCAGCACGCCATAGCGCTTCCAGGCCGGTTCATGGTGAAACAGGCGATTGCGGAAGTCGCGCAGCGTGGCGACCAGATCGTGCACGTGGGCCAGCATCGCGCCAGCCTGGCGCAACGGCCACTTTCCACGAAACACGGCAGACAAGTGCTTGGGCCAGATCAGCCCGCGCCCCATGAACTCCGCATCCAGCAGAAATTCCCAGGTCGAGAACTCCGTCTTGGCGATGATGCCGTGATGCTGCGGCGTTACGTTGCCGCGTGCTGCGTGGCGACGGCGCTGCTCGGCAACATAGTTGCGAGTCGCCTTGGCGAAGTTCTCTCGCACCGCTTGCACCGCATGCGGCGCATCCGCGCCGGATGCGAAGGAGCGATAACGTAGTTTTCCGCCCGCCCACCAGAACCGTCCCTGGTCAGCCACAAGCGCTTGATCGATGGCGTTGCGCAAGGTGACTTCCACCGCGCCCATCAACGGGTAGAGGGCGCCGCAGACGTGCGCATTCCATAGATACGCACCCATCAGTTCCACGTCGTTCGCCGGCTGGAACACACTTTGATAGCTGCTGATGCGCTCGTTCGTGATGAGCGCATCAATCAGCAGCGGACGGTACTGCAATGTATGGGGCATGTAGCCAAACCTGGAAGAAGGGTCAGGCCGTTGACGGCGGCCGACGGAAATACATACAATCTTCATAAGGTTGGTGATGGCTTCCAATGGGCGCAAGCCTACGACCCATCATGTAAGACCTGATACCCACCCCGGCCTGGAGCCGGGGCTTTTCTTTTCTGGCGCGGGGAACATCACGCCAATGCTATTTCTTCCCCGCTCCCCTAGGCCGAGCATCGGCGCAGTCCAGCAGAATGCGACGCTGAAGCCCCCCTTAAATGAAAAACCCGTCAACGTTCTGACGGGTTTTTCACAGGCAAAGCCGCAGCGTCAGCGTTGGCCAGTCGCCGCATCATCATCGCGCCGCGAGTTCTGCCAGGCCTTGAACAATTGCCAGCCGACAAAGGCGCCGCCGGCGATCTTCAAGAGCTTGGAGCGCTTGCCGCCGCGCATGATCATGGCGGACAACGATGAGCTGACGATGGGATAGCGCCGCGCCAGGCTGATGGCCTGCAAGGCCCAGCGCGATGCGCCGCCCGAGGCCAGGCCCGGCAGCAGTCCCTTGAGGAGCGCCGCAGGTTCCAGCTTGCGTCCGGTTGACGCGATGCTTTGCGCCAGCGATTCGCGTTCGATGGCGGCGCGGGCGCGCAGCAATTCGATGCGCACGGCGCGGTCGACCGTGGGAGACCTTTTCGTCATGCTTCAGCCCTCCTCGCGCCGGCGCGCCTGCGCTTCGTCGTCGTCCTGCGCGTCGCGCACCCGCTCCAGCAGTTCGGCGTCGCGCCCGAGTTCTTCGAGCGTGGCGGAGAACGGCGGCGCACCATAGACCAGCCCGTGGCGCACCGCCACCAGCAAGGCCACGCCGACCAGACCGTAGAAACCCGCCAGCAGGCCCAGGGCCAGATAGCGGTCTTCAGTGGGCCAGAACGCCACCGCGACCGTGACGGTGAAGACCAGCACCGCCAGCGTCAGGAACAGCAGCGCAGCAAACGCCATGCCCAAAAGCTTGAGCAGGCGCGCTTTTTCGTCCGCCGCTTCCAGCGCCAGCAATTCCAGGCGCGTGCGCAACAGCCCGACCACGCTGGAGGCAACGCCGAAAACAGATTTTCGTAGACCCATGGCTGAAAAGGACGCCGGGCGGGAAGCGCGGCCTTGCGCCCGCGCCGCCCGCCCGGATGTCCTGCCCTATCAGCGGCGGCTGATCAGCAAGCCGAGCAGCAGGCCGGTCACGCCTGCGATGCCGATGGCTTGCCAGGGATTGTCGTGCACGTAGTCATCGGTCGCGCGGGCAGCCTTGCGGCCGCGTTCCAGCACGGCGTCCTGTGCTTCGTACAGGGCTTCGCGCGTGCGCTTCAGGGACGTCAACGCGCGGTCGCGCAATTCGTTGGCCTTGTCGCCCGTGCTGCTGGCGGCTTCGCGCAGCAGGCTTTCGGCGTCATTCAGGCTGGACTTGACACTGTCGATGAGTTTTTCTTTTGCGACTTCTTCGGATTTTCTCGTGGCCATTATTTGAGCTCCTGTTGTGTGTCAATGACGGAACCATCATACCAGCCGCCATGCGGGACACACGGCGCGCTTGCTACGGGGTGCTACTTGATTTGCGTAATCTCAACGGCGGACTTGACGCCGCCCTGATCGATGTCCTGCTTCATCACCAGATTGATCGCCGGACAGTACCAGTCCGTCACGGTGGTGTTCATGCCCGGGATGGGAATGGTCAACCCCTGGAACGTGGCCATGGTCGGATCGGAGTTGCGGGTGTAGGTGATCGGATGGCAGGACTGCGAGCCCAGGGCCGTCTTCACCGACGTCTTCTGACCCACGGTTTTCTCGCCGATGCGCACGGTGGTGCTGGGCTGGCCGCCCACCGGCGCTTCCTTGCCGATCTTGAGGCGGAAGGACGAGCCGGGCAGCTTCTGGCCGGCGCTAAGCTGGCCGTCATAGGCGAAGAGACCCAGCATGCGCAGGTCGAACTGACCTTCGGAAGGCTTGGGCGCTTCGCCCGCGCTGGCATAGCGCAGAAAGGTGGCCTGGCCGCCCTTGACCGTCATCAGGTAGTCCAGCTTGGACTTGCCTGGCGGCAGGCCGGCATAACTGAACGTGGCCACGCCTTGCACGCGCGCGCGGCAGTTGTCGCCATTGCTTTTTGTAACTTCGGCGAAGGTCAGGTCGGCGCCCAGCGCCAGGTTGCCGGTGCCGGTCAGTTGCACCGCGCCGCCGTCATGCATGAACTGCGCATCGCACACGCCGGCCTGCGCCGCAGCGGCCGCGCCCAGCGCGCCCACCGTAAAAACCAGGGATGCCATTTTTCGCATCGTCACAAGCCACTCCATGAATCCGGAAAAAACCGCCCGCGCCTGGCGCAGGGTTGGCTTGATACTACACCGGTTGCAAAGCCCGGCGCGTGTCGGAACGTGTCGGCGCGGCCGCGCCAGCGGCGGCTACGCAGGGGTGTCAGCAAGCGCGGCGCGGCTGATCAGCGCCTGGATCTCCGGCACGCAGGAACCGCAGCCGGTGCCGCAGCCCAGGGTGGATTTCAAGGCCGCCAGATCGCAGCCTTGAGCGATGCCGGCCAGGATCGCGGCCTCGCTCACGCCGTTGCAGACGCAGACCGCGCGCGAGCGGACGGCCCCCGCGATCCGCCCCGTCAGCAGCGCCGCCACGCTGGCCGGCGCATCGCCGCCGCCGGCCCAGGACAGCAGCGCATCCTGCGCCCGCAGGTCGCCGGCCAGCAGGAAGCCATACAAGGCGCCATGCGCCACCCTGACCCTGCGCATCTGGCCGCGCGCGGGGTCGTCGAAAGCCACATCGGGCTCGAGCAGGCCCAGCGCATCCGCCATCGCTGCCAGCTCCTGCGCCGGCGGCGCGGCGCAGGCCGCCAGGCGCATGCGCACGCCGCCCGCGCCCACCGGCAGGACCACCGCGTAGTCGAAGCGCCGCAGCCACGGCGCCAGCCGCGCGCGCAGCGTGGCGCCGTCGCCCTGCAGCCAGCCGGCCGCCTGCCACGCCAGGCCGGCCGGTTCCGCGGACACGGCGCAGTGCTTGAGTTCGGGCTGGCGCGAAATGGGATCGGCGGCCGGATTGGTCAGCGCATTCACCCCCAGCCCGGCCATATAGGCGCTGCCCCAATGCATGGGCAGGAACACCTGCCCAGGCGCCAGCGCATCATCCGCCTGCACGGGTAGCACCACACTACCCCGGCGCGAGGCCAGCCTGGCCAGCGCGCCGGGCGCCAGCGCCAACCGGCGCATATCCTCGGGATGCATGGACACCCAGGGTTCCTCGACATGCTGCGTCAGCGCGCGGGCCAGGGACGTGCGCGCCATGGTGTGCCAGTGGTCGCGCAGGCGGCCGGTAGTAAGCCGCAGCGGATACTGCGGCGTAATGGCTTCGGCGACCGGCCGGTACTCCACGTCGCAGAACCGCGCACGTCCGCTGGCGGTGGGAAACACTCCATTGGCATACAGGCGCGCCGTGCCTTGCCCTTGCCGGTAGGGCCATTGCTGCGGCCCGTGCGCGTGCAGTGTCGCGTAATCCAGCGCGCTGTAGTCCAAGTCCCGGCCCGCCGTCGTACGGGCATGCTCGGCAAAGACTTCGCTTTCATCCCGGTAGGCGAACAGCGCCGCCTTGTGCGGGGCCATGCGGGCAGCCAGGCGCAGCGCGACCGCCTGCGCCAAGCGCCAGTCCGGCTGCGCATCGCCTGGCGGATCGATCGCCGCGCGCACGCGGCTGATGCGCCGTTCCGAATTGGTGACCGTGCCAGATTTCTCGGGCCAGGTCGCAGCCGGCAGCACCAGGTCGGCGTAAGCCAGCGTTTCGGTGCCTGCGTACGCCTCCTGCACGATGACGAACTCGGCGCGCTCCAGCGCCGCGCGAACCCGGGCCTGATCCGGCAAGGACTGCGCCGGGTTGGTGGCCGCGATCCACAGCACCTTGATGCGCCCTTCCAGCACCGCGTCGAACATCTCCAGCGCGGTGGCGCCCGGCGCCTGCGGCAAGGCGTCCACGCCCCACAACGCCGCGGTTTCCGCGCGATCCGAGGACGATGCGGGATCGCGGTGGCCCGGCAGCAGCGTGGCCATGCCGCCGGCCTCCCGGCCGCCCATCGCATTGGGTTGCCCCGTCAGCGAGAATGGCCCCGCGCCCGGCTTGCCGATCTGCCCGGTCGCCAGATGCAGGTGTATCAGCGCGGCGTTCTTGTCGGTGCCGCTGGCCGACTGGTTCAAGCCCATGGTGTAGAGCGACAGCGCCGCGCCCGCCGCGCCGAACCAGCGCGCCGCCTGGATGATGTCCGCTGCCGGCACGCCGCAGATCGCCTGCGCCGCTTGCGGCGTGTACTGCCGCACATGCTGCATCAGCGCCTCGAAGCCCTCGGTATGGCGCTGGATGTAGCCGTAGTCCAGCAAACCCTCCTGCTCCATGACATTGAGCATGGCGTGGAACAGGGCCACGTCGGTGCCTGGCGCCAACTGCAGGTGGAGGTCGGCGAACGCCGCGGTATCGGTGCGCCGCGGGTCCGCGACGATCACCTTCATGCCCGGGCGCAGCGCCCGCGCGGCCTCCAGCCGCCGGAACAGCACGGGATGCGCATACGCCATGTTGGAGCCGGCGATCAGCACCGTGTCCGCCAGGTCCAGGTCTTCGTAGCAGGCGGGCGGCGCGTCCGCGCCCAGGGTGCGCTTGTAGCCCGACACCGCGCTGGACATGCACAGGCGCGAATTGGTGTCGATGTTGTTGGTGCCGGCCAGCGCGCGCGCCAGCTTGTTGAAAACGGCGTAGTCCTCGGTCAGCAACTGCCCCGACAAATAGAAGCCCACGGCGTCCGGCCCATGCCGCGCAATCGTGTCGGCCAGCTTGGCCGCCGCGATATCCAGCGCCTGCTCCAGCGCGATGCTGCGCATGGCCTGGCCGCGCGTCTCGCGCCATTGCGCCGACAGCACCCGCGCGCCGTCGCGCCGCACCGTGTCCGCCAACGCCAGGCCTTTGCTGCACAGCCTGCCGCGGTTGGCGGGATGCTGCTCGTCGCCGCGCACGCGCAGCACGGCGCCATCGCGCGTCTCTACCCGCACGCCGCAGCCGGTGCCGCAATAGCAGCATACCGACGCCACTTCGCGCACGCCTTGCGGCGCCGCGTCCACGATATCGATCCGGCGAGCCATGGGCGCATCCATTTCCTATTCCCCCGCCGCGCCTTCGCCCTGCATGAGCCGTTCGCGCAGCGCGCCGATGCGCCGGCCCTCGCGGATCAGCCGCACATACCAGGCGCTGTCCGCCGTGTCGCCATACAGGCAGGCGCCCACCAGCTTGTCGTCGCGGATCACCAGTTTCTTGTAGACGCCGCCCGGGGTATCGGCCAGCGTGATCGCTTCGGTCTGCTCGCCTCCCGCGAAATCGCCGGCGGAAAACAGGTCGATGCCGGTGACCTTGAGACGGGTCGAAGTCACGCTGCCTTGGTAGCGCCCGATGCCATGCAGCGCCAGGTGATTGGCCGCCACTTTCGCCTGTTCGTACAGGGGCGCGACCAGCCCGTAGGCGGTGCCGCGATGGCTCACGCATTCGCCCACGGCGTAGATGCGCGGGTCATAGGTCTGCAAGGTATCGCTGACCACCACGCCACGATTCACATGCAGGCCGCAACGCTCGGCCAGTTCGGTGTTGGGCCTGACGCCCACAGCCATCACCACCAGGTCCGCCCGAATCTCTTCGCCGTCCGCGAAGCGCAGCGCGCGCACTCGTCCGTCGGTCCCGCCCAGGATCTCGCGGGTCTGGCGTCCCAGCAGGAACTTCAGGCCACGCGCCTCCAGGCCACGGCGCAGCATGGTTGCGGCGCCTTCGTCCAGCTGCCGGTCCAGCAGCGATTCCCCCAGATGCACCACGGACACGTCCATGCCGCGCGCGGCCAGGCCGTTGGCAGCCTCCAGGCCCAGCAGGCCGCCGCCTATCACCACTGCGTGCCGGTAGCGCGATGACGCCTCTATCATCCGGTTCACGTCGCCGATATCGCGAAAGGCGATGACGCCGTCCAGGTCGCTACCGGGCACCGGCAGAATGAACGGATTCGAGCCCGTGGCCAGCAGCAGCCGGTCATAGGGCGCCTCGGTGCCATCATCGGCCAGCACCACCCGGCGCGCGCGATTCACGGCGACCACCTTGCGCTCGAGCAGCAGACGAATGCCGTGACAGGCGTACCAGTCCTCGTCATTAAGCACGATGTCCCGCAAGCTCTGCTCGCCCGTCAGCACCGGCGACAGCAGGATGCGGTTGTAGTTGGGATACGGCTCAGCGCCGAACACCGTGATCTCGTACAGATCGGGCGCCAGCTTCAGCAGTTCTTCCAGCGTGCGCATGCCCGCCATGCCGTTGCCGACCACCACCAGCTTCTGCTTCGCATCCATGGCTGCCTCTAGGCGGCTGCGCGCGATGCGCCGGCCTCGGCCAGTGGCTGCGGGTCCACCGTCAGGGCCGCATTGGCCTGGTGCGCCGCCTGCGAACGCTCCGGGTTGCCATGGCGACGATGCAGAAAATCCACCACCGCGGCGCGGCACGCCAGATAGTCCGCGTCATTGGCCAGCCGTACGCGGTCGCGCGGCCGGGACAAGGGCACCGGCAGGATCTCGCCGATGGTCGCAGCCGGGCCATTGGTCAGCATCACGATGCGGTCGGATAGCAGCACGGCTTCATCCACGTCGTGCGTGACCATGACAGTGGTGGTGCGCGTCTTGGCGACGATCTTCAGCAACTCGTCTTGCAGGTGCGCGCGAGTCAGCGCATCGAGCGCGCCGAAGGGCTCGTCCATCAGCAGCACGCCCGGCTCGATCGCCAGCGCTCGCGCAATGCCCACGCGCTGCTTCATGCCACCGGATATTTCGCGCGGCAGCTTATTCTGCGCCGGCAACAGGCCCACCAGTTCCAGCGCGGCGCGTGTGCGCTCGTTCAGCTGCGCGCGCTTTTCCGTCGCGCCGAACACCCGTTCCACCGCCAAGTACACGTTCTGGAAGCAGCTCAGCCACGGCAGCAGCGAATGGTTCTGGAACACCACGGCGCGGTCCGGGCCGGGGCCGGTGATCTCGCGCTCAGCGCACAGCAGCACGCCGCTGGTGGGGCGGGTCAGGCCGGCGATGAGATTGAGCAAGGTCGACTTGCCGCAGCCGGAATGGCCGATCAAGGTGATGAACTCGCCCTGTTCCACGGTCAGGTCGATATCGCGCAACGCCACGAATGCGCCCTTGCGGGTGCTGAACGTCTGACCCACGCGCTCGATGCGTACGTATTTCTTCATGGCGCTATTCCTCGGTATAGGTGAAACGGCGGGCCAGGGCGACCAGCAGGGTTTCCAGTAGCAGCCCCACGATGCCGATCACGAAAATCGCGATGACGATGTGCTCCACTTTCAGGTTGTTCCATTCGTCCCAGAGCCAGAAGCCAATGCCGGTGCCGCCGGTCAGCATTTCCGCCGCCACGATCACCAGCCAGGCGGTGCCGATGGACAGCCGCACGCCGGTCAGCACGTAGGGCAGCACGGCGGGCAGCAGCACCTTGGTGGTTACTTTCCATTCGGACAGGTTCAGCACCCGCGCCACGTTCAGGTAGTCCTGCGGCACGCGCGACACGCCGACCGCGGTGTTGATGATCATGGGCCAGATCGAACAGATGAAAATGGCCCAGATGGCGGCCGGGTTGGCCGCCTTGAACAGCAACAGCCCCAGCGGCAGCCACGCCAGCGGCGACACCGGCCGCAGCAGGCTGACGATGGGCGAGAACATGGCCCGCACCGCCGCATAGCGGCCGATGGCGAAACCCGCCGGAATCCCGATCAGCGCGGCCAGGCCGAAGCCGATCGCCACGCGTTCCAGCGATGCCAGCAGGTTCCAGCCTATGCCTTTGTCATTCGGGCCGTTGTCGTAGAACGGATCGGAAAAGAGTTCGACGGCCGCGCGCCAGGTGACGCCGGGCGTGGGAATTTCCGGTATCCGCAGCGCCACCACCTGCCACACCAGCACAAACAATGCGAAGCCCGCCACGGGCCCTACCACGGCCCGCAGCGCGAGCTCCAGGCGTTCACGCCAAAGGGCAATGAATTCATCGCCGCGGCTCATCGTCGTTACGCTAGACATTGCATGCTCCCTTTCAGACCTTGACCTTGAATCCGTCGGCGTAGGCCGCGGGGTTGCTGCCGTCCCAGACCACGCCATCGATGAGTTTCGAGCTGCGCATCTCGCTGGCCGGCAGCGGCGCGCCGGCGGCCTGCGCCGCCTGCTTGTAGAGGTCGATACGGTTGACCTGTTTCGCCACCGTCAGGTAATCGGGATGATCTTTGAGCAGCCCCCAACGCTTGTGCTGGGTGAGGAACCACATGCCATCGCTCAGGTACGGGAAGTTGGCGGAACCATCGGCGTAAAAGCGCATGGCATGCTCGTCGGTCCAGCGCTTGCCCAGCCCGTCCTCGTAGCGGCCCAGCATGCGGTCGACGATGCCGCTGGCATCCGTGTTGACGTAGGATTTGGCCGCGATGGTCTCGGCGGCTTTCTGGCGGTTGGCGGGCGAGGCGTCGATCCATTTACCGGCCTCGAGTATCGCGGCCGTGACCGCGCGCGCGGTGTTCGGATGGCGCGACACGAAGTCCGCGCTCGTGCCCAGCACCTTCTCGGGGTGATCGGTCCAGATGCCCTGCGAGGTCACGGCCGTGTAGCCGATCTTGTCCAGGATGGCGCGCGCGCCCCAGGGCTCGCCCACGCAATAGCCATCCATGTTGCCCACGCGCATGTTGGCCACCATCTGCGGCGGCGGCACGGTGATGACCTTGGCGTCCTTCATGGGATGGATGCCATAGGAAGCCAGCCAGTAATACAGCCACATCGCGTGCGTGCCGGTGGGAAAGGTCTGCGCAAAGGTGTATTCGCGCTTGTCGGACGCCATCAATTTGGCCAGCGATTCGCCGTCGCGCACGCCCGCCTCCAGCAGCTTGTTCGACAGCGTGATGGCCTGGCCGTTCTGGTTCAGGCTCATCAGCACGGCCATGTCCTTCTTCGGCCCGCCTATGCCCATATGCACGCCGTAGACCATGCCGTACAGCACGTGCACCATGTCCAGTTCGCCGTTCATGAGCTTGTCGCGCACGGCGGCCCAGGAGGCTTCCTTGGAAGGCGTGATCGTCACGCCGTGCTTCTTGTCCAGGCCCAGCACCGAAGCCATCACGACCGAAGCGCAATCGGTCAGCGGAATGAAGCCGATCTTGACCTCGGTCTTCTCCGGCGCGTCGGTGCCGGCGGCCCAGGCGCCGGCGCGCACCAGCGGGTCGACCAGCGACAGCAGGCTGGCGCCGGCCACCGCGCGCGCCGTGCCGCAGAGCCATTTGCGGCGTCCGGCGTTGGCGCTGAGGTCCCCGCCGGCGGCGGCGTCGGTGGAGGGGCTACGGGTCGATGGCGTCATGCATGGCTCCTGGCAAAAAAAACGTCCCGCGCGCCATGGATTCCTATCCGGTGGCGCTGCGGAACGTCGTTGTCCCTGACCGCTGATCGCGGCGCGTTGCGTCGGGCCACCTTCATTGGCAGCCCGATTCCACTGAAGCAAATGCTGTGCCAGAAAGAAAAAACCATGGCCCGATGGGCCGCCAGGCCGCGCCTGCGCTGGCGCGGCCTGGCGTTGCGCCGCGGCGTCAGGGATGGCGGAAAACAGGGCGTGAACCAACTTGGTGCGCAGCCGGTTGCGGCAGCGCACCATCCGCGTGCGGTCCGCGCTCCGCCGCTGTGCGCGCCCCAGCGGCCTGCGCCGCAAAACGCGGTGGCATGGAACTTGCATGACTGGACGCATCAGAGGGGAATCACATGCTCAAGGTCATGCTGCTCAACGATGGCGAAGGACACGCGGCGTCGCTGCGGCAGACGCTCGCCGCGGCAGGCGTGCGCGTCGTGGCCGAAATGGCGCCGGACATGGATCTGGCCGCCGCCATTGCGCAGGCGGCGCCCGACGTGGTGCTGATCGACAGCGACGCGCCCGGCCGGGACACGCTGGAGAACGTTTGCGTGGCCAGCGAACACAGCGATCGCCCGGTCGTGATGTTCACCGACAACGGCAATCGCGAAACCATACGCAGCGCCTTGCGCGCCGGCGTCGCGGCCTACGTGGTGGGCGACGTGCCAGCCGGCCGCATCGAGCCGCTCTTGACGGTGGCGATCGAACGCTTCGCCATGGAGAAGTCGCGGCGCGAGGAGCTGCGCGAAGCGCAATTGCGCCTGGCCGACCGCCAATGGGTGGAAAAGGCCAAGGGCATCCTGATGAAGGCGCGTTCGATTTCCGAGGACGAGGCCCACGGCCTGCTGCGCCAACGCGCCATGCAAAGCCAGAAACGGCTGGGCGAGGTCGCCCGGGAAGTCGTGGAGATGAGCGCCTGGCTGGGCAAATCCACTTAATAAGCTTTGGTTATATGGAACAAAGAAATCAAAAGTTGTGGGGATGAAGCCCCCTTCCTATGATCCAACGACACTATGCCGGGTACGCCCGAGGCGGGCATTCATGAAGCTTTTCCCGATTTTTGCCGATCTGAAAGACAGGCTGGTCCTGGTGGTAGGCGGCGGCGCCGTCGCCGAACGCAAGACGCTCGCGCTGCTGGAAGCCTCGGCCGACGTGCTGCTGGGCGCGCCGGAACTGACGCCCGCCCTGGCCGCCCTGGCCGCTGAAGGCCGCATTCGCCATCTGTCCGGCCGTTTCAATCCCGCCTGGCTCGACGAGGTCTGGTTGGTGGTCGCCGCCACCGATGACCGCGACACCAACGCCGCCGTGTCCGAGGCCGCCGTCGCCCGGCGCATCTTCAGCAACGTGGTGGACGATCCTGAGCTGTCGTCCTTCCAGGTGCCGTCCATCGTCGACCGCTCACCCGTGATCGTCGCGATTTCCTCGTCTGGCGTGGCGCCGGTGCTGGCGCGTCGCATCCGGGAACGCATCGAATCGCTGTTCGACCATACTCTGGGCCAGTTGGCCGGGCTGGCCGCCAGCTACCGCAAGCGCATCCGCGCCAGCCATCCCGACCTGGGCGCGCGCCGCCGCTTCTACGACTGGCTGCTGGACGGCCCGGTGGCCGGCTTCCTGCGCCAGCAACAGCCGGCCCAGGCCGAGGCCGCGCTGGCGGCGGCATTGGCGGCGCCGCGTGCGCCCGACGCCGGCAGCGTGGTACTGGTGGGCGCTGGACCCGGCGACCCCGGCCTGTTGACGCTGAAAGCGCTGCGCGCGCTGAATGAAGCCGACGTCATCCTGCACGACCGCCTGGTCAGCAGCGAGGTCATGTCGCTGGCGCGCCGCGACGCCGAACGCGTATCGGTCGGCAAGCTGCCCGGCGAGGACCACAACGCCACTCAGGCGCGCATCCACAGGCTGATGGTCGAACATGCGCGCGCCGGCCGTCGCGTGGTGCGGCTCAAGGGCGGCGACGCCTTCATTTTCGGCCGGGGCGGAGAAGAGCTGGAGTACCTGCGCGCGCATGGCGTGCGCTATGAAGTAGTGCCCGGCATCACCGCCGCGCTGGCCTGTGCGGCCTACGCCGGCATCCCGTTGACGCATCGGGAACACGCCCAGTCCGTCCGCCTGATCACCGCGCACTGCCGCGAAGACGAAGACAACCTGGACTGGCCCGCGCTGGCCCGTGAAAAACAGACCCTGGCTTTCTACATGGGCGTCGGGCAACTGGATCTGCTGACCGGCCGCCTGCTGGCCCATGGCCGCGCGCCAGACACGCCCTTCGCCCTGATCGAAAACGGCAGCCGGCCCGAGCAGCGCGTGCTGTCCGGCACGCTGGAGCAACTGCCGGTCCTGGCGGCCGAGCACGCCATCCGCTCCCCCGCGCTCTTGATCGTGGGAGAGGTGGCGGGATTGGCGCCGCAACTGCAGTGGTTCGGCCAGCACATCGAGGGGCGGGTCGAGTGCATGGCGGCCTGACGCAGTGAGCACAGGCCGACCTCGCCAGGCCAAATGAAAAACGCCAGCCGCTTCCGGCTGGCGTTTTGGCTCATTGCCGTGCCCCGACCGCTATTCCGTCTTTTGGGTGGTGCCGAAGATACGGTCGCCGGCATCGCCCAGGCCAGGCATGATGTAGCCGTGCTCGTTCAGGCCGTCGTCGATGGACGCGGTGTAGATGTGCACGTCGGGGTGCTTGGCCAGCACCGCGTCGATGCCGACCGGCGCCGCGACCAGCACCAGGGCGCGGATTTCCTTGCAGCCGGCGCGCTTGAGCAGGTCGATCGCGGCGACCATGGAGCCGCCCGTGGCCAACATCGGATCGACGATCAGGGCCAGGCGCTGGTCCAGTTCGCCCACCAGGCGTTCCAGGTAGGTATGCGCTTCCAGCGTTTCTTCGTTGCGGGCCACGCCCACCACGCTGACCTTGGCGCCCGGAATCAGGCTGAGCACGCCGTCCAGCATGCCAATGCCGGCGCGCAGGATGGGCACCACGGTGACCTTCTTGCCGGCGATCTTCTCGACCTGCACCGAACCACACCAGCCCTCGACGGTGGCGGGCGCCAGCGGCAGGTCCTTGGACGCTTCGTAAGTGAGCAGCGCGCCCACTTCCTGCGACAGCTCACGGAAGCTCTTGGTGCTGAGGTCGGCGCGGCGCATGATCCCGAGCTTGTGGCGGATCAGCGGATGGCGGATTTCGTGCACGGGCATGTGCGTAACTCTCCAGAATATTGATAGACAGGGTTTTCGCCTCAGGCGGAACCATGACGGCGCGGCGCAGGCATGCTTATTGTTCGGTAAGCCAGGCGATCAGGGCGTCGTCGAAGGCGCGCACGGCGCCCGCCTGTTCGTGGTTGACGATGCTGACCACCACGTAGCGCTTGCCGCTGGCGCCCAGCACATAGCCCGCGATGGAGCGCACGTCGCGCAGCGAGCCGGTCTTCAGGTGGGCCATGCCCGCCGTGCCATCGCCCTTCAGGCGGCGGCGCACCGTGCCGTCCACGCCGGCGATCGCGAAAGAGGAGATGTACTCCGGCATGACGGGCGAGTTCCAGGCCACGGTCAGCATCGACGCCAGGCTGTCGGCCGACACCCGCGCATCGCGCGACAGGCCGGCGCCGTTGTCGATGACCAGTTCGGGCATGTCCAGGCCCTGCCTGGCCAGCAGTTCCTTGGCCACGGTTTCGCTGCTGGAGACGGTGGCAGGCCGCCGGCCGCGCTCGGCGCCCAGGGTCAGCAGCAAGGTGCGCGCCATGACGTTGTTGCTGCGCTTGTTGATCTGGCGGATCGCCTCGGCCAGCGTGGGCGAATCATGCGAGGCCAGCACCACCGCGTCGGGCGGCACCATGCCGGAACGGACCTGGCCCTTGAAGGTGCCTCCCAGCTCCTTCCAGAGCATGCGGAACACCTCGGTGGCGTAGTCGGGCTGCGACAGCGCCAGGCGGTACAGGCTGAATTCGCCGCAGGAGCCGGCCACCTTGCCGTTCACGCGGATGGTCACGCCCTGCTGGGTGATCAACGGTTCGGTGGTCACCACCGGCGCGCCCGGGCAACGGGCGTCGCTCCATTCGACGCGGCCCTCGATCTTCAGGCCCGGCAGCGGCGGATCGATCAGCGGCACCCATTTGTTGGCGGCGGGGTCCGGCGTGAACAGCAGCCGCAGCGCGCCAAAGCCCACCATCAAGGCGTCCGGGCTGGCGTTATAGGCCCGGTCCGGAGCGCCGTCGAAGGCGCCGGGGTCGGTCGCGACCTGGCCGAAGATGCTGCGGTCGATGACCAGGTCATTGATCTGCTTGACGCCGCGCAGGCGCAATTCGCGCAGCAGCACCCACAGGTCCTGCAACAGGAATTGCGGATCGCCCCCTGCCCGCAGGTACAGCGGGCCGCTCAGCACGCCCTTGGCGTCGGGCCGCGCGCCGGGCGCCGTCATGAACTCGGTGCGCCAGACGTAGTTGGGCCCCAGTTCGGACAGCGCGGCCCAGGTCGTGACCAGCTTCATCACCGAGGCGGGATTGCGCGACTCCTTGGCGTTCAACGCCACCAGCCGCGGCCCGCCCACCTCCTGCACCACCAGGGACAGGGAGCTGTCAGGCAGCTTGCTGGCCTTCCAGGCGTTCACCACGTTGGGCGGCAAGCCGGGAACCTGCGCCCCGGCCACCCCCGCCACCGCGGCCAGCAGCCCGCCGGCCAGCCATCGCTTCAGCCCGCCCATACGCATATTCGCTCGTCCCGTCATGCCACGCCCACCCGGTTGCTCGTCCTGCAAAACCGAGAGCATACAAAACCTGGAAGGATTGCGGCGTGGTGGGCCTTCCTCCCGCCACGCCCGAAGGAGCGAAATGCTCCCTACTTCTGCAGCCGCCACTTGCCGGAAGCGACGGTCGCCATCACCAGCGCCCGCTCATCCAGCCCGTTGTGGTCGGTGGGACTCATATTGACCACGCCGGTCGCGGTGGGCAGGTTCTTGACGTTTTCCAGCGCATCGCGCAGCGCCGCCCGGAACTCGGGCGTGCCGGGCTTGGCGGTCTTCAGCGCCACCGGGACGGCCTGCTGCAGCAGCAGGCCGACGTCCCAGGTATAGGCGGCGAACAGGGACACCGTGCCCGCGCCGTTGGCCGCCTCGTACTTCTTGGCGAAGGCCTGGGCGGTGGACTTGACGGGGTTGGTATCCGGCAGCAGGTCGGCCACCATCACCGGCCCCACCGGCACCCAGGCGCCCTCACAGGCATCGCCACAGACCCGCAGGAAGTCGTTGTTGGCCACGCCGTGGTTGAAATAGATCTTGCCCTTGTAGCCGCGCTCGCGCAGCGCCCGGGCCGGCATGGCGGCAGGCGTGCCCGAGGCGCCGACCACCACGGCGTCAGGCGCCGCGCCGATCACCTTCAGCGTCTGGGCCACGGCGGAAGTATCCGTGGGCGCAAAGGCTTCCTTGCCCACCACCTCGATACCGTGCTTTTTGGCCGCCTTCTCGATTTCCACCCAGAAGGTCTCGCCCAACGCGTTGTTGAAGCCGATGAAGGCCAGCTTCTTCACGCCGTTGGCCGCGGCGTGCCGCGCAATGCCTTCTGCCATCAGCGAATCGGAGTGCGGGGTCTTGAACACCCAGCGGCGCTTGTCGTCCACCGGCTCGATCAGCCGCGCCGACGAGGCCAGCGTGATCACGGGCGTGGTTCCGCTGGCCACGGTGTCCAGCATGGCCATGGTGTTGGGCGTGGTGGAAGAGCCGACGATCAGATCAACCTTGTTCTCCGAGATCAGCTTATGGGAATTGCTGACCGCACGGGTGGTGTCGGACGCGTCGTCCAGCACCACGTACTCGACCTTGACGCCGCCGATCTCGGTGGGCAGCAGGCTGATGGTGTTGCGTTCGGGGATGCCCAGCGAAGCCTGGGGACCGGTGGTGGACAGGGTGGCGCCGATTTTCACCTGGGCCAGCGCGGGCGCGGCGCCCGCGGCCAGCAGGGCGGCCAGCGTGGCGGCCATGAGGGTACGACTAGGGGTCATGCGGAGTCTCCTTGGATACGCGGATGTCTTATGCTTGGCGCCGATCCGCTACGGCGTGGAACTCTGGTTATACGGCGGGGAACCCGGCGGGCGGGTACCTCGGGGGCCCGCTGCGGGTTTGTCCGCAGAGGCTCGCGGCGCGGTGCGGCTGCGTCATTGCTGGTCTCCACGTTGCCAGTGACTGGCTGGCGCTGTATTTTTTAGTGATACACGTATTCTAATAAGAGACAAATTCATGTCAACAGATAGCAGCACGGGGATCCAATCAGCCGAAATCGCCCTGGACGTGCTGACCCGGCTGGCCGAATTGGGCGGCGCCCTGTCCGTGTCCGAACTGGGCCGCAGCCTGGACATGCCGCGTGCCAAGGTGCACCGCTACCTGGTGTCGCTGGAGCGGCGCGGTTATGTAGAGCAGGACGCGGCCAGCGCCCGCTATCGGCTAGGCCCGCAGGCCCTGCACACCGGGCTGGCGGCGCTGGCCGAGGTGGATTTCGTGAAGCTGGCCGCTGGCAGCCTGGACGGCCTGAGCGCCGCCATCGGCCAGACCGTATTCATTTCCGTCTGGGGCCAGCACGGCCCCACCATCGTGCAATGGCGCGACGCGCGGCTGCCGGTGACCGTCAACGTGCGGGTGGGCTCGGTGCTGCCGCTGCTCAACAGCGCCACCGGCCGGGTCTTCGCCGCCTGGCTGCCCGAATCCCTGGCCCTGCCGCGGGCGCTGGCCGAGTGGGATGCGCTGCGCGCCCATGACCCCGATGCCGCCCGGGTGCTGGACGCAACCGAACCGCCCGCCGATCCCGCCGCCGCGCTGCGCCGGCAATGGCAGGCGACGCGCCAGCGCGGCTACGCCAGCGTCAGCGGTCACTTGCTGCATGGCATCGCCTCGGCCGCGGTGCCGGTGCTGGACGCGCAAGGCCATCTGGCCGGCGCCTTCACCAGCCTGGGGCTGCACGGCAGCTTCGACCTGTCGCCGGACGGCGAACCCGTGCGGGCGCTGAGCGCGGCCGCGGCGGATTGTTCGCGCCGGCTGGGATGGAGCCCATCGCGCTGAACCGCGGGCGTGGCGGCCTTCCGTCCCCCGGCCGGGCGCCTCGATTTTGCGGCCGCTTTACAATACAGGGTTGCCCCGGGCCTGCCCGGCTCGTTTTCGCCCCTCTTTTTGCCGCCCTTGCCGGACGGATAGCCGCGTGACCCAGTCCCTCACCGTTGCCGATTTCAACTACGAACTGCCGCCCGAGCTCATCGCCCAGGCGCCCGCCGCCGAACGCACTGGCAGCCGCCTGCTGCACCTGGACGGCGCTGGCCAGCTGCATGACCGGCAGTTCGCCGACCTGGCCGCGCTGCTGCGTCCGCAAGACCTGCTGATCTTCAATGACACCCGCGTCATCAAGGCGCGGCTGAACGGCCACAAGATCACCGGCGGCAAGATCGAGGTGCTGGTCGAGCGTATCACCGAGCCCGACCGGGTCCTGGCCCACGTGCGCGCCAGCAAGTCGCCCGGCCCGGGCATGGTGCTGCGCCTGGCCGACGCCTTCGACGCCACCGTGCTGGGCCGCGAAGGCGAACTCTTCGACATCCGCTTCCCCGGCCCCGTGCTGGACTTGCTGGATGCCCACGGCGCGACGCCGCTGCCGCCCTACATCACGCACGAAGCCGATACCGGCGACGACGAGCGCTACCAAACGGTCTATGCCCGCGAGCCCGGCGCCGTGGCGGCCCCCACTGCCGGCCTGCATTTCGACCAGCCCACGCTGGACCGCCTGGCCGCGATGGGCGTCGAGCGCGCCTTCGTCACGCTGCACGTGGGCGCGGGCACCTTCCAGCCGGTGCGCGTGGACAATCTGGCCGACCACGTCATGCACGCCGAATGGTTCACCGTGCCGCAAGCCACGGTCGACGCGATCGCCGCCGCCCGCAGCCGCGGCGGCCGGGTCATCGCCGTCGGCACCACCAGCGTGCGCGCCCTGGAATCCGCGGCCGCCCAGACCGAAGGGCGCACCGCCCCCGGCCTGCCGCTGGCCGCCGCCCAGGGCGACACCCGTCTCTTCATCACCCCCGGTTACCGCTACCGCGTCATCGACGCCCTGGTCACCAACTTCCACCTGCCCCAGTCGACCCTGCTGATGCTGGTGTCGGCGCTGGCCGGCGTAGAACCGATACGCCGCGCCTACGCCCACGCCGTCGCCGAGCGCTACCGCTTCTTCAGCTATGGCGACGCCATGTTTATCGAGTCCCCCGCCCCATGACCGGACTGAATTTCGAACTGCTCGCCACCGACGGCGGCGCCCGCCGCGGCCGCATCACGCTGAACCACGGCGTGGTCGAGACGCCCATCTTCATGCCAGTCGGCACCTATGGCAGCGTCAAGGCCATGATGCCGCACGAACTGAAGGAAATCGGCTCGCAGATCGTGCTGGGCAACACCTTCCACCTGTGGCTGCGCCCGGGCACGGAAATCATGGAAAAGCACGGCGGCCTGCATGGCTTCATGCAGTGGGACAAGCCCATCCTGACGGATTCCGGCGGCTTCCAGGTGTTCAGCCTGCAAGGCATGCGCAAGATCACCGAGGAAGGCGTGAAGTTCGCCTCGCCGATCGACGGCGCGCGGCTGTTCCTGACGCCGGAAGAATCCATGCGCATCCAGCGCTCGCTGAATTCCGACATCGTCATGGTGTTCGACGAATGCACGCCCTATGAAATCGACGGCCGGCCCGCCACCGTCGAAGAAGCCGCCCGCTCCATGCGCATGTCGCTGCGCTGGGCGCGCCGCTCGCGCGAGGAATTCGACCGCCTGCAGAACCCCAACGCCCTGTTCGGCATCGTCCAGGGCGGCATGTACGAAGCCCTGCGCGATGAATCCCTGGCCGGGCTGCAAGAGATCGGCTTCCACGGCTACGCCATCGGCGGCTTGTCGGTCGGCGAGCCCAAGGAAGACATGATGCGCATCCTGGCGCACGTCACGCCCAAGCTGCCGGCCCAGGCGCCGCGCTACCTGATGGGCGTGGGCACGCCGGAAGACCTGGTCGAGGGCGTGAGCCGCGGCGTGGACATGTTCGACTGCGTCATGCCCACCCGCAACGCCCGCAACGGCTGGCTGTTCACGCGTTTCGGCGACGTCAAGATCCGCAATGCCAAATACCGCGACGACACCCGCCCGCTGGATCCCAGCTGCGGCTGCCATACCTGCGCGAACTTCTCGAGGGCCTACCTGCACCACCTGCAGCGCGCCAACGAAATCACCGGCGCGCGCCTGAACACCCTGCACAACCTGCATTTCTATCTGACCATCATGAAGGAAATGCGCGAAGCCATCGCCGAGGGCCGCTTCGACGCCTGGCGCGCGCAGTTCGCGGCAGACCGGGAGCGCGGCATCGAGTAGAGCGCGGCGCGGGCTAGCGGCGGGGGCCGATCTGGAAGCGGCGAAGCTCCTCGTCGATGGCCTGCGCCAATTCCGCGCCGCGACTGCGCGGCATGCGGTTCGCCGGCGCAACTATCCCTAGCGCCGCGGTGCCGCTGGCGCCGACGGCGAATGCCACGCCCACTCCCCCCACGCCTTGGCCGCTCACCTGGGTATAGCCTTGCGTGCGCGCCTGCCGAACCCAGCGCAGCAATTTCGACAGCGACAGGTCTTTCGCCAGGTATTGCCGCCGGTGGCGTTCGAAATGCGCTCCGATCCTGTCGTCGTCCCATTGCGCCAGCAACGCAAAGCTGGGAATACCCAACCCCAGCAGACGCGCTCCTCCCACGTAATCGGCGTAGGACCGGATGGGGCGCGAACCTTCCTCCAGATGCAGGCAGTGGCTGTAGTCGCCACTACGGACCACCAGGAAAGTGTGCTCATCCGAACGGCGCGCCAGCGCCTTCATGACGGGAACACAGATCTGCGTCAGCGGCGCCTGCGCCAACGCCACCAGGCCCATCCCCATCGACTCCAATCCCAGGCAATAGGCGCCGCTGACCGCGTCGCGCCTTGCATAGCCAGCGGATACGAGCACCGACAACATGCGATATGCGGTCGTCCGGTCGAGCCCCGAATGCGCCACCAGGTCGCGCAGCGCCATGCCGCCCGCCTGTTCGACGCTCAGTAGCCGCAGCAGGTCCAACGCCCGGCCGATGCTCTGTGCTCCGCGCACGGGCCGCGACGCCGAAACGGGGGAACAGGATCGTGTGGCAGTTGCGCGCGGCATGGTCGGCATTCCAGGGGTCTAGTCCAGATGGGTCGATCATAGCGAGATTGTCAGCGAGGCGGATTGTGCACATTGTGCACACACGGACAGATAGTCGTTGCCGCGTCTGCGCAGCTGGCCTGGAATGTCTCCACAACGGCCTGCAGCCACGAAAAACATAACCGCGACGAGACATGATTCCCTACCAATCCCGCCTTCCCGCCGGATCCCCCGCCTTCACCGAACAACGCGCCGGCATGCTGGCCCTCATCGCAGAAATGCGGGCGCTTGAACAACGCGCCCGCGACGCGTCCGAGCGCGCCGCACCGGCCTTCGCTCGGCGCGGCGCCTTGTTGCCGCGTGAACGTGTCGACCGCCTGCTTGACCCTGGCCGGCCTTTCCTGCCGCTGGCGACGCTGGCGGGATACGGCATGGATGGCGCCGACCTGGACGCCTGCGTACCGGGAGGGTCGCAGATCGCCGGGATCGGCTACGTCAGCGGCGTGCGCTGCATGGTCATCGCCACGGACTCCGGCATCGAGGCCGGCGCGCTCACGGAAGCCGGCAATATGAAGCTCATGCGCTGCCAGGAGATCGCGCTCGAGAACCGCCTGCCCTTCGTGCATCTGGTGGAGTCCGCCGGCGCCAACCTGCGCAAGTACCGAGTCGACAAATTCATCCGCGGCGGCGGCATGTTCTACAACCTGGCGCGCCTGTCGGCCGCCGGCCTGCCGGTCATCACCGTGGTGCATGGCTCATCGACCGCGGGCGGCGCCTACATGCCGGGCCTGTCCGACTACGTAATCATGGTGCGCAGACAGGCCAAGGCGTTCCTCGCCGGCCCCCCGTTACTCAAAGCGGCGACGGGCGAAGTGGCCAGCGCCGAAGAACTGGGCGGCGCCGACATGCACGCCCGCATCAGCGGCCTGGCCGAATACGTGGCGGAAGACGACGCCCACGCCATCGCCATCGCCCGCGCGGTGTTGGACACCCTGCCCTGGCCGCGGGCGGCCGCCGCGGGCATCGCCACTCCGCCACGCCTGGATCCGGACGAATTGGCTGGCGTCATGGTGCTGGAGCACCGCCGGCCCATCGATATGCGGGAAATCATTGCTCGCGTGGTGGACGATTCTCTTTGGCTCGACTTCAAGCCGGACTATGGCGCGCAGACAATCTGCGGACATGCCCGCATCGACGGCCACGCGGTGGGAGTCGTCAGCAACAACGGTCCCATCGATCCTGCAGGCGCGACCAAAGCAACGCAATTCATCCATCTCTGCAATCAATCCGGCACGCCGCTGCTGTTCTTGCAGAACACCACCGGCTTCATCGTGGGCCGCGCCTCGGAAGAGGCCGGCATGATCAAGCATGGCTCGAAGATGATCCAGGCTCTGTCCAACTCCCGCGTGCCGCAGATCACCATCCATTGCGGCGCCTCTTTCGGCGCGGGCAACTACGGCATGTGCGGACGCGCATTCCGCCCCCGCTTCTGCTTCTCGTGGCCCAATGCCCGCACCGCGGTCATGGGCGGCGAGCAAGCGGCCGGCACGCTGGAGATCATCGCCCGCCAGCAAGCCGAACGCGGCGGACGTCCCGTTGACGAGGCGGCCCTGGCCGCACAGAAGGCCGAAGTCATCGCGAATTTCGACCGGCAGGCCCGCGCCTTCTACACCAGCGGACACTTGCTCGACGACGGCGTGATCGATCCGCGGGACACCCGCGCGGTGCTCGCGTTCGTGCTTGCCACCATCGCCGAAGGCCAGGCGCGATCGCCGCAGCCGATGCAATTCGGCGTGCCGCGCTTCTGAAACCAATAACCAGAACCAAGGAGACGACATGCTCTACACCCAGCAACACCGCGAACTGATGGACAGCCTCAGGCGCTTCATCGCCGCCGAGATCGACCCTTACGTGGACGAATGGGAAGCCGCCGAGATCTTCCCGGCGCGCGAACTGTTCAGGAAGATGGGGCCACTGGGATACCTGGGCATTACGAAGCCCGAAGCCTACGGTGGCCTGGGCTTGGACTTCTCATACGCCATGGCGGCCTCCGAGGCCATGGGATACGCCCGCGCGCAAGGAGTCGCGATGGGCATCGGCGTACAGACCAATATGGCCACCCCCGCGCTGGCCGCGTTCGGCTCCGACGCGCTGCGCCAGGAGTTCCTGGCGCCCGCGATAGCTGGCGAGGCGGTCGCGTCCATCGGCGTATCCGAACAGGGCGCGGGATCGGATGTGGCATCTCTCAAGACCCGCGCGCGGCGCGACGGCGACGACTATGTGATCAGCGGATCGAAGATGTGGATCACCAATGGCACCCAGGCAGACTGGATCTGCCTGTTGTGCAATACCTCCGAGGGCAATCCGCACAAGAACAAGTCGCTCATCGTGGTGCCGCTGCGGGAAAACGGCAAACGCGTGCGCGGCGTCGAGGTGCAGAAGATCCGCAAGCTCGGCATGTGGAGTTCGGACACCGCGCAGATCTTCCTCGACGAAGTCCGCGTGCCCGTGCGCAACCGCATCGGCGAGGAAGGCATGGGCTTCATCTACCAGATGAAGCAGTTCCAGGAAGAGCGTCTGGACGGCGCAGCGCGGCGGCTGGCCGCCATCATGTGGATTCAGGAGACCGTGGACTACCTGCGGCAACGCCAGGCCTTCGGCCGCCCGCTGCTGGACAACCAGTACATCCAGTTCAAACTGGCCGAACTCAAGACCGAACTGGAGGCGCTGCGCGGGCTGATCTATCTTGCGACCCAAACCTATATCGAAGGCGGCGACGTCGTCGAGCTTGCGTCCATGGCCAAGCTGAAGGCAGGACGCCTGTCGCGCGAGATCACCGATTGGTGCATGCAATTCCAGGGCGGCATGGGCTACACCTGGGACAACCCGGTGTCCCGCGCCTATCGCGACTACCGGCTGTGCTCCATCGGCGGAGGCGCCGACGAGGTCATGCTGATGGTGATCGCCCGCCACATGGGCCTGATGGCCAAGAAAGCCTGAGGCCCCATGGAACACGTCTATCAGCATCTGATCGTCACGCGCCTGCGCGGCTTGTTGTTCGTGACGCTCAATCGTCCCGAAACGCGCAACGCGCTGGGCGCCGAAGTCGTGGCCGAAATGGACCGCGCCATTGCCGGCGCGCCCGGCGAGCCGCCGCCTCGGGCGGTGATCCTGCGTGGCAGCGGCGGCTTCTTCAGTGCCGGCGGCAACGTCGGCAACTTCTCCGCGCATCTTGGCGAACCCGCGCCGCAGCCCGACCCCGTAGCGGCGCGCAACCGCGAGTTCGGCCGCTTCATGGAGCGTCTGGCGGCGCTGCCCATGCCGGTCATCGCCGCCGTGGAAGGCGCGGCGATGGGCGGCGGCATGGGCCTGGCCTGCGCGGCGGACATCGTGCTGGCGACTCGGGACGCGCGCTTCGCGCTGAGCGAAACGCGGCTGGGCCTGATTCCGGCGCAGATCGCCCCCTTTGTCGTGGCGCGGCTGGGGTTGCGCGTCGCGCGCCGGCTGGGGATCAGCGGCGAGCGGATTCATGGAGAGGCAGCCCTGCGCCTGGGAATGGCGGACGAACTGGCTGACGACAGCGCATCGCTCGACATATTGCTGGCGCGCTGGCTTAGCGACATATGCGCCTGCGCGCCGCGCGCCAACGCGCTGATCAAGCCCCTGCTGGCCGAATGCTCCGCACCCCCTGCCGCCGCCAATGGCGCACTCGATCGCGCGGCCGCGCTGTTCGCCCGCTGCCTGCGCGACGAAGGCGCCGAAGGCATCGAGGCTTTCCGCAAGCGCCAGCCTCCGCGCTGGGCCGAAACCATTGCCGCCGAAGACGTGCGCCAGGCCTGCACCAGCCTGCTGGTCCCATAGTGAGAATCACATGATCCACTCCAAGCTTGTCCGACCCTTCCACACCCTGCTGATCGCCAACCGCGGCGAGATTGCACGCCGCATCATGCGCAGCGCGCGCAAGCTCGGCTACCGCAGCGTGGCGGTCTACTCGGACGCCGACACCGACAGCCTACATGTCCGCGAAGCCGACCTGGCCGCGCGGATCGGCGGACCGGCACCCGCCGATTCCTATCTGAATATCGAGGCGGTGCTGGCAGCGGCGCGCGCCACCGGCGCCGACGCAGTCCATCCCGGCTACGGCTTCCTGGCGGAGAACGAAGCGTTCGCGGCGGCCGTGGAGCAAGCCGGGCTGGTCTTCGTCGGCCCGCCGGCTGCGGCTATCGGCGCCATGGGCAACAAGGCTCGGGCAAAGGCCGCAATGAGCCGCGCCGATGTGCCCTGCATACCCGGCTATCAGGGCGCCGACCAGAGCATCGACGCCTTCGTCCGCGCCGCCGGCGACATCGGATTTCCCGTCATGGTGAAAGCGGCGGCAGGCGGCGGAGGCCGCGGCATGCGGCTGGTGCGGGACCCGGCCGCGCTGCCGGCGGCGCTCGCCTCCGCCCGCTCCGAAGCCGCAGCCGCGTTCGGCTCCGACGAGCTGATCCTGGAAAAGGCCATCGAGCGGCCGCGCCATGTCGAAATCCAGGTGCTGGCCGACAGCCACGGCCACGTCATCCACCTGGGCGAACGCGATTGTTCGGTGCAACGCCGCCACCAGAAGATCATCGAAGAAGCCCCGTCCCCGGCCGTGGACGACGCGCTGCGCGCATCGATGGGACAAGCCGCCGTGCGCAGCGCCCGCGCGCTTGGCTACCAGGGCGCCGGGACGATGGAATTCCTGCTCGCTCCCGACGGCAGCTACTACTTCATGGAAATGAACACCCGGCTGCAGGTCGAGCATGCAGTGACCGAAGCCGTCACGGGCCTGGATCTGGTCGAATGGCAATTGCGCGTCGCCGCGGGCGAAATGCTGGACATCGCCCAGGAAGCGGTGCGCATCGACGGCCACGCCATGGAACTGCGCCTTACCGCCGAGGACGTGCCCGCCGGCTTCCTGCCGCAAACCGGTGTCATGCGGCGCTGGCGTCCTCCCCTGGAAATGCCGGGCCTGCGGATCGACCACGGCCTGACCGAGGGTGGCGCCATCCCGCCCTACTACGATTCGATGATCGCCAAGCTGGTCGCCCACGGCCGCAATCGCGAGGAAGCCTGCCGCAAACTGCTGCGGGCGCTGGAACAATGCGTCGCGTTGGGCGTGCCCACCAATCAATCGTTCCTGGCCGACTGCCTGCACGATCCGGTCTTCGCCGCCGCCTCGGGCGTTCATACCGGGTTTGTCGAAGAACGCTTCGGCGCCAGCCTGGCCGCGCGCCCCATTCCCGATGCGGCGGCCGTGGCGTGGGCTGCCTTTGCCGCCCACGCCTGCATGATGGACTCCGCCGGTCCCGAACTCGCGCCGCCGCTTCCGGCATCGCGTCCTTGGCGCGTCGCCTTGACGCTGGATGCAGGTCGTTGGGACGTCTCGGTGACGGGCAGAGCCGGCGGCTGGTGGATCGAGATCACGCCCGCCGGAAGCGGCGCCGGACCCGCTCGGCTCGAACTGCGCGGCGCCCGTTGGCAAGGCCTGGACCGCAGCCGCCTGGAAGCCGAGGTGGACGGCGTCCGCGAAAGTATCTGGATAGCGCCGGGACCGGACGCAATGGGCTTGTTCCACCGGGGACAGGCCTGGGAGTTCCAAATGCCGCCTGCGCACCGGTCCCGCGCTGGCGCGCTTGCCAGCGGCACGCTCACGGCGCCGTTCACGGGCCGCATCCTGCATCTCTCGGTGGCGGCAGACGACCACGTCAGCGAGGGTGATCCGCTGATCATCATGGAGGCAATGAAAATGGAGCACACCTTGTACGCCCCGGTCGCCGGCCGTATCACCGATCTGGCGGCTCAGGCGGGCAGCCAAGCCGCCAAGGATCAGCCCTTGCTGCGCATCGTCCAGGAACCCGCCTTGCAGGCCACGCCATGAGCGCCGTGCGCATCGGCGGCGCCAGTGGATTCTGGGGCGATTCCGCCACCGCCACGCCGCAACTTCTGGACGTCCCCGGCATGCAGTACCTGGTGTATGACTACCTGGCCGAAACCACCATGTCCATCCTGGCCCGTGCTCGCGACAAGGATCCGGCGCTGGGATACGCCACCGACTTCGTCCAGGCGGCGATGGCGCCGCAATTGAGCCGTATCCTGGAGCGCGGCATACGCGTGGTGGCCAACGCGGGAGGCCTGAACCCCCTGGCATGCCGCGATGCCCTGGCGCAGGCCGCGGCGCGCCAAGGGCTGGCGCCTCGCATCGCCGTCGTCAGCGGCGACGACATCCTGCCTCTGCTGCCCGGGCTGCGCGAATCGGGCGTAGACGGCCTGCCCGAAGCACCGTACTCCGCCAATGCCTACACAGGCGCCCGGGGCATCGCGCTGGCGCTGGCGCAGGGCGCCCAGATCATCGTTACCGGCCGCTGCGTCGACAGCGCCATGGTGCTGGGCGTACTGGCCCACGAACATGGCTGGGCCTGGGACGAGTGGGACAAGCTCGCCGCCGGCACGCTCGCCGGCCACGTCATCGAATGCGGCGCGCAGGCCACCGGCGGTCTGTACACCGATTGGCAATCGGTGCCAGGGTGGGACAACATGGGCTATCCCGTCATCGATTGCGCCGCGGACGGCAGCTTCGTCCTTTCCAAACCCGCCGGCACCGGCGGCCTGATCGCTGCAGGGTGCGTCGCCGAACAGGTCCTGTACGAAATCGGCGATCCCGCCAGCTACCTGATGCCCGACGTCACCTGCGACTTCCGGCACGTCCACGTGACGCAGCTTGACGCGGACCGCGTCTCGGTCGGCGGCGCTCGTGGACGTCCCCCCACAAGCACTTACAAGGCCAATGCAACCTGGCGCGACGGCTACCAACTGGCGACCATGCTGGCCATCCGCGGCCCCGCAGCCCGCGCAAAGGCTGACAAGACCGCCGCGGCGCTGCTGGACCGCAGCCGGCGGATGCTGCGTGAACACGGTCTCGCGGACTATCGGGAAACCTGCGTGGAAATGCTGGGCTGCGAAGCACTCTACGGCCCGCATGCCCGGCATCTCCCCACCCGGGAGATTGTCCTGCGCATCGTGGTCCGGCATGAATCGGCCGCGGGCCTGGGCTTTCTGCAACGCGAATGCGCTTCCGCCGGAACCTCCATGGGGCCGGGCACCCGCTCGTCCTTCCAGGGACGCTCCGATATCCAGCCAGTGGTACGCGTCCACTCCTTCCTGTTGCCGAAAACTCTGCTGCAAGAGCACGTGCTGCTGGAAGACCGCGTCATCCCCGTACCGCCTGCGGCCGGCGACGCGCAGCCCGCCCACCTTGCCGCGGCGCAAGCCGAACCGGAGACGGAGCGGGACGAGCCAGCCGCAACGCCGGATGAAGGCCCGTTGGCGACTGTCGCGCTGCAGGCGCTGGCCTGGGCGCGCAGCGGCGACAAGGGTGATACGGAGAACATCGGCGTCATCGCGCGCCGCCCCGAGTTCCTTCCCCTGATCCGCAGGCAACTGGGCGCAGAGCAGGTGCGCGTGTACTTCGCGCACCTGGCACATGGCCCGGTCGAGCGCTTCGACGTGCCTGGTTTGCACGCCATGAACTTCGTGCTGAACGAGGCCCTGGGCGGCGGCGGAATGTCCAGCCTGCGTTCGGATCCCTTGGGAAAGTCCTATGCCCAGATGCTGCTAGACCATCCCATGCAAATTCCCCGGAGTTGGATTGAACATGGCTGGATCGCCCCGTCATAGCGCCGCAAACAGGCCCTGACCCGGCCGCGAATCACGCAGTCCCATAAAAAACAGAGGAGACATACAGCATGAGCCGGATCATCAGTAAAAGTATCGCCGCCCTAGCCATGGCCGGCCTTCTTGCTGGCGCGGGCAGCGCGGGCGCCGCATACCCGGAAAAGCCGCTGCGCGTGGTGGTGCCGTATACCGCGGGCGGCGTATCGGATGCGGTCGCGCGGCTCGTGACCCGCAAGCTGAGCGACGAAATCGGCCAACCGATAGTCGTCGAAAACCTGGGCGGTGCCAACGGTCAGATCGGCTCGGCCGCCGTCGCCCGGTCCGCGCCCGACGGCTATACCTTCCTGGTCGTCGTCATGGCGCATGCCATCAACCCCAGCCTCTATAAGAACATGACCTACGATCCGCTGCGCGACTTGCGCGGGATCAGCCTGTTCGGCCGCATTCCTTTGCTGCTGGTATCGAGCGCCCGCCTGCCGCCCCGCAATCTGGAGGAATTCCTGGCCTGGGCGCGGGCGAATCCCGACAGCGCCACGTTCGCCTCCAGCGGCGCAGGCTCGGGCGCGCATCTGGCGGCGGAAGAGTTCGCCCAGGTCAACAGCCTGCGCATCACCCATGTGCCTTACAAAGGCGTGGGACCCGCGCTACCCGACCTTTACTCCGGGCAGGTGGCCGCCATCTTCGATTCGGTGCAAACCATGATGCCGCAGGTCAAGGCGGGCAAGTTGCGCGCGCTGGCCATGACCAGCGCCAGCCGGTGGCCCGGTGCGCCCGACGTCCCCACCATGGCGGAGGCCGGGGTACCCGATTTCGTCGTGGGCAGCTGGATCGGCATGCTGGCTCCCGCCAAGGTGCCGGACGAGCGCGCCGAGCAGATTTCCGCGGCGGTCCAGCGCGTGCTTGACCAACCCGATGTGCGCGCCCAACTGATCGGCTATGGCATCGATCCGGTCGGCGGCAAGCCCGCGGCATTCGACAGCTTCATCGCCGACGAAGCCGGCCGCTGGGCCGACGTCATCGCCAAAGCCGGCATCCGCCTGGAGTAAGCCATGAGCCCCCGTATCCTGGAAGGCGTCAAAGTCCTGGACCTGACACGCGTGATCGCCGGACCGCTATGCACCCAGATCCTGGCCGACATGGGCGCCACCGTCTACAAGATAGAACGTCCCGGCGAAGGCGACGATACCCGTCGCATGGGCCCCTTCCTGCCTGACGGCCACGGCGGCGACAGCAACGACTCCGCGCTGTACCTGGCCTACAACCGCGGCAAGCATTCCGTGACGGTGGATATTTCCACGCCTGAAGGTGCGGAACTGGTACGCGATCTGGCGCTGCGCTGCGACGTCGTCATGGAAAACTACAAGGTCGGAACCCTGGCCAAGTACGGACTGGACCAGGCCGCGTTGGCCGCGGCCAAGCCCGCCCTGGTCTACTGCTCATTGACCGGCTTCGGACAGGACGGCCCCTACGCGCGGCGGCCAGCCTACGACTTTATCCTGCAAGGACTGGCCGGTGTAATGAGCACTTGCGGACACGCCGAGGGCGCGCCCGGCGGCGAGCCCATGCGCACAGCAATTCCCATCACGGACGTCGTCACCGGCCTGTACGCGGCCATCGCCATCCTGGGCGCCGTGCTGCACCAGCGGCAATCCGGCATGGGCCAGTTCGTGGACGCTTCCATGCTGGACGCTTCAGTGGCCCTCAACGGGCACCTGGCGGTGGGCTACCTCATGTCGGGGCAGTTGCCAAGCAGGCAAGGCAACACCAACCCCATCGCGGCCCCTTCCGAAGTGTTCGCCTGCACCGACGGCCGCATGATATTGGCCGCCGGCAACAACACCCAGTTCCACGCCCTTTGCGAGATCCTGGACCAGCCAGGGCTGGTGGACGATCCGCGCTTTTCCACGAATGCCTTGCGGGTCGCTCACAGAATCGAACTGCGCGATCTGCTGGCACCCCTGCTTGCCAGGCGGCGGCGCGCCGACCTGTTCCCGATCTTCGACCGGGCCGGCGTGCCCTCGGGACCGATCAATGACCTGTCCCAGGTTTTCGAAGACCCCCAGACATGTCACCGGCATCTCGCCCTGTCGCTGCCGCACCCCCGCGGGGGCAATGCCCCCATGCTGCGCAGCCCGCTGGACTTCTCGGCCACTCCTGTGCGCTATGGTCCGGCTCCCATGTTGGGGCAGCACAGCCTGGAGGTCCTGCGCGACGAACTGGGCCTGGACGACTTGCGGCTGGCCGATCTGCGCTCCCGCGCTATCATTTAGGGAAGCTGGGCCAGCGGCTCAGGGGCGGGCCTCCTCCCGCCACCTCTTGTCTTTTCCCGAACAGCCCCAAGTTAGGGCTCGCGCATAACCTCGCTACAATAGTCGGCTTGCCCTATCCATGGCTCGCGCGGGGATGGGCGCATAAAAACACAGACATAAACACCCAAACAGACTAAACGCAGGAGAATTCAATGTCCGTTATCGATACCGCCAGCCTCGTCGTGGCCCAGGCCGCCCCCGAGGGCAACGCGCTGATGGGCATGCTGCCCATCATCCTGATGTTCGTGATCCTCTATTTCCTGATGATCCGTCCCCAGATGAAGCGCCAGAAGGAACACCGCAATCTGATCGCCGCCCTGGCCAAGGGCGACGAAGTGGTTACCGCCGGCGGCATGCTCGGCAAGGTCACCAAGGTCAACGACAGCTACGTTACCGTCGAAGTCTCCGAACTGGCCGACAAGCCCGTCGAAGTGATCATGCAGAAGTCCTCGGTCTCGACCGTGCTGCCCAAGGGAACCATCAAGGCCCTGTAAGCGTCCCACAGGAGCCCCCATCGGGCTCTTGTGCTTGATGGCCCTGCCGCCGCCCGCCGCGCTCGCCGCCCGGGCGGCCCTTTCATCACTTTTACATGAAGTAGCCGGCAATGAACCGCTATCCCCTCTGGAAGTACATTACGGTCCTGGTCGCGGTCATCATCGGCCTGCTGTACACGCTTCCCAACTTCTACGGCGAGTCCCCGGCCGTCCAGGTTTCCAGCGCCAAGGCCACGATCAAGGTCGATCCAGCCATGCTGAACCGGGTCGATCAGATCCTGACCGACGCCAAGATCCCCAATGAAGGGGTCTACTACGAACAAAACGGCACGCTCGGCACCGTGCGCGCCCGCTTTACGTCGACCGACCTGCAGTTGCAGGCGCGCGACCTCATCGACAGATCCCTCAACACCGTCGCCGGCGACCCCCACTACACGGTCGCGCTGAACCTGCTGCCCGCCTCGCCCGCCTGGATGCGCGCCCTGGGCTGGTTCGCGCCCAAGCCCATGTACCTGGGCCTGGACCTGCGCGGCGGCGTGCACTTCCTGCTGCAAGTGGACATGCAGGGCGCCCTGACCGCCCGCTATGACTCCCTGGCCGCCGACGTGCGTTCGGTGCTGCGCGACCAGAAGGTCAACGTGGCCGGCGTCGAACGCTCGGGTCTGGCCATTGCCGCCACCTTCGCCAACGCGGACGACCGCGACCGCGCCATTTCCACCCTGCGCAGCCGCCTGCCCGACCTGGAATTCACTGAACGCGAAGAGAACGGCAAGCCGCTGCTGATGGCCGCCCTGAACCCGGCCGCCGTCACCCGCGTGCAGGATTCCGCGCTCAAGCAGAACATCAACACGCTGCACAACCGCATCAACGAACTGGGCGTGGCCGAACCTGTCATCCAGCAACAGGGCGCCGACCGCATCGTGGTCCAGCTGCCCGGCGTGCAGGACGTGGCCAAGGCCAAGGAACTGCTGGGCCGCACCGCCACGCTGGAAATCCGCATGGTCGACGACACCCCCGCCGCGCAAGCCGCGCTGCTGGGCGGCAGCGTGCCGTTCGGTCTCGAACGCTACAACGACCGCGACGGCCGTCCCATCCTGGTGCGCCGCCAGGTCATCCTGACCGGCGAAAACCTGCAGGACGCCCAGCCCGGCCGCGACTCGCAGACCCAGCAGGCCGCCGTCCACCTGACGCTGGATTCCAAGGGCGCCCGCATCTTCCGCGACGTCACCCGCGACAACATCGGCAAGCGCATGGCCATCCTGCTGTTTGAAAACGGCAAGGGCGAAGTGGTCACGGCCCCGGTCATCCGCGGCGAAATCGCCGGCGGCCAGGTGCAGATCTCGGGCAGCATGAGCTCCGAGGAAGCCGCCGACACCGCGCTGCTGTTGCGCGCCGGCGCCTTGGCTGCGCCCATGTCCATCATCGAGGAACGCACCATCGGCCCGAGCCTGGGCGCGGACAACATCGCCAAGGGCTTCTACTCGACGCTGTACGGCTTCCTGGCCATCGCCGTCTTCATCATCCTGTACTACCACCTGTTTGGCGTGTTCTCGACCATCGGCCTGACCATGAACGTGCTGCTGCTGCTGGCGCTGCTGTCCATGCTGCAGGCCACGCTGACCCTGCCGGGCATCGCGGCAATCGCGCTGACGCTGGGCATGGCCATCGACTCGAACGTGCTGATCAACGAGCGGATACGCGAGGAACTGCGCGCGGGCGCCAGTCCGCAGCAGGCCATCCATCACGGCTTCGAACGCGCCTGGGGCACCATTCTCGACTCGAACCTCACCACGCTGATCGTGGGCCTGGCGCTGCTGGCCTTCGGTTCGGGCCCGATCCGCGGCTTCGCCGTGGTGCACGTCCTGGGCATCCTGACCTCGATGTTCTCGTCGGTGGTGGGCGTACGCGCGCTGGCCAACCTCTGGTATGGCCGCAAGAAGAAGCTCACGTCGATCTCCATCGGTGAAGTCTGGAAACCGAAGACCAACTGAACATGAGCGCGGGCGGCCCGGCCGCCCGCCACAGATAAAGCCTAAGGCGAAAAATGGAATTTTTCCGTATTCACCGCACCATCCCGTTCATGCGCCACGCGTTGGTGCTGAACATCATCAGCTTCGTCACTTTCCTGGCGGCTGTCTTCTTCATCGTCACCCGCGGCTTCCACCTGTCGATCGAGTTCACCGGCGGCACGGTCATGGAAGTCAACTACGCCCAGACGGCGCAGCTTGAAAACGTGCGCGGCGTGGTCTCCAAGCTGGGCTACACCGACTTCCAGGTGCAGAACTTCGGCACCTCGCACGACGTCATGATCCGCCTGCCCTTGCAGGAAGGCCAGACCTCGGCCACCCAGAGCGAAACCGTCATGGCCGCGCTGAAGACCGCCGACTCCGGCGTCGAACTGCGCCGCGTCGAGTTCGTCGGCCCGCAGGTGGGCCAGGAACTGCTGCACAACGGGCTGATGGCCCTGCTCGTCGTGGTCATCGGCATCATGGTGTACCTGGGCTTCCGCTTCGAATGGAAGTTCGCCGTCGCCGGCGTGATCGCCAACCTGCACGACGTGGTGATCATCCTGGGCTTCTTCGCCTTCTTCCAGTGGGAATTCTCGCTGTCGGTGCTGGCGGGCGTGCTGGCGGTGCTGGGCTACTCCGTGAACGAATCCGTGGTCATCATGGACCGGATCCGCGAGAACTTCCGCAAGTACCGCAAGGCGGACGTGCACGAAGTCATCAACAGCGCCATCACGCAGACCATCTCGCGGACCATCATCACCCACGGTTCGACGCAGATGATGGTGCTGGCCATGCTGTTCTTCGGCGGCCCCACCCTGCACTACTTCGCCATGGCCCTGACCATCGGCATCTGGTTCGGCATCTACTCGTCGGTGTTCGTGGCCGCGGCCCTGGCCATGTGGCTGGGCGTCAAGCGCGAAGACTTGGTCAAGCCGGTCAAGAAGGAAGGCGAGGAAGGCGAAGCCGCCTGATTATTTCCGCTTGAAGAGAAACCCGCCGCATTGAACTGACCCCCAGAAGTTGGATGATCAGAAGCTAAAGCCCGAAGGCCTGAGCTCGGTACTGCACCGGACTCAGGCCTTTTAGCTTGAGTTTGATGCGTTCGTGATTGTAATAACGGATGTACTGGCGGATGCCCGCCTGTAACTGCGCGACGTTTTCGAAGCGATTCAGGTGGAAGAATTCGGACTTCAACGTGCCAAAGAAGCTCTCCATGGCGGCGTTGTCCAGACAATTTCCCCTGCGCGACATGCTTTGGGTAAGCGACCGATCTGCCAGCATGCGGCGGTATTGGGGATGTTGATACTGCCAGCCCTGGTCTGAGTGCAGGATGGGGCTGTCGGTGGGCTTGAGCCGCGCCAGCGCTTTCTTCACCATGGTGCCAATAAGCTTGAACACTGGCCGTTGGCTGGTCTCATAGGCCACGATCTCACCGTTATACAGGTCCATGACCGGCGACAGATACAGCTTTTCGCCTCGTACCTTGAACTCGGTCACATCGGTAACCCACTTTTGGTTCGGCCGCTCAGCAACGAAGTCGCGCGCCAGCACGTTGGCCGCCACGTGATGCGACTGGCCTCGGTAAGAGCGGTACTTTTTGACTCGCACCAACGACTTCAGGCCCAGCCTCTGCATCAGCTTCTGTACCGTTTTGTGATTCACTAATTCCCCCGCCTGGCGTAACGCGGCCGTGATCCGGCGATAGCCGTAGCGGCCCTTGTGGCGTGCATAGACCGCACTGATGCGTGCCTTCAAATCAGCGTACTGATCGGCAGCGCCCTGCGCCTTCAGGTGATAGTAGAACGTGCTGCGCGACAGTTTGGCTGCGCGCAGCAACCGTTCCAGCGGATGCTTATGCCTCAATTCTTGGACCACTTGCGCTTTGCAACGAGCGCTTGGGTCTTTTCCGCTTCGATCAAGGCATCGAGCTTTTTTAGGTAGTCCAGCTCCGCTCGCAGGTTCGCGACCTCTTCGCGTAGCTCCTCCTCGGTCATGTCTTTGGGCACTGGCTCGGGGGGATACTTATGTGGCATGGCGCGTTGTCCTCTCGGCTGGGGCTCCAACGCCCCAATACCATGCTTATGATACTGAGCGCGCCATTGGCCTATCGAACCCGCTGACCGAATATCGTAGAGCGCGACCACCTCTCGGTCTGACAGCCCCTCCCGCTCGGCGTGCTTCAACACCCTCAGCTTGAACTGCGCGTCATAGTGACCGGACTTCTTGGCCAAGGCCGCGCGCCCATGGATCTGAAAACCCGACACCCAACGCCGCAGCATCGAGTAGTCGACCTGCAGTTCAGCAGCAATCAACTCAATACTGTGTTGCCCTGATAAACATTTCTTGACCGCGCGCAGCTTAAAGCGCTCGTCGTACTTCGTCATGTAAAAACCCCCGAAGGTTGGATCTACGTCCAACTTTCGGGGGTCAGTTCACATTGCGGCGGGTTTTTTATTGCGCGGCGCCTGGCGGCTTCCGCTGGATCAGGAATCGCAATCCCGCCCGCAAGCCGAACGCGCAGGGGATGACAATGAACTGCAGCAAGCCTGCAAAAATCCAGGCCCAGGCCCAGCGGAAACGCCACGGAATGAATTCCTGCACCCCGTTGTCATCGAAGTACGGGTCATGACTGACAAGCGCCAGGCCGATCAGGTATGAAAACAGTGCGCATGCCGTGACGAAAAGCCAAAACCGGGTTGCGCTGGCCTTCAGGCCAAAACGCAGCCAATACACCGCGCTGGCCGCCAGGGAGGTCAGCAGGCTGACTGCGAACAGCAATGCGAAAAGATGGAAAACCATAGGGTCGATGTCCGCTGCCGGGGTCAGTCAGGCCGATGCGCCGGCGCGCAAGGCCGGGCGCGAGCACTGTACCGCAGGGCGCCGCCACGGTGTACGGGTACGGATCCGCGCGGATTCGCTACCATAGCCGCACCATGAAACTCGTCATCGATCACCTCGTCATCGCCGCCGCCGACCTGGACAGCGGCGCCGAATACGTCGCCGGACTGCTAGGCATCGCCCCCTCGGGCGGCGGCGCGCATCCCCGCATGGGCACCCACAACCGGGTGCTGGGCATGGCGGGCGGCATCTACCTCGAAGTCATCGCCATCGATCCGCGGGCCCCGGCGCCAGCGCGGCCGCGCTGGTTCGGACTGGATCAGGACGCAGTCCGCGCCCGCATCGCCCAGGGGCCCTACCTGGCACATTGGGCGGCTCGGGTGGAGGCGCCGCTGGACCTGACCCTCATGCAGGCCGAACATCCCGCGCGCATCCCTCCCGCCATCCCTATGGAACGCGGGCAGTTGCGCTGGCGGCTGACGGTGCCCGACGACGGCAGCCTGCCCGCGTGGCGCGAAGCCGGCCACGCGGCCGGCGACGGCCTGCTGCCCACGTTGATCCAATGGGACGTCGAGAATTATCCCGGCGTCAGCCTGCCGCCCCAGGACCTGGTCCTCAAGCAATTGTCCGGCAGCCATCCCCAGGCTGGACTGCTGCGCCAGGGCTTGGCCTGGCTGGGCGCCGACCACCTGATCCAGGTGGAACAGGCCGACGGGCCGCCCCGCCTGAGCGCGCAGATAGAAACGGCCGGCGGCCTGAAGATCCTGGCCTGAATCCGCCCCATCAAAAAACATCCGGAGACCTGTACATGCATGCCACCCGCAAGCGATTCGACGAAGACCCTTACCTGGACCGATGCGACGCCACCGTGATCGCGGTCAGCCCCGAAGGCGTCGAACTGGACGAGACCGTCTGCTACGCGCGCAGCGGCGGCCAGGCGGGCGACAGCGGCACGCTGACGCTGGCCGACGGCCGCGCGTTGGCGCTGACCGACACCGTGTATGCCGACGACCGCCAGCGCATCCTGCATGTGCTGGAAGGCGGGATGACGCCGCAAGTAGGCGACCGCGTCTCGGTGGCCATCGATTGGCCGCGGCGCCACCGGCTCATGCGCCTGCATACCTGCCTGCACCTGTTGGGCGCGCTGGTGCCCGCGCCCGTGACCGGCTGCAGCATTTCACCCGACTCGGCGCGGGTCGATTTCGACCTGCCCGAGTCCACGCTGGACAAGGCCGACCTGACCGAACGCCTGAACGCCTTGATCGAGGCCCGCACCGGCGTCAGCATCAACTGCATCACGCCCGAGCAACTGGCGGCCGAACCCGACCTGGTGCGCACCGTGGGCGCTGCGCCCCCGGCCGGCACCGCCAGCATACGCATCGTCGAAATCCCGGGCGTGGATCGCCAGCCCTGTGGTGGCACGCACGTGGCCAACACCGGCGAGATCGGCGCGGTGATCGTTACGAAGATCGAGAAAAAGAGCCGCACCAACCGGCGCGTCGTGGTGAATTTCGCGTAGGGCGTAGTCTGGAGCCGGCCCCTGGCCGGCTTCCGGACACTGGCTTATTTTGCTTCTTCGCAGGTTTGCGGGTTTGCAGGCGAAGGCCGTGTCGCTTCGTAGACCGCACGTCGTCGCGGACGGCTGGGTGGCGGGCGCGAGAGGATATTCATACGCAAGCCACCATCCCTCCCCCCCGACGGCGACACCACCAGAAAACCAATCGCCGCATTCGCGCCAGCGATCACAATCACACTTAAAACAATGACGTATGTATTAATCGGCCGCCCGCGCGGCCGATTAATACGGGCAGCCCAAGACTCGCCCCCGACCACAGCTCCAGCAGCGCCACAGGCCAAGACGCACGTAGCCCGTCGGCGCGGGCGGCGTGGCGGCTCGCAACCTCGATGCGCCCGAGGGAATCTGAAGGAAAGGCCGAAGGCCTTGACGAAGATGACGACGGGGCAGTCCGGAGCGAACGCTCCGGACCGCAATCGTGGGCGCGAGCCGCCACGCCGACCGCGCCGACGGGCGACCTACGAAGCACAAGCCAACGCCAGCAACAGCAACCCTTACTTTTTCCACCAGCGCCAAGGCGCGCGCAGGGGCCACTGATATTCGGCGCCCAACACCCGGGGCGCCAACACATGCCCGACCAGCACCGCGATGCCCGCGGCCGTCATCACATCGGACAGATAGTGGTCCAGATTGACCAGCCGGCTCATGGCCACCAGCACCGCCAGCAGCAGGAAGACCCAGCGCCAGCGCGGCGCCAGGATGCCTAGCGTCACCGCCACGGCGAACGCCGCATAGGTGTGGCTGGAGGGAAAGGAGTTGTAGAGCTGCACGCGCGAGAACGACTCGCCCAGCCCGTAGATGCCCTTCTCGAAGAACAGCTCGGGACGCGCCCGCGCCACCGAACGCTTAAGCACCAGCACCACCAGCCCGCCCACCGCCATCGTCGACAACATCAGCAGGCTGCCGCGCGCCATGCTGGCGTAGCTCATGCGCACCGGGTTGCGCCAGCCGCGCGCCAGGCCGACCAGCCCTATCACATAGAAGGCCAGCGCCACGCCGATATAGGGGCCGCTTTCGCCGAGCTCGCCGATCCATTCGAAGGATTCGTTCACGCCCTCGGAGACCGACTGCTTGATCCACACCGCCAGCGGCAGGTCCACCCACAGCGCGCAGGCGCTGGCGGCCAGCGCCAGGGCGCAGCCCAGCAGCACCCAGGTCAGCGCGGAAAACGGATTGCGGAACTGATCGGGCCCGGGGCCCGCCACGGCGTCGGTCACGGGAGCGGCCGCCGAAGGCGTCAGGGGATTGGTGTTCATCGGTACCGCTACAGGGAAATGAGAAATGTTCCTGGACCCCGGAATCGGCCCAGCACGCTATCGTAACGGCCTGGACGCGCCAGACCAAGAAGCAAATTCGGGCAAGGGTTAAAATCCCGGGTTTCCTACCTTTCTGCCCCCGGGATCTACACCCGTCACGGCGACCATCATGCAAGAAACCACTCTCAAGCGCGCCGACGCCGCGCACGACGGCGCCAGCGCCGCCCTCCCCGCCGCCCAAGCCGGCTCCCCCCGCAAGCTGTACATCCGCACCTTCGGCTGCCAGATGAACGAGTACGACTCGGACAAGATGGCCGACGTACTACGTGGCGACCAGGGCCTGGAACTCACCGACAACCCGGAAGACGCCGACGTCATCCTGTTCAACACCTGTTCGGTGCGCGAGAAGGCGCAGGAAAAGGTCTTCTCGGACCTGGGCCGGGTGCAGCACCTGAAGAAAACCAATCCCAACCTGGTGATCGGCGTGGGCGGCTGCGTGGCCAGCCAGGAAGGCGAGGCCATCGTCAAGCGCGCGCCCTACGTCGACGTGGTGTTCGGCCCGCAGACGCTGCACCGCCTGCCGGACCTGATCAAGCGCCGCCGCGACGAAGGCCGTTCGCAAGTGGACATCAGCTTCCCCGAGATCGAAAAATTCGACAACATGCCGCCCCCCCGCGTGGACGGCGCCACGGCGTTCGTCTCGATCATGGAAGGCTGTAGCAAGTACTGCAGCTTCTGCGTCGTGCCCTATACGCGCGGCGAGGAAGTCTCGCGCCCCTTCGAGGACGTGCTGGTGGAAGTCGCCGACCTGGCCGACCAGGGCGTGAAGGAAGTGACGCTGCTGGGCCAGAACGTCAACGCCTACCGCGGCCGCATGACGGACAGCGACGAGATCGCCGACTTCGCCATGCTGCTGGAGTACGTGCACGAAATCCCCGGCATCGAGCGCATCCGCTACACCACCTCGCACCCCAAGGAAATGACCCAGCGCATGGTGGACGCCTACGCCCGCCTGCCCAAGCTGGTGTCCTTCCTGCACCTGCCGGTGCAGGCCGGCAGCGACCGCGTGCTGGCCGGCATGAAGCGCGGCTACACCACCCTGGAATTCAAGTCGGTGGTGCGCCGCCTGCGCGCCGCGCGCCCCGACCTGACCCTGTCCTCTGACTTCATCGTCGGCTTTCCCGGCGAAACCGAGGAAGACTTCGAAAAGACCATGAAGCTGATCGAGGACGTCGGCTTCGACACCTCGTTCTCGTTCGTGTATTCGCGCCGCCCGGGCACCCCCGCCGCGGACCTGCAGGACGACACGCCGCAGGACGTGAAGCTGCGTCGCCTGCAACGCCTGCAAGCGCTGATCAACGAGCAGGCGGCCACGATCGCCCGCAACATGATCGGCACGCGCCAGCGCCTGCTGGTGGAAGGCCCCTCGCGCCGCGACCCGAACGAACTGATGGGCCGCACCGAGAACAACCGCATCGTGAACTTCGCCGCGCCCGCGCGGCTCATCGGACAAATGGTCGACGTCATCATCACCGAAGCGCACACCAACTCGCTGCGCGCCCGGGTCGCCGACGTGGACCGTACCCCCCAAGAGGCCGAATGACCACTCCCCGCTCCCGCGCCCGCCGCAGCATGCCCATCGTCGTCACCCTGGACGGCGACAACACCCATCTGGCCAACCTCTGCGGCCCGCTGGACGAGAACCTGCGGCAGCTGGCCGACGGCATGAACGTCAAGCTCTCGCGCCGCGGCAGCCGCGTCACCATCGAAGGCGAGCTGGCGGAGCTGGCCAGCCGGGTGCTGCGCCGCTTCCATGAGCAGGCCGTGCACCGCGCCCTGTCGGTCGACGATATCCAGCTCGGGCTGGTCGAGATCGGCGTCGGCCGGCAGGAACAGGAATTGAAGGAAGAGCAGGCCCGCGAGGCGGACCCGCTGCCCGCCCTGGACGACGAAAGCGACAGCATCGCCCTGCGCACCAAGCGCAGCGACCTGCGTCCGCGCACGCCGCGCCAGCGCGACTACTTGAACAACATCCTCAAGCACGACATCACCTTCGGCGTCGGCCCCGCCGGCACCGGCAAGACCTGGCTGGCCGTGGCCTGCGCCATCGACGCGATGGAGCGCGACACCGTGCAGCGCCTGGTGCTGACGCGCCCGGCGGTCGAGGCCGGCGAACGCCTGGGCTTCCTGCCCGGCGACCTGGCGCAGAAGGTCGACCCGTACCTGCGCCCGCTCTACGACGCGCTCTACGACCTGATGGGCTTCGAGAAGGTGCAGCGCCTGTTCGAAAAGCAGACCATCGAGATCGCGCCGCTGGCCTATATGCGCGGCCGCACGCTCAACCACGCCTTCGTCATCCTGGACGAAGCGCAGAACACCACGCCGGAACAGATGAAAATGTTCCTGACGCGGATCGGCTTCGGCAGCAAGGCCGTCATCACCGGCGACCCGTCCCAGGTGGACCTGCCGCGCGGCCAGGACAGCGGTCTGGCGCATGCGGTGAAGGTACTGCACGAGGTGCAAGGCATCGCCACCACCCGATTCACCAGCCGAGACGTCGTGCGCCATCCGCTGGTCGCACGCATCGTCGACGCCTACGACCGCGCCTCCGAAGATGAAGCCTGAACTGTCCCTGTCCGTACAGTACGGCGTCGAGGAAGCCCGCCTGCCCCGCTGGCGCCTGCGCCGCTGGGCCGAGCGCGCACTGGCGGCCGCAGCCGACGACGGCCTGGTGGCGTTCTCGGCCGCGGAGCTCAGCCTGCGCCTGGTCGGCGCGGCCGAGGGCCGGCGCCTGAACCGCGACTTCCGCGGCCGCGACTACGCCACCAATGTGCTGACCTTCGAGTACGGGGTGGATCCGCTGGGGGTTGCGCGCGGCGACATCGTCATGTGCGTGCCGGTGCTGGTGCGCGAGGCCCGCGAACAGCGCAAGGCCCTGCTGGACCACGCCGCGCACCTCACCATCCACGGCGTGCTGCACGCGCTGGGCTACGACCACATCAAGGCCCGCGACGCCAAGCGCATGGAAGCCCTGGAGACCGCCACCCTGGCCGACATGCGCATCGCCGATCCGTACGTGGCAGCCTGACTCTGCCCCTCGGGTCAACCCTGAGAGGATGCCGCGAAATGGCGGCCTGCAAGGCGCAGATGGCGGTGGTTCCCTTCATTTAACGGGCCGTCGTTACAAATTGCAGGCCAGTATCGGTTATGCTGGCCCCTCCATAACTTGTCCTCCCGGACGATGTCTGACCCTTACCCTGCTCCCGAAGCGACTCCTGCTCGCTCAGCCAAACCCGCCACCAAATCCCTTCTAGACCGCCTGCTTTCCCTTGTGCGCCGCCAGCCCGAGGACCGCGAAGGCATCAAGGC